>CASDWH010000016.1 GCA_949284715.1 uncultured bacterium
ATATAATATAATAAACAGTTAAATATAATTAAATTCTTACTAAATAAAATATTATCAACCTTTTTTATTACACAACCTGTTACAAAAATAATAAGTGTATAAATAAAACTACCAACAATCACAAAATGAAGGAAATAAAAATAATACATACTAATTCCTTCAAGTCCGAAAAATGGAACAAACTGGAATGCACCGGCAGCGCCGGCAATTATCATAATCACAAAAGTAAACGCCTGAAAAGCCAAAAGGTTAAAACTAGGACACTTAATGATTGACAGGAGAAATTTATTCTTTTCCATAAGATGATAATAATAATACAAATTTAACAAAATTTCTATGTAAACATTTCTACTAAAATATACAGAATAATACAAATATAAATAACCGCCGGTATAACTACAGCACACATTCGGAACGGGGTTTTAAAGTAAGGAAGAGAACTCAGCCGTATATTATTAATTTGTTCAATAAAAAACATTATAATATAAGGAAAAATTGTAAATAAAAAAAGCTCAAATATTAGTATAATATTATAGCCAAATATACCTTGGGCCAAATTTATATTGTCTGATTCATTTTGCTTTTGATATTGCAGCAAAAGAGTTAATATTCCAAATAAAAAATAAAACACAATCGCTTTGGAAATAATGAATTTTTTATTAAAAAGAATATATACTTTATTTAGAGTACTTACAACAGTAAAAATAACTATAAGATAGATATAAGTTATTGCAGCAAATAAGAATACTTCATAAATATAATACCAGCTTATTTTTGATGTTCCGAAAAACGGAACAAACTGGAATGCACCGGCAGCGCCGGCAATTATCATAATCACAAAAGTTAATGCCTGAAACGCCAAAAGGTTAAAACTCGGACGCTCAATGATTGACCTGAGAAATCTATTCTTTTCCATAAAATGATAATAGCATTTTGATATTAATAATACAACTTGAGTAAAGTTTTACGTAAGCATTTCTATCAAAATATACAGTATAACACACACATAAACCAATGCCAGTATAACTACAGCACACATTCGTAACGGCGTTTTCTGATACTGCATCGGTGCAAGTCTTATTCTCCTAATAAGTTCAACCACGGCTGTAAGAATATATAGCGGTAATGCGCAATACAAAATACCATATAAGAGAAACCCAATACCAAAAACCAGTATCCACGCATATCCATCCCCCTCAGAAGGCGTCGCCGGAGCTGTATGATAATTCCAGATTAAAATACTATATATGATATAAAACAAAATCAAATTAGTAATAATCAAATATTTATTAAACAAAAGGATATATAATTTTTTTAATATACTGCCGATAAGAAAAATAATTGAAGTGTAAATAATAACTGCGGCTGCTATATAAAAATATCCTATGAAATAAAATGTATATACTCCCTCAAATCCGAAAAACGGAACAAACTGAAAGGCGCCGGCAGCGCCCGCAATCGCCAGAAGCACAAAAGTAAACGCCTGAAAAGCCAAAAGGTTAAAACTCGGACGCTCAATAATTGACCGGATTATTTTGTTAATGCCCATAAAGCAATAGTAACACTTTTATATTGATAAAACAAGAAAATGGAGAATAGAAATGATAAGTTTTCAAATAATTGCGTTTATAGTAACTTTTTTTAAATAAATCCCATTTTGAAAAAGAAAATAATAGTAATAAGAATAATAAAAATATAAATAACCGCCGGTATAACTACAGCGCACATTCGTAACGGCGTTTTCTGATACTGCATCGGCACAAGTCTTATTTTCCTAATAAGTCCAACCACAACTGTAAGAATATATAGCGGCAATGCACAATACAAAACACTATATATAGAAAAAATAATACCAAAAACCAGCGCCCAGCCATACGCATCCGTTGCTGTCGGCGATGTTGAAGGAGTATAGTAAATATGAATTAATACCGTATATATAATATAAAACAATATAAAATTAATAATTATTAAATACTTATTAAACAAAATAACATGTAATTTTCTTAATATACTACCGATAAGAAAAATAATTGAAGTGTAAATAACTGTTCCGGCCGCTATATATAAACACGCAATAATATAACAATATAATGAATCTTCTACACCATAAAACGGAACAAACTGGAAAGCACCGGCAGCGCCCGCAATTATCATAATCACAAAAGTAAACGCCTGAAAAGCCAGCAGGTTGAAACTCGGACTCTCAATGATTGACCGGAGAAATTTGTTCTTTTCCATATTTTAATAATATCACCCAAAGACCAATATGGTCAATCACATACTGTATAAAGAACACCGTACACTGTGTGTTTCAGAAATTTGTTTCAACTGAGGGTTTTCCAAACACTTTTCAAGTGTACATCTCGTACAGCGCGGTATAAAGGAACATCCGTTAATATTATTATTTTCCGGTTCTTTATCCGTAAATTCCGGTTTTTCTTTACCAATATATGGTATAGAATCAAGAAGCATTCTCGTATACGGGTGTTTCGGGTTATCAAATATATCCTCCACTGTTCCGAGTTCTTCTAGTTCGCCAAGATACATTATCCCTACCCTGTCCGACAAATACCTGATTACACGTAAGTCGTGGGATATAAATATAATTGTCAGATTGTATTTTTGTTTAAGTTTGTTTAACAAATTAAGGATTTGCGCCTGAATACTCGCATCAAGCGCACTTACAGGCTCGTCTGCTATAACAACTTCGGGTTCTGATACAAGCGCTCTTGCAATAGCAATACGCTGCCGCTGCCCGCCGGAAAACTCGTGGGGATAATTATCCAACGCACTAATATTTAACCCGACATCCGTTATAACTTTTTCAATCTTTTGCTGTTTTTCCCTGCCTGATAAATGAAAATTTATATCAAGCGGTTCTTTTAAAGTATCATAAATCTTCATTTTTGGATTAAGACTATGATACGGGTTCTGGAAAACCATCTGCACAGATTTGGTAAATTCTTTTTTCTCTTTACCCGATAATTTACTTATATCCCTGCCTTTAAATAAAATTTTTCCGGAATCAAGTTTCAAAAGTCTTATAATACTCTTAGCAAGTGTAGATTTACCGCAGCCCGACTCTCCTGCGATTGCAAAAACTTCTCCCTGCTTTACTTCAAAACTTACCCCTTTTAAAGCACGAACAATCTCTCCGGAGGACTTCCCTGCCGGAGTATAATTTACCGAAATATTACATACTTTAATAATGTTCTCTGTCATAAGAACATAATTTCATGTTTTTAGAATAAAAACAAGCCCGAAACGATTAATCAGCTAACTAAAGCTGATAGCTGAAACTCCTTTGGATTTGATTACCGGCAGCACCGTTTAATGATTGAAGCTCAGTATTAACCATATTGAGTTTATTCTGATATTCCTGCATACGCATATCAATCTTTTTTTCCATCAATTCCAACTTTTCACGCCGCGCCCTTAAGCGCTTAACTACCGGACTATTATCATCCAAATCCTGACCGGCATCAATGTAATCAGTAACAGAACTTGCCAGCTCCATCTTCGCTTCTGCAAGATCAGAAATAAATGCTTCCAAATCGTGCTGTCTTGCTACCAGCATTTGTGTCCTGAAAATCGTCGATACTACACCCATAACACACACTTCCTTATCTTAGTTGGTTCAAATTCCTTCCTTTCAAAAACGTGTGTTCATTACTTTCTGCTATCAGAGCTTCCATCTTACTGAGTTTATGCTTGTTGTAATTAACTCTGTATTTTGCCATCTTCAGTTTCTGTCTGACCTGAAGCATGTCTTTGAAGGAAGTAAACAGACTATTGAATAACATTAAAAACGGATTATTTCTCATAAAGAAATTTCTTGTAAAGTTTAAAAAGTTTATCAATCGTCTGATTGTTGTCTTTAAAGTATCGTTCATAATAGAATTTTCCTACTTTAATAGACCTTCTATTATATTTAAAACATGTAACGAGGAAAAATTGCTATATTCCCGGGTGTAGTTTAACATGTCTTAACATTTTTACAGTCTATTTCATCGCCGGTAATACTGCGGAACGAAATCAGATTATTCGTACCCTGTTTATTTAACGGCAAATTTTTTGAAAACTTTAGAAAGTTTTGTTCATTTCTCCTATGATTGTTACAAAAATTTACACATTTAACCGCGAATCCGGTTATTACGTTATTGCAAATGCTATTGAACATTGTTCTTAGAAAGACTCTTAAAAACATAATAAATTTATTAAGAAATATTTTGTACTTCCTGACTGTTACCCTCAATATCATCTTTAAGCATTTTTCTAACGATATCGGACTGAGTATCAAGCATTTTAACTACGGTTTCAATATTGGTAACTTTTTGTGAAAGAATTGTATCAGCGTTAGTAAGTACGTTTTGCGCTACACTTTGGACTGCGGAGATTGCGGCCGAACCGGTTCCGGATAATAAGTTGCCGCACAGAATTGCCGGAAGCCCCCATTCACCCATATACGGAGCCATGGATTGAAGTATTCCGCCCCATCCCGAAATTATTCCGCCTAACTGGGTTACAAATGTTTGTCCAACTCCGTAACCCGATGCCATGCCGGCGCCGTAGCCGGCGGCAGAAGCAATATCTGCAATAGAACCAATACTTGAAGCATAACCTGTTGCATAACCGTCATAAGAGCCGACACCGCTTATCAACCCCACAGACGCAGCACCGCCTGTTGCGGTTCCGCTCAGTCCTGAATATACAGATGCAGCACCATTTGGAAAGCCTGAATAATTATAAAGAGAATTCAAACCAAATGAACTGTATTGCGCACTTGCCGAGCCATTAGCACCTATATACGGCGACCAGTATGACGTTCCGGGAATATTCATCGTATCAGTGCCGCCTAATGTTGTCATAAAGGCAGATGGAGAAAACAAACTTGCAAGCTGGTACAGGAATCCGCCTGTTGCACCAAATCCGCTCCCTGTTGCGGTACTGCCTGATACCGTTAAATCTCTTAAACGGTCATAGGTTTCATACATCAGAGCTTTAGCATTGCCTGATGCAGCACCATATCTATTTGCTATTACAAGATATCCATCATTTTTATAAGCCATATTAACCTCTTAATAATTGTTATCAGAAAGTCAAGACTAATCGCCAAATGTTTTATATGTTCTCTCAATATTGTCGCTGAGAACTTTTTGAACTGCTTCCATTTCTGTACTTAACGTATTTCGCTCTGTATCAAGCTGCTCCAGCCGCAATTCTAATGTTCTGTCCTCTTGCTGAATAATTGATGTTTTCGCATTAATATCTGCTATGGTTTTTTGGTATTGCGCCGTATCATAATAATACTGGTTCATTGCATCTTGATACGCTGTTTCATCTGTCACTGTTTCCGCGTTCAACGTATATTTTACAGAATCATTTTCAAGCCTGATTGATACAAATCTGCCGCTTGAATCAGTTTCCAATAAAGCATTTTCTGTTGTTTCTACTTTTGTATCCACATAAGTTGCGCTATAGTAGGGCAATGACATTTGACGGTCAATACCATTGTTTGAATCGGACTCATCAACTGACTGATATGACGCGTATAAATCGTCATAAGTTGTATAATAAGTTTTTCCATATAATTCAAATGCGAACACACCGCCGCGGTAATCACCGTTTGCGTCAAAGCATGAAGCCAGATTGGACTCTATTCCATCCTGAGCAAGATCATAAATTACCTGCTGGAGTTCTGTTATTTGATCCTCTGTCATTTCACCTACAGGAATTTCTTCCAATGCACAATTACCTATATAAGTCGGTCTTGTTGAGTTGTTGTAAGTATTTAACAAGGTTTGATAATTGTTGTACGCGTTAGTAACTTCATTATCATAATATTCCTGTGCCGTATCCAGTGCATCATTATACGTTTGCAGAGCAACATCATAATCATTTACTGCCTGTATAGTATCAGGATTACCCAAATCTATTGCATATCCGGTAAGTCCGGCTGCGGCTCCGGTTGTAAATTTTTCCATATCAGTCTGCGACAGGTAATGTGTTGTACCATCACCATCCTGATAACTGTAATATGTATCACCTTCTGTCATAACACCGGCTTTGATAAGAGTTTCTATATCAGCGTTCTGTGCAACCTCAGTCAAGTTATACTGTGCGCCTGAATTATCAGTAACCGTATAAATATCTGTCAGCGGGTCATACGAGAGGTTTGTTTCTGTAGTCTTGCCTATACGATTTAACAAATCCACCTGAGCAGCTTCTACATCGCTTAGCAACGCTTCCGCATCATCGCGCATTGTATTATATGTGGAAAGCTCATTCTGATAGTCTGCATAACTTCTGTATATAGCTTGCTGGAAAGTTTCATAAGCTTCCGGAGTAAGCAGATTCTCGGGGCTTGAGAATTGTACCTGCGGGTCTGAAAGATGCTTCATGGAACCCGTGTAACGCTCCACCGTATATGAGTGTGTTACAACATAGTTATATTCACTATTAGGAGTTCCTATTTGATAATAACTATCTATGGTCTGGTCATAAGAACCGTCAGAAAATGTATACTGTACTGTAGTAAAATCGGTAGACGACGGCACTGTCGGAACCTGCATTACTAACATTTGATTAAACAAATTCGCACTCTCGTTCGCTAAAATTGTACGCTGCTGGTTTATTTGCTGACCTTCATACTCGCAGTTTGACATTCTTGCAGAAAGCTGAAGGTATCTGGCTTGTGATGCTGCCATGCCCATATGACACTCTCCTATGTTTTTGATTGTTGATCGGTATTATTAACTTCTTGTTTAATAATATCTATAATAAAGTCAATAGTATACAATCATTATATTATATATACCTGCCTATTAACAGGGGAAACAATAAAAAATCATACTTTAGTATGGGGAATTTAAATATTACGTATAAAATAAGAATTTACATTTAATAATTATCAAATAAACGGTTGATTTAAAAAAATAAAAAATTTGATAATATTAGACTACTATGAAAAAACTATTATTTACAGGATATTTTTGTCTTTTACTGGGAACCTCCGTAATTGCTTCACCTTACGATACGATTACAGTTAATTCTTACAATCTATCTAGCGTTATTCCAAACTCGTATATCCGCGGGGTTATAGCGCAGGGAGATGTTACAAGATGGAATGTAAACACATTTCCATTAAAAGTATATATCCAGCAGGGCAGCGGTGTGCCGGAATACTATATAACACAGATTAAAAAGGCTTACGCCAAGTGGCAGAATGTTACAGGCGGATATATTTCATTTAGTCTGGTTTCTTCACCTGACAACGCTGATATGAAATGTTATTTTGAACCTGACCTGCCAAACCTGTCCGGTGATACCGCAGGATATCACCAGTTTAAGTATAACGGGAACCTGATAGCAGATTCTGTTATAAGATTTAGATATGCAGACAGTAAGGGGCGTAACTTTTCGCCGGAAATGATATATGATGTTGCCCTTCACGAAATAGGACACTCACTGGGACTGGCAGGACACAGTTCTAAATCATCTGATTTAATGTATCCTGTTACTGTAAACCGGAACTACGATATATCAAAACGTGATTTAACTACATTAAAGCTTTTATACTCAATGGTGCCGGATAATACTAACAAACCGCTTACAGAGTCAGAAAAAGCAAATCTTATGACTAAAGCCCAGGTTGTCGGGGGCGAAGAGCAGCTTCTGGCAGACGCAGAAACGGCTGCGAAAATTAATACAAAAATTACTCCTGATGACCCGAGTTCAAAAATAAGACTTGCGATAGCTTATCAGAAAAACGGTAACTATACCAAAGCTATAAATGAATACAAAAGCATTATTCCGCTTATTGATTCCTCAGATATTAAAACAGAGATTTATGCAGAAATTACAAACTGCTACATAAGCCTTAAAAACTATACCGCAGCACAAAACTGCGCAAACTACACTTACAAAAAACACCCTTCCCAGCGCTCGATTGTACTGTACCCTCAGGTACTTTACGCCAAAGGAGCCAAGACTAACGCCGTTACAAAACTTATACAAATAATCAATAATGATACAGGAAATCAGTATGCTATAGTCCTTTTAAAACAGATTTACAACAAAGAAAAGAACAATTACAAACTCAGAAAAGAAATTCTGTCTGCTCTTGAAGAGAAAGGATTATTATAATCTCCTTTAAATAAATGATTTTTGTAACAATACTTGCCATATCTTAATTTTTATGTTAAATTTGGTGTGTATAATATCGGGTAGTGAGGTTTAATGAAAGGTTCAACTCTTAGACGTTCTAATCTGACCAGAGAAAAAATGGACATGATGCGTTCTATAAATAATTATAGCGCAAGGCATCAGGACAGCAATTTTTATAGGGATCAGACCAAGGAACGCGAACTTGATGTTCTATGGCAGAACTTTCGGGTATCCCACAAACCCATGGACAAATCTCCACAGGTATACTTCGTTCTGGGTCTTATTGTAGGAGCCGTTATTACATTGATTATGACAACAATGGTTTCTATACTCATTAACTGCACCGCGCCGAGAGAAGCTAAAATCAAACCCCCTAAAGCACCTGTTGAGGATGCGAAATTTGCATTTATTCCGGCAGATTCAGCAGCAGTTGTTGAAACTGTTTCTACTCCATCATCACAAACTTATACCGTCAAGTCCGGCGACACACTGGAAAGTATTATTATTAGATTCTACGGTAGTTTTGATCTTAAAAAAGTCGATTTGATTAAAGAAGCAAATAACATGTCTAATCCTAATGCGCTTTCTATCGGACAAAAACTTATTATCCCGATGATTCACTAGCAGCATGATTCTATACCCGCTTAACAAATTGCACACTCCGGTTTTTTGTCTTATAATCAAAAAAGATTGCAGGAGGATGAGATGAATTTGGAACATTTGAGAAAAACAGATGCCGAAGTTGCACGGTATATTGATTTGGAATTAAAACGCCAACAGACAACAATAGAACTTATTGCGAGCGAGAATTTTACATCCCCTGCCGTTATGGAGGCCTGCGGCTCTGTGTTGACAAACAAATACGCAGAAGGCAAACCATATAAACGGTTTTATAACGGCTGCGGCAATGTTGATAAAATAGAAGAACTGGCTCAAGAGCGGGCTAAAAAACTTTTCCGCATGGAGCATGCCAATGTTCAGCCGCATAGCGGTGCGCAGGCAAATATGGCCGTATTTATGTACCTGCTTAAACCCGGTGATACTATTTTAGGCATGGATTTGTCAAACGGAGGCCACTTAAGCCACGGTTCTCCGGTTAACTTCTCAGGGCTTTATTTTGATGTAAAAAGCTACGGAGTTAATGATAACGGTGAAATTGATTACGATGATGTTCTTAAAAAAGCAAAGGAATACAAGCCTAAACTAATTATATGCGGTGCAAGCAACTACTCTAAAATAATAGATTTCAAACGGTTCAGAGAAATTGCAGACGAAACCGGTGCATACCTGCTTGCAGATATCGCGCATATCGCAGGACTTGTAGCCGGCGGAGTTCATCCAAGCCCGGCAGGTTATGCACAATTTGTTACAACAACTACGCATAAAACCCTAAGAGGCCCCAGAGGCGGAATTATTATGTGCGATGCAGAACATGCCGCAGGGATTGATAAAGCCGTATTCCCGGGAACTCAGGGCGGCCCGCTCGAACATATTATTGCAGGAAAAGCTGTCGCTTTATTAGAAGCCTCAACACCTGAATTTAAAGAATATGCAGAACAAATAGTTAAAAACGCAAAAGCATTAGCAAAGGGACTTCTTGACAACGGTATGAATATCGTAGGCGGTATGACCGAGAATCACCTTATGACCTTAGATCTCCGCGGAACAGGAAAAACAGGTAAAGATATGGCTAATGTTCTGGAACTTGTCGGAATAACAGCAAACAAAAATACGGTTCCAAATGACCCTCAAAGTCCTTTTATAACAAGCGGTATAAGACTTGGTGCAGCAGCAGTTACAACAAGAGGATTCAAAGAGGAGGATATGAAGGAAATTGCCGGAATTATTGCCGATGCTGTTACAAATTCGGATAATGACTCGGTACTAAAGACTTTAAAAGAAAAATCCCTTGCTCTGTGTCTGAAACACCCGTTGTATTAAAGTTATAGAAAGAGGAAAATAAAATTATTATCAAATTATCACAAGCTCATATAATTGGTGCTATTATATCTTACATTTTAGGAGTATTGATTCTGCCTTTTGTAATAGATTTTTCAAAAAAAGAAGGACTTGTTGATGAGCCAAATGAAAGGAAAATACACAAAGTTCCAATATCAAGACTTG
Organism: uncultured bacterium; assembly: GCA_949284715.1. GTDB lineage: Bacteria > Cyanobacteriota > Vampirovibrionia > Gastranaerophilales > Gastranaerophilaceae > CALUTH01. The sequence goes on from CASDWH010000016.1 coordinate 10,291, forward strand.
GCGGTATTGCTATATGGCTAAGTACTATGGCAACATTTTTATTCTTAGTGCTGCTAAGCTATTACCCTTACGGCAGTTTGCTTTCAGGAATTCTTCTCGGCGGTTCTTTAATGTTTTTACTCGGACTTGTTGATGATATTTATAACCTTCCTGCGAAATTCAAACTTGTTATTCAAATTCTGATAGCGACACTAGTATACCTTCTCGGTGTAAAAATTGATGTAGTATTTAACCTTATAGGGAACCCTGTTCCGCTTGGATACCTGTCATATCCTATAACTGTTTTGTGGATAGTCGGAATAAGCAATGCAATTAATTTTATTGACGGAGTAGACGGACTTGCAGGCTCAGTTATCACTGTTAACTCTATTACACTCGCAATAATTGCCCTTGCGGTTACTCCGGCATATCCTATAAGCGCGCTTATTGCCTGTATCCTTGCAGGCTCAATGCTTGCATTTCTTACTTACAATTTTAATCCCGCAAGAATCTTTATGGGCGATTCAGGCTCGCTTTTTTCAGGGTTCCTTCTGGCTGCACTTTCCGTTACCGGCGTAATGAAAGGTGCTGCGCTTGCAATATTACTTCCGTTTATAGTACTTGCTGTGCCTATTATTGATATAACTTTTGCTTCTTTAAGAAGGATTCTCAAAGGAAAATCACCGTTTGTTGCAGATGCAGAACATATTCACCACAAATTATTGAAAGCAGGCTTTTCCCAAAAGAAAACCACTGCAATAATGACTTCAGCAGCCATCGCTGTCGGAGGTATAGCAACATATTTTGCCGGCTCTATTAAACATTATATCTGCTATATTTTTGCAATCGTTATAATAATGTTTTGTCTGAGCCTTATAAATGTATATAGAACTAAAAAACAATCCGAAACAACATCTTCTGAACAAGTATTAAACGATGCAAAATAAATTTTATTTTACATCGTTATAACACAAGTTTACACAAAATGAATTATATTGTTCTGATAACGCCTACGACTTCGCCGATAATATTAACATTATTAAGATCCTCGTCTTTTATAACACGTGATCTGTAATCCTCGTTATCCGATTTAACAATCAATTCGTCAATATTTTTTGAGAGTCTTTTAACAAAGAATTCATTTTTATAACAAAATACATAAATTTTGTCATCAATAACCTGTTCATTACCCTCTTTATGTTCGATAATAAGTTTATCACCGGTATTAATAAACGGTGACATGCTGTTACCGGAAGCATTAATCAGAGAGTACTGTTTATTAGAAGAGAAATTCCGGATAAACATTTTAGCAATGCATACCGGGGTTTTATCTTCGGAAAAAACAATATTGCCGTCACCGCAGCTGGCAAATACATCCCGGTAATAGAAGATTTGCGTTGTATCGCTGCTTGAAGAGCCGAGCAAATCAATATTGTATTTAGCTTCAATTTTCATCAATTCAGACACGGTTAATTCGCTGTCAGTCCGTATTCTGTTACTAATAGTTTGTCTGGTAACACCGAGAACGTCTGCTATCATTGACTGGTTGACCGGGAAGCCTGTTTTTCGGGTGACCAGAGTTGTTAAGTCTTTTATTTTCATGATTCCCCACAATTAGTACTTGACATTTGTAAAAATGTGTTTTACAATATGTATTGTTAGTGTTAGCCTTGTCAAGGTCATTATTACATATACTTGCCAAAAGGTCAATAGATTTCCATATAATTTGTCAAATATTTTTAAGGAGGAAAATTAAAAATGAAGAGAAAAGCAGTAGACAACACCGTTTCACGTTATGTATCATTTTGTAAATCTTTTTGGGAGAAAACAAAATTAGAACAATCTAAACTAAAAAAACTAAAAATGCAGCTTCTAATACATTACATCACAGAATATATCCTGTACTCGGATAACTACCTTATTACACGTAACCAGGCCTGCAATATTGCAAGGAGAATTATTTACAGCAATTCAGAACAAAGAGTAAAAAGATATTATAAAGCAGTGTTAAGGGAGTGTCTAAGATAGTTATGTGTCCGAGAGTAAAAAGAGAAAGCGACCCGTTACGATATCTCTGGAACAGAACAGCAATAGAGTGCTACGAAATAGGCTGTCAATGCGAGATTTGTTTTTTGTACCGGGTTTATTTTAAACATTCACCGAATGAATGCAATATGAAACATGTAGTAAAAGATTTAATAAGAAAGGTTGGTATTCCTTTACAGTATGAGAAAAAAATTTGCCAGAAGAAAAGAAATTCAGCAAGAGGATGTTGAAAAATACGGCGAGGTTTTATTAACCGGAGAGCAGTTTAACAGACTCGTTGAAAACTTTGGAGAGGATTTGACAAAATTTGCTATACAATTACTTAACGATAAATTACGCAGCGGAGATAAAGCTTTACGAAAAGCAAAAAACCATTATCAGTATTTCAGAGCCGACGGCAAAATAATAAACTTTGCCCTTGAAGTTATGAATTCATCAGAAAAATACGGACATATATTCTATTAAATTAGTTTAAAATTTGTTTTTTAACTCCTAATAAACGCACATATATTTACCCCGGCCGGCTTCATATCTCCCCGGCTTTTTCTTTATGAGAACACTCAAAAAGTCAAAAATGTACACATTCCGCAAACTCTTATATATCCGGCTTGTTATTATATCTTTATTAAAATATAATATTAATCAGGGATAGTATTAAGGAGAGCAGTTTTGATAAAACGTATTAGCATTATAATTGCAGTTTTGGCTCTATTATGGGGCGGGTATTTCTATCTGGAACATAAACCGGAATTTGATTATAAACAAGCACAGTCAGCGTTTACCTCAGGCGGGGATGAAAAAGCGTTCAAACTTGCAGGCAGCGCCTACAGAAGCGATATCACCAATAATAATTACAGAAAACTTTTCCTTGATACCATTATCAGGCTGGATGGCTCATACGAGGCGCAGGAAGCATTAATAGAATTTGTTAATGACGGAATTTATGATATATATCAAACCAGAGCAATTGAATACTTTCATGAGCTTGAAGAAAGGTTTGCACAAAAATATCAGCCTAATTATATAAAACTTGTTCCTTATAATGATAAAATTATACGCTGGGGCAAAAACCCGATAAAAGTCTGTATTAAAAAACGCGATGATTTAGCTCTGTATTTTATAAATGAAGTTGAAAGCGCTCTAATGGAATGGCAGCGCGCTACAGGCAATAAACTTGTATTTGTTTTTGATGATAAAAACCCTGATATAACTATTGAATTTGAAGATTTAACCATTAATGAAAATGCCAAAGACAACCAGAATCTCTATATTGTAGCAAATACAGAACCGGTATTTGACGGCAGTACTTTGCAAAGTATGAAGATTACACTTTATACAAAAAATAATCAGGGTAAATATTTCTCAGCGGAAGAGATTTATAACACAGCGCTTCATGAAACGGCTCATGCGCTAGGTATATTCGGACACAGCAGAAATCCGGAGGATGTTTTATACCTCTCCTCTCCGAACGTTACGAAAAAAGATTACAAAAAACTCTCACAAAGCGATATTAACACAATGAAACTTCTGTATGATATCAAGCCGGATATTACAGCAGGAAAACCTTCATACAGTATTCATCCTAAAATGATATTTGGGGAGCCGGAAGAGATTAACAAAACAAAAGTTTCAGAAGCAGAAAATTATATTCGTCAGGCGCCGTCACTTCCTAACGGGTATATTGATTTAGCGCAGACTGCTATATTTGCTAAGGATTATGATAAGGCGCGTGATTGCCTGAAACGTGCAATCAAACTGGCTTCAGATAACAATACCAAATTCATTATTTACTATGATTTTGCAGTTATATGTTACGAAACCGGTGATATGAATAAAGCACTCTACTATACACAGGAGGCGCAAAAATATCGCAGCAAAAACAGTGTTACCGCTCTGCTTGCTAATATCTACTACAAAAAACACGATTACAAAAAGGCTATTGAGCAGTATGAAATTTTAGTTAGCGAATATCCTCAAAGTATTATGTACAGTGTAAATTTAACAAAACTGTATATTAATCAAAGAAAATTGATACGTGCAGCCAAAGTATTGACAAAGTTAATAGCGGTTAATCCTGAAGCCGGAGAGGATAAACGGGTCAAAAAGCTTAAATGGGTGCTGATTTTCGGAAGATAATAAATTATTATTAATTTATTGTTATAATTTGCCCTTGCACGATTTACTGTTAATATATAAATATGGCAAGAATACTTTTTATAACCGATTCAGATGAGAAAGAGAAACTAGTCAAATCAGCAGTTAAAGGTAAGGAATTTTTGGTATCTTCCGAAGAAATTAATATTGAGGATATCTTAAAGGTAGAAACGCCGGACATTGTTATCCTTGATTGCGATATCCAGAAACTTGATATAAAATCCGTCATAAAAACTGTTAAACATTATCCGGTTATACTTATTCTATATGCCGGCGAAAAACCGGTAGGCAAAGATATTACTAATCACGCTAACCTTATAATTTCAAAAGATGCAGATAAAAATATTATTTCCGCCATTATAGATGCGGGACTCAGAACAGGAACATCGCTCCAGAAACTTGCCGATTCAAACCAGGAATTAGCGCGCAGTCTGTACCAGTTAAATGTTCTTTACAATACAAGCTCACAGCTTGCAGGCTCACTTGACAAAGAAGAACTTATAAAAATTATGATTGAAGGAATTGATAAGTCATTAAATTTTGATTTGGCGTGTGTGCTTATTTTCCGTTCTCCGCGGGAGCCGGTTCTGGTGATTAATTCTATTTATAATATATCAGACAGGCTTCTGGAGGCCCTGAAACTCCGTGCTATCCTGAGTTACAAATCTATTATCGAAGATCCTCCTGTTGATATTAAAATCGGAAATTTAAAAATAGAAAAAGCAGTAAAACATACAATTAAAGAGTATGATTTTTCAGTACTCAGGTTTGACAGTATGTTTTCCAAGATAAGCTTTAATGATGATTTTTACGGATTCGTGGAAATATACCGTTCCGCACCGTTTAATACGGAAGATGCGACATGTTTTCAAACCCTTGTAAGACAGGTCAGCCTGCCAATCAGAAGCGCCTCATTATATCAGGAAATAAAAGAAACTAACAGAAAGCTCGAAAAACTTGAACGGCTTAAATCAGACTTTATTTCTATTGTTTCGCACGAACTAAGAACCCCGCTTACGGCCATTAAAAACGCTATGGATATTATCTTGAGCGGTAAAGCCGGAAAATTGAGCGAAAACATCGAAAAATTCGTAACAATGGGCAAGAGAAATACCATAAGATTATCCGGTATTATCAATGATTTGCTTGATATTTCCAAGATTGAAGCCGGGAAAATGGACTTCCGATTTGCGCTAATCAATATTAATCCTGTCATAGAATATGTAAAATCTAATCTTACCGAAATGGCAAAAGAAAAGAATCTGGAAATAAAATATACACCTATGAGCAAGGATATAGAAATCTTTGCGGATTCTAACCGGTTAGAACAGGTGCTTACTAATCTTGTTTCAAACGCAATAAAATTTACACCTGACTCGGGAAAAATAGAAATTTCTGCAAAAGTGATTAATGCGCGCGATATTCAGTATGACCACTGTTTTGAGGAAGAAATAAAGCGGCTGCGCGGCAATTATTTGCAAGTCTGCGTGGAAGATAAAGGCATTGGCATTGAACGTAAAGACTTAAACCATGTATTTGACAAATTTGCACAAATAGAAAATCCTCTTTCACGTAAAGTCGGCGGCTCAGGACTGGGGCTTCCTATTGCAAAACAGCTTATGGAAGCGCATAACGGAGCTATATGGTGCGACAGCGAAATTTCCAAGGGTTCAAGATTCTATTTTGTAATTCCGGTTGCAAATGATAAAAACAACTTTGACACAATTAAAAAGCAAATGATTGTCAAAGCAAAATCTAACGGAACCACACTTGCAATAATAAATATAACAGGCAAAGGCGGATTTATAGAATATCTGTTGAACACTGAAAATATTATTAACAAAGCATTTTTACAGAACGCACTTATTGAAAAGAATAATGACGGCAAGACTTCTATCACAATGCTCATGCCGGAAGGCGACAAGCCATCAGCAGAATTTTTAAAAACCAGAATACTATCAGAAGCCGACAAATATGAGTCAGGCGGCAATAAGTGTGATATAATGTATTCATACGAGATTGAAGGAGATTCTCATGAAAAAAATCCTCATAGTTGATGATGAGCAGGATATCGTCGAAAGTTTAAAATTTGTGCTGGAAGTTTCAGGTTACACCTGTTACACGGCATACAACGGCGAGGATGGGCTTAAGCTGGCAAAAGAACTTCTGCCTGACCTTATTATACTTGATGTTATGATGCCAAAAATTAACGGGTATAAAATAAGCCGGCTCTTAAAATATGATAACAAGTATAAAGATATTCCTATTATTATGCTTACAGCGCGTTCACAGACAGAGGACAAACTGATAGGCGAAGAAACAGGGGTTAACGAGTATATTACAAAACCGTTTGAACTTGACCAGATTGTTAAAAAAGTTGAAGAATACATAGGACAAGATAAGCAGGAATAATATTAGTATTACTATTTTCAAACGCAGCAAAGGCGGGATATGGAAACAGTCACAAACAAAACTTTAGAAAAACTCAAATATGAACTCGTAAGAGATGGAATAGTTTCTTATGAAGTCCTTGAGCAGGCAGATGAGCTTGCAGATTCCCAAAATATTAATATCGGACAGGCGTTAATTAATTCAGGTGTAATAGATGAAGTAAAACTTTTAAAATTTCTTGAAACAAAACTCCATATTCCCTACGTTAATCTGGAGGATTATACACCTGATTCTAAATGCTTTTCATTTATTAATTACACTGACGCAAGACGATATAAAATAATCCCGCTGTTTAAAATTGAAGATGTTCTTACTGTTGCAATGGCAGATCCGCTGGATTTATTTGCCATTGATAAAATAATTGAATCTGCTGAATGTTCTATAGAGCCGGTCATTGCGTCAGAAACAGCAATACAAAAAAAGATAGATGAATATTATAATGCCGCAGAAACAGTTAAAGAAATTTATCTTAACGAAGATTCAGCCGGATTTGACTGGAGAGAAGAACTTCATAAAGATACCTCTGGAGATGACCATATTCAACGGATTATACGTGCAATCCTTAAGCAGGCAATTATTGAAGGGGTACACGAAATTTATTTTGAACAGTCCGATGACGGACTGGGTGTATTCTTTAAACGGAACGGAGAAACAATAGAACGCGGGCTTTTACCGTCATTTTTATCCGCCTCTTTTGTTGTAAAACTCAAAACCCTGTCAAACCTCGACCCTACTGTATGCGAAATTCCGCAGCTTGGCAAATTATGCTTTAAAGTAGATGAAATAATGCTTACTGCCAGTATTTCAGCATTTCCTACCATTATGGGCGAAAGAATACTGTTAAAAATTTATAAAAAACCAAAACCGTTAGAAGAACTTATCCCTGACGAAAACCAGCGCCGCATCATCCAGACGGCAATGGAAAAACCCGGGATTATATTAGTCTGCGGCTCTTCATTGAGCGGTAAAACCCATGTAATCTATTCTATTTTGCTTGACAGCGCAGACGGCAAGAGAAATATTATGAGCATTGAGTCCATTGCTAAATATAATCTTCCCAATGTCCACCAGTGCGAACTCAATGAGAATGTAGGTTTTAATATGGACAAAGCGCTAAGGTTCATTGAATTCCAGCACCCGGACATTCTTTATTTAGAAGGAGTTAAAACTAAAGAGGGAATAGAATTCTTGTCAGAATTGTTCTATAACGATAAGACCGTTATTACAGAATTTTTAGCAAACAGTATGACTGATTTAAGGCAGAAGATGAATTATATTGATTTTGAATCCTTTAAATCTCTTATAAGCTGTCTGGTATTTATACACTCACAAAACAGTATCGAAGTTTTTGATAAATCCACAATAAAAAAATACTTGGTATAATCCGGGGCATAATCACAAATGGGAGATGAAGACAAACAGTTTGAGGCGACGCCTCAGAAACTGGACAAAGCACGAAAAGAAGGACAGGTTGTCAAATCCAGAGAGGTTGGCATAGCACTTTCGCTGCTTATAATGTTCTATATTATAAAAGGCATTGCACCTTTTTTGTGGAACCAGATTAGCGGAATGTTCACAAACCTTTACGAACAAATACCCAATGCTCATATTTCTGACATAGGCATTTCGTATATTATGACAGTTACACTTGTACCGTTTGCTTTAATAGTGTTTCCATTGCTATTTATTGCAGCATTTATCTCAATATTATCTGATTTTATGCAGGTAGGCCCTCTTGTAACAGTTGCCCCGCTTGTGCCAAAACTTGATAAATTGAACCCTACCAAATATTTCAAAAACCTTATTAATCCCAAAACTTTTTTTGAACTATTTAAAAATATTCTAAAAGTAGTTGTCTTAGGTTATGTGGGCTGGATGGTTTACAGCGACCACCTTGAGAATATATTAATGCTTGCAGCTATTGATAATCAGTTTGCAATAATGGTAGAATTCGGCGCTTTAGTAGTAGAATTCGTTTTCAAAGCAGGAATAGCATTTCTTGTCATTGCAGCAGCAGATTACGGAGTTACACGCTGGAAGTTTTTAAAAGATCAAAAAATGTCATTTAAAGAAATCAAAGACGAGTATAAAAACTCGGAAGGAGATCCAAACGTCAAAGCGGCATTAAGGCAGCGCCGTATGGCCATGCTCCAGAGAGGTGCTATGGATAGTGTTCCGGATGCCGATTTCGTTGTGAGAAACCCCATTCACGTCGCCTGCGCACTTAAATATGACGCTGAAACAATGCAATCCCCAACTCTCATAGCTAAAGGTACAGAGCTTATAGCAAAACAAATTATAGAAATAGCAGAGAAACATCAGGTACCTGTTATTGACAACCCGCCTGTGGCAAGAGCGCTTTTCCGGCTGGTTGAAATTAACCAGGAAATTCCGCCGGAACTCTATAAAGCAGTCGCTGAAATTTTACTTTTTGTATACGGCTTGAAAAATAATAAAAAACAAGGTAATATAGAGAAAAGTTAACTTTTAATTGGTTATGGAAAATAGTTCTATATTAAAACAATACATCGGTGTTGTTCAGAGAGTAGCGAGAATAGAGCATAAGAGAATGCCAAAGCATATGCTTGAGTATGAAGAACTCGTAAGCATTGGCATCATTGCCGTTCAAGCAATGATAAAGAACAAAACACCTGAACAGCTTGCTCAATATAACGAGGCCTATATGGGAACCGCTATTAAGTGGGCTATAAGGAATGAACTAAGACACAGATATAAATGGTATTCCATCAAAACCAAAACAAAAAATACTGATGATGATTATATCGAAGAAGGTGAAGAAGAAACTGATTCTGATGAATCAACCGGTTTTAACATTTCACCCGGCAAAGTCCGCGAAGCTGTATATGAAACAATCCTTTCGATAGACGGACTTGCTACTGCTGCATCAGACAATGCATCGCCTTTTGATTTCATTAAAGACCCCTCTGCCATGCCTGATGAAAAAGCTGAGATTGTAGAAATGTCCAGACTTATTAAGGAAGCAATCGCAAAACTTCCTCCTAAAGAAAGAACCGTTGTTGAATACCGGTTTTACAGAAATATGCAGGCAAAAGATATTGCTACTGCAATAGGACTTTCTCCATCCAGAATTACACGTATTGTCCAAGCCTCGTTAAATAATATAAGGGAATACTTAAAAGCCCACGGGCGGGTCGATTATTAATTTTTGTAACAAGTCTTTTATAATTATTAAAGTTTTAAACCATATTGCCGTTATATAGACTATATATCTGGTAAAGTTATGAGTGAATATTCTTTTGGAAACAGTGCGAAATTTGATTTATCCCATATAAAAGCAGGTATTGCTATTGACGAAGACAATCTTTTTTTGAAAAAATATGATAAAAATAACAATAGTATTTTTGACGCTTCAGAAGTAAATACTTTGAAATCCGATTTGGAAAAATACAGCGGCGGGGATAAAGTTCTTGATGAGAATGAAAGTATTTCATTATTTGCAAACGTAATGAATATGTCGATTTCCAGCGTAAAGCAATTATTCAGGCAGAATAACAATAATATGGTATATGAGTCTTTTGAATCATTATATACCGCGCAGGCTTATGATAATGCCGCAAATAATATCTTATCAAACGCACAAATGGGCTTACAAATATATTACAAGGCACAGGGCGGCAGCATAAGCAAAGCCTGGAATTCTATAAAAGAATTCTGGAACACTGAATATGCAGGCGATAAAGTATACAGACAGCTTGCCGGAAATATGGCATCTGGTCTGCTTTTAAAGAAAGCTCAGGCGAATGGCGGAATCACAAAAAAAGATTACATTGAAACTAAAATCGAGTTTCTAAAAGTACTGCTCGGCGGAGAATCCTTAAAACCGGATGAAACAGCTATGATAGAAAAAGCTGTCGGCAAAATGTCTGTCGGAGAATTAGAAGTACTTATAACCACTTTAAAAAACGCAGAGAACAGCGAATACCCGCAGCTTGTAGATAGTACCCTGAAAGATTTAGCCTCAAAAGCATTCTCCTCGCACGACGGTGACGGTTTTACAGTCATAAGCCCCAATTCTATTGATGGTATTTTGCAATCTGACACCGCCCTGGAGCCGCTGTCTTTTGAACAGGTGTTTGAATTAGAACAGGGTGTAGAATTTAGTGCTGATATGGTAAATAAATATGCCGAGCAAGAACGTAAAGTCAAAATACTCGTTACAATTAATAACAGAATTGCAGAACTAACAGGTAATATCAATGAACCGCTGCAAGCATTAGAAGAACTTGATGCAGCAAAAGATTCCCCTGAAAAAATGGAGGAAGCATACAATAACTTAAGCAGGGAAATTGTCAAAACACTTGAAAATTTATATGGCACACGGGCAAATGAAATGCTTGCAGAATACGGGTTTGCAGATGCTGAAATCGAAAACGGCACAATTGTTTTTGACAAACAGAATAATAAATATACCGCATTAACAGAATTAGCACATAAAATTCAAAATGATTTAAATTCCAAAATACAGACATCAATTGACGGAAAATCCATAGAACAATGTGAAAGAGAGCTTGGTGCAAGATATGCAATGGCATACGGCGAAAAAAATGCAGTCGATTTAGCTGAAAAATTCCAATCAAGCCAGGAGGCTGGAGTAGGTTATGCTAAAATGCTTGTAACCGCAGCAGGAGCAGTACCGTGTATTATAAGCGGAGGTTCTTTAATACCTGTAGGAATAGGTTTAGCTGCAAGCGCATTCGGTTCTGCGGCAGTATCTTATGCGGAAGCCTCTACAAAAGACGGCGGACTAACACCGGAAGATAGAGAAGCTATTAAGTCAGAAATCCTGACAGGTTTAGCACTCACCGCAGCCGGCGGCGCAGTCGGTAAAACCTCGGCTTTAATCGGACAGGAACTTATGAAACAGTGTCCTAAACTCATTGCCTATATAGGAGAGTACGGATCTGACGCAGTAATGGGACTTTTAACTGATTTGGCCATTACCGGTGATGTCGACCTGCAAGGTGAAGGTATTGCACAATTAATAAATATCGCAACCGGTATCCATGCCGGCAGAAAAGCTAAAGTTCACTCAACCGAATACAAAACAAGAATAAATGAAAATCATAAATATAGTTTCTCAGATATATTTGCAAGAGATCTTTCCTGGAATGAAGTTCATGATTATGTAACAAACCTTGCTGTTAAACGCGGTTCAAATCTAAGCAGCGAGGAACTGAAAAGCATTTCAGAAGCGCTGCATAAAATGAAAAAGGATAACAGCCCGTTATATCAAGATATTCAAAACTCGGGAATATTGAAGCTTGTTGAAGAAGGTAAAATAAGCTTTGATGTACTTAAAGATGTATGTGTAAATGCAAATAAAAACACGCGTATGTCATCTGCGTTAATGGAGGATTGCAAAAAACTAAGTAACGGCGAATCTGTTGTAAGGGAATACTCTTCCAATTCAAATTTAAATCAGGTATTTAAAACAACACAAACAGGCGAAGTTGTTGAGGTCAGTTCTCAACTATACATCAACGACGGCAAAAGTATGGTTAAAGTTAACATGACAAAAGAAAAATATCTGGAACTTTTCCCGCCGTTCAAGAGATTTGACATTAACCAGAATGATAGTAAACATGCCGGTAACTGCTGGTATCTTGAAACAATGCACAACCTGTATCAAAACCCGTCAACACGTATAAATATTTTAAAATTATTCAGACAGGAAGGAAACGACATATATATCAAACTTCCAAACAGCAAATACGAATACAAGTTCTCAAATGGAGAAGTTCCTAAAAATAAACAAGATAACCAGTATTACTTATCAGACAGCCCTAAATGGGTTAATATGCTGGAATATGTCGGCGCGTTCACCCGCAGAAGAAACGGGAAGCCGTCAATGGAAGACCAGTTTTCACCAGAAGCATTAAAACAAGCCAAAATTATGACAGATGATAATGTTATTGATGTTTCAAGTTATATCTTTGCCAATAGAATTGGAGGTAATCATACTTCAGGAATGCTGTATAACCTGTACTCTGGAACCCCTGAAGAGGCGCTGGAAATGCTTACCGGAAAAAATGCAACGACAACAACATATTATATTGATAATGGGGATAAATATTATGGCGCAGCTACTACAAAAGAAAAATCCAAAACACGAAAAACACAGCATAAAGAAATAAAAAAACTATTACAGGATTTAGACGGCAAAACCGGATACACAGTAAATATTGCAGTAGAAGGCCATGCTCTTGCCGTAACAAAAATTGAAAACGGCAAAGTCTATGTTCAAGATCCATATAATACAAAACTTGAATCATCTTATACAATTGATGAAATTACAAAAATATGCGATTATATAGAAATTACTAACTTTGAATAACCTGTATTTTATTTCTCAATCATATGTATGATATTTCACTGTTTTAATTGAAATTAAAACTTTAAAAATGCTATGATGTAATCAGGGAGAGGTTGTCTTTTGTACGCATACAGTTATCGCACAGCAGAAAGAGTAGATTACACACGTGTAAACAAACGCCGTGTCAGCAGGCGTACGGTTGTTAAGCACAGGGTTGTTAAAAAGCGCAATCCTATATTGAATTTTTTATCACGCTCACTTGCTCTAGCAATTATACTTGCTGTTGCGTATTATATTTTGCCTCAGGTCTTTAATAAATTATACTATCAGACCTATATCAAACAGAATATAAAAATCACTGCAAAACAGTCCGGATATATCGGGAAACAAGGCAGTGTAATAGATTCCAGCGTGGATGTGAGAGATTTGGCTTTCCCTCTGACATCTAAGTTTTATAACACTCATTTTATGGGTGAAAACTTTATTACACCGGTTAATACCCAAAACAGAGAAATTTCATCACTGTATTTAAGCAATAAATTAATGCCGCTTGAATACAAACTCAGAAACCTTATGAAATCATATCCGATGATTAAACCCGGAATTTTTGTATGGGAATATGATTCCGGAAATTATCTCGGCATTAATGAAAATGATACATACTCTGCTGCAAGTATTATTAAAATACCGGTGCTTATCCGTATGTTCAAGTCAATTGAAGCTAATCAATTTACTATATATGATGAGATGTATTTAACGGATTATTATCGTTCATCAGGCTCAGGAGATTTGCAGTATCAAATGAGCGGTCTAAAACTTACTATTGACCAATTAGCACGTGATATGATTACAACTTCCGATAACACTGCAACAAATATGCTTATGTCAAAGATGGGTTCAATGGAAGATGTTAATGCAGGCTTACGTGATTGGGGGCTTAATAAAACCAGAGTGAATACCTGGCTTCCGGACTTAGACGGCACAAACACCACAACCGCAATGGAAATGGCCAAATTACTGTACAATCTTGATAATCCCGGCTTTTTGAATGTTAATTCAAGAGAATCAATTATAGATTATATGAGCCACGTAAAAAACAACAGACTCATTCAGGCAGGTATTGACCCTAAGGCATTATTTATTCACAAAACCGGTGATATCGGAACAATGCTTGGCGATGCCGGAATTGTTTATGCGCCAAACGGTAAAAGATATATTGTGGTAATACTTGCAAACAGGCCGTTTAACCATCCTGCCGGTAAAGAGTTTATCCAGAAAGCAAGCAAAATTATATATGATGATATTGTAAAATGAGAATGCGGAAAAGTCGAAAAATGTATATTTTTCTGCAAAAAAAAATGTATATTTTTCTGCAAGCTTAAATAACAATGTTTTGGTAACTGCCCCGATATTTGATTTATAGCCCCACTGTATGTTAATGGATGTTATACATATTATTTTGTTATGCCAAGAATTTTGAAATATGGCACTTGACATATTTTAAATAATAGTGTACAATGGTACATTATTAAGAATCCTATGTAATTCATATACGGCATAAGTAAAGTAAAGGAGAAGCGCATGTCAAATAATTTAAGAGATTATGTAAACGAAACATTGAATGATAACCGAATATTCAGTTATGAAGATATACTGGCAATGGATAATAAAGAAGGCAGACATTACCAGAAAGCGATAGAAGAACAGTATGGTAAAATAGGATTCCCGAGGAATAAAGAACTGGCAGCGTCAGATGATGCGGTTTATGTCCGGGAATATACGAGAGATGACGGAACGGTTGTGAGAGCGCACTACCGTTCAAAAGCGGGACATGGTAATCCGGACAAACCGGTGATGAAAGGATTAAAAGAGTATAAAGAGGAGCTGGATAGATGGGTAGATGAATATATGACGCGTGATGCTGAAAGAAAGTACGGTAAGACTACGGGATTTGCAGCGAATGCGAAAATACAGGAAGAAATTCCTGAATTAATACCCGTTAACGGCGTATTAACAGGCGGAATAGAGATTAACAGAGATATAAGCCAAGAGGTTCCGGTAACAAATATACAGACAGAGCCATCGGGCGCAAATCCCCCTCAATCAGTTAAACCGGTTGTAAATATCAAGAAGCCGAATACTACCCAACAAAAGATGATAGAAAATATAGACTTGCCGGAATATGAACGACTAAAACCAATAATTCCTTCAACAATGGAGATAGAATAGTTTAAACGCATGCAGAAACCCGCATTGGGTGAGGAAATAATCCAGGAAACAAAAAAAGTGTTGTCAGATATATGGAATGGTTTTGAGAATACCATTAATGGTGGTGTATATGATATATTATCTTCTGATGAAGTTTACGAATTGCAAAAAAATGCAAACAAGTATCCAATTATGAAAAACATTGGGCATGCATTATTGCCTGATGCTGTAGATACATATATTGGAAATTTAACGCGGGGGAAAAATTATGAAGAAGAAAATGATAACCACCCCAAAAATCTTTCAAAAATTGCTCAGGTAACGAAAGTATCTAAATTGCAGAATAAGGAAATAAAAGATTTTATATATCGTACATATAAACGTATAAAATCTGATAATCCATTAGTAGTTTTGAACTCTCATTCAGAAGCTTCTAAAAGGTTAAAAAAATCTAAATATACTCAAAAAGTATTGAAAGAAAACTGGAATAGCATAAAAAATGGCGATTATAAAAATAAAATTTTAGGAATCAACTACAATAAGTATACTATTCCGTTAAAGTATATAAATCCTGAATATTACAAAAATCAGAATATGAAGGCTGCATATAGCAAGCTAAGTATATTTAACCCACATATAGACACAAATAATAATTTAGTAATGTATGCAATAGACTATGATGATTACGAAGAAAGCAAAAGTAAAGCAGGGGCATTAGATGCAATTAATGATAATGCCTATAAATTACAGGAAAATGGTATTGTTGAACCATATTTAAAAATAATAGAATTAAAATTTACTCCTGAAGAGTTAAGCTTTATTATTGATAATTAGAAAATATATTAAAACAGTTGCAAATGTTGGTAGTATATGTTAATATACTACCAACAGGAGCAGAATAATGTTTGATAAATTAAAGAAACTACCGGTACCAGAAATTTTATATTTACTTAGTGTTAATGTTTTATTATATACATTGAATATCCTTGCAATATTTGCTCTTCTTTTTGATGGCTCCTTTGAGCTGGAAGCAATATCAATGCCGGAATATTTAGGATTAGCAGTTTATATTCTTTTAATTATCATTGTGATTCCCGCATATTTTTATTGGATATTATTTCATGTATCCGTAAGTAAATCATTTAGTAAAGCTGTTTATTTTTTTAAATTTAACACTAAATTCCGTTGGATAATGTATCTCTTGCTTTGTATTATTTCTCCGACATTTTGGGGTGGAGTATTATCATTACATTTTATGTTGTTTATATTAGGTGTAGTATTTTCTCTTGCCATGCCGTTAATGCTGTTATACAGCTATTGGGGATTGAAAGATAAACTGCCATTAAGAGCAAGAAAAATCTATGGGTATATAAATAAAGCATTATCCTTAATATTGTCATTGGTAATGGCTGGATTAATATATAAATTCGCACGGGAATTACCGGCGGTATATATTTTAACAATTTTGACAGCGATATTTTTGTGCTTATCAATAAGAATAGAGGTTGTGACAGAAAAAATAAAGAAATACAAATGGCATAGTATACCGTTGTGGATATCAGTAATATATGCAACGCTGTGGGGAATAAGAAACGAGTGGGTAACGTATTATGTATTGTTTATATCAGGAGTGTTATTGTTAATGCTGATATTTGAAAAACCGCTTTTAAAATGGCGTTCCAAAAACGAAGCCTTGCATATAGAAACGGAAGAGTATTATAAAGCTAAGCTAAACTAAAACAAACAAGTGTACAAAAAAAATTAAACTTGAACATTTAATAATTAGGAAATATATTAAATACATTGACATTAAACAAGAGGTGTAGTATCATTATTTCATGTCTTGTTTTGAGAGATTAGAATTTAAAGAAATAAAAAAATTCCCAATAATAGAAATATCTTTGTTAGTTATATTGAGTATAGCGAGCAGCTGCCTCATACTCGGCTCATTAAGCATATCTTCATTATACATTGATGAATGGACAGCCCCGGTTAGTTTAGAAGCTGTATTCGGAAGTATAGTAATTTTATTGCATCCATATTTTCTATTTTTTTGTCCTATTTCTCCTTTAAGTGTAATTGCTATCGCTATTTTAATTAAAAACTTAACAACTAATAAATTTTTAATAAAGGGCTTTTGTAGTCCTCATATTTTCAATAAGGTATTAATAATAATTAGTACATTATTTTTAATTTCTAACCTGTTAACTTTTGGAATTTTTTCTAATTTTAATATTTCGCAAGATATACAAATATTAATGCTAATTTTGTTATTCTCCGGATATGTTCTATATTTTTCAGTGTTGAGTATATTTTTTCTTGATAAAATATCGGGTAAATTGAAAAAAATAGCTTTGTTAAATAAATTAAATAATCTTACAAACAAATATCTTAATAATTTATTTATGCAGTTAGTTCCTATTTTGACAGTTATTTTAGGGTATTGGTTGTGCTATGTGATTTTTAATCTGTCAGAAGAATTAACAATATATTATATTTCTCCGTTGATATACCTTTTAATTTTTTATATTGCTTTAGCGAAATCTTGTAAATTGAATGAATTAATTTATTTTTTATACCGGAAAATTATATATGTATTACTGCTCTACGCTTATGGAATATATTACATTAACACATCAAATAGTCCGGCCTCGTCTACCCTGACTGCTGAAGCTGTAAAATTTGCAATGATAATAATAACTGTAGTTTTACTGTTAAGGATACCATTGTATAAATTGCATCAGCGCAGTAAGAAAGCGTACAGAGAAGTTGAACAAAACATGTAAATGGCTATTGCTGGTGGAGTTGAAATACACGCCTGAAGAATGGGAAGCCATAATTTCTAATTAGAAAATATATTAAAACAGTTGCAAATGTTGGTAGTATATGTTAATATACTACCAGCAGGAGCAGAATAATGTTTGATAAATTAAAGAAACTGCCGGTAATAGAATTTATATATATAATAAGCTTAAATTGTATATTAGCAGTGTATATTGTTATAATTTTTCTTCTAATGGCCTCTTTTAGCGATGATAATTATCAACTAGAAGAAATAATAATATTAGGGTATCCACAATATGCTTGTATTTATATAATCGTTTCAGTATGTTTTTATTTGGTATTGTTTGGGATATCTGTAAACAAATTATTTAATAAAATTGTTTATTTTTTTAAATTTAACACTAAATTCCGTTGGATAATGTATCTCTTGCTTTGTATTATTTCTCCGACATTTTTGTGGGGAGTATTATCATTACATTTTATGTTGTTTATATTGGGTGTAGTATTTTCTCTTGCCATGCCGCTAATGCTGCTATACAGCTATTGGGGATTGAAGGATAAACTGCCGTTAAGAGCAAGAAAAATCTATGGGTATATAAATAAAGCATTATACTTAATATTGTCATTGGTAATGGCTGGATTAATATATAAATTCGCACGGGAATTACCGGCGGTATATATTTTAACAATTTTGACAGCGATATTTTTGTGCTTATCAATAAGAATAGAGGTAGTAACAGAAAAAATAAAGAAATACAAATGGCATAGTATACCGTTATGGATATCAGTAATATATGCAACGCTGTGGGGAATAAGAAACGAGTGGGTAACGTATTATGTATTGTTTATATCAGGAGTATTATTATTAATGCTGATATTTGAAAAACCGCTTTTAAAGTGGCGTTCCAAAAACGAAGCGTTACATATAGAAACGGAAGAGTATTATAAAGCTAAACATTATTCGGGATAACAATGCAATAATTACCAGAACAATCAGGCCGGCAGTTAAACTGCCGGTCTGATTTATAAAATATTACATACAACTTGTCTTTCCGTCAGCGTCAGACTTTGCAAATGTAATTTCGTCGTCTTTAACATCTACAATAACTGTATCTCCGTCAGAGAATTTCTGTGCAAGTATGAGTTTAGACAACGGGTTTTCTACAAGCTGTCTGATTATACGTTTAAGCGGTCTTGCCCCGTATATCGGATTGAATCCTCTGGTTGCAAGGAGTTCTTTTGCTTCTTCGGTTATTACAATTGATAACCCTTGTTCTTCCAGACGTCTTTCAAGACTTGCAGCCTGAATATCGACGATTTCTTTCAATTGCGGTAATGTAAGCGCTTTAAAGAAGATTGTTTCATCAACACGGTTCAAAAACTCCGGCTTAAACCGTTCACGCATAATTGCCATTACTTTGTCTTTTGTTTCTTCAAAATTTCCGCCGTTTAGCGCAGAATTAAGCGAGTTTTCAAGTATAATATCACTTCCTATATTGCTGGTCATGATAATAACCGTGTTTTTAAAATCAACCGTTCTGCCTTTTGAGTCGGTCAAACGCCCGTCATCAAAGATTTGAAGCATGATATTGAACACATCCGGATGTGCTTTTTCTATTTCATCAAACAGCACAACGGAATAAGGTTTTCTTCTAACAGCTTCCGTTAATTGTCCGCCTTCTTCGTACCCGACATATCCCGGAGGCGCGCCAACAAGTCTTGCAACATTGTGTTTTTCCATATACTCACTCATATCAATACGTATAATGGAATCTTCATCATTAAAAAGAAATTCCGCAAGGGCTTTAGCAAGTTCGGTTTTACCAACACCGGTCGGGCCTAGGAATATAAATGTACCAATAGGCCGTTTTGGGTCTTTTAAACCGCTTCTTGCACGTCTTATCGCATCAGAAACGATATCCACAGCTTCATCTTGCCCGATTAAACGTTTGTGCAAGACATCTTCCATGTGCAAGAGTTTTTGCATTTCGCTTTCTACAAGCTTTGTAACAGGTATACCTGTCCACTTGCTTACAACCGCCGCAATATCTCCGCCGTCAATTTCTTCTTTAAGAAGTTTGTTTTCGGTTTTTTCTTTATTTTGGATTGATTTTAATTTCTTTTCTAATTCAAGCAAAGTTCCGTATTTCAATTCTGCTGCTGTTTGCAGGTCAGTATTTCTTTCTGCTTCTGCAATCTTATTTTTAACTTTATCTATTTCTTCTTTTATTGCGGCTTCACCAATAATAGAATTCTTTTCAGCTTCCCATTGGGTTTTCATTTCAGCGATTTTGCCCTCTAGCTCAGTAATTTCTTTGCTGATTTTTTCAACCTTTGCTATACATTCTTCGCTTGTTTCTTTTTTTAGTGCTTCACGTTCAATTTCAAGTTGAATTTTTTGACGGAGCATAGAATCAATTTCTTCAGGCATAGAGTCAATTTCGATTCTCAAAGAAGATGCCGCTTCATCAATAAGGTCAATTGCTTTATCCGGCAGAAATCTGTCTGTGATATATCTGTCTGAGAGCTTTGCCGCCTGAATAAGCGCTTCATCAAGGATTCTTATTCCGTGGTGAACCTCGTATTTTTCTTTTAACCCTCTTAAAATACTGATAGTATCTTCTACAGAGGGTTCGTCAACCATAACCGGCTGGAACCTTCTTTCAAGTGCCGGATCTTTTTCAATGTACTTCCTATACTCGTTAATTGTTGTGGCGCCTATTGTTCGGAGAACGCCCCTTGCAAGCATTGGTTTTAAGAGGTTTCCTGCGTCCATTGCACCGTCTGTTGAACCGGCACCCACTACTGTATGAAGTTCATCAATAAACATTACGATATCGCCGTTTGATTCTTCAACATCTTTAAGCACAGCTTTTAAACGTTCCTCAAACTCTCCGCGGAATTTGGCACCTGCAACGAGTGCGCCCATATCCAGAGAAACAAGTTTAACATCTTTGAGGCTTTCAGGCACATCGCCCCTGATAATTCTTTGTGCAAGCCCTTCAACGATAGCGGTTTTACCTACACCCGGCTCACCGATTAGAACAGGGTTATTTTTTGTTCTTCTGTTAAGAACCTGTATTATTCTTCTTATTTCTTCATCACGCCCGATTACAGGATCCAATTTCCCTTTGCGGGCAAGTTCCGTAAGGTCGGTTGAATATTTTTCAAGCGCCTTCATGTTTTCTTCTGCATTTTTACTGTCCACTTTTTTATTTCCTTTTATTTTCTTAATAACACTTTTTACAGAATCCTCACTAACTCTGAATCCGGCAAGGATTTCTTTTATACTGCTGCCGTCAAGTCTGGTCATTGCAAGCAAAATGCTTTCGATTCCAATAAACTCATCACCGCCCTCGCGTGCAATACTATCTGCGACCTCAAACAGTCTGCCGGTATCATTTGATACAAACAATTGCTGCGGGTTCTGCGGGTTAGACAACACCGGATACGTTTTTATTTTGGAAACAATGGCATTTATAAACTCTTGATTAAGCAGTTTCAATTCAGTAAGATAATCTTTACTAATTCCGTTGTCCTCAATCATTGTGAGCATAATATGCTCCGGTTGGATTTCAGGGTTTTTATAGTAATTCATCTTGGCAGAGGCGCCAAAGATTATCTCCTGGCTGTAGTTTGTAAAACGATTAAAATCTATCATAAAATTAAACTCCGATTTATTACATTAATATTTTAATGTGATTTTGAATAAATCAAACAAAACTTAATCATAAATTAATAATTGTTAAGTTTTGTGTAGCAAATCAAAAGAGTTAACAGCGGGAAATTCTTCAATTGCAGGAAATTTTTCATTTTATTATATGTAAAATGTTAAACCCATGTTACTGTTTTTCTAATTTGTGGAATACATGTATTAACAGAACTTATAAGAGATTGAACGGAGCAGCGTTTAATGGCAAAAGTAGAAGGCACTGGCGGTTCAAGAGAAATAAATCGCCAATTACAACTTAAGAAAGGAGAGCCGGCAAAAAGCGGTAAAACCCTGTTTAATTACGGGGAAGAGCAAGCTGAAAAAAAAACACACACCGTTGCCGCTAAAGAAACAGCTTTTGCTATAACCAGAAAATATAATATAACGATTTACCAGCTTGCAGAAGCAAATAACTGGCAGGTTATAAAAAACAAAGGAAATATTATATTAAAGAAAAACGGTAAACCGGTAAATTTAACAGCAGGCATGGTAATTAATATACCGGCGCCTGAGGGGCAAAAACCTGACAAAAAAGAGATACAAAAACAGGCAGAGCCTTCTGCAAACGGGAATTATACCGTAGCCTCCGGCGATAACCCGATGAAGATTGCCGAAGATAACGAAATTTCAATAAGGCAGCTTGCTAAAGCAAATAATTGGGAGATAGGAGAAGACGAATCCGGTAAAATCACAGTGCTTAAAAACGGGGAAGAAATTGTTCTGCAAAAAGGTGAAAAATTAAATATACCACAATCAGTAACAAGCAGCCTTGAAGGAATTGAAAGTTTATCAGACGTAAAATACGCAACAGGTATGAGCGACGGTTTAGCCACAGTAATTACAAGGTTTGAAGGAAATCCTGATAACGATTACAAACCGTATACAAAAGCGTATCAAGATGATAATGGTGTTTGGACAATAGGTTTCGGAAACACCAGAGGAGTAAAATCAGATAGCAAAATGTCGGCACAAACAGCGTATACAACCCTTGCAAAAGATTATACGCAAACCCTCGAAGATATAAGAATAGAACTGGGTGATGAAACCTTTAGCCAAATTCCGGCACCGCTGCTTGAAGGAGTCGTGGATTTGGTCTATAACAAAGGTTTTGAAGCTTTGGATACCAAAAGATTTAGTGCCGCAATTAATGAAGGCAATATTTCCGATGCATTTAAACAACTTATTTATACCAAATCGATCAAGTCGGGTAAAGATATGAACGGTCTGTACAAACGTTCCCTTGCCCGGCTTGCCATGGTATATAAGGAATTTGATTCAGAAACACAGGAACTGTTAAAGCCCGTAATTGATGATTTTTATGCAGAAGCTGAACAGCGGGTAAATAATTCTGAATTAAATCACTGGTACAACCCCAATATCACCTCTGAATTAGAAAATATTCAATCAAAATATATAGTGCAGGAGGGTGATTCCGGTCTTATGGCAATAGCCCGCAAGCTTGGAGTTAATTTTAACGAACTTAAAGTTCTAAACAGACACCTTGGAGAAGATATGACCATTCATCCCGGGGATGTAATCAATCTTCCTGTAAAAGGAGAGGCGTCTACGGCACAAAAACCGGATAAAAAGCTTGATTCAGAAATCCTGCGGATTAAAAAATTAGACTTGAGCAAATCAGAGAGATTAAAGAAAACAGAAGAGCTTTTTGAGAAATATGCAAAATATTATGATATCCCTGAAGAGGCAAAAGAAATATTTAAAAATGATGCAAAAGATGAGTATGACTCATGGTTTTTGATAGATACGGATAATATGCGGGCAATGGCGGGAGTTCTGGATGCCCAAACACCGGAAGAATTATACAGAGCAATTGATAACGCGATTGATGAATCTTCTGATGCAAGAAAATTTGCAGGACTTGTTCTTAATAAAAAGATTAATAAAGATAACATAAGAGATTTAATACAAAATGCCGGCGGAACAAAAAAATTTGTTAAAATGATTAGGAAAGCGGGCGGTATAGATGTCCTGCGGCATTCATTAAATATGATGGTAAATACAGGCGAGGACAATTCAGCAGTATTCAAACTATTTGAAAAAGCCGCCTCAGAAGAAGAATATTCAGATATTATAAATGTATTCAATAATGTACTGGCATCTTCCCCGGGTGAAATCAGCGAAGAACTGGCCAAAACCCTTGATGATGATGAAGATTTGAATTCTATGTTGTATAAATATCAAATACAACGTATTAAAGGGCATAATGTTCTTGAAATCTTACGTTCAAACGATATTATTGCAGGGATTTGTGAAGCTGATAATGACAGGAAAAGCTGTAAAGCAGAAATAATGAAATTATTTAATCTTATTGATAAAAATTATGAACTTGATGAATCTAAAAAGAAAGAATTTCTAGAGCTTGTAAACAAAGAATTTCGTGAGCGTAAATTCTGGAACCCGACAACCTGGTGGATTGGAACATCTAAAATTTCTGACAAATTCAACAAATTAATATCAGGAAACTTGAGAGCCAAAAATGTCCGCGGTGAAGTATGCAAGGCTCTGGGCCTGCCGGAAAATACACGACAGCTTGAAAAATTAACAGATGAAAATGGAAATGTTATACCGCTTGTAGAAACCTACGGAGCAAACGGAAAAGGATATCTCAGCGGAAGAAGAATTGTTATTAACGCAGGACACGGCGGCTATGGCGAAGGTAATGACGGGATATTTGATCCGGGTGCAATTAATGAAGAAATCGGCATAGATGAATGGATGTTAAACCGGTATATGGCAAAACTGCTTATAGAAAAACTTCAAGAGCAGGGTGCAGAAGTTATATTAACCGCAGGAGAAGTAAATACCGTAAGCTATAATGATTTTGGCGGAGAAATGAAAATCAGTTTGCATGCTGATTCACACGAAGGCACACCGGGGCCGAGATTATACGCATTCAACAAAGATAAGGATGATAAAGCATTAGCACAAAATATTCTAAACAGTTTTATCAATAGTACAAATGCGCAAAATGTAAAAGACCTCAAAAGAAAAGAAATAACATACCATCTTGATTTAAAAACTAATGACGAGGATATAGACAGTATTCAAGCTAAAATAGTTGATAACAGCAAGCTTCAAATATTAAAAAAAGATAGAAAGAATGCGGCAGACGAACCTGCTATCCTTGTAGAATACTGCAATATTAAAAATAATAAAGAAGTTAAAAATATAGTCTTTGGCAGCCTCGGCGAAGATATAATAAACTCCATCGTTGACGGAATTATTGATTATTATAATAAAGACTATCTTGCTAACCGTTAATAAACTCTTCTAATTTATCCAGCATAGCTTTTATGTATACTTCACACATTGTCTGCGTTTTTGCTTCAAACCTCAGTGTAAACACAGGCTCTGTATTACTTTGCCTGATTAGTGCAAATCCGCCGTCAAAAATTATACGCATCCCATCAAGAGTAACTATATTCAAAATTTTGTCAGAAAACATCATCGGATGGTTTTCTATATAATTTTGCAGCTTATCAAGCACGGATTTTTTCTTTTCATTAGGACAGTTAATCCGGTACTCTTTTGAGGTAAATACTTTATTAAAAGGTTTAAGTAAATCTTCGAGCTTAAATTCAGGGTTTTCTTTTTTATGTTTTGCCACAATTTCTATAATACGGCAGCCGGCATAGATTGCATCATCAAACCCGAAATAACGGTCTTTAAAGAATACATGCCCGCTCATTTCACCTGCAAGCAGCGCGCCTGTTTCCTTCATTTTGGATTTTATATACCCGTGTCCGGTTTTACACATAATTGCAGTACCGCCGTTTTGATTGATTGTATCAAACAGAACCTGAGAACATTTTACTTCTGAAACAATTGCAGGAGCGTTACTTTTATCCGGCAGGGAATTCAGATAGTCCATAGCATAAATAAGCAGCAGCTTATCTCCGGTTAAGTATTTACCGTCAGAAGCAATAACACCGATTCTGTCACTGTCACCGTCAAAAGCTATACCTATATCCGCCTGATTAGCAATTACAGCTTTTTTTATATCATTCAATGTTCTCTCATCACTCGGGTTAGGATGGTGGTGTGGAAATCTGCCGTCAGGATTTGAATACAGTTCAATAACTTCACAGCCAAGTGAACGGTAAAGTTTAGGTGCAACAATTCCGCCTGTCGCATTTGCTGAATCTACAACAACTTTTAACCCTTCGCCTATCCTGCCGAATCTTTTTGACAAGTCTTGAATATAGTCATAGATAAGGTCGTATTCCTGTAGTTTAGAATTATCAATACGTGCATATTGCATAGTTTTGGGCGGAAAATTCTGGTATTCTTTTAAAGTTAATGTTTTAACCTCTTTAATCTGCTCTTCATCCAGCGATTGTTTATTAAACGTCATTTTAAGCCCGTTATACTGGCTCGGGTTATGGCTTGCGGTAATAATTAAAGCTCCGTCAATGTCCTGATTATAAGTAATAACAGAACTTACACCTTTGGCCTCGGAATAATATCCTATAGGAGTTGGAGCAAGCCCTAAATCTATAACCCGCGCCCCCAAAGATAAAACACCTTTTATTAACGCTTCGGAAAGAGCAGGGGAATGGAGTCTTGCGTCACGGCATACAGTCACAAGTATTTGTTCGGGATTTTTTTTCGTCTGTTCTGATAAAAATCTAATGTACCCGCGCCCTGTATAGAAAAAGAGTTCTTCTGTTATATCTTCGCCATAAATCCCTCTTATATCATTCTTTCCAAATGCTGTTTCATAAATCATAATTCCATCTCCCTGATATTCTATTTAAATGATATCACGGATAATTGAGGAAAGAAACCTTATCTAGAACAGCACTTTTATTCAGGTATTTATGTGTTATTATTGGGTAGAACAGACAGGAGGTTTAGTATGTATCATGTTTATACGGAAAGAAATTATTCAGAATTATCAAAGAGTCTGATTGGCGAATTTATGAATTTTGATGAAGCCATGGCCTGCGCTAAAAAAGCGATTGAAGAAGATTCTGAACTTAATTACATAGTTGAAGAAACCGACGGTCATTTTAACAGCTACGGCGAACTGGTATCAACAGTAGTTGCTGAAAGCTAAATTAAAAGTATAAATTAAGTCTTACTATCTCAAAATTAAGGTATGCCGCAAAACAAACCCAGATAAAATAGGGAATAAGCAGTATAGCTGCGGGTTTTGAGTGCTTATAAAATGCAATAACTGTTCCGGAAAGCGTAATAATTAACAGAACAATAGTAATTAATGCACCCTTGGGGTTCATCCAGCCGAAAAACACAGGACTCCATATCAGGTTTAAACCTAGCTGCGACAGAAACAAGAGTATCGCCGTAGTTTTATTCTCATATTTTGTTCTGAGTAAAATTATAAAGGACAACGCCATTAATAAATACAAAACACCCCAGACCGGAGCAAATACCCAGTCCGGCGGATTAAGCGCCGGTTTTGCTAAATTGTGATACCATGTTATATTATCCATATTCATAGTATAACTACTTGGCAGGAAATAACATTGGACAAACCGGTTGAATATAAGATTATAAAACTTAACCTTGCGCGTCATTGTTTAAATTACATCATTAACGCATACAGTATAAAAGTACTGCATATTCCGTATTATATCTGCCCCGCCTTATATCACAGCGTAAAATATTACTCTCCTGAGTGCAAATTAAAATTCTATCATATTAATGAAAACTTTTTACCGTTAAAAGAATTTGCGCCGGAAGATTTTATATTGTACCCCGACTATTTTGGAATAAACCGGCTCAATGTAGAAATACTTGCCATAAAATATAAAAACCTTATTGTTGATAATGCACAGGCATACTTTGCACCGAAAACCGGACTTGCAGGTTTTTATTCATTAAGGAAATTTCTTCCCGTAAAATACGGCGCATATTTATATACCAGGGAAATTTGCAAGACAAATTACCCTACAGACACTAATACACCAAATAAAATATTCACTCCTGATTACGATGAATTTGTGAAGAACGAATTATATCTGAATAAACAGCCGCCGCTGATAGTTTCAAGCTTATCTGAACTTCCGCCGGCACCCTCCGGTAAACAAAGGCTTGAAAGATTCTATACCCTTCATAAAAAATACAAAGATATAAATGAATTAAAAATTAATTTAACAGGAAATGATATTCCATTTATATATCCTTGTCTTACAGCCTATGCAGACCGTCTTGCCGGTGAATTAGAAAGAAAAGGCAAAACAATCCTCCGATACTGGAATCCATTGCCGGAAACATTTCCTGAACACAGATTATACCGGTATCTTGTACCTGTTCCGCTTTATTAAATTTTTTCAAACACAGATTTGGGCTGCTTACAAATCGGACATAGATAATCATCAGGCTCTTTCGTCAAATCACCCTCGTATATATATCCGCAAATTGTACATCTGTAAGCAATTCCTTCCCCTGCTGCTTCCTCTTCAATATAAGTAGGCGCTGTTTTAGGGCTTTTGCCTTTTTTAATTTTATGATAGTACTCATAAGTCATAACAGGCTCATTTTTAAGCAGTCCGCAATCCGTTATTTTACCAAGGAATATCGTATGCGTTTCAGTTTCCAGAATATCATCCACATCACAGACAATATAAGCAGTAGAATCTGAAATAATATCAAGTCCGTTAACTTTTTTCACGTCTATTCCGCTGAATTTATCAACTTCGCGTCCTGATTGAAACCCGAATACCGGTATAATATTATCATTAACTTTCTCACCAAGAACAGATAGTGCAAATTTTTTACTTTTTTTTATACATTGATTAGTATAATTTTCATGATTAATACTAACCGCAATTGTATCATTAGTAACCTGCATTGCACTATTTGCAATACATCCTGTAGACCTGTTTCCATTATCAATATCTATTGTCGATACAACATAAACACCGTAAGATAAATTCCAAAGCGCTTTTGTATCCATATCCCCTCCTGCCTATTTACTTAAGATGTAATTATTGTATCATAATATTATGGATTCAGAAATAAAGATTTCTATAATAATACCGGTATATAATGCCGAACTATATCTGGATAATACTATTACCAGTTTAATGGAACAAACATTAAAAGAAATAGAAATAATATGCATAAACGACGGCTCAACAGACCGTTCCGCTGAAATACTGGAAAAATATGCTGCAAAAGATTCACGTATAAGAATTATTACACAGAAAAACAGCGGACAATCTGCCGCGCGCAACGCCGGAATTAAAGCCGCAAAAGGTGAATACATAGGATTTTTAGATGCAGATGACTGGGCAGAAAAATCTACTTTTGAAAAACTTTATAACCGTTCCCAAAATGATGATATGGTCATTGGAAATATATGTGTCTATAATCAGGCTGAAAATACTTATGATTATAATGATTCCTATTATTCAATTAATATTTTTCCTCCGGTACTGTATAACAAACATTTTCCACCTGAAATATGCAAAGAGATACTATTTAGAATATCAGTTACTCCGTGGAATAAAATCTATAAACGCAGCTTTATACTGGGAAATAACCTGTTTTTCCTGCCTGATTTGAATTTTGAAGATAATCCGTTTTTCATTAAAGCGTTTCTAAAATCAAAAAGTATATCATTAGAACCAAATGCTGTATTTTTTTATAGAGTTGACTCCTCTACATCGTATTCCCATTCTAACGGCAAAAACGATTATAAAAAACTTGATTTCTTTAAAATTATGGATATTGAAGAACAAATTCTCAAAGACTGCAATGTATATAATGATTTGAAAGATGCCTTCAACTTACATAAACGGCAGACATTATTTTACTGGTTAAAAAAAATTACACATTCCGGTGCTTATTTTAGTTACAAATTAAGATTATTAAAGACTTTTCCGGTATATTTATGTATTAGAAAACGTATTTTACGGTTAATTTTCAAGTTCCGCCTGACACAGCTTGTAAACAAAAAGAATACCTACATCTGGGTTGATAATGGTACACTGGACTTTTGCAATTATGCGGCAAAGAAAGCTAAAATCAAAAATCCCGTATTTACAACAAACTCCGAAAATATTCAAAACTTTAACAATATAAATATAAAAAATTTAAAAGATATAAATCCTGATTTGGTAATAACAATTACAACCGGTTTTTATAATTATGACAAAACCGTTAAGCAAAAACTTGAGTCACTCGGATGCAGCTCAAAGGTAGAAGGTCTGGTTTTCCCTGTATAACTACTACTTTCTGCTATATAATGTTTTTAAAATTCATCCTGTTAGTTTTATTATTACAGGTTATATAAAGCAAATATTTTAATTGTATAATACGTGGGTGAGAGGTAGAAGAAAATGACAAAAGAAATAATATCATACACTACAAGCGGCACATGCTGCAAATTAATGAACATCGAGCTTGACGACGATATAATAACAGATGTCGAGTTTATAGGCGGCTGCAACGGAAACCTGCAAGGGATAAGAAACCTTGTAAAAGGAATGAGAGCAGAAGAAATTGTTGCGAAATTAAAAGGGATAAAATGCGGTTCCAAACCAACTAGCTGCCCTGACCAGCTTGCACAATGCCTTGCAGCGGTTATTGAAGAAAAAAGCAAAACTGCGGCAGTATAAGTTATCCGGAAAGGCGATTTAAAAATTTCTCCGGCAGGCTTATCCTTAATTTAGCCAGAAAGGAGAAATTAATATGACACATTTACACGTTAAAGAACTTGAAGATATCATCAAATACGATGATAATGAGATTAATGTTGAACACCTGCTTGATACACCCGGCGGTAAAGTTAAACTTGTAGCAATAAAAAAGGGACAGCAAATCCCCCCGCATACATCTCCGGGTGATGCAATGGTTATTGTTATTGACGGGAAAATACTATTCAACATAGACCACGAAGGCGAAATGAACTGCACAGAATGCGGATGCAGTATTACAGAATGCGAAAATCATGAGCTGGAAATCAAAAAGGGTGAATTTCTAAGATTCCACAAAGACGAAAAACATTTTATAAAAGCAGAAAAAGACAGTAAACTCTTAGTGATACAGTTATATTAGAAAAAAATACGGCAAAGTATAAACTTTGCCGTATTTTAATTAAGAAAATAATTTCAGTTAAGAAATCCTTCCGGGAACAACAACGCCGCCTTTAAGATTCTTTTTATAGAATTCAACGTGCGGTTGAAGTACACTTTCAAGAACTTCGGGGAATTGTTTACCGGTCATAGTTTTTTCAACTATTTCTTGATAAACAGTAGCAAACGCTCTTAACTGTGTCATTGCACCGGCTGCTTCCGGAGTAAGCCCCATGCCCCTTGTTTCTACCTGTTCATTAAAGAATGCACCTGTAGATTCATATGATTTATTCAACGCACCAATATAAGCTTCGGCATTTTCCTTGCATACTCCGTTATCTTTAGGTACAGTAAGCGCAAATGCAAACTTGTTTGCCGGATTAAAATGCGCCTCTGCGCTATGATGCATTGCATCGGGAACTTTTGCAATCTGTTTTAATGTATCCTTAATAGATTCATTCTGCATTTGTGAATGCCAATAGACAGTATTTTCAAATATAGAACCCATATACTGGTGTACGGAAGACGTAATACCGCTTAATTTCGCATCTGCCCAGAAAATACCCTGCTTAAGTGCATCATTTAATTCTAAATCAGCAGATAATGAAAGTGCAGACATTTCTTGCGCCGCATTCAGCATTGCTATTAAATCTTCTCTCTTCATACCTGCCCAGATAAGTGTAAATATTGCATGATCATCAAATGCAGAAAATCTTCCGCCGACATCGTCATGAATATATAAATCGCCTATCCATCCGTTTTCGTTAGAAGTTCTTCTAAGTTCGCTTTTTTCTGAGTTAGCATCTGTAACAGCTATAAAATGTTTACTTGCAGATTTTTGGGCTTCTTCTAAAGATTGGCCTTTTGCAATATAAGCATCTTCAAGCATTTTTTGAACTCTTAAAAATCCGTCTTTTGTTTCAAATGTAGAACCTGATTTAGAAGCAATCATGTAGTTAGAATTTGTTATTTCGCCTAATCTGTAGATATATCTTTCAAGACTTGCAGAATCAACATCAGAATAGAAGGCAACTGCGTCTTGACGAACATTTAGCCCGTTAATGGAAAGCATATGTTCTACAGTATGTTTAGAACCGCCGATACCTAAAACGCTCAGTTTCTTTGCACCGGTTTGTTTTTTAAAGCTGTCAGCCATTTCATAAAGTGAATCAACCCTTTTTAATTGCTCCTGCGGAAGATTAACCCAGTTTAAAAATTGTCCCGGCTTATTTGCACGCGAAGCAAACTCATTTACAAATCCGGAAACTTTAGCAGAATACTTACTGAAATCAACTCCGGTAAATGTTGTCTTAATATCCTTAATTTTTGTTATCATAGGAAATTCTCCTTTCTATACTCTATAGCAACATTGTAGAAAATACACAGAATAAAGTAAATAACTTCCATTAATTTTTTGATATTTATTAGTAACTATAGACGGATTGTAGTAAAATTTATTCAGGGAATATCATCATACAGAAGGAGTAAAACATGCCATATCCAAATATGGAAGAGTTGATAAAGGTAATTGCAATACTGAGGAGCGAAAACGGATGCGAGTGGGACAGGAAGCAAACACATAAATCTTTACGCCCGAATATGCTGGAAGAAGCGTATGAAGCGGTAGATGCAATTGATGACGGAGATATTTCAGAGCTTAAAGAAGAGCTTGGAGATGTACTTTTACAGGTAGTTCTGCACGCACAAATTGCAAAAGATAACGGCGAATTTGATATTGAAGATGTGGCAAAAGAATTGACACAAAAACTTATTCACAGACACCCGCATGTATTTGGAAATACAAAAGTCAATTCAACAGATGATATTCTAAATAACTGGGAAGTTTTAAAAAAAGAAGAAAAACCCGAACGCAAATCAGCAATGGATGGAATTACCAAAGCACAATCAGCGCTTATGAGTGCGCAAAAGATTTCAAAACGCGCAGTCAAAACCGGATTTGAATGGGACAGCGAAAAATCTTTAATTGAATGCATAAAATCTGAATACAGAGAATTTGCCCGCACAGTGGCGGAAGGAAACAAAGACCGTATGGAAGATGAAATGGGCGACATTCTTTTTGCAACAGTTAATCTTGCAAGATGGCACAAGATTGATGCCGAACAGGCTCTTCTGCATGCAAACAAAAAGTTCATGACACGATTCAGAAAAATGGAAGAACTCGCCGTTAAGCCGTTAGAAGAATACTCGTATGAAGAATTTGACCAATTATGGAAACAGGTAAAAAAAGAGTTGGTTTAATTTTATTTTTATCATACAATAGCCTTACACTACTAGAGGAAGGATGTATCGTATCATGAAAGTATGCCCGATTAACAACACTTATTCAAAAAAATCCAACCGGCACAATTTTACAGGAAAAGCTAACGTTTCACCTCAAAATGTGATGCAGAAAATAAAATCTGTAATCATTCCGGCGGCAGCATTTGCTGCAATGGCTCCGGGGCTTGTAAATGCTCAAATGCCGGAAAACAAACAAACCGTACAACAAGAACAAAAAATTGAATCCGGTCAAAATCTGCCTTATTACCTTCAGCCGGAATACGTTGTATACAAAAAAGATTTTGATATGGAAGGCGAAAAGTACACAATGATGTACGCTGACTACGGCAAACGCTTTACGGAAAGAGAGAATACTGTTTCAGATATATTCTTTGTTCCGGAAGATTTTAAACTCATTAAATCCGGTGAGGAAGAACTTAATCAGCCGCCTAAATTAACAAAATTAATCAAACATAATAATAAAGATAACAGTTATTTTGTTGAAGCCGTAACCTCTGAAATTATTTCCGGCAGCAGCAAAGACGATACACAGTACATAACAAAAGGAATTATTCTCCCTGAAGAAATCGGAAATGAACTTCTCAAACTTTATGAAGGAAAATCCGGTTTGTCGATGATTCCTTCTGAAAGTTATATTGATACTAATTCGCCTGAATT
This sequence comes from uncultured bacterium, assembly GCA_949284715.1. GTDB lineage: Bacteria > Cyanobacteriota > Vampirovibrionia > Gastranaerophilales > Gastranaerophilaceae > CALUTH01. The sequence goes on from CASDWH010000016.1 coordinate 44,003, forward strand.
ACAAGAAACCAAAATCCAAACAGGAAGAAAGCCTGTATCATTGTAAAAATAAATACGCAGAATATATTAGTGCCAAAGCATAAAAGCTATGGTATAATTTGGGTATGATGAAGGGATTAAAGTATCTTGGGATTATTATTACTCTCACACTTGCCGGCTCGGTTTGCTTTGCAGGCGATGGGTATTTAATAGTTCCTGTTCCCGATACAATCGTTGCCCCGACACCTTTAGATCAAGCTGTATACACCAATACAGCAGAATTTTTCACACCCTACATTGTTAATGAAATCAATAAAACCCACTATATGCACGCTCCTACCGTTACAGATGTAAGGAATAAAATAAAAAAAGACTACTGGCTCACAAAATCAGCAGCCAAAGCAATGGATGATTTCAGACGGTACTATATTCTTGATTTTAATTTTGCAAAAAAAATTGCAAACATGTATAACACAAATCTCGTACTTTTGTTAACCTCTTCACTTGACGCTAACAACTATGTTATGCGGCGCACCTGGTGGACTTTCTTTGAAATTCCGGGTTCATCAGCACTTGACCCTGCTATAAAAATTAATATCTACAGTGTTTTAATTGATACGGACAAAAACATGATTATCTGGTCAAAAACTTATCAAAAAACAATAAGCACCGTAGAAAACAGAATTGTACCAATAGGTTACACGCCGCAGACAGAACAATTACAAAAATTCAAGGATTATTCTGTATATCTTGCGCCAAGATTTGCACAAAGCCTTCAGGATACCCTGTTAACAACTGCACAAAAAATTGCTGAACCCAATATAATTCACACAGATTACGGTTCTATTGATAATACTTTTACAAAAAAATACAGAACATTGCGTAAAGAAGTTAAAGATGCAACTGTGATTCCGGCAGCCAAGACCCGTGAAAATTACGGCAAAGCACGCGCAAAATACCTTGAAATGAAAGAACAATGGGAAGCAGAGAGAGCGCAAAAAGCAATTGAAAAACAAAACAAACCAAAACCGGATAAAAATATTGAGCCGATAAACTTTTTATGGTTCCGGAAAAAAGATACAGTGACCAATGAAACACCCCTGCTTGAACCTATGCCGGATACTCAGGAGGCAGTAAATCAAAAATCAACCCCTGAAACCATACCATCAAAAGATACACAAGGCGAAACTGAAAATAAACAGACTGAAACCGCAAAAGAGGTCATTCAAAATACCGGCTTAAACCCTTCTCCTGCCACAAACAAGCAAACAGAGGCAGTAACACCGGAGGTTCCCAAACAAGAAAAAGCAGTTCCGCAGCAAACACATAACACCGGCGCAAAACAGACTCCGGCAGAATCTCAGCCTCAAACCCCGCCAATACCTGCAAATACTCAAATAAACGGAAAACCGGCAATAAATATAACAACTGAAAAAACTAATAAAAAAGACAATATTATTAAAATTAACAACAAAAAACAATCTGAACAAAAAAACGGTATAAATATTGACGAACACCCTGTTGATGTACTAATATACACGCAGCCGACAAACTACAGACCCTCAGAAGAGGAATCTGAATACCTTCCGGTTAAACCAAGACTCCGTGAAATTAATATTGATGATACTGTCAATTCTTTCTAATTGAGGAAACAAAAAAGTCTATATATTTTTGGACAATTGTATTTTTTTTACGTATAATATAGACTATTCATACAGGAGAAGTTTTTTAATATGAGTATCATTGAACAAATTATCAGTATTAACGATGTTTTAAAGGAAATTTTTAATTATATCAGAACAGACAGTGTTATCAAACCCGATTTTGAAGAGTATTTAGCCACTATCGGAGCAAAATCTGTTCCCTCATCCCAGATTGAAAAAATATTCTTACCATATATTTTTGAACGCACAATAGGAGCAAATGCCAAAACAGTCATTGAAATGTTCTGTAATTCCGGTGTATCAAAAAGTCCTGAAATTGCGAAAGCGCTTAGCAACAATATTTACTCTGCTTTTGCAATAAAAAAAGTCTTAAAAAACGGGTTTGAATTATACAACCTTATAAATGAAAAGTTATACACGGTTAATTCCCTAACTAAAATGACAAATTTAAGGGGAATCCATGCCGGACAATTTTTAATTGCAAGAATTTTTAATTATAAAGGAGAGTATTACCTTGTAGAAATAGCAAATGTTTTAAGCGATACTCAAAAAGGTGAAGCTTATAAATATGCCGTTATGAGAGCTGTCCAAAATCCAGAACTTGTATATAAAGATAATCCGGAAAAAGAAAAAGAAATTAAAAATAATATTTCCGAAATGTATAAAAAATTTATCAAAAAATTTGAAACTGAAGAAATTATAACCTCAAACAAGTTTGCAGATGATATTATCGGCTCATTCTGCGACGATGAAGCAGGGGATTTGAGAGAAAAAATTGTTCCAATAACAGAATATAAATATTTTGAAGTACCTGAATTAAAAAATACATATAACAATTTTATGGAAAATTCAGTCGGCGGGTTTGCGACCCACAATGCAACCTATGATGTCGGTATCGTATTTGATAAAGAAAAAGGACTTTATGCAATACCTTTTTACCAAACATTTTGTAAAATTTTTGAAGGTGAAAATATTGAAAATAAAGAAGCCTGCGTTAAATATTTCCTTACAAACGATGCTGTATCAGACAGGTTAATCAAACGTGTTGCGGATAAATACCCGCGGTTTATGGAAATTATAAACGGAATCCTGAAAACAAATTACACCTTTGATGAACTTATAAAACACTACAAATCTTATTATCTTGAACATAATATGTATTCATCAGCAACCGTTCTGTATACATCACAAGCGTTCAGCGGAACCTTTGACTTTATGGAAACAATGATGAACCGGCCGGAACAAACAACTAATATTCCGAAGAATATCGGAAGAAACGACCCATGTCCGTGCGGAAGCGGTAAAAAATACAAAAACTGCTGTATGAATGCTAATCTTCTACAGGTATAAACTAAAAAACAGGACAGAAAATCTGTCCTGTTTTTGTATTACAATCAATTAAATTTCCTGCATTATCTCAACGCCGCTTGAAGTTCCAAGCCTGGCGGCGCCTGCTTCAATCATTTTCTCAGCAGCCTCTCTGGTTCTTATCCCGCCGGAAGCTTTTACCCTCAGCCCGTACGGATTTACAGTATCAAACATTAGTTTTACATCTTCAACTTTTGCACCAACGCCGCCTTTTACAAAACCGGTTGATGTTTTTACAAAATCAGCACCCGCTTCTACTGCAATGTTACATGCTGTAATAATTTCGTCTTTTGATAACAAGTCCGTTTCAAGTATGACCTTTAAAACACGTTCTCCGCAAGCCTTCTTTACCTCGCTTATATCCTGTTTTACATAGTCAAATTCACCGTCTTTAAGCCTGCCGGTGTTAATCACCATATCAATTTCATCAGCACCAAGCTTTATTGCATCAGAAGCCTCAAATATTTTTGCCGCAGTAGTACAATCGCCCAGCGGGAAACCTATAACCGATACTATTTTTACATCACTGTCTGCAAGTTCTTTTTTCACAATCTCTATATTGCAGGAATTGACACAAACTCCGGCAAATCCGTATTCCTTTGCCTCGCATGCCAGTTTTATAATATCAGATTTTTTTGCATCCTGTTTTAACAATGTATGTTCTATGTATTTATTAATTTCCATTATCTCTCATCCTTTAAAATCATAAGTGTATCTTGTAATTCAGCAAGCAGATATTCAAGCTGTTGTGCTATATTTGCCGGATTATAGACCGAACCGGTTGTTTGATAGGCAAGATATTTTTTATATATTACTGCTTCCTGCCTTAAAGTTGCAATAGCATCTGTATGCGCTCCTGTTCTCTGAAGCTGCTTATAACTTGCATAATAGCTTTCTGATTTTCCTTCATAAAGCTTTTTCAGGTAATCAACCTTGAATTTAAATACCCGCGCTTTTGCAATAAAAAGCTGGTCGGACTCTTGATTTTCTATCGACTCAATAAGCTTTTCCACATATCCTATCATATCATTAATATCATTAAGGTAAGAGGAGGATTTATCTGATTTAAGGATTATATTCACAAATGCCGGATTGTTCCTAGGAACAGGCTTAAGGGTTGACGGGTCAGTAAAATCCTCATCCGATTCATATATAGGGGTTACAACTTTTTCATCAGGAAGTTTATAGTTCTTGTTTAAATCCGGAAGAGTTCCGTTATACCCGGGATTATCCATCACATTATCGGATACCGGTTCCTCTTTTTTCTTGAACCAGCCCCAGGAATATGACGCCTGAACAGATAATATCATACAAGCTATTACTAAAACTAAAACTTTCCTCATACCATCTATTATAATGACAGTTTATAAAAAATCATCCGTTAACAACATTAAATTAGTATGTCGTCATATTTTCAAAATTTTCGGTATCATTATAACTAAACATATGTACAAAAGTATAAAGGACTTCTGCGGCAAACTTGGCCGTTCCCAGTTCCAGCATCCTTTTAAGTGCATCTCTGGTATTAAAAATATGCACAGGGGTTTTATTAAATGCAAGATTATCAAAATAATTGCAGACACTAAGTATTTGTGCCGGTTTTAAAATCCAGTCATTTGAAATACCTCTGGGATATCCTGAACCGTCATTATTCTCATGATGTTCAAGCACCGCCATATAAACAGTTTCCGGCATATTATACTGTTTTAAAAGATTATATCCTATAATAACATGCTGCTTCATTGCGTCAGAAACAAGTGTTTCCAGGGAGTTTTCATTCTTTATTCCTTCAATATACAGCTTTCCTATATCATGCAGCAGTCCGGCAATCGTTATATTTCTGCATTCAAGACTATCAAGCTCCAGCCGGCGCGCTATTTTACCGGAAAAAACAGCAACATTCAAAGGGTGACAAACCTCATACTCGCCAAGAAACCTTAGCTGCGACCCCTTTTTAATATCCTCAGACGGGGCCAAAATCGTTTGTTCTATTATATTCACAAGTGCATGCGCATGATTAAAAGCATGCTCAAAAGCTTCCGCTTTCAATAACTCGAGAATCTTCATAAAATAAAGTTTGATTCTGATTTGTGTTTCCGTATCAATTATAGAACTCTTATTTATAGGAGTATTAATCTCCATAATATTAAGAGAATCATAATCAAAGTCATACGTAAGTTTAACTTTACCGGTTTCCTGCGGCTTTTCTTTTTCCTGAATAATTTCTTCTATTTCCTGAGCAAAAAGTGTAGGATATTGCCGCAATGATATTAATTTTCCGGGGGTTAAAACTTCACCGGCAGAAAATAATTTTTCGTTTTCGTTTGAGTAGACATCAAAAGGCAGAATTTTATAATTGTTAAGTTCTTTAGTTGTAATAACCTTCATAATTAGATTATATACTTTTTTTCAGATTTGTACAAGCTGTACATAGGCTCAGGAAGCAGCAATATTGTGCAGCGGTAAGAGCCTTACACTAGCAACATACATACGCAATTTCACCGCCGCCTATTAAACAACCGTCATCAGGCGAATAAAAAACGCATGCCTGCCCCGGTGTAATTGAATTCACCGGCTCATCAAAAACAACTTTTAATGCAGCAGTATCAACTATCCCTGACTGCGGCTGCATATTGTATCTTACTTTAATCATTGCCCTGAAATTATTTTCAACAGGGTATGAAAAATTAATATCTTTTAATCTAAGCATTTTAGAATAATTTTCTTCTTCCCTGCCGACATAAACAATATTTTTCTCAGCATCAACTCCAAGGACATATAGAGGATAAGGGTATGCAATTCCAATGCCTTTGCGCTGTCCTATTGTATACTGATAAAAACCTTCGTGTCTGCCAAGGATTTTGCCCGTAGATTTTTCTACAAATATACCTTCTTTTTGGCCAAATTTATCAAGCAGATATTTTTTTGCAGTGCAGGGTTTTGGTATAAAACATATATCCTGACTCTCTTTGGCTGATTTTGAGGGCAAGTTATATTGTTCGGCTATTTCGCGGATTTCGGATTTACAGTACTTATAAAGCGGAAAAATAGTTTTTCTAAGCACTTCCTGCGGCAGTTTATATAAAAAATAAAGCTGGTCTTTTTTCTCATCTTTTGCAGGATAAAGTTTATAAACACCGTCAACGCAGCGAATTTCAGCATAATGACCTGTTGCAAAAATATCAGCCCCGAATTTTTGCATGGAAATATTAAATAGCCTGCCCCATTTGATAAACTTATTACACTCTATGCAAGGATTTGGCGTTTTACCGGTTATATAGGCATTTTCAAAATACGAAACAACTTCCCGCCCGAACTCTTCTGACACATCAATAACATGATGTTCTATCCCCAGACTGTCCGCAACAGACTTAGCATTAGCGCATACGTCAAACGCCTGAGGAGTATTAAGCATTAAACCCGTTACACCAAGGACTTCATAACCTTTTTTTTGTAATAACAGAGCAGTAACAGAACTGTCCAGTCCGCCGCTCATAGCTACAATGGCTTTTTTCATATTCAAATTATAGCGTAAATTAAAAAGTTCCCGCAAGATATTTCTTACGGGAACTTTATTTAATCAAAATATTTATTGCGCAGCCTGTGTTTCTTCGGCTTCACTGCCCTCTTTTTGTTTTTTCTCAAAAACAATCTTATCATCAACAAGCTTCATAACAATCGTATCACCCGGCTGATAAGCACTTGTAAGAATTTCCTCAGCAAGCGGGTCTTCTATCTTTCTCTGGATAAGCCGTCTTAAAGGCCTTGCACCATAAGCCTCCGAATACCCGTCTTTTGCAAGAAAATCTTTCACTTCATCAGTAACTTCCACAGAAAGTTCACGTTCAGCAAGACGTTTGAAGAGGTCTTTCATCATCAAATCTACAATTTGTCTGATTTCTTCCTTGCTTAAGTGTGCAAATACGATAATATCATCAATACGATTCAGGAACTCCGGTCTGAAAGCTTTTTTCAACTCTTCATTAACCGTTTCTTTCAGCTTTTCGTATTTATCTTTCTTCGCATCCTCGCCGGTCGTGAACCCGAGTTTACCCTGAGTAGCAATCATACTTGCACCTACGTTAGAGGTCATGATAATAATTGTATTTTTAAAGTTAATATGTCTGCCCTTGGCATCAGTCAAACGGCCGTCATCAAGGATTTGAAGCATTATATTAAACACATCGGGGTGGGCCTTTTCAATTTCATCAAAAAGGATTACCGAATAAGGTTTCTTTCTGACTATCTCTGACAAATGCCCGCCGTCATCATACCCGACATACCCCGGAGGAGAACCGATAAGTTTAGCAGTAGAGTGTTTTTCCATAAACTCGGACATATCAACACGTATCATATTGTCCTCTGAGCCAAAAACAGCTTCTGCAAGAGCTTTTGCCAGTTCTGTTTTACCAACGCCGGTAGGCCCTGAGAAAATAAAACTGCCAATCGGTCTGTTTGGACTCTTTAATCCTACTCTTGCACGCCTGATTGCTTTAGAAATAGCAGTTACAGCTTCACTTTGTCCAATAACTCTGGCATGCAGTGTATCTTCAAGTTTTAAGAGTCTTTCGGTTTCACCTTCAGTAAGTTTTGTAACAGGAACTCCTGTCATTGTTGCTATAACCTCTGCAACATCTTCTTCTGTTACAGTCGGCTTATTCATATCATTATCACGCTTCCACTCTTCGGTAGCTTCGCGGATTCTGTCTTTCATATTTGCCTCATCATCTCTAAGAGAAGAGGCAAGTTCAAACTCTTGGTTTCTTATTGCTTCTTCTTTTTCCTTAATGATTCTGCGCAATTCCTTATCAAGTTCTTTCCCCTCAGGAGATAAAGAACTGACTTTAAGTCTTACTTTTGAACTTGCTTCATCAAGCACATCTATTGCTTTATCCGGCAAAAACCTGTCATTGATGTATTTGCTGGAGAGTTTTGTAGCCGCAACGATAGCTTCATCAGAGATTATAAGATTATGGTGTTCTTCGTATTTGAATTTAAGCCCGCGGATAATTTCAATTGTTTCATCAATTGACGGTTCTTCGATAATAACCGGCTGGAATCTTCTCTCCAGTGCAGAATCTTTTTCAATATACTTTCTATACTCATCAGAAGTTGTGGCGCCGATAACCTGAATTTCGCCTCTTGAAAGAGCCGGTTTAAGGATATTTGCCGCATCAATTGCACCTTCAGCGGCGCCTGCGCCGATAAGAGTATGCATTTCATCAATAACAAGGATTACGTTACCGGCCTGACGAATTTCATCCATAATCTTTTTAAGACGTTCTTCAAACTCGCCTCTGTACTTGGTTCCTGCAATCAAAAGCCCCATATCAAGCTGAATAATCTTTTTGCCGTCTAAAATATCAGGGACTTCTGCATTTACAATTCTAATAGCAAGTCCTTCCGCAACAGCGGTTTTACCAACCCCCGGCTCGCCTAAGAGAACAGGGTTGTTTTTAGTTCTTCTGGCAAGAATCTGAATAACACGTTCTATTTCTTTTTCACGGCCGACAACCGGATCCAAACGCATTTCCGCCGCAGCAAGCGTTAAGTCTGTACCGTATTCGTCAAGACTTGGTGTCTTAACCTTTGATGCTGAAGAAGAGGAGGAAGAAGAAATATTTCCTGATGCTGTTGTTTGCGGCTTAGTATCGCCAAGCATTTTAACTACATTACTGCGGATTTTGTTTAAATCAACGCCAAGATTTTCAAGAACCCGCGCGGCAACACCTTCGCCCTCGCGGATTAAACCTAACAGCAAATGCTCTGTTCCTATATAATTGTGTCCTAGTTGCCTTGCTTCATCCCATGAAAGTTCAAGAACCCGCTTAGCCCGCGGAGTAAACGGAATTTCTACCGCAACAAATCCGGAGCCTCTGCCTATAATTTTTTCAACTTCAATTCTGGCATCTTTAAGATTAACCCCCATTGATTTAAGGGTCTTTGCGGCAATTCCTGTCCCTTCACCAATTAATCCTAATAAAACTTGTTCCGTACCGACAAAATTATGCCCGAGGCGTCTTGCCTCCTCCTGGGCCAGCATTATTACTTTTATCGCTTTTTCGGTAAAACGTTCAAACATGAGTTTCTCCTCTATTAAACAGCTATTTATAATGTTACAAAAAATAACGCAAAACTTCAAGTAGTTTAGGCATTATTTACATTAACAAGTCTATTAATATTGGACTATAACACCATACACAATACCATAAGAATCATTGCCCCAACCTGCATAGCTGTTGATAATCCCTGCTGAAATCTGTTTGAATCATATTTCCTAATTGAATTCTGTGCTTTATACGCGCTGTTCAAACGATTAATGCGTTCTTCTTCCGTATCGTCGTCATAAGAACCGCCGAGCATCTCGTTTTCAAGACTTGCAAGCCTGTCAGAAAAAGATGTCCGCCCTCTTCCGGTAAAAAGATTCCTGTTTAACCCGCTCAAATCACCATTTTGTATCCCATTTCCGTATGACAGGTCATCATAATACGCATTTTCTGACGCCATACGGTAATCTTCTTTAAATACATTATTTTTGATTCTTTCAACTCTTGCATTATAACTATCAGACTTATACTCCTGATTAAAAAGCTGTTTTTCTATCCTGACCAACCTGTCATCAAGACTACTCTTATCATACATTTTATTGAAAAGCTTTGTTTCAACTCTGTCAAGAACAGGATACCGGACTGTTTCATCCGCAGCAAGCGCTTCTTCCTCCTCCTCGGCCATAAATGTGTCTTCACAGGGTTTGATTTTTTCATCAATTACATCCGCCGACAAATCCTCGGAAATCTTTTTTACCCGTTCTGCTAAACTCTTTTTAGAAACAACTCCGTATACCGACTGTTCAAGTCTGGCAATCCTTGTTTCATCGCTTTGATCAGAATAATTTATTCCGTAAAGCTCTTCTTCAATAGTTAAAAGCCTGTCGCTGTATTTATCCGAACATATTCCGGAGGATACAGTAATTAATATTGTAAAAAGCACGTATAGAAATCGTTTCATAAAAATCTCCTAACCTAATATAAAGATTTTTATTGTGATTTCCTATCTTATATTGACTGATTATTAAAAAACTTTTTCTAACCGGAAAGTAGTACTCCACAAAAAAAACAGGCGGCCGCGCCGTCCGTTTTTTGCATCATATAATCCCATAAATAATTCACTTATTAGTTATTGCTTAGAACAAGTCTTAAAGTTGCAAGATTCTTAATAGAAAGCATTCTGTGTTTATTTTGCTGTTCATGAGCAATATTAAAAATTCTTATAATTCTTTGTATTTCTTCGATATCCTGTCTGGTTTCCAATTTATAAACATTTTTTACCGGATCTGTAATAACTGACATTGCTGCATTTAAGTCTTGTTCTTTCATGGGGTATCTTTTCCTTTATAATGTCCTTACTCTTATATAAAGTTTTTTTTATACGGAAAATTGCCATGTTTATTACGATTTGTAAACAAATATTTACAAAGTATATATTTTTTATAACAGAACTTAACAAATGCCGGACTAAAAACCGGTCATACTACAAAAATGTTCTTATTCCCGCCTGCGCAAACAGTATAATACCTACAACAACACTGATAAAACTTGCAACCATAACTGCTCCCGCAGAAATATCCTTTGCCATTCCGACAAGAATACTGTACCTGTTCCGGAAAGTCGCATCAAGCGCAAATTCTATTGCTGTATTAAGCATCTCAGAAATTATAACCATACCTATCGTAAGTAAAAGTACACAAATTTCCAGCGGCTTAAAGCCGAACAGCAGCGACAAAAAAAGCACCACTACTGCAAGAACCATATGTACACGTATATTTCGTTCACTCTTTAACACAAGCCGCATACCTTTACGGGCATGCTGAAACGAACTGTTAAAATTTTTTGTTTTAAACTTTGTCATACTCCACAACTTTCAGGGCATCATTCTGCATCCCTACAACAAAATTGTAATCCTCTTCTGTCTGATGGTCAAATCCTAATAGGTGCATAATGCCGTGTGAAATTAGAAAATAAAGTTCTTCTTCAAAAGTCTTATTTTTTTTCTTACTTTCCTCGTCAACCTTATCCAGCGCTATGATAAATTCCCCAAGGTTAATCTCCCCGTCAAAAATAAATTTATCTTCGTCATCTGCAAATATAGCAAAAGTAATTATATCTGCCGGATAATCTTTATTACGGTAATCTCTGTTTAATTCGTGAGTCTTTTCAGAATCGCAATATAGAATATCAAATGTGACCGTATCATACTTAAAACCATTCAATGCCGATTTTTCACCGATATGCGCCATATAGTATTCAAAAACTTGTCTTGCAATCTTAATCGCTTTTGCTTCATCAATTTTATATTTATCACAAATATTTTCACTAAAAATATTAATGTTCATCACGTTTACTTTCAAGTTCCTGAATTTTTGCCTCTAAGTCTTTATCAATTGTTTGCACTGCTGTTCTATTTCTATCAAGCTCATTTACTAAATCTTGCTGATATTTAATCCTTTCATGGTGGATACCGCGTAAGATACGGCTCATAACAGAAGCAATTGTTGATAAGTCTTTGAGAGTAATCGGAGCATCAGATAACTGTCCGTCATTTAAGCGTTCTTTAATAATCCGGTCAATAACCGCATCAATCTCTTCGGCAGATGAAGCTTTATTGGCCCGTACAGTAGATTCTACGGCATCTGCAATCATAAGTATAGCCGTTTCCTTAGAATTAGGTTTCGGCCCCGGATAACGGAATTGTTCTTCCTGAACATTTTCCGCGCCTTCCTCTGCAACCGCCTGTTTATAGAAATAGCTTACAAGCCCAGTTCCGTGGTGCTGGAGAATAAAATTATTTATAATAACCGGCAAACCGTTGTCCTTTGCCAGTTCTACACCGTCTTTAGGGTGGGCTGTTATCAGCATTTTAGAAAACTTTGGAGAACAGTTATTATGCGGATTTTCAATACCGTAGCTGGACTGGTTTTCTACAAAGAACATCGGGCGTTTGAGTTTTCCTACATCGTGGTAGATTGCGCCGACTTTTGCAAGCAGCGGGTTTGCCCCTATAGCCTCTGCTGCCGCTTCGCACAGGTAAGCAACCATCATACTGTGGTTGTAAGTCCCGGGGGCTTTTAGCTGCAAATCTTTTAACAACTGCTGATTTTGATCCGCAAGTTCTACAAGAGCGTACGGAGATATCATCTGAAATAACTTTTCAAGAACCGGTAAGAATCCAAGTGTTAACAGCCCGCCTATTACAAAACTATTCAGCATTATATAGCTTATATCCGTTAATATAAGCGAATTATCTATATTCATAAGGAATTTTTCGAGCAAATATACACATGCCAGAATCACACCGCCTGCAAGTGCTATTTTAAACCCGATTAATATCATGTCGTTTCTTCTTGTAAACTTATGGTTATAAACCGTTATCATTGAGAAAGTATTTAACAGCAGGAATGAAACAATCATTTCTATTCCATAGTGCATGCTTATTGCAATATTAACAAGAATAAGGTTAGAAGCAAAAAGCGCAACCCTTGGATTGGCAAAGATTGACATTATAATCATAAATGCCGGAAACGGGATTACGTAAGGCGAAAAACCCGTTGGCAAAACCACGGGAAAAAGAGATAAAAATATTGCAAGAAATGCAAATAACCTCAGGTAATTCGGTTCAAGAAAGCTTTTTTCAAAACCTTTTAAATATATTAGAAACATGCTTGTTGAAAGAGCTGTCAGAAAGAATATACCCGCAATTCCTATATAATTAATTTCAAGCACGTTATATCCGGCTTCTCTGAGTGCATCACTTTTGACTTTTGTAATCTGTTCTCCCGCAAAAACAATTGTATCACCCTGTTTAAAAGTAACCTCATACGGCTTCACGGAATTCTGTGCGTTTCGTCTTGCAATTTCTGTTGCAAACTCATCAACAATAAGATTAGGAACAATTACCTGATTGAGTATTGTTGTAATCATACGCGACTGTCCGCGCGGAATTGATTGATACATGCCCTTTTCAATAATACTGGTTATATTATCTTTTTCAAAATCATCGGCCGTAATCCCGATATTCAATACAGTATCTAAAGTATTCTGCGCCCTGTTAAAGAGTTTGTTAAAGGATTCCAAATCCGAATGCAGAAGGAAATCTACAAGCGCAGTTTTTTGTGAAGAGCGCGGAATGTCAAAAAGTACTGATATTTCATTAAATTTTTTATCATCAGAAATTTGAGAATCTCTTATTTTAATTATAGTATTACGCAAGGTTGTAAGATTAACTCTTATGAAATCATCATTAGCCTGCGTAAGAATAGGCTCAACTTTTCTTGCAACATCTTTTTTATGCTGTTCAGTTCTTATAGTATCAACGACAGTAATGTTTTTTTGCGCAATAATATCCTGTTTACTAACCCCGTTTTCTATAATCTGCTGAAAGAAAAAGTTCTGCGACGAAATAACTATCGTCATTGTGATAGTAAACAGCATAAACATTAAAAAATTTTTAAAGACATTTGATTTAATGAAACTAATAACTTTGTCTTTATAACTCATAAAATATCCTCATTTTGGTTATCATTCATATTTACTACAAACCCGCATTTTATACAAGCCAAAACCCTGCCTGTACTATCTACCGGCCGAAAAACGTGTTCACAAGGCTCTTCCTGCTCTAACGGCTCCGGAGCCGGGAATGGTTTTATTGTAGTTTTTTTTCTATAATATTTATTAACAAGTTTTATAACTAATTCAATTATATACATGTTTTAAATTTTAAATCCAAACGGAAGCAAATCTGTTATTTTATCAATTTTGGGATTTCCATCTTTTTCCGTAATAATTTCTGTATTAAAATCCCCTTTAAATTCATAAATAACCTGCCTGCAAGCACCGCAAGGATAGCATTCGTCAGACTCAGGCGAGAATATTGCAACTGCAAGAATTTGTTTTTCTCCATTAGCAATCGCATTACCTATAGCACAACGCTCTGCACATATAGTAAGTCCAAAGCTGGAATTTTCAAAATTACAGCCTTTGTATAAATTTCCGCTTGCCCCCATTACGCAAGCGCCTACATGAAACTTCGAAAATGGTGCATAAGAGTTTTGTGAAACTTCCCGCGCTATATTAAGCATATTTTTATAATCTATATCCATAATTACAAATTTATGTTTTTTTTGAAAAAATGAAATCAGCCAATTGTATGATTATGAGGATTTGAAAAAGAGCAAGTTAAAAGATAGTAAACTCTTACATGCACACAAAAAAAAGACCTTGTAAATTATTAAAAACCAAGGTCTGTCCGTTTAAATAAGAAGAGAGAGCTTTATGCCACAGAAAAAACACGTGAAAAAAATTTTTTGCCTGTTTTTTTGAAAAAAAGTCAAAAAATTTACAAAAATTTACAAAACGCGGACACAGAAAATACCCCAAATTATACTTGTATATATTATACATAATTCTATAGCAAAAATTCAAACAAAACATTTACAGCTAAACCGCCAAAACTTTGCCGAGTTTTGCAAAAACAGCTTTGTCGTTGTTAATATCAACACCGGCAGTCGTTAAGTAGTTACCGACAATTACCCCATTAACCCCTGCTTTTATACACAATTCCTGATTGGCAGCGCTAAGACGCATTGAACGTCCGCCGGCAAATCGAATTTGGGCTTTTGGCATAGCTATTCTGAATATACACATTGTTCTTACTATTTCATCTTCGGTAATTTTATTTTCATATCCTTCAAAAGGTGTTCCTTTAATAGGTGTTAAGACATTAACAGGCACAGACTCAGGATTAATATCTGCCAGTTCTAACGCCATTTCAACACGGTTTTCACGGGTTTCTCCCATCCCGATTATAACCCCGCAGCAAACCTCCATGCCATACTTACGCGCTAATCTTATTGTATTAATCCTGTCTTGATAAGTATGCGTCGTACAAATTGAAGGATGATAATTTTTGCATGTATTAATATTGTGGTGATATCTTACACATCCTGACTCTGCAAGTTGTTTCATCTGCTCCTCTGTTAGAATTCCAAGTGAAGCACAACAGGTAAGCCCGCTTATTGAATTAATAATCTCAACCATTTTAAGTATTTCACTAAAATCTTTATCAGACGGCCGCCGGCCGGAGGTTACAAGAGAAAACCGCACCGCACCGTTAGCTCTTGCACTTTCTGCTGCCCTTTTTACTGTTTCTAAATCTACAAGCGGATGACATTCAATACTGGCATGGTTATGAGCGCTCTGTGAACAGTATTTACAATCCTCGCCGCACTGTCCGGTCTTAGCACTCATTATCGAACATGCCTCTATAACATTATCAAAATGATTTTTAGTAATTTCAGATGAAATATTTATTAATTCATTAATATTAATATTATATAAGCTTAGTAATTCTTTTTTGTCCATACACTAACACTCCTGCAATACAACTATATAACAAAAGTATATTGCCAACAAATATCATCAGTTTTTTGTATTAAGCAAAATAGAATAATAAATAATATTTATATAGCAAATAAATAGGAAAAACTTTTAAAATAATAAGTATATAAAGGTATGTAAATTTTATATAAAATTTACTTGACATTTATACACATGTGTTATAGTATAAACATGTCGGTGTGTAGCCGGTATTAGGGATAATTTAAAATAAGCAGTCTGACACATATTGAGTTGGATTAGGGAATTGGGTATTATATCCGGTGTCAAAGCTAGTATGTGTACGATTAGGGAGAATAAGGAGAAAATATGGCATTAAGTATTGTCACTAACGTATCGGCCATGATGGTCAGAAATAACCTCAACAGTGCTACCGACTCAATGACTCAGGCGCTTGAGCGGATGACTACAGGTTATAAGGTAAATAGTGCGAAAGACGATGCAGCCGGTTACAATATTATTGATAGTATGTCATCTAAAATCGGATCTTTTGATGTTGCAGGAAACAATGCTCAAATTGGTATTGATATGTTAACAACTACTGAAGAAAATTACGCGTTAATTACCGACCACTTATCACGTATCAGAGATTTGACAGAGCAGGCAGCAAACGGCACTTACAGTACAGAATCGTTGGTTGCGATAAATGCCGAAATAACTGCAAGACTTAACGAAATCGACCGTGTAGCAAGAACAGCAGAATATAACGGGATGTATCTTATGACCGATGATACTGTAACACAGATTGTTGATGATATTCGTATTCAGGTTGGTATATACGGTGATGACTCCAGCGGTGTTACATTGGAAGCAGATTTGTTCAGCAGCGCAACTGTAGAAGAAATACTGGGTGATACTGTGGAAACATTAGCACAACAGTTCTCAGGGGTTGATGTAACTACAACACCTGACGATCCAACAAAAACAGCAGAAAATGCTTCACAGTTTTTATCTGTAATTGATGCTGCAATAACTGATATTGCAGGCCGTATTACTGATTTAGGTGCTGCTCAAAACAGACTTGAATCTGCTATTACAGCTATTGATACAAACGTTATGCAGTTGACTAATTCCAGAGGTACAATGAGAGATGCAGATATCGCGGAAGAATCTACGAGTTATATTTCTGCGCAAATTCTTCAGAGTGCTGCTTCTACACTACTTGCAACAGCTAACCAAATGCCTTCGGTTGCTGTTCAATTAATCTAGTTTTGATTGTTGATTGGGATATGTACTTATATTTGAGGTTGAGTAATCGACCTCTTTTTATTGCCTTTTTATTTAGCCCGCGTCTTTTTTCAAAGATTAATCTTTGGATTAATCTTTTTATCCGAAATTCCATCAAAAGGTTGATGTAGGTTGATTATAAATATTATAAATTTATAGTGTAGACTTGGTAAGTATTATAATCAGCCGGCAGGGTGCCGGGAAATAATAAAAAAACAAATTGTCGGAGGAGAATAATAATTAATGGCGCTTACAGGCTTAGATATCGCATTAAGACGCATAAACATGATTGAAAATAAATTTCAATCACTTATGAGTGTCGGCGTACAGACTGACCCTGAGTTTCAGAACATATTAGACGACTCTGTTAAAATAAAAACAGGTCAGGGAACACCTGCTGATAAAGCTAACATCACAAGTTTAATAGACAAATACTCTGAGCAGAACAATCTGGATGCAGATTTTGTTAAAGCCGTCATACAACAGGAATCGGGATTTAACCCTAACGCAACCTCAAAATGCGGCGCAATGGGGCTTATGCAATTGATGCCCAAAACAGCCGAAAGCCTCGGGGTTACAAACGCCTACGATGCAGAACAAAATATTTACGGCGGAACAAAGTACCTGAAAGGTTTATTAGACCGGTTTGACAATAATAAAGAACTAGCACTTGCAGCATACAATGCAGGCCCGAATGCCGTAAAAAAATACGGCGGTATTCCGCCTTACGCTGAAACACAAAATTATGTAAAACGTGTCCTTAGCAATTATGACAACATGAAAGGAGGGTACTAATGCTTATAAGAAGTTTTGAGAGTGCCGCAAACGGTATGCTGTCATTGATTGACATGAACGACAATATTGCAAACAATATTGCAAACGTTAATACCACAGGCTATAAAAAAAGTGAATTAACATTTAAAAATGCAATGAATGCAGCCGTTTACAACCAGAAAGGCAGTGTAATCCGTGGAGAAACACAAAACAGACACCTTGGAGAATTGAGTCTGGGAAGCCAGACTATGCGTTTAACCAGAGATTTTGAGCAGGGTGCTACAGCAAAAACCAATAATAAACTTGATTTAGCAATAGAAGGCGACGGATTTTTCAAAATAGAGGACAGGGACGGAAATATTGCATACACAAGAAACGGTTCGTTCTGTCTTAATAAAGAATCTTTCCTTGTAACCAAAGAAGGCGAGTATGTTTTAGACAACATGAACCGCAGAATCAGCGTCTGGAATGAAGGAATGGAGCTTAACGATAAGATAGATATAACTATTTCCGAAAACGGCACAATGGAACTCAATGACCACGGCATTAAGTTCCCGCTGCAAACAATCGGTATCTGGGACTTTAGAGATAAAGAAAACCTGTTTGAAGTAAACTCAACAAGGTTCTTACCTAAAAACCCCGATGTGAATCCGGCAATTCCGGCAGAAAGATATACAATACAGCAAGGCATGCTTGAAATGTCAAATGTTAATGTAATACGTGAAATGATTAATTCAATTGCAACATCCAGAAACTATGAATCACTTTCACAACTGGTCAGAACAAATAACGATATGCTTACAAACGCTATAAGTGTAGGCAGATTGAGAACATAGAATAAAAAAAATACAAGGTGAGGAAATAAAAAATGTTAAGAGCATTAACCACAGCAGCAACCGGTATGATAGCACAGCAAAACTATCTTGACGTAATTGCTAACAATGTAGCAAACGTTAATACTACCGGCTTTAAGCAAGTAAGACTTGAATTTCAAGACCTGCTTTCACAAGCAACCAGAACCCCGGGTGCAATGATGAATCAGGGTACATACCAGCCGGTAGGTTTAGAAATCGGGCTTGGTGTAAAATCTGTTGCAACTACAAGAGTATTTACCCAGGGAACTGCAATGTTGACCGGCAGAGATCTTGATATTGAGATTGAAGGTGAAGGCTTTTTCCAGATTCAAAGAGAAGACGGTACACTAGCGTATACACGTGACGGCTGTTTCCAGAGAGATTCTCTCGGGCAGGTTTGTACAAATGACGGGCTTTTGTTACAGCCTGCAATAACAATTCCTAACAACGCCACTAAAGTAACAATTACTCAAGACGGTAATGTATCTGTATCAATTCCGGGGCAGACAGAACAATCCGTAATCGGCAGTATACAGCTTGTTAGATTTCAAAACCCGTCGGGCTTAGAGTCTATCGGCCACAACCTGTTTATTGAAACATCAGCCTCCGGAACCCCTATTGCAGGAACCCCGGGTCAGGAAGGTTTAGGACTCTTGCAGCAGGGCATGATTGAAGGCTCCAATGTTCAGATTGTTGATGAACTTGTCGGACTAATCAAAGCTGAAAGAGCGTTTGAATCAAACTCAAAACTGATTACCGCATCAAGCGATATTTTACAGACAACAAATAACATGGCTACTTAATAATTAAAGACTTGAGGAGAGAGGTTTAGTAAGGGAAATTATGAAAAAGTTAATTATGACAGGTTTAATATCAGTCCTCATAACAGGGGCTGTTCATGCTCAAACTATTGCGGGAAATGCAGTTAAGACTGATATTGCTGATGTTCTTAAACAAACTTATTACAACAAACTTACAAACTGCGATATAGAAGTTAAAGTTCTCAATGTGCCGTTCAAAGACCTCATTATTCCCGATGGTGAAGTAAGTTATCAGGTTGTTTCGCCGGAAGGCAGATATCTGGCAAGAGATATCAAGCGGGTAAATGTATACGTTGACGGAAATCTGGTGAAAACACTTAATCTGCCCGTACAGTTAAAAGCTTATAAAGAAGTTTTAACAGTAAAAGAACCCTTAATAAGAGATCAGGCAGTAACGGCTGAAAATACATATATTCAAAAAGTAGACGTTGCAGATAAAATTGATTATATCTTAACCGCAGAAAATCTTTCAAAAGATATTAAAACTAAAAAACCAATGAAACAGGGTGAGGTTTTGGATAAAAGATTTGTAAAAATCAAACCTGATGTTGTAAGAAACACTGAAGTGAGAGTATTTTTCACATCAAACGACAATCTTATGATAACAATTGATGCAATAGCGCTTGAAGACGGACTTCTGGGCGACTATGTCAATGTTGAAAATAAAAATTACAAAAAAATATATAAAGGGAAAATTATAGGCGAGAACAGAGTTCTTGTTGCTATATAACGGAGCAGACGGTATGTTAAGAAAATTAACGGTGACATTTTTAGCATTAATAACAATAAGCCTCGGGATATCAAACGCAGAATCCCTGTTTACTTTAGGTGCAACAGCTAACTACGCAGGGGCGCCAAAATCATTATTCAGCGGAGTTCAGGCACGGCAGGTAGGAGATTTGTTATCTATTATAATGAGTGAAAATATTAATATCAATGATAGTTTAGAATATTCAAGTTCAAAATCTTCAACAACACAGGACTCATTTACTTCATATATAAAACACTGGCTTGGACTCGGGCTTAAAACTGCTGACGGATACGGCGGCTCAAATGATGTAACAACTTCAGCAGACGGTTCACGCCAGATGACTTTTAACGATAATATTGCAGTACAGGTTGTACAACAGCTTCCAAACGGTAATTTATCCGTTCAGGGTAAAAAGACAGTTGTAAACGGCAATGAAAGAATGGACTTTGTAGTAACAGGAATTGTCGACCCGCGCTGGATAAACGCTGACGGACAGGTTTATTCTTATAATGTTGCAAATCTTCAATTTGCACTATCAGGCAGAGGTTCAATCTCCAGAAGCCAGAACGAAGGACTCTTCAACAGATTTGTTAAATATCTGTTCTAATAATATAAGGCAGGCAAGTATGAAACTTATAAAAAAACTAACAGCACTAATAATGATAGGGTTAATGATCGGCTCAAACAGCGTGATGGCAATAGAGTCCAAAGTTAGAATAATGGATTTAACCCACATAAAAGGCGTTCGGGACAACCAGGTAGTAGGATACGGTATAGTAGTAGGTTTGCCGGGGACAGGCGACAACTCCCGTTCAACCCAAATTACAAACCAGAAACTATTGATGAACTTAGGAACAATCATTGAACAGGAAAACTACATCCAAAAAGGTTCATCAGCAGCGGTTATCGTCACAGCTACTATTCCTCCTTTTTCTAAAAACGGTGACAAAATCGACTGTACCGTTTCTACACTTGCCGACGCAAAAAGTCTTGAAGGCGGTGTTTTAGTACAAACAATACTTAAAGCACCGAACGGCGAAGCTGTTGCTGTCGCGCAGGGGCCTGTATCTGTCGGCGGAATTAACAAAATCGCCGGCGGCGCACAGCAAAGAACTGCTATTACTACAACAGGCAGAATTCCCGGAGGTGCTATTGTAGAGCGGGATATTTCAACAGATATCGGTGACGAAACCACAGTAACTCTATCACTTGATAAATCGGATTATACTCTTGTTTCGCGTATTGCTCAAACAATATCATCAAATGTTGCGCCGGCCAAAGCTATTGACGGAAGTTCCGTTCAGGTTCAAATTCCGGAAAAATTTCTGAATGACAGAGTAACTTTTGTTTCTATTCTTGAAAACCTTGAAGTAAGCCCGACTCTGGAACGCGCAAGAGTAGTAGTAAACGAGCGGACAGGCACAGTCGTTATAGGCAGTGATGTCAAATTATTACCGGCCGCGGTTGCTCACGGAAATATTACGGTAACAGTTACAACATCTCCCGAGTTTTCACAGCCAAACCCGTTCTCTAACGGTGAAACCGTAGGCTTTGAAAATGCAGAAGTCAGCATAAACAAAACTAATGCAAGTCTTATTTCCATGCCTGCAAACAGCAACCTCAATGACCTTGTAAGAGCTTTAAACTCAATAGGAGTTGCACCTATAGACCTTATATCAATTCTTCAGGCGCTTAAGAAATCAGGAAGTTTACAGGCTGAGTTAATAATCATTTAGAGTAAAAAGGTTGTAAAAAATGAACATAAATCCTATGACAGATACAAATACACTGCAAATGATGTCAAAACAAACTATAAACAGCGAGCAGGAAATATATAACAGAATTAAGTCTGCCGGCAGCCAGAAGCAACAGTTAGACAAAGTTTCAAAGGAATTTGAATCAATGTTTATAACAAAAATGCTTTCATTAATGGATAGTACTGTAGATCGTTCAGACGGATTATTCGGCGAAAAACAGCCTTATGTTGATACATTTAAATCCTTTGTTTTCCAGGAAATGGGCCGTGATATGGCAGAAAATCCGCGAACTACAATAGGATTAGCTAAACAAATTTATACACAAATGGAAAAATATGTAAAAGATTAATTAAAGTAAAAAATGGTAAGTATCGGAGTAAAAAATGATTTCATCAATTAACACAAATGCCGCAGGTAATTTACAAAACTTAACAAACGTAAATATCTCAAAATACAAGTCCGGCAATGGTTCAGAAGGAAAAGAGGAGCAGGAAAATATCGGAATTAATACACGTTCAAGCAAAAATTTGTTAGAAAAAGTCGATTTAGTGGAATTAAGAAAATATGCAGAATATGCAGGTGAATTAAATATCACGGATGATGACATTAGATATGGACTAATCTACGGAAGAAGTGTCATTGCAGACTACTTAGCTTAACGTGAACGGAATCTTACGGAGCAGCTATGAAGAATACTATTAATAAAATTCTAAACCATCTTGAACTGGAATTGACATGTTATCAGGAAATCTGCCGGATTTATGACGAACAAAAAGAAGCTCTTGTAAAAAATAAGTATGAAGAGCTTGATGGCATAGATAAACAGATAACCTCCGCCTATAACAGAGTTATGTCACTGAACAAAAAACGGCAAGAATTGTTTAACCAGCTCAAACCGGGCATTACAAAATTATCCGAGGTTATAGATATAGCCAGAAAAGAAGAAAGCCCAAATACAGACAAGCTTAATGACTATAGAGAAACATTCAAAAAAATGGCGCAGGATATAGAAAAAAAACAATATATTAATTTTGAACTTTTGAAAACAGGATTAAATATTTCAGATAAAAAATTAAATCTAATAATTGAAGCATTTGCACCTCAGGGAAGTATTTACAATGAAAAAGGCAAAAGCAAAGACCACAAAGACATAGCCGTAAGTACGATTATAGAAGAAGTTTAAAAAAAGGATTAAATTAAATGGCAAATTTATTATCAGCACTAAATATGAACGCAAATTCATTAAAGGTCAACGAGAATGCAATTTCTGTTGTATCAAATAACGTTGCCAATATGAACACAATAGGCTACCACAAACAAACGGTTAATCTTGCAACAAAAACCAATGAGATTCCTATTGGAAACAGCGTTTACCGGCAAATTGACTCGCTTGCCGGCGTACAGATTGCAAGTGTTACAAGAAGTACAAACAAGTATCTTGATAACGCATATAGAGATGCTATTGCACAGCTTGCAAATCTAAACCAGCAGCAAAATAATATCGGTGATATTGCAGACCTTTTTGATGAACTTGACGGAACAGGTATTGATGCAGGTTTAAAAAGCTTTTTTGAAGCTTTAAATGATTTAAACAATAATCCGACAGACTCTACAGCAAGAGTAGCATTTCTTGAATCAGCCAAAAACCTTACATCTTTAATGAATTCTACAGCAGAGCAGCTTCAGGAACAATTATACTCGCAGCTTGGCGACGGAGTCGACGCACAGGCTCTTGCTGATTCACCGTTTGCAGCAGACATAGCAAATATAAATGATTTGTTTGCACAATTAGCGGCTGTTAATGAATCCTTATCCAGAACCCAGACAGGGAATTTAACAGCAAATAACCTCCTTGATACAAGAGATACTATTCTAGATAAAATTGCAGAATATATGGATTTTGATATTGAGGAATATCCGAATGGTACAGTAAGATTAAGTTTGGACGGAGTAGACCTTGTCAAGGGAACGGAAGTCCTTGGCAAATTCACCGTTCAAACTGCATCTGAATATTGCGCAGAACAGGGAATAAATTACCCTGATGATTGGGATGGGGCGCTTGCGGTTGTTAATATTGAAAGTACAGATGGCAGAACATTCGGCAACATCAATGACACGCTTACAACAGGGAAGTTAGGCGGGTACCTTGCAAGCGCCACGGAGGACTCAGGAACAGTCAATGCCGAATATATTCTCGGTAAATTAGACCAATTAGCTGTTACTGTTGCAGATATTTTTAATGCTATTCAAACAGACGGCAACGCATACTGTATAGACCCTACTACCTGGACTTTGTCTAATGCAAATCAGGGAGTAAATATCTTTGTTGCCTCTGACGGAGGAGCCATTACAGCATCAAGTATTAAAATTAATGACGACTTGCTCGCTGACGGCGGACAATGGCTTTTAGCAACCGCATATTTTCAGGATCCGGCCTCGTTTGATGCTAATGCGGTTGGTAATAACTCTAACGTAGTTAATATGCTTAATACAAGAGAAGCGGCACAGGCAGGATTGGGCGGATTAACCTTCGAAGATTTTTATTCAGCCCTTGTCGGGGAAGTAGGAACAGCATTAAGTAATATTAACGGAGAAATCGAAGCACAGCAGGGTATTGTAGACAATCTTGATTTACAAAGAACATCAGAATATTCTGTTAACCTTAACGACGAACTTACAGACCTTGTTAAGTATCAAACTGCATACTCTGCTGCCGCAAGAGTATTCACAACCTGCAATAGTTTATTAGATGTACTGGTCACATTAGGAGGATAAAATTATGACTATATCTCAAGGTATATCTTCACAAATGTTATATACAATTCTGCAAAACGGCATGTCAACCAATTATAATAACTATGCCAATCTTCTTGCTCAAATTGCTTCAAACAGCAAACTTACATCTATTGCCGATGACCCCGTTGCAACCGTAAATGTGCTTAAAACACAAAAAGGGCTTGATAATATAGATGTCTACCTCGAAAATATCGCAATTGCACAGGATGAAATCACAGAACTTGATGATATGCTTGACTCGCTTAACGATGATATAGTAGGAACTTTTAAGCCTCTGGCCGTACAAGCTTCTAACGGTGTATATGATACAGATGCATTAAGTGCTATGCTGCAAGAACTTGAAGGCGGATTAGAAACAATCGTTCAAATAGGGAATACAAAATTTAACGGCGACTATATATTTGCCGGTACAAATGTTAAAACTACACCGTTTACCATAAATAAAGATGCCGATGGAAATATTACATCCGTAACTTACAGCGGTACACCGGCGGATGGAGAATACCAGAGATATGTTCAAACCGGCGACGGAACTTATGAAGTTATTAATGCTCCCGGTGATAGTGTTCTGGGATATTACGATTCTGCAACCGGTGAAAGTGAAGGCATTATAGGCACTATGGTTGAAACAATTAACGCCTTGAAAACTCTCGTTGACCAGCCGACAGAAGCAGAAGTTACCGCTGCTAACGAAGCACTTTACGGACTGCTTGACAGATTTGATGAAAGTGTTTCACAAATAACCTCTGTTCAAACTAAATACGCTTCTGCATATAACAATATGGAAATGGCAAAAACCTCTCTTGATGCGACAGAAGTTAATTTAACAAGCGCCTTATCAAACCTTAAAGACATTGATATAACAGAAATTTCTACTGATTTATACAGTGCAATGTACGCATATCAGGCAAGCATGAGTCTGCTGTCGCAGGTTTACCAAACCGGTACATTGCTTAATTATCTTTAATTAACTTTTAACAAAATATACTTACCATTTACAAGGGGCGGATGCCCTTTTTCTTTTTTTTGAGGAAGGGAAGTTTTAAATATACAACTGTTATTACATATATGTAATGATATGAGTTAAAGTTATCTGTATCATTACATATATGCAAAAGATTGATATAAAGAATGCGGTAAAACTTGGTAAAAAAGTAAAACAATTAAGACAAGAATCCGGTTTATCTTTAAATTCTTTTGTTATGAAAAATTCAGATACAACTACAGCAACCTGGAGCCGGCTGGAGAACGGCAAAAATGATATAAAATTATCTTCTTTGCTTAGAGTCGCAGCAGCACTTAATATCTCTGTCTGTGAATTGCTGAAAGATATTGATTTTGATTACAATTTTGAGGAATATTAGTCCTCGTAATTTATGCAGGTATTATTAGATTTAATATCTAAAATAAATTTTGGTACCGGTAAAGAAGTTTCACTGTTTATTATTGATATTAAGTCTTTAAAAATACTATCACTTTCATCTTCTAATAATTGTGTTACTGATGATATATTGTATATTTTTTCATCTTGAATAAATGCTTTACAATACTGATTTAACATTGTAGCTGTTTTGTTCATTTCTCTCACTTTAACGAATATATTTTCTACTTCTTTTAATAATAAAATTTTATCCTGTCTATTTTTAAATTTTTCGTGCATAATAATTTCCTCCCAATATATTACACATGTGTAATGAATTATTTTTATAATACCCGTAATATTACATACATGCAACAGTCCGACAAAAATAATTCTCTTAAACTCGGAAGAAAAATAAAAAAGCTGCGTGTTAGCACCTCTAAATCTTTAGACGCTTTTGTAATGGAAAAGGGAGGTATGACTACAGCAACATGGAGCAGGTTGGAAAATGGCAAAAATGATTTTAAACTTTCTACTATTATAAAAGCTGCTGCTTTGTTGGGAATTACTGTTTCTGAACTGGTTAGTGATATTGATTTTGACTATACATTAGAAGAATAAAAACACTAATATAAATTATACAGGGTGCAAATTGCACCCTGCATGACTATTTCAGCTTATTTTTGATAAAGCCGACTCTTCTATGTATTTTGCGGCATAAACAGCACTGACGGCGCCGTCTGAAACCGCTGTAATAACCTGTCTTAACGGGGTAGTTCTTATATCACCGGCTGCAAATACTCCTGATTCTGAGGTTTTCATTGTTTCATCCGTTATAACAAAACCGTATTTATCCTGCTGAACCTGCCCGTTTATAAGTTCTGTATTAGGCACAACCCCGATAAACGGAAAAACACCATCTATATTTAAATTTGTTATCATATCAGTTTTTACATTTTTTAGCACGATACTTTTAACTTTTTCCTCTCCCTGAATTTCAAGCGGGATTGTATCATAGATAAATTCTATTTTCGGGTTTTCATTAGCGCGTTTAACCAGAATCTTATCAGCTCTTAGAGTATCGCGCCTGTGAATTATATAAACTTTTTTAGCAAATTTTGTAAGATAAATACCTTCCTCGACAGCAGTATTTCCTCCGCCTATTATTGCAACGTCTTTATCTTTGTAGAAAGCTCCGTCACAAACCGCGCAGTAACTCACGCCGCGGCCTGTAAATTCCTTTTCTCCGGGAATTTCGAGTTTCTTAGGGCTTGCTCCCATCGCAAGAATTACGGATTTTGATTTAAAAATATATTCTTTTGTTTCTACCACTTTAGGGTTTGACATAAGGTTTACAGAAACAATTTCCTGCATAGGGAATTTCTCTGCCCCGAATTTATCACAGTGTTCCTCAAACTTTTCAGACAATTCAAACCCGCCTATTTCAGGGAATCCCATATAGTTTTCAATATCGGCATAATTCGACGGTTGGCCGCCAAACATTGTAATATCAACAATCGCTGTTTTTAAAGCTCCTCTTGCGGCATAAACTCCCGCACTCAATCCCGCAGGCCCTCCGCCTAAAATTATCACCTCATATTCTAATACTTTTTTTTCCATATAAACTATCCTCAAATTATTTTAAAACCGTTTCGCCTGAGATTTTCTCACCGCGGATTTCATATCTTGCAGTATCGGACTTCATCACATGCCCGTCTACACTTGAAACCTGTTCCAGTTTAATATCATTTATTCCTGAAAAAGTATTATTGTTTAATCTTATTGTTACTACATCTGTGAGTACTTTGTTATCAAAATCCACTTTTCTGGTAAATGAAACGACATTTCCCTGAGCAGCGTTTATTGAAACATCAGCGCTCGCACCCGTGAACGGGTTGCTTAAATTTATGACGTTACCAACTCTTGATAAGTTCCACAAATCTGTACTTTTGGGTTTAAATAACCCGTAATTAGAAGAATTGACTATTTCTGCTTTAACACTCCAGCTTCCAAATATTGCTTTTGGAACCTCATCAATTGAAACCCCTGCCTGTAAAGTATATGTTCCTTCTGCCATTACAGGTAATAACACAATTACCAGAGATAAAAATAAGAACAGCAGATATTTTTTCATTTATTCCCCTTCTTTATACTATAAATTATACCATAAACAGTTTGGAAATCAGAGATAAAGGCGCAATTTTTATTTACCCCTTTATTTACCCCTTTATTTACCCCTTTATTTACCCCCTTGTTTACCCCCGCTGAATTTTTTGCTAAAATCGGCTTATGGGTAGAAAAAGAAAAAGTCCGGATTCAAAGAAACAGAAAGGTATAAAAACAAAGAAGGGTGATAACTTAAACGGTATTATTTATATCGTAATAATAATCGGAATACTTTTAAGACTTGTTTTCCCCCTGCTAAATACCGGACTCTGGCACGATGAATGCGCAGTTGCAATAAATATTATTGACAGGGATTTCTGGGGATTATTTAATCCTCTCAGGTTTTTACAGGTTGCACCACCGCTGTTTTTATCAGCCGTTAAACTGTGTGTTCTAGGTATTAACCCGTTGGATAATCCCGTAATTACAGATTTTGTTTTAAGAATTGTTCCGTTAGTATCAGGAATAGCATCTATTTTTTGTTTTTATTACCTGCTAAAAAACTTGTTTGTTAATAAGTATATTCAGCTTGCAGGATTAATTATGTTTGCTTTTAACCCTGTATTAATCCGGTATTCTTATGAACTAAAACCATATTCTACAGATGTTCTTATTGCTGTTTTAATAACAATTTACTTCATAAAATACAATCCTGATTCTTATTTTAAACAATTTTTACAGATTCTTGGAATTTCATTTTTCATGTTTATATCATTCCCGGCTGCTTTTGTAATAACGGGCGGAATCGTTAATACTTTGTTTAAGGATTACAAAAAATTCTTTTGTGCCGCAGCGGCTTTTGGTTTAGTTTTAGTTTTTTATTTTGTTTATCATATCTGGGGAATAATGGAAGTTCACGGACAGGGAATGGATAATTATTGGAGAGCTTACTTTGTAAATATAAACAATATTTATGATTTAACTATTTTGAACATAAAAAACAGTTTTAATATTTTCGTTCTGCCTGTTATCACTTTGGCGGGACTGGCTGCGGGATTTGTTATTTCATGTATAAAAAATACAAAATTTGCTGTTATTTTTGCAAGTATAATACTAATTGTACTAATTTCATCGTATCTGCATTTATACCCGTTTGTTGTAAGGATGCTTTTGTTTTTAATCCCGTTTTTAATAATTCTTATATGTGAATTAGCAGACTTAACCCCTTCCGGTACAATAATTAATAAACTCATTCCTGTAATTATATTCATTCTATGCGGGTATTATCTATTTGTAATGAACGGAGTTTTATTATCAAAAGTAAATACACGTACAAATCTCGGGTTAAAAGAAATGGCAAATGCTGTATCTAATAACGGGTATAGTGTAGTTATTCCAAGAAATTCAAATGTGGAATGGATTTATTACTCAAGGTTTTATAATTTTAGACCTGAATCTGTATATTTTCAGGAATGGAACACTCCTAGTGAAGAATGGTTAAATAGTATTCCCCGCAGCAAATATTATTACTTTGCACCGTTTGAAACCCGTATTCCTGAAAAAGTTTCGCAAAAAAGCGGCGGAGTAATAAAACTCGGAACCCGCGGTGTAATTTTAAAGATTGACTAGAATATTAAGGTTTGTAAAAAAAAACATTTATCTTTAGCAATTTAACTACTCTATATATACTTATGATATATAGAGGTTTTTTATATGACAGAAGTTACACCTTTAGTAAATACAAATAAGTATGTTACGGCAAATTATTCTTTTCAGGATAATAAGAAAATGTCAGGGAAAGATATAATAATTCCATTGGTTTCGGAGGAAGGAGAAAAGGATTTAGTAAACGAAGCAATTGATAAAAAAGTTATAGATAATTTAAACAATAAAATCCTGGAGGCTTTAAACAAACTCAAATATGAAAAAAATATAAAAGAAACGGGAACAGTAATAACAAAACTTGCAGAAGAAAGAAAGAAATCATTATCAAAAGAAGATACAAGATACTGGGCCGAGTTAATATTAAAAACCGCGGAAGAAGCCGGAATAAGTCCCGAACTTGTAACTGCTATAATAGCAAAGGAAACTTTATTTGAGAAAAATACGGACACCCCGGGCGGAGCAGGGCCAATGCAAGTTGTAACAGTTACAATAAGTGATATGTTTTCTAATTCAAACGGCGGCAGAAAAATTATGTATGACTTAATAGATAAAACAACCTTAGACAAAATACTGTATAAAACTGACGAAACAGGAAATATAATTACTGATGATAAAGGAAACCCGATAAGAAGATATAACTCTCCTGCCGAATTACGGCATGCCTGCGGGCAGGATGATAAACTCGGCATCGAAGCAGGTGTAATTTGTCTAAAAATGAAATTTGCAGAATGTATTTCACGTATAAAAGGTATACCGCTTAAAAATACCATTACAAAACTTAAATCAGGTGAATTAAAACTTAGTGATGAAGAACTAAAAAGGTATATGTTAATCACTTTAAAAAATTATAACTCCGTATTCAATGAATACGCACCTGCTGTTGTCGATTCATTACAGAATTCATCACATTCAACTGACAGTTTCAATTTATACAGGGTTCCGATAAAGAAATAACCTTAAAAGAGAGTTATAGCATGGGTTGCAGATGGGTTAAAAATGTGTTATAATAATAGTAGCAATGGATTCTGCATCTTTGCTCAGAGTGTATAGCCCCAAACCACTCTCTAATAAAAAGGTATCCGTTAT
This sequence comes from uncultured bacterium, assembly GCA_949284715.1. Lineage (GTDB taxonomy): Bacteria > Cyanobacteriota > Vampirovibrionia > Gastranaerophilales > Gastranaerophilaceae > CALUTH01. Next base: position 74,660 of record CASDWH010000016.1, read on the forward strand.
GTAGTTTAATCAGGAGCTAAAAATGGATACAATTTGTCTGCGCCTAAATGACGAACCGCGGGTAAGCGGCCTGTGCCGTAACGGTCAGGTATTCGGCTTACTTTCAGCACTAATTATTGTTTGTTTTATTATCCTTGGTGCTAGAGCTGCTGAAAACATTGCCTATTCAGTTTCTCCTCCAAAAACTCTGCCTGTTGATGATACAGTAAGCACAATTCAAACAACTATCAGCACGCAGGAGAAGCAGAATTTGTTTGATATTTATATTGAGAAAAAATACCCCGGAGGAACTATAACTGATTTAGAAAAAGGAGTTAAGCGGATAAAAGTCATAAGATATTTTAATTCAAGGCCGGTAAAGTTAAATATTATAGAAACAGATTTTTATGTTAATCCTGATTTAGAAATAGTACCGTCTATTGCAGGGGATACGCTTAATGAAAAAGCTAAAATAAAAGATATAAATTTAAAGGATAACGCAATAGTTTCAGTAAACGGAGGATATTTTAAACAACAAACCGGCGCGCCTTTAGGACTATTAATGATAGATGGAAGAATTTATTCAGGGCCTATGCATAACAGAGTTGCCATGGGAATTTTTGATAATCGTTTTGAAATGGCCAGAGCTGATTTAGATATAAAACTCAAAACAAACAGGCATGAAATAAAAATAGATAATATTAACCAGCCCCGTACACTTTCAAGCCACATTCTTGTATATGACAACTTGTGGGGTGCGTACGCCCCTGCACCGCCTAAAGGCGGAGTACTTGTTATTGTTAAAGGTAAAGAAATAACAGGAATATCTTCTGTGCCGGCAGCAATTCCGCAGGATGGATTTGTAATTTCCGCGCATAAATCAAAAATAGAGAAAATATTGAATGATAAGAGGTTGAGGCTTGATATAAAAACTATTCCTGAATGGAGCGGAGTTAAACATATAATAAGCGGAGGGCCATACCTTATAAAAGACGGCGAAATATATGTTGACGCAACAGCACAGAAACTCAACTCTATTGCCGGAAGAAACCCGAGAACAGCAATAGGATACACTGCTGATAACAATATAATAATTATTACCGCAGACGGCAGAGAAAGTTCATCTGTCGGACTAACATTGATGGAGCTTGCACGGTATATGAAACAGATAGGCTGCATTAATGCAATGAATCTTGACGGCGGAAGTTCTACAGTTATGTACGGAGCCGGAAGCATTCTTAATTCACCCTCTTATAATGGCGGAGTAGAAATTTCAAACGCTGTACATGTTGTAATGAATTAGTAATAAAATTTATTTTTAATCCTCTTGTTTATTTTTTTTAATCTTTATAGTATAGTATTATTTGGTCAGCCGAAAATGAGAGGAATAATTATGACAAGAGCAGCATCTTGTGAATTAGAAAACGAATTATTTAAAAGCGTTTTTGATAAAACGCCTGAATATGTAAAAAATCTCAATTTGTTTGATTTTAACAACGAGGGTGAATTTGTATTCACACTGAAAAAAGAATATCTTTATCCGTATGATGCAAAGAAAAACCCCAAAGGGCTGAACCTGAAAGAATGGTTTGAAGGTTATGCGAAAGAAGCACGTGTGTCAACAGCAGGAATAAGAGGGCCTCAAAATATACTATACCCCCAGGATACAAGATTTCCGATTAACCTTGTAGGAATTGTACTCGCTACACTGGCAAAAGGACTTGTATTAAAACAAAAATACCCCGATAAGCAGATAGTAAAACTTGCAGGAAGTGAAGTAAGGTATAACTCCGCACTTTATCTTGATGCGATAGCAAGAATTCAGGCAGCACTTGGAATAAAGACATTGACCATGCCGGAGCGAAAAACCATGCCTATCTGGCTTGCATCGTTTCTGGCTTTCAAACTCGATTTAGCCGGCGGTGAATATATTACATCAAGCCACGGTATTTCTGTTAAAACAGCAACCAAAGATCTAAATAATCAGGGCAGCCAGTATTTGCCGGATGAATCTGCGGAATTTGTTGAAAAAATTCAGGAAATATTTGATGAAGTCGAGAAAAAAGGTTCTTATCAAATAAAAATTGCGGCAGAAAATAATCCGCTTATTGACGAGCTTGTACTTTCAAAACTCAACAGCGGCATTGATTTGTACGTTGAATACCTTAAATCAGGTGTTGCATCTAATCTTGACCATCTTAAAAAAATGAAAAACAAAATAATGGTTGAATGTGTAGGCGGCTGTGCTTACAACACTTTGAGCAAAGTTCTTGAAGCACTTGAAGTTGATGATAAATTTGCGTGGAATAACATTAATGAAGACCCGTTTTTCCATTCAATAGGCAAATATGACCATGACCCTAAGGGTAACAAAGCTTTTTATGATTACTCTGTTGATGCAACTGTTGTTGCACAAAAACCCGACGGAAGCAACTATTTCCCTGTAATAGAAACACTTCATTATCCGGAAGTTTTAAAATCTTACCCGCTTGGAACACTCGTATTAATAACAGACCCTGACCATGACAGACTTACCGTCTGCCAGATTGAGGCGGCAGGGAATACTCCATCACTTGACGAACTCGGTGTTTCATATTTAAAACTTGATGAAGACAGAGTTTTAACGGTATACACTGCTAACCAGTCTTTCTTAATGCTTATGGAATACCGTATCCGCCAATTAAAACAAAGCGGTAAACTCAATGACCATCCGCGGTTTATGATTAAAACAACCGCATCGGCGCTTTCGTGGGATGAATGGGGCAGACATCACGATATAAGAGTGGTTAATGTACCTGTCGGGTTCAAAGAAATAGCCAATATTATGAAAAAAGTTGAACTCCAAATCAAGAATGACCCTGAATCAGAAGTTATTGTAGAAGATGTTTTCGGGAACAAAATAAACCTCGGTATTCAGCCGCGTTTAATCTTTGGCGGCGAAGAATCCGGCGGAATGATTATGGGAGCAGAAGAGTTAATTGAATCAAGAGCCGGCAGAAAAGCTATTGCAATGCGCGAGAAAAGCGCTACAGAAGCTATTATTGTAGCCTCCTGTCTTGCAGCAAAACTTGAAGAAAATAATGAAACAATGTCACAGTACTTGCAGAATATTTTTGAATCGTGTAATATTAAATCGGTTTATGATGTACGTGAGGATATTTCGTACTATAATGAATCAGAGCCGGATATTGAAAAGCTTAAGGCTGACAAACTAGAGGGCGAAAAACAAAGAACAAGAAACGATTTGTTCTATTTATCCCTTGCAATTGCTTGCAAAGAAGGTGTTATAACATTAGATAATGTTAAAGATATTCTGAATGATGCTTTCTTGACACTTGAATTTGATAATTTAAAATCAATCAGGTTTGTAGGCGACGGTACTTATCTGGAATTTACCAATAAATACGTGGAAATCCGTCCGTCAGGTACGGATGCAAAAACAAAAGCCTACGCTGGCGGAGATAATCTTGAAGAGATTACAAAATACGCTAAAACGCTTGGCAATTACTCCGGTGAAAGAACAATGTTACATAAGAAATACATAACCGAGGAATTCTATAATAATTCAAAAGAAACAGCAATGGAGTATTACCTGAATTTTGTAGACAAAGGTGCAAATAACGAACCTTTTGAAATCCCTGAGTATGATTTCTAACCAAAGTTAAATTAGGAGTTTATAGCCTGCCGGAATATAGTTTCGGCGGGTTTTCTTTATACTATAGTATTGAGCATACACGCAGGAAATATATTAGAGTTTGCGAGAATAATATATTTTTTCCGCATCCTCATTACACAGTTATAAGTTTTTCCTGAAGAGTTTTTGCAGAATCTTCAAACCCGGCACGCCCCATTAGTGCGTAAGTATAGTTCTTTGCCTGTTCTACACCGGGCTGGTCAAAAGCGTTAATATTATATAATTCACCTGCAATTGCTGTTTGAACCTCCAGCATATATAAAAGCTGGCCTAAATGATAACCGCTAATATTTGGAAGGGTTATTGTCATCGTAGGACGTTTATAATCGGCAAGAGTAACTCTTGTGGAATCGGCTTCGGCATTAAGAAGGTCATTTATAGTTTTTCCGCCTAGATACCCGATACCTGTATATTCAAAAATTTTAGGAATTTCAAGCTGTGTATCAAACTCATCAACCCTGATAAATGTAATGACTTTATTGTTAGGGCCTTCATTGTATAATTGAATCTGTGAATGCTGGTCAGTAACCCCGAGGGCTTTAACCGGTGTTTGTCCGTTGTGTACTGTTTCATTGTTATTATTAACTTCTTTACCGAGTGATTCAGCCCAAAGCTGCACATACCAGTCGGAAATATATTTTAACCTGCTGGAGTATGGCATCATAACAGAGATATTTTTACCTTTTTTAGTATCAAGCAGATATTGGACTAAAGCAGCCTGTGCTGCAATATTCTGGTGGATATCGGTATTTTTGAGGGCTAAATCCATATCTTTGATACCGTTCATAATTTCTTCAATATCAATACCAACAAGAGCAAGCGGCAACAGCCCGACTGCCGAGAATACCGAAAATCTGCCGCCGACATCATCAGGAATAACAAAAGTTTTGTAACCTTCCTGGTCTGCAAGCTGTCTTAACACACCGAGTTTTTTATCGGTTGTTGCAACAATATTTTTTCTATAATCATCGCCAAGTTCTTTTTCTAATCTGTCTTTTATAATCATGTACTGCGACATTGTTTCAGCGGTAGAACCTGATTTAGTTATTACATTAACAAGGGTTTTCTTCAAATCAAGGGTATCTAAAAGTCCGTTCATGTAATCGGGGTCAATATTATCCATAAAAAAGAGGCGCGGGAAATTATTTCTTTGCTCAGGTGTAAGGATATTCCAGCAGGGCTTAAGAAGTGCGTGCGACAGAGCAAGTCCGCCTAAAGCCGAACCGCCGATACCGAGAACAAGGATATTCTCAAACCTGCCTGCTACCATTGAAGCAAATTCTTTAACATACCAGACTGTTTCTTCGTTATAACCGAGGTTCATCCACTGAAGCCATTGACCGGGTTTATCTTTACGTTTATTAAGGTCTACAATTATTTCTGCAACACGTTCTTTGTAGTTGTTAAATTCGTTTTCAAGATTTAAGCCGTCGTTTTCTCCGATAATCATGGCATCAGTATTTCTACAGCTCAGTCTAATCATCTGTACTCCTCTTTATCAAATATCCCTTTATGTTAATTGTACTATAAACACCGCGGATTTCAACCGGCGGAATGAGAGTTATATTACTTATAAATTATATACTGATTGCCTTTAATCTTCCGGCTTGCTAAAATTAATTTATGTTTGAAACAATACCGGACAACTATAAAAATTTATCTCTGGCGCTCGGTTTTTTTGACGGGGTACACAGAGCGCACAGGAAAGTTATTACTAACGCAGTAGAATATGCCCGGAAAAAACATACCAAATCAGCAGTTATTACATTTAATACCCATCCCGCAGAGGCAGCAGGAAAAGAGGTTAAATATATTACAACTATTCATACCCGCGATACACTTATTAAAAAATTAGGTGTTGACTATATTTTCAGCATAGACTTTGATAATAATTTAATGAACATTACCCATATTGATTATCTAGACGCCCTTGTAAAAAAATTTGCGCCGCGGGCTGTTACAACGGGATTTAATCATACTTTCGGAAAATCGCGCCTCGGAACAGTTGATTTTATTAAAGAAAACAGTAAAAAATACGGATATGAATATTTTATGATAGATCCGGAAGAAATTAACGGAGAGATTATTTCCTCATCCATAATACGCAAAAAACTCACAGAAGGAGATATTACAGGCGCAAATACAATGCTAGGACACCCGTTTTCGTTCTCCGGAGAAGTAATATACGGCAATCAAATAGGCAGAACTATAGGTTTTCCAACGGCGAATGTTAATTATCCCGAAAAACTCGTTATGATACCTTACGGCGTATATTCTGTTAAAATAACAGTAAAGAATACAACTTACAGAGGGATGATGAATTTCGGGGTTAAACCTACTGTTAATAAAACAATATCTGCACCGGTTGCAGAGGTTCATATATTAGATTTCAGCGGTGACATTTATGGTGAAATTGTTAATATAAAGATAGAAAAACGAATCAGGGCTGAGAGGAAATTTCCTTCGCTTGATGAATTAAAAAAACAGATAACAAAGGATTTAAAAGAATGTTAAAAGTAATAATAGTCGGATACGGTGAAATGTTTACAAATCTAATAGCAGGCACGCTTGATGCAGGCTGTGAGATTGTCGGGGTTCTACGCGGGGATAGACGAAACTATTCACCGTTTATACGCAGAATCCGTGACAGTATAATTCCGTCGCTTGATTATGCATATATAAAAAGTTATAATCTGCCGGAGATTAAAGCCCGCAGTATTAACAGCAAAGAATTTAAAGATGCAGTTTTAAAACTCAATCCTGATGTAATTCTTATCGGCTCCTGGAGCGAAAAAATAAAGAAAGAAATTTTTTCAATCCCGCGTTTTGGGACAATAAATGCACATCCGTCGCTTTTACCGCTCCATCGCGGCCCTAATCCTTATTATCAAGTGATTAAACATGGTGAAGATTTAAGCGGAATAAGCCTTCATCTTGTTGACGAAAACTATGACAGCGGTGCAATTCTTTTTCAGCGCGGGGTGGAAGTTCTGCCGGATGATACGGGAGAAAGCCTTAAAAAACGCACCGTACTTGTTGCACGCGGAGCTGTTTTTGAACTTCTAAATAAACTACAGGATGATGTAATAATTCCGCTCACACAAATAGAGGAACGCGCTACTTATTATTCATCAAAAGATATGGAAATAATGCTGGATTTCAGAAAGCCGGCTGATGAAGTTTATGCACATATAAGAGCAATACACCCGTGGGGAAAAACATATTTTGCAGCGGGAAAAGATTTCTTATACCCAAACCCTTATAAAACTTATATTCTGGATAACAACACACCCTTTCATAAACCTGGAAGTATTGCAGAAATCTCTCTGCAAACCGCGAGTGTAACCGTTGTGTGCGGCGATAACCGGCTTATTAAACTTGAAGATGTAAAATTGTATAAAAAAGAATTGTTTACAAAAACATTCCTAAAAAAATTAAAAAATAAAATGTTAAAGCAAAAATAGAAAACTGCTACCATTTATAACTTTTTTCAAAATCAAAAAATTCGGAAGGCTGGAGTTTTAGAATATCAAGCAGTTTAATTGTAATTTTAGTACTCATTATTCTTTCGCATCGTTCAATATGCCCGATATACTTATCATTTTTTGAAAGCTTTTCGGATAACTGTTCCTGTGTAAACCCCGCTGCAATACGGTATTTTCTCACCTGATAAGCTATGTTTTTATAATAATATTCCTCAAAGCTTGACATACAAATATTATATTTATATACTTATAAAGCACCACTGCTATATAAGCACCATAAAAGATAATTTTTAAACCCATAATTACTTTACCCCCGGATATTTATGGAGTATTATATGAGTATGGACAAAATAATTATAAAGGGTGCGAGGGAACACAACCTTAAAAATGTATCGTTAGAAATCCCCAAGAATGAACTTGTAGTTATGACCGGTGTGTCAGGTTCCGGCAAAAGTTCGCTTGCGTTTGATACCATATTTGCAGAAGGCCAGAGAAGATATGTAGAAAGCCTTTCAACGTACGCAAGACAGTTTTTAGGCCAGATGGATAAACCTGATGTTGATTATATAGACGGACTTACTCCGGCTATCTCTATTGACCAGAAATCAACCAGCAACAACCCGCGTTCAACAGTCGGAACAGTCACCGAGATTTATGATTACCTGAGGCTTCTATATGCACGTGCAGGAACACCTTACTGCCCCGTTTGCGGAGAAGAAATTAAACCGCAGACCATTGATGAAATTATTAATAGTATTTTAACCCTGCCGGAAGGTACAAAAATTCAAATCCTTGCGCCTATTGTTAACGGAAAAAAAGGTGAATTTCAATCACTGTTTGAAGAATTAAGACAGGAAGGTTTTGTAAGAGTTAAGGCGGATGATACTATTTACAATCTTGAAGAAGATGAAATTACTCTTGCAAAAACAAAAAAACACACTATTTCCGTTGTCATAGACCGTGTTGTAGTAAAAGAAAGCGCTCGTTCAAGAATAACCGATTCAGTACAAATAGCACTCGAAAAAGCAGACGGAATTACAGCTATTGATATTCAGGGCGGAGAAGAAAAATTATACAGCGAAAAACTTGCCTGTAAAAAATGTAATATAAGTTTTGAAGAACTTGCGCCGCGGATTTTTTCATTTAACAACCCCTATGGTGCGTGTGACAAATGTTCCGGCATAGGTGTAGATTATAAAATAGATCCGGATTTAATAATCCCTGATAAAACAAAATCTCTTGATGACGGTGCAATTTACCCGTGGAGCAAAACATCAAACGATTATTATAAAGACCTAATTGACTGTGTTGCCGAACATCACGGAATAAATACAAAAATTCCGTTCAAAGATTTGTCAGAAATCCAGCAAAACATAATTCTTTACGGTTCTCCGGATTATATGCAGATAAGAGTAAAAGAATTCGGCACAAAGAGATACAGAACCAGAATGGCAAAATATCCGGGTGTTATTCCGTATTTAATGAAGCGATACCACGAAACAGACGGCGACTACTGGCGCGCTGAAATAGAAAAATATATGATTATGGTGCCTTGCCCAGCCTGCGGCGGTGCGCGGCTTAAACCTTTCCCGCTTGCCGTTAAAATTCACGGCAAAAATATCCACGAATTCTGCCTGATGTCTATTGATGAAGCTTTTGAATTTATCTCATCACTTTATCTGGAATTAACAGATTTTCAAATGAAAATTGCAAAACAAATTCTTGATGAAATAAGAAACAGACTGAAATTTTTAAAAGATGTAGGATTAAATTATCTTAACCTTGCACGTATGGCAGGAACACTTTCCGGCGGCGAAGCGCAGCGGATAAGACTTGCAACCCAGATAGGAAGCGGACTTTCAGGAGTGCTTTATGTACTTGACGAGCCGTCTATCGGACTTCACCAGCGAGATAATGACAGGTTAATAAAAACCCTGATAAAATTAAGAAATCTTGGCAACTCTTTAATAGTTGTAGAACACGATGAGGATACAATAAGAAATGCAGACTATATTGTAGATATAGGCCCAAAAGCAGGGATTAACGGCGGTAATATCATAGCCTGCGGTTCTGTTGATGATATTATCGAAAATGAAAATTCCATAACAGGAAAATATCTGTCAGGACAATACAGAATACCGGTTCCTGATAAAATAAGAGAAGGCAACGGTAACTTTCTACAGGTAAGAAACGCTCATCTTAATAACCTCAAAAATATTGATATTGATATACCTCTCGGGAAAATAGTTGTATTAACAGGCGTTTCCGGCTCAGGAAAATCAACCTTAATGCAAAGTTTGATTTTTGAATACGCAGCCCACAAATTAAGGAAAAACCGCCCTAAACCTCAGGGTGTAGATGAAATCTTAGGTTTTGAACATCTTGATAAAGTAATAGATATTGACCAATCGCCGATTGGCAGAACCCCGCGTTCAAATCCTGCAACGTATACAGATGTATTTACACCTATACGGGAGCTTTTTGCACGTACAAACGAAGCAAAAATGCGCGGATATAAACCGGGCAGATTTAGTTTTAATGTAAAAGGCGGGCGATGCGAAGCTTGCAGCGGAGATGGCGTATTAAAAATTGAAATGAACTTCCTCTCCGATGTTTATGTTAAATGCGATGTATGCAAAGGCAAGCGTTATAACCGTGAAACTCTGGAAGTTAAATACAAAGGCAAAACTATTTCTGATGTTCTGGAAATGAGTGTTAAAGAAGCGCTTGAATTCTTTGAAAATGTACCTCAGATAAAAAATAAATTAGAAACACTTAACGATGTAGGACTTGATTATATAAAACTCGGTCAAAGCGCTACAACCCTTTCCGGCGGCGAGGCTCAGCGGATAAAACTTGCAGCGGAATTAAACAAACGAGCAACAGGCAAAACTCTTTATCTTCTTGATGAACCATCTGTAGGATTACACTGGTATGATTTAGATAAATTAATTAAAATATTACAAAGACTTGCAGACAATGGCAACACTATTTTAATAATTGAACACAATCTGGATTTAATTAAAATAGCAGACTATATAATAGATTTGGGGCCGGAAGGCGGAGATGGAGGCGGTGAAGTTGTGACATGCGGAACTCCTGAAGAAGTTTCACACTGCAAAAACTCTTATACCGGCCAGTACCTTAAACCTTTTTTTGATAAAAATAATTATTTAGCTTTATCTGAAGTTTAAA
>CASDWH010000017.1 GCA_949284715.1 uncultured bacterium
ATTTTTTTATCTAAAATATGCGGATGTGGCGGAATTGGCAGACGCACCAGACTTAGGATCTGGCGCCTTCGGCGTGCAGGTTCGACTCCTGTCATCCGCACCAAAGCGTGCAGCACCCTGCAATTTTGCGGGGTGTTTTTTTATATTTATGCTGAAAAAATTTTAGAGATTTTGTTATAATAAACATATGAGCAATTTATTTTTAGGGAGTCAGCGTAATGGATATTTCAGATAAAATAGTTTTCATTGATAATATAGACAGAACTAAAGACATAAAGGCTATAACTATAGATGAAGAACAGGGACGTATTTTGGTTGTTTTTCGCAATTCTGATAAAGAATATTCGTATAGTTTGACTTCTAATAAAATAGACATAAGGCAGAATCTTTCTAAAAATAAATTTATTATATATTTAAAAGAAATTGCGGGAAATTTATCAATTGATAAAACAGAAAATACTTTTTTAGAAAAAGAATTAGAAAATTTGCCTAAAATAATTGCAGATGATTGTGTGCTAAATACATATCTTAATGCAGGTGATATTAAACAACGTGAAATAGATAAAACAAAATTAATTTTTCCGTTTAGTTTTAACTTAAGCCAAAAAGCAGCATTGGAGAATGCTTTTACAAATTCTATATCTGTTATTGAAGGTCCGCCTGGAACAGGCAAGACGCAGACTATTTTAAATATTATTGCAAATATTGTATTGAATGATAAAACTGTTGCCGTAGTTTCTAATAATAATGAGGCGGTTAAAAATATTATTGAAAAATTAGCAAAGAAGAATTATGATTTTATAACGGCATTTTTAGGAAGAAAAAGTAATCAGGAAAAATTTTTTGAAGATTTACCGGAAGCTAAAGTTGATGAATGGAATTATGAAGAATCAATTGATTTTTTATATAAAGAACTTGCGGAAAAGAATGGCAAAATAGAAGAATTGTTGAAAGCGGAACGCGAAAAAGAGCAATTAAAGCATGAACTGCTACAATGGGAAACAGAGCAAAAACATTTTAATGTTTACTTCGATAATCAAAAAATAGAAATAGTTGATAATTTGCCGTTAAAAAATGCTAATCATAAAAAGATATTAGCATTTTTAGTAGATTTGCGAATGGCAAAAGATTATACTACATTCAATAAGGTTTTATATAGATTAAAGTTAATATTTAAATATGGTATTTTAAATCACAAATTTTTAAAGAAACACAGATATGATATAATTCTGAATTTGCAAAAGTTATTTTATCAAAGACAGATTGAATATCTGCAAAAAGAAATTTCCTCGTTAGAAAGGAAACTTGAAAAATCCCAATTCAATAAATTATTAGAAGAACATAGGGCGTTATCCGAAAGAATTTTTGAAAAGTATTTAAACAACAAATATAAAGAGTCCAATGATAAGCATAAACGATTTTTGATAAGTAATTATAAGAAAGAATTTAAGAATTTTATAAAAGAATATCCGGTAATTGTCAGCACTACACATGCAATAAGAAGGTGTATACCGGAATATTATCAGCAAGATTATTTGTTTGATTATGTTATCATTGATGAATCTTCGCAGGTTGATTTAATAACCGGAGTTTTAGCGTTTTCATGTTGTAAAAATGTAATTATAGTTGGTGATACGAAGCAGCTGCCACAAATAACGGATATAAGCATAAAGAAAGTTATAAAAACTCAACTAGAAAAATCAGAATATGATTATTTTAACGAGAGCATTTTATCTTCTGTTGTAAAATTGTATGGCAATAATTTACCAAGGCAGATTTTACGGGAACATTATCGTTGCCATCCTAAAATTATTGAATTTTGCAATAAGAAATATTATGATGGACAATTGATTGCTTATACTTCTGAAAATTTATCAGATAATCCTTTGGTTCTTTGCAGAACTGCGGCAGGTAATCATATGCGTAAGGTTACAAGTGGAAAGGAGAAAGGCTTTTATAGTCAGAGAGAATTAGATATTATTGACAGGATAATAAAAAGTCCTGATGTTGGATATGAAGATAATGATATTGGTGTCATTACTCCGTTTCGCAAACAGGCAAATAAAGCGTCAGTATTATATAAAAATATTGAAAGTGATACAGTACACAAATATCAAGGCAGGGAAAGAAAAGAGATAATTTTGAGTACAGTGCTGTCGCAAAATGCCGATGATTTTTATAAAAAGTTTGTTGATGATCCGCATATGATAAATGTGGCTGTTTCTCGTGCCATTGAACGTTTTATATTAGTTACTGATGAAAGGGCTTTTTGTAAAAACAGTACAGAGATTAATGATTTAATTCGCTATATTGAGTACAATACGCTTGATAAAAATATTATAAATAATCCTGTTGTATCAGTATTTGATTTATTATATAGTGAATATGCAGAAGAACTCGCAAATATTCAAAATAGATTGAATCCAAATGCTAAATATAAATCTGAAGAAATTTTACGAGTAGTTTTAGAAGATGTTTTAACTCAGGAAGAATTTAATCGTTATGATTACGAGCAACAAGTGCTATTATTGAATTTATTAAATGATAAAACATTATTAACTGATGAAGAAAGAAGATATGTTTACAACGGCTCATCGGTAGATTTTGTTATTTTTCATAAACAGGATAAGAAGCCAATGATGATCGTAGAGGTTGACGGTTTTGCTTTCCATGAAAACAATCCACAACAGCTTAAAAGAGATAAATTAAAAGATGAAATTTTAACAAAATATAATATACCAATATTAAGATTATCTACTAATGGTAGTGGAGAAAAAGAAAAACTGTGCAGTAAGTTAAGAAACTTAAATTAGTTGAGGGAGCAGATTTTATGTTAGGGACGATTGTTAATACCTGTACGATTTTGACAGGCAGCTGCGTCGGCAGTTTTTTGGGGCGCGGCATCAGCGAAAAATATAAAACGGCGCTGTTTGATGCGCTTGGTTTGGCAACGGTCGGGCTTGGCGCTAACGCCGTTGTGCAGAACATGCCCAAAAGCGAATACCCGGTGCTTTTTATCGCCAGCCTTGCCATTGGCACGATTATCGGTACGCGGCTGGATATTTACGGGCATTTTAACGCTCTTTTAGCCAAAGCGAAGGGCGGCAGTAAGCTGGCGGAAGGTTTATCCACGGCAGTGCTTTTGTTTTGTATTGGTACGCTGTCGATACTGGGACCGATTGAAAGCCGCCTGAACGGCAACAATACTTACCTCTTTACCAACGCGACGATGGATCTGGTGGCGTCGACGATACTTTCATCTGCCTACGGCATTGGCATTGCGCTGGCGGCGCTGGTGCTGTTTTGCTGGCAGGGCAGCATTTACCTGTTTGCCGGTGTCATCCAGCCTTATCTGACGGCGGGTATGATGACGGAGATTTCGCTGTTGGGCGGTATTTTTTTAATAAGCAGCGGCGTTGGCATTTTGCAGCTGCGCGACTGCAAGACGCTGAACATGCTGCCTTCGCTTTTAGTTCCGCCGGTTTGGTATACGCTTGTAAGTTTTTTACGGTAACTTTACTTTTTTAAGTGCATTATAATGTTACACTATATTGACG
>CASDWH010000018.1 GCA_949284715.1 uncultured bacterium
GACAAAAAAGTACAGAGTTCTCACCTCTTTATTCCAGAACAAAAGAACAAAAAAATAAGTCCGACAAGCGGACTTTATTTTTTTCTTAATGGCGGGAACGACGAGGCTGTCTTGGATCGCTCGCATTAAACGGCAATTCCGTGTTTTGACTTCGTGATTTCATCACTGGTCAAAAACACTCCAGCCTCTGCTCGCTCCCCGCTCGAACTCGGGCAGGTTTAAAACAACCTGCGGCGAGTTCTCACCTCTTTATTCCAGAACAAAAGAACAAAAAAATAAGTCCGACAAGCGGACTTTATTTTTTTCTTAATGGCGGGAACGACGAGGCTCGAACTCGCGACCTCATGCGTGACAGGCATGCGCTCTAACCAAACTGAGCTACGCTCCCAACAACCCTAGTTTAACCCAACCAATTTTTTTTTGCAACATGTTTTTTATCTAACAACTTATCTTTCAAAAAAATTAGCACCTGTATTTATCCGTTTGTTTAATTTTATAAATCAAAAATCGGTTTATTCTTAGACTAAAGGAGTATTTCATATGAAAAAAATTATGATTTCCATAGCTGCAATTATCTTATTATCATCACAGTGTCTTGCAGGAGTTCAGATTCATAAAACATCACCAGTCGGCGGGTTAAATAGTCGTTTTTATAATAGAAATCCGATAAACAGACGTATTACCAGAGCCAAACCCCGCAGAATAAATAACAACAACGATTTATCACGCATGGAGAGAAGATTGTTCCATAGGAATTACAACAATGATAACATTAACTCCCGGCTTAACAGACTGGAAGAAAATATATATGGCAGACGAATTCCCGGTACAATTGCTGAACGCTACAGAAACCTCTCAAATAATTTCTATTACAATCATCCGGGAACATATTACGATAGCTATAATACAACATTTTCACCCTATCCGCCGGCAGCAATGCCCAAAATGCGGCTGCTTGATAGAATTACAAACTATTTCACCGGTATGCCGACTGGCACCAGCCCTTCAATGGATGGATTTTTTACCGACCAATATGTTTCAACACCTTATGGGCGTGGATACTACAGTTCTAATAAAAACTATGGCTCCGGTGCAAGCGTAAGGATTTTAGATTAGAAAGTTTTATTTATAAAAGCTCTCGGGCCGGTTGGTATTAGACAGTACAATCTCACGGTACTCGTTTTTATCAATATCAACCCCCATTGTTTTTATATCAAGTTTTACCCGCTTTTTCTTAGCCTTTTTCTTTTTATCACTTAACATGAAATCACTTCATTCTTATCATTAAGCAACACTATTTGGGGTTTATGTGTTTTCAACTCTTCTTCCGAATAGTAAGCGTATGCAATGATTATAATCCTATCACCTTTTTGAACTTTTCTTGCAGCAGCGCCGTTAACACAAAAACATTTTGAGCCGCGTTTCCCTTTTATAACATAGGTTTGAAAGCGCTCGCCATTATTAATATCAAGTATATCTACTTTCTGCCACTCGCTTATTCCGGCTTTTTCTATAAGTTCTTCGTCAATCGTTATTGAGCCTACATACTCAAGATTGGAATCAGTGATGGTTGCTCTATGTATTTTGGAACATAAAAATTCTTTTAACATAATTTTCCTCACTCACATTATTATATCAGGAAAGATTTTTTCAACCGATATTATTGTTAATTTTTATTAAGTACACGGTTTTATTTTATATTTTAATTCCGGGGAAAAATTTTTATCGTATAATTAAATAAAAAGAGGATTGTTATGGCAAAAATAAGAATTGGTATTTTAGGCTTTGGAACGGTAGGCGGCGGGGTTTATAAGACGCTGAAGAATTTTAATAATGTAGAGGTAAAAAAAATTCTGGTAAGAGATATCACAAAACCGCGTAATATTTTGCCGGAAGATAAGCATTTGCTGACAGACAAACCCGAGGAAATCATTAAAAATCCTGGTATTGATGTTGTTGTAGAACTTATGGGCGGGATTGAACCTGCCGGAGAGTATATTAAGACAGCAATTGAATATGGCAAACATATCGTAACCGCCAATAAAGAACTTCTTGCCAAAGGCGGGAAAGAATTATTTGAATTTGCAGAGCAGCATAACAAAGTTATTTTGTATGAAGCAGCGATTGCCGGCGGAATTCCTGTAATTATGCCGGTTAAAACAATTCTTGCCGGCAATAAAATTACAAAAATTCAAGCAATACTTAACGGGACAACAAACTACATTTTAACGAAGATGGACAAAGACGGTGCAAGCTACTCTTCAGTGCTGAAAGAAGCGCAGGAAATGGGTTACGCTGAAGCCGACCCGACAAGTGATGTTGAAGGATTCGATGCTGCGTATAAAATTACAACACTTGCTACTATTGCTTTTGGCAAAAGAGTACATATAGAAAATGTTTATCGCGAAGGTATTTCAGGAATAAAACTTGACGATATCAAAGCCGCAAATGACTTGGGACACAAAATTAAACTCATAGCGCTTGCAACCATTGACGAATCAGGAAAAGCTGATGTGCGTGTTCATCCGATGCTTGTTCCGGAACACCTGACACTTGCACATATAGATTATGTAACAAACGCTGTAGAAATCAGCGGACACCCTATCGGAAAAATTGTACTTTCAGGGCCGGGAGCCGGTGAATTTCCTACCGCTAGTTCTGTGGTAGGTGATATTCTTGCAATAGCGGCAGAATTTGGGAAATCTGAATACATTCTTCCTATGATGCGCTGCAATCATTCGCAGGAATCAATTCCTGTAAATATAAAAGACACTGTTAACAAATATTATTTATCATTCACGGCACCAAATGAGCCGGGGATTATCGGTAAACTTGGAACTCTTTGCGCCAAACATAATATAAGTCTGCAAAGTATAGTACAAAAAGGTGTCAAGGATGATAATACGGCAAACATTGTTGTAATTACCGAACTTTGCAGAGAAGAAGATATCAGAAACGTAATCGCCGATTTCAAAGAATGCACGCTAAACAGTCTTATAAGAGTAGCAATATAAGGAATATAAACATGTACAAAGGATTAATAGACAAATACAGAGCATATTTACCGGTAAGCGAAACAACAGAAATTGTAACACTTAATGAAGGAAACACCCCGCTTATAAAAGCAGACAATCTTGCAAAAAAAATAGGACTGGAAGCAAATGTATATTTAAAGTTTGAGGGGTGTAATCCGACCGGAAGTTTCAAAGACCGCGGGATGACAATGGCGGTTACAAAAGCAAAAGAATCCGGTTCTAAAGCAATTATCTGTGCAAGTACCGGCAATACCAGCGCTTCTGCGGCCGCATACGGTGCGCGCGCCGGACTTGAAACTTATGTTTTGATTCCTGACGGATATATTGCACTTGGCAAACTTTCTCAGGCTATGATGTACGGCGCAAAAATAATTGCGGTCGACGGAAATTTTGATGTAGCACTTGAATTTGTCAGAAAAATTTCGGAAGAACATCCTATTACGCTTGTAAATTCTGTAAACCCGTATAGAATTGAAGGGCAAAAAACCGGTGCGTTTGAAATTTGCGAAGCGCTCGGCAAAGCTCCTGAATACCATTTTATACCGGTTGGAAACGCCGGAAATATTACAGCATATTGGAGGGGGTATAAAGAGTTTTACAACCTCAAAAAAATTAATAAACTTCCTAAAATGATGGGATACGAAGCCGAAGGCTCCGCAGCAATTGTAAGAGGCGAAAGAATCATGAATCCTGAAACATTAGCAACTGCTATCAGGATAGGAAACCCTGCAAGCTGGAAACAAGCGGAAGCCGCACGCGATGAAAGCAATGGTGAAATTAACTGTGTAACAGATGAAAAAATAGTTGAAGCGTATAAACTTATAGCATCAACAGAAGGCGTACTTGCAGAACCGGCAAGTGCAGCATCTGTAGCAGGCTTAATCAAAGCACATAAAGAAGGAAAAGTTAAAGCGGGTTCGGATATTGTTTGTATTTTGACCGGAAACGGACTTAAGGATCCTGATAATGCTATTAAATTTTCAAACTCAGATGTTAAAAAGACTTCTTCTGATATGAAAGATGTACTAAAAGCAATGGGGCTGTAATGGTTAAGAACAAAATCAAAAACGCTAAACGGATTGTAATAAAAGTCGGCACAAATGTTTTAAGAAACGAGGATGGAGAAATTGCACTTTCCAGAATTTACTCGTTTATAGAAGATATCTCAAAACTTGTAAAATCAGGGCGTGAAGTCATACTTGTCACTTCGGGTGCTGTTGGCCTTGGGAGAAAGCGTTTAGGTCTGGATGCAAAAGAGGGTGTGGCATTTAAACAAGCCTGCGCCGCAATAGGTCAGGGGAAATTAATGTCTATTTACTCGCAGGGATTTGATGCTCTTGGTGTTATCGGCGCTCAAATACTTTTAACAGAAGATGATTTCCATTCCCGTAAAAAATATTTAAGCCTCAGAACGACACTAACAAGGCTTTTACAACTGGGCGTAGTACCTATCATTAACCAGAATGACACTGTTTCCACAGTTGAAATAGATGAAGAAATGAAAGAACGGCTTGTTTGTTTTTCTGATAACGATAAACTTTCAGCACTTGTTGCCAGTGAACTTGACGCAGATTTAACAATACTTTTGTCGGATATTGACGGGCTTTATGATTCCAACCCTAAGACAAATCCTGATGCAAAACTTATAAAAGTAGTACACGAGGTTAACGATAAGATTTTATCATACGGAACAGACGCATCTGAAGGCGGCAGGGGCGGCATGAAAACAAAACTGCAAGCGGCACAGGTTGTAACCCGCTCCGGCGGAACCGTTATTATTACAAACGGGAAAATCCCTTATATTATAGGAAAAATATTTAATAACGAAGATATAGGCACAATATTTCTTCCGCACAAAGAAAGCCTCAGCAGGAAAAAACGCTGGATTGGCTATGCCACAAACATTATAGGCAAGATTAAAATCAATGATAATGCTAAAGAAGCAATCATTGAGAAGAAAAAAAGTCTGCTGCCAATCGGCGTAATTGAAGTTATACATGACTTTAAACAGGCAGAAGTTGTTTCTATACTTGATGAACAGGGAGAAGAAATTGCACGCGGAATGGTTAACTATCCGTCAGAAGATATTAAAAAAATTATCGGATGCCATTCTGATGATATCCAGAAAATCCTGGGGTATAAAAACTATGACGCGATTATAACACGGGATAATATCACTATTTTATAAATAACAGCGTTTATTGCCGGAAAGATTGACTTTTACCGTCAAGTTTGTTATACTTCCAAAAAATAAGGGGTATATTTATGAAAATTTATTCTGTATCATCCGTAAATTACAGCAGAAAATACTCTGCCAGACAACCGTTAAATCAAAATCAAAATAATACGGTGAAATCAACTAAGAACAATCCGGCATTTAAAGGCGCTAAAGGTGCGGCAATAGGAGCGCTGGGCGGCTTAGCATACCTCGGTGTAGTTGCACTTATGGCAGGCCCGCTTATGCCTATAACCCTTGGAGCCGTTGCTCTATGCGGAGGTGCCGGAGCCATTGCCGGTCACAATATAGAAAAAGATTTTAAAAACGACAAAGATAATAACAATAAATAATAGAAATTCCGGCACATAAACAACAGGTTCAGAAGTCCGGCGGCATAATTAGCCGCTGTAAAATATACTGCGGCCATGTGTATCAAGTCCGCCGCTTGGCGCAAGATTTTCTGCGCGCGCATAATTTTCAATACTGTTTAACCATTTAGGACTGCGTGCAAGCGCGCCGAAATAATGATAATAAAGCTCAGCGCATAAGGCTCGTTCACCGCCTTTTTCTTTGAAATTCTTAAACAAATTCAACATGGATTGCACACTTTCTTCCGGATGAATCAGAGCCTGGCTCATATTTATCAATCCGGGGTGCGCTATTCCCATATAACCGTATTCTTGTTTTTTAAAGAAATTTATAAATTCCTCCATATCAACATACGCCGGCTGTAATTCAAGTTTCGGTCTTGAATCGTTTGCTATTGCGGAGATTTCTGAAAAAACCTTTTCCCATTCCGGCAAAATAGCCATTTTAGACACAGCTTCTTCTTTTTTTATACCAAGCAATTCTGCTGTAAAACGGCGGATAATATCTGCATAATGTTCCCACTCCCTGCCGTTTTCCTGATATTTAATATAATCTGCATATTTTTCTTTTGGAGCAGTAAAATGTATTGCGTTAGGATTAATGCCTTTCTCTTTGAGCATCCGGATGATTGCCGGGTTATTTTCAAACAACTCCGCAAACATTGTTCTGTAGTAGACATAATCTCTTGCAAGCCAATCAACATGCAATAAACTTTTATCAATCGGTTCACATAAAGCCTTAGACTCCTCATAGCTCAACATTGAAGCGATTTTAGGATTAACGGATGCAACCCGCTCCGCAGAACGTTTAATTATATCCTGCGCAAGCTGTCCGCGGGCTGCCTTTTTAGTATCAAGTAAATGGTTAAGTTCTTTATCAAAAGGATTTATTCCGTGCAGAAGCATATGAACATTAACAGGCTTTTTAAGTTTACGCTGGAGCATTTTATCTTCAACAGTAAGTTCACACCCCAATATAACTCTTAAATTTTTATATTTATCAGGATTAGCATGAATAAGTTTTACTGCTTCTTTACACCCTTCCAGTGTATCATGGTCTGTGATAGCGATTGTAAACGGAGCGTATTTTGCTTTCATATCCGGATTTTTCCTGATATTAGCAGCAATCTTATCCGCATATTCAGCCGATTGATTTAGAAGTTCTTCTATACTCATACGCCCGTCGGAATGCAATGTATGTATATGTAAATTTGCGCGGTATTTTTGGCTTATTCTTCCGGACATATCGAACCCGTCTTTAACATTCGTAATCAGACTGCCTCCGGGGGAGTAATGCTCCGGAGAGTCACTGAATGCTTTGATTATTGCTTTGTATTCTTCACCTCCTACAATCGGGCGCAAAAGTGCATAATCAGCCTCATTACACCCTAAAGATTTAACCAGCTTCTTTCTGTAACCTACATCCTCCGGGAATTGTTTGAGACTGTTTTTAAACAATTCAATAAGATTCGGTTTAAACCCTCGGCCAATTACATTTGTATACTTGCCGTGTCCGCCATGATATGCCCAGAATATCCCGCCGACTAATAGCGACACGGCACCAGCTTCCAAATAGGTTTTATTCTTAGCGACAAACTTTTTACACTGCGCCTTGCGTTCTTCTTTTTTGTCAGAACGCAACCTGTCCGATGATTTATTATGCACCTGGCCGTTTTTTATTAATGTTACTCTCAAACTCTCTCCCTTATTCTTTTAGAAGTGCTTCTATTAATGGTTTAAATAAATCCTTTCCCGGAGTTGTAAAATATTGAGGGAACTCATCCGTAAATTTTGTATTATTAGCACACGCCGATTCTATAACCGTTTTAACAACTCTGTACTGTTTATCCGTATCCCATTTGTTAAAATTATTCTGTAATTCAAGACGGGCAAGACGTTTCGATTTTTTGTCCCCTCTGTTTTTTAGGGCTTTCAACTGAGATAAGTTTGTAAGATTGAATGTAATACTGTCACGCAAATCATAATAATCCATCTTGCCAAACTTGGTAAAATAAACACCTTCTCTCAGTGTTTCAATAACAAAACCGACATTTTTCATTATTTCTTTAGTCGGTATATCAAATCCATTTCCGAATTTCATTGACGGAAAACGCCTGCACAGTGCAATATAAAACCCATTAGCTGCTACATAATTTTCGGTATATACATTCTGCAAATTTTTTAACTGGTTATACCGCTCAGTATCTTTTTCCAAATATAACGGAATCCCAAACGGATCCATTACCGCATCGAGCCAATATCGTTTCTTTTCGCGCAAACCAAAGTTTCTGCATTGTTCATCAGCCTTCTTGATTAAAGTCCTTAACTGCGCCTCTGTATAAACCTGGGGGAAAGCTGCTTCATCATGGTTATAGCTTAAAATTCTCTGATCAGTAAAATCCCAGAGTTTCCACTTAAAGTTTTTTACAGCATATGCATCACCAATATTTGTATCCCCAAATCCATTAATAATTACGTACGCTTTGTCCAAATCACTTCCCGGAAGTGCTTTTCCGCGCCCGACAGAACATATTCCGTCATAGCCGGCTTGCACAATATTATAAGCCTTTTTACTTGTTTCTTTGTTTAGAGATTCTGATACTTTCATAAGAGTATTTACAAATTCTATTTTAATCTTCTCTGAAACAACTTTTAAATCAGGAAAACCAGTTAATTTCTTATAATACTCAATAAATTCTTTTTTCTCTTCAGACTCAGTTACACGGTTCAAAAACTCAAGGTTTTGCTTTCTTATAGCAGAATTTTTTGCATACGCAATTTTATCATCACCTATATCCAAATAATTACCGATTTTAAATTTTTCAAAAACTTTTATCGCTTCTTTTGCAGTAATAGACCCCTTTTCCGGCACACCAAGAGCTTTTAAATTCAGTACATACGGAGCGCCGCGGAAATTTACCGGAACATTGGGCATTGCCTCTGGCGCATTCATAATACTTAAATTTTTTTTTGCTGTGTATCCGGCATTTTTATTAAAATTTAAATTGCAGCGGTACGGAGAATTCATTCGCACGCCTGCGGGATTTATCATTAACATTAGTTACACCATTAGTTACGATTATCTATATTAAACCACTAAATATATTTTTTTGCTATTCCCTAAATATTTATTTACATAAATTAACGTTTTCGAGGATGCGGGAAAAATTTCCACTCCTTTAATACAGCTACTTCCTGCCGCAATTTATTAATTTTTGTAAAGATTTCTAGAAAAACACCTCTAAACTAGCAAAAAAAAATCAGTTTGCGTTTTATATTAAACGGGGGTAGTCAACACCCGTAAAAGAATGTATAATGCTTTAGTGCTGTAAGAGGTTATAAACATGAGTGAATTAAACGGAACAAACTTGAATAATTTTAGTCCTATTGGCAAAAATATTCTGCCAAAATCATCTGATGTAAATAACAAACCTGCCGAAACACCTAAAGCGGAACCGGATAAAATAAACGATTTTTCCAACCCTCATGCTGAAATTATAGGACGTTCAATGTTGTCAGTCGAGCGCGACAGCACTAAGAATGATCTTGATGCACTTCTTGAAAACCCGCAAATTGCAGAGAACTCTAATAAGCTATTTGAATTTGCATACGAGCAGGCTCTGCAAACCGGAGAGGCCAATCCGTATGAAGAAGCTGCATCATTCTCAACTACACAAATGTAAATCTGTATACCAAACACTATAACATGATAAAACTGCCATTCTAAAAACTTAGAAAATGGGGATTTGTATAATGCAATATATTTTAAACGCCGCTCAGGAGCTGCATTCGTCTATAGTTTAAATCTGAGTTTTGCTTTAAAGCATGACCGGTACTAGATTTAAGCCATCCATAGTATTGACACATACCGTTTTTTATGATATAAAGGTTGTGGGGTAAATGTATATTTTTGAGTCTTGCACACTTGCAAGACTTTCCTTTTGTTTACTTGTTTATTACCATTCCCCGTGTATAATATTCCATACAGGGGAGGTATTTTTATGATTAATGTTGCAGTATGCGGGGCATCAGGGAAAATGGGCAAAGAAGTAGTTAAGGCTGTATCAAACGCCGCAAACCTCAAACTTACAGCCCAAATAGATATAAACGGCGGAGAATTTACAACTATTGAAGCTGCTAAACAAGCCATGCCTATTGATATTTTAGTTGATTTTACCCAGCCAAAATCAATCTATGAGAACGCTCTTTTCTGCTTAAATAACGGTATTAAGCCTGTTATTGGCACAACCGGATTAAAAGACGAAGAAATTAGAGAACTGGAAACCATCACTAAATCAAAAAATACCGGATGTTTAATTGCCCCGAACTTTTCTACGGGAGCAGTATTAATGATGATGTTTGCTAAAAAAGCAGCAGAATATTTTGATAATGCTGAAATCATAGAACTTCACCATAATCAGAAAAAAGATGCACCATCAGGTACTGCAATAAAAACAGCACTTATGATGTCTGAGGCTAAAAAATGTTTTACTACAGGCAACTGCCCTGAAACAGAAACCATAAAAGGCGCAAGAGGCGGAGAATCTTACGCAAATATTCATATCCACTCTGTTAGAATGCCCGGTTTTATTGCTTCACAAGAAGTAATATTCGGTGAAGAAGGACAGATTTTTAGACTTCGTCATGATTCTATGAACAGAGAATGTTATATGAAAGGTGTTCTGCTTGCAATTAATTACATTAGCAGCCATAATGAATTTATCTACGGACTTGAAAAAATAATGTAGGGGAAACAGAGAAAGGAACAAAAATGCAAAAACCAAATATTGCAATACTTGGCGCAACCGGTGTGGTTGGAAGAGAAATTCTAAAGATTTCAGAAGAACTTGATGTACAATTTAATGAAATTAAATTTTTATCTTCGGCAAAAAGTGCCGGTTCTAAAATTGAGTTTAAAGGAAAGACTTACATCGTAGAAGAAGCAACTCCTGAATCTTTTAATAATGTAGATATTGTTATGGCTTCAGCAGGCGGTTCTACAAGCCAGAAATTTGCGCCGGAAATTGTTAAACGCGGAGGACTCATTATTGATAATTCAAGCGCTTTCCGTATGGATAAGGATGTTCCGCTTGTTATTGCAAATGTTAATGATGATGATTTAAAACTTCACAAAGGTATTATTGCTAACCCTAATTGCTCTACTTCCCAGTTAATGCTTGTACTAAAACCATTACACGATAAATTTACAATAAAAAGACTCATAGTATCTACCTATCAGGCTGTCAGCGGTGCAGGACTTGCTGCTATAAATGAATTAACCGAAAATACAAAAGCAAAACTTGAAGGTAAAGAATTTGAAAACAAATGTTTTAAAAAGCCTATTGCATTTAATGTTATTCCGCAGATTGATATATTTACAGACAATGGTTATACAAAAGAGGAAATGAAAGTTGTAAATGAAACTAAAAAGATTCTTCACCTGCCGGCAGAGCTTCCTATCTCCTGTACTGCTGCACGTGTTCCGGTTTATAACGGACACTCGGAAGCTGTAGATATTGAGTTTGAAAAAAATGTTACACCTGATATGGCAAGAGAAATCCTTAAAAACAGTTTTGGAGTAAAAGTTATTGACAACCCGTCAAACTTTGAATACCCGACAACATACAATGCAAGCGGTGTTGACCCTGTTTTTGCCGGAAGAATAAGAAAAAATCTTGCATTCCAAAACGGAATATCACTCTGGTGCGTAGCTGATAATTTACGTATTGGCGCAGCTTTAAATACAGTAAGAATCTGTAACAAAGTTATCGAAATGCATCTCTGGGGAGGGGGCAAATAAAAAGGGTAAACAAAAGGGGCAATAGAGAAAATCCGTAGTTGGGGGTTCATACCTCAACAAAAGTGTAAAAGAAGAACTCGCACCTGACAGATAATTATAGAAAAGATAGACCATGCCAGAAATATTATACGATACAAAATTTCTACAGTTAAAATCTTCTAAATCCCCAAGCGGTAAAGATTGGGTTTACGCACACAGGCCGAATGCCGATAATGTTGTAATAATTGTTCCATTAATAAAAAACGGGGATAAGACACAAATACTGTTTATTAGGGAACTACGCCCGCCTTTATATGCAGAAAACAGAAGCAGATATAATATAGGACTTCCGGCCGGACTGGTCGGCGATGAAAGAGTAGGAGAAAGCACAATTGACGCAATAAAAGCGGAACTTCTTGAAGAAACCGGACTTGCCGCTGATAATATTGAAATTGTTGCAGAAAATATTTCAAGCTCGGCCGGCTGCACATCAGAAACTTCAACCATTGCCATAGCAGTAATTACAAACCCGCAGCCTGTTCAAGAGCCGGTTTCTGACGGCGGTATACTGGTTGAACGTATGGTGATTGATTTGGATAAAGTTCCTGAATTTTTAAAAAAAGAACAACAAAAAGGAAATTCCATATCCGGTCAAACCCTTGCAGGATTGTATTACGTTTTATTAAAATCATAAATCATCAACGGGCGGTTTATTACCGCCCGTTTTATAATATTTCTAAGATTTAATAAACAGAAATGGTGTTTTTATATGCAATTGAGCAAGTCGAGGGGAGTTTTTTCCCTGTTCTTCTTGTTCTTCCTGTTTTCTCAGTGTTTCTTGCTCCTCTTTCAGCCCTTTAAGAGATTCTTCAGCACTCTTAAGGTCTTTTTCATAGTTTTTCTTGTCTGCCTCAGAAATATCATCGCATTGTAATATTAAAGAATAGTATGAAATAACACTGTTAAAATAAGCTATACCGTATTCAATACGCTGGTCAGCACTGCCGAAAGACTCTTTGGAGCCAAACACATTATAAAATTGGCGCAATTCTTTAAACAAATCATCCGAATTAAGCTCTGTACCTTGTTTTTCGATATTTTTAATAGTGGTCATTTCCATTTGAATAATTTCTTTTTTGTTAGTCCAGTATTTTTTTAGTTCATCTGTAATATCGCCGCAATTTAACAAGCGGTCAATATATTGAAGCGCAAGTTCTTTTTCTTCAATCGTGCTTGTGCTGTCAGGAACATTGGCGCGCATTTCTGCATATACATCATCAAACTTCTCTCCCTGTTCAGGTAGTTGTTTATCCTCTTCCAGTATTAAAACTTCCGGCGTATCATTTCTTTTAATTGGCAGAGGCTTGTTAATACCAATAGATAAATGGTTGTTGAATAAAATCATAAGTACTCCTTTTTCTTTTTTGTCCGCGATAATTCATATAACGACAATTCGAGAAAAAACTTTAGCCCACCCCACCACATCATATCATATAGGGTATTATAACTGAGTTTGAGCCAATTATAAATTCATCTTTACATTTTGTTACATCTATTTTAGGACATATTATTCCGTAACAAATTGTAATATTTGGTCACATTCCTGCTAGTTAATTGCCGCAAGCATTACCGTGATTTCATTGATTAAATCTTCATTTTCCGCTTTATATGCGTAAGTGAGTGCTTTTTTCAGTAATGACGCAGATTTAGATTTGTTTTTAAACTCCATCATAAGCTTTGCGGCAGATTTATAATTTTGTGCCAACTCTTCGTAATCACCGGCTTTTGTATAATTACTGACCGCATCAGCATAGTATTTTAAAGCTGTATCGGCAAAATTAAAATGACTGTATGCATCTGCCGTAGAACTGGAAATAAATCCCTTTGTTTTGACATCATTAGTTGATGCTATAACTTCTTTTGCTTCTTCATAAAACTCAAAGCATTGTTTGTCATACTTGTCTGTTAAAAGGTTTCCTATTTTTGCAAGAGTAGTTGACTGTGTAACTATGTCGTCTGTTTCTCCGGCGTAGGAAACAGAAACCAGATAATGATCTATCGCCGGCTCTACCTGATTTACATCATCATAAATTTTTGCCATGGACAGGTGTGCCTGTGTCCTTACTTCATTATCGGTTGTATAATTTAGTGAATTTCTATAACTATTTAAAGCTTGAACATAGTAATCATTATCATCATAAATTTTACCTACTTCAAGACAAATTCTGGACTGTGTTTCATAATCTTTAAGCTCTTCTGCGCGGTAAAAAGCTTCTTTAAAGATTTGCATAGCCATTTTAGGGTTATCTTCATAGGCATGTTTTTTTGCTTCTATGAACAACGATTTTAATCTTGTATCCTGCGGGATAACAGTAACATGCGGTTTGCGTACAAATGTTTTCTGAATACTTTCTTCTACCGTTTCGCTTTCATCAAACAAATCCGGTTCAAGATTCTCTACAGGCAATGTTCCGACAGGCTCGTAATCACCTATAGGAACATTTTCATCTTCTAATATTTCTACAGGTTCTTGAACCGGCTCATGCTGTGGTTGTTTAGGCTGCTGTTTGGACTGATTCTGGGGAAATCTCACAAGGAAGGATTCGTTGATTTCAGATTCATCATAGCTGTAGTTTATTTGCTGTAAAAACAAGGCTTCAAGCCAGTTTTGAACTACTTTTGATTCTTTTTTAAGAGTTTCTGTTATATACCGGTCTAATATTTGTGCTGCACTTCTAAGATTGTTTTGTACAATCGGCACGTTAGGATTAGGGCGCTTAACATGCATTTCTACAAGCTGTAAATACTCCTCTGCCTGTTCTTCGAGTTCCGGCGGAGTAGCAATTGCTTTAATTGTATTTCTAAAATCCCTTAATATCTGCGAAATATTAACACGGTTGCTGCGTTTTTGCATCTGCTGCGCCGGCTGATTAATATTGTTATTAACCGGAGTATACCTTCCGGGCAATGGCCTTTGCTGAGGTGCAGTCATACGCGGCTGGGGTGCTGATGGATAATTGGGACGTTGATATGGCGTATACCCTACAGGGTAAGCATTTCTTGCCTGAGTTCCCTGATATCTTCCGCTCATTTGCTGCGCAGCATACTGGCTCGCACGCCCGCGTACTATTACATTATCATCATGATTATGGTTTTGCTGCTGGTGCTGTCCGCCATTTTCGGGACGTTGATTAGTTTCACCGTCATCGGCTTTTCTAAGTCCGCTCTGGTTATTTAAATACGGGCGCTGCCTTACTGTGTTTAATGTGTTTAACAAAATCAACCGTCCTTCCTGCCTTATTATCGACCATTATTATTTTTACTTTAACTAACCAAGGCAAAAATCATACAAAAGTATGAGGTTGATATATGTTTAATGAAAAAAGTCCAAAAGTCATGTATGAGAGCAGCATTATAACAAAAATTATCAAATTCCAACCCTGTTACAATAATCAAAAACCGGACAATCAGCGCAATCAGGTTTGATTGGTTTACATACATTCTGCCCGTGGGTAACAAGAATTGTATTTATCGTAAGCCAGTATTTTTCAGGAAGTTTTTCTCTCAGTGCAAACTCCGTTTCTTCCGGAATCTTAGTTTTAACGTATCCAAGGCGGTTACAAATCCTATGGACATGAACATCCACGCATATTGCAGGTTTGTTAAACCCGAGTGCAAGTACAAGATTAGCAGTTTTCCGCCCTACCCCGTTAAACTTTACCAATTCATCAATATCATCCGGAACTTTAGAATCCATTTCTTCATAAAGAATTTTCGAGAGTTCCTGAATCTGCCTTGCCTTATTAGCATAAAACCCGACAGGATAAATCGCTTTTTCTAATTTTTTAACATCACATTTTGCAAACGATTCCGGGGTTCTGCCTATTTCAAGCATCCTTAAAGTCGCAGGATAAGTGGTCTTATCATTAGTCCGAAGGCTCAAAATACACGCTATAAGCACCAAATAAGGATTTCTAAATTCCGCCATCAGTTTTACAAAATCACTCTGCGGCTGCTTTGCAGCTTCAAGCGTTTCTATAACTTTGTCCATCAAAACCTTTTTCATATATGGATTTTAGCATAAAAATACCATATTTTATTTCTCATCATACGCATTTAAACAAGCAGTAAGGTGCAATAAATTGCACCTTACGTAAAATACAGACTCACTACGCACCCCTAGTCTGCATAACAGTTCAAAAGTCCGTTTGCACGCATTTTATTCAACGCACGCGCCTCAGTCTGTCTGATACATTCTTTTGTTACTCCAAACAATTTTCCGATTTCCTCGAGTGTTTTTCTTGCATGGTTTTCAAGCCCGAAACGCATTCTTACAACATCCTGCTCGCGTTCTTTCAGGGTTGAAATCACTATATGCAAATCCCGTTTCAGGCGTTCATACTCAATATTATTTTCAAGATTTGAATTTTCATCTTTTAATATTTCAGAAAGACTCATTTCACTGCCGTCTTTACCATCAATACTGCCTTCTAATGACAGACTGGCATTATAAGCAGAAAGGTATGAAACAATTTTTTCCGGTTCAATATTCATTTTACGTGCAACATCTTCGGTTTTAACTTTACAGTCGTACACACGCTCCATTTCTGCTTTAACCTTAGAGTATTTTGAAAGTGTTTCCTGAACGTATACAGGGATTTTCATACAGTATGCCTGCTCTGAAATTGCCTTAAACATTGCCTGCTTAATCCACCAGCCTGCATAAGTTGCAAATCTGTACCCTAAATCAGGGTTAAATTTTTCAACAGCAACCATCAGCCCGAGATTTCCTTCCTGAATAAGGTCAACATAAGGAATTTTAGCAATATGAATACTTTTTTTGGCGATAGCAAAAACAAGTTTAAGGTTCGCATTAACAAGGATTTTTTTAGCTTCCTTATCACCGGCTTTGATTCTGGCAGTTATTTCTGCTTCTTCCTGAGCGGTAAGCGATTTGTAAGAATAAACACGCTTAATATAGCGTGCAAATTCTCCCTCCGGAAGCGTTGCAGCAAAAGTTTGTTTCTTAAACGGCGAAGTTAAAACCTCGTTTTGTTGTTCTGTTTTGAATGTCGGGAAAGTGTTTTGTGATTTGCGGGGAAAATGATTTGTCATAATATTAAACTCCTATTTTTTCATTGCAAACTAAGCCTCAGAAAGAGCGTCTGATTCATTATAATCAGGCCTTCCGGGCGGGGTGATACACATTGATATAACCTTTATATCTACAATATATCATAACATATATATAAATTCAACCCTTTTGTTAAGAAAGATTAAGCAAAAGTCAAAATTTCCAGAGTTATTGTTACAAAAGTTAATATATACACCCCGGTATATCACACGTTATGCATTCGGATAATTCTGCCCGCCTATATTGAAATAATAATCAACAATCTTTTCTATCTCCTGCCGTACCTCCGGAGTAACTTCTATCTGCCGGCCATCATTATTTATAAAGGGTTCTTTTATAATAATTTCATTTTGTATATCACCATTAATTTCAATTTTATTTATAATAATTTTATTTTCCATCAGCATGGCACCAAATTCTGCCGTAAATTCATTAGTATCATATGCAGCATAAGCTCCTATATATTCTTCAATTGAAGCTGTCAAATCCGCTGCCTCCTGTTTGTTTATTACCATTACAATCTTACCGTCTTTTACAGCGGGTTTTGCACCAATCGGTTTGTACTGAAACATTGTATGCTTCATTGTCATATCAGTAAGGTGTACAGCTTCATGAAAAACACAATGTTCAAACCATTCCGGATTCTCACTGGGTTTAACAGCTATTACATCCGGATACTTACGCGCAAATGCTGCACCGTCTGCATTTTCTGGCACAAAAGATGTAATAAAAATTTGTTTCGGAGGTGTCTTACCCGCTTTTTTATACCGCTCAATAACATTAGTTACTACACGTGCATATTCAGCAGCGTTTTGCGGGTTAATATTGTTATCAAAATGCAAATCTATTCCTGTATTTTGTTTAAAATCATTTTTTATATCTTTTAATGCCTGAGGCTCCGGCCCGTTAATAATTTCATTTACACGCCCGAATTTATCTATACCAAAATCAGTAATTCCGTCTTTTAAGCCGGTAAAAGCATGATATGCGCCAACAACATCTGCTAATTCTTTAAATTGCGGATTGTCAACCAGAACCTCTTTTATATCATTTATTGAATAGTTTTCATTTTGCGCAAGAGTGAGTAATTCTTTTTGATATTCCGGATACTGTGATGTAAGCTCTAAGACTTTATCAAAGAGATTAAAGTCTACTTTGCCATCTCTGATACGCATTCTGAGATTTGGATTATTAATCAGCCCAATGATTGTCTCCGGCTCCACATCCGGGTATTTTGAAAACAATTTAATAAATTCCTGCGTATGTAACTTAGCATTTTCCGGGGAAAGATAATCTCTTTCAGGGGCGCATAATTTTTCCTGTATTTGAGAAATCATTTCATCCGGTATTTTTTTCTGATTCTCAACCGTCTGAGCGCCGGTAGCCTTGTTCTTCTCTGCGGCAAGAGATAAAACAACAAAGGAAAGCTCATTTTCATCTTTAGCTTTACAGAGGACTTTGCCGTTTTCTTTGACGTTATATGTACCATCTCTCATTTTTTCAATTTTTATATTAGAAAGATTAGCAGCATTATTCATTCTTGCGCCTGCAACCATCATACCAAAGTTCATCAACCCGTTCTGTTCTAGGGATTCTCTAATACTCATATCACCAGTAAGCTTGTCAAATAAGACATCAGCCGTAGTTTCTGTTGTTGTACCGGCAACAAGGGTAAATTTGTGTGAAGAGAGAATAGATTTAAAGATATTAGGGTTTTTAGCAAGTGTATTTTTAACGACTTCTCCCAGCGGCCCTGAAACGTACGCACCAAACGCACCGTACATCAATCCGCTCTTCAATTGTTCCCACGCCTCTTTACCCTTATCTAAAGTTAATCCTTCTTTACTTGTTAATCCTCCGACTATTGTTTCCGCCGCAGGCATTGCGGCTGTTGCTGCTGTCATACCGGCTTTAAGAGCATGTCTTCCCATACGGGTGCCAAGAGTCTTAACTGCCTTGCTTCCTAATTTCATTACTGATGCAGAACCTGCTGTTAATAATGATGCCCCGATTATTGCTCCGGTTTCCAGAAGCATTGCATTTGTTTTGGAGGATTGTATAAATTTTTCGGTTATTTCATCTGCATTATACTCACCCATCGCATTTTTGTATGCTGTTTTGAAATTACTCTCCAATTCTTCTCTGTTCATTGTCTGTAGTTTTTCATCAGCCTCTGTTTTAGCTTCCTGCATTATTTGGACTAGCTTTTCTCTTAATTCTGTATCATCTTTACAGTTAAGAGAAACTATAAATTCATTTGCTTTATTCGGATTACCAAAGATTGGGGATAAAAGTACCACCGGCTCAACACTGTTAATATCCGCATCTTTCATCTTATCTATAGCCTCTTCCAGATATTTACTTAAAGCGCTGTACGTATTTAATTCGTTTAGTTTTTTATTTGCCTCTCCGAGTTTCTTAAATGCCTCAGGATTAAAATCTATTCCGTATAGATTTTTAAACTCTTTTGCAAACTCATTTTGTTTCTTTGTTTTGCTTTTTAGTTTATTGAGTTTATCAATCTCATGTTGGAGTCCTGCTTCATATTCAAATACTGTAGCAAAATCGTTTCTTCCTGTTACACTGTCAAATAAGCCGTTGCCTATTACATTCAGTCCTTGCCATACTGCATCAAACGACAGATATCCAATACTATCGTGATATCCTCTTACTTTTGAGTATGCAGTACTTGCTATACCTGATAAGATATCAACAGCAGCTTCTCTTGCTTTATTTTCTGATTCTATATCTCCGGAGGCTTTATCTTTCACATCCGGTGTATAATCACTAAATCCGTCTAAATACGAAACATTATTATATCCCCAGATACTCCCGCTTTGTCTTGCCATTTGCTGCATTCTTGAATAAATTTCACTATCAGCCCCTTCTTTGGTATTCATCCACGCTGCAAAATCACTCTGTGACAACATATTTTTAGATAGCATAAACTGCGCAATTTCATACTTCGTAAACTTCTTCCCCTGTTTACGCTCTTCTGTTTTCAGCTCCTTTATATGCGACCGCGTATAATGGTCTATTTTTTGTGAGATTTTACTGCTCAAAGCTTATTCCTTTCCATTCATATATCGGCATATCCGAATAAAACTTTAGTATTTAGGAGAAAATCTTTACAAAAATTAATACTTATACTTTACATATATTTATTTTTTATTGACATACCTATTTGTTAAGACGAAAATATTTATTGGAAATAATTATCACAAAGCATAAGGCGGGGACATGAAAGTAGACAAAATAAACGCTCTATCAACAGAATGCAGACTTAGAAAAATGGATTTTATTAAGTACAGCAACAAGTCTTACACATCAAATCCGGCAGTAAAAACAGAGGATTGCTTTACAAAATCATTAAACAGAGAAAACAGCCTTATGTCACTAAATTTTCTTGCATAACAAATATTAAGGAGAACTATGGAACGGTATACTACAACCCTCAAGATAGAGAGGCTTGCACATAATAAATTTTTACCTGAATACAAAACAGAAGGCGCT
Organism: uncultured bacterium; assembly: GCA_949284715.1. Classification (GTDB taxonomy): domain Bacteria; phylum Cyanobacteriota; class Vampirovibrionia; order Gastranaerophilales; family Gastranaerophilaceae; genus CALUTH01. Next base: position 20,048 of record CASDWH010000018.1, read on the forward strand.
GCCGGTATGGATTTGTGCGCAGCAATTGAAGAACCGGTTACTCTTCAACCGCTAGAGAGAAAACTAATCCCTACAGGGATAAAAATAGAACTTGAACACGGATTTGAAGCACAGGTAAGACCGCGTTCGGGTATGAGTATCAAACACGGGATTACGCTTATTAACTGCGTAGGAACTATTGATGAAGATTACCGCGGCGAAGTTTGTGTGCCGATTGTTAATATAAGTAATGAAGCGTATACTATTCAACCGCAGGAAAGAATAGCACAAATGGTTATTGCAAAAACCGAACGGGCTAAAATAGAAGTTCTGCAAGAGCTGACAGGTACAGTCCGCGGAGCAGGCGGATTCGGCTCTACAGGGAAATAACATTTTAAATATTTTATGGTAAAGTATGAAAAAACGGGGCTTAATGTAAGCCCCATTTCTTTTGCCTCTCGCTAATCCTCTCCTCCGGTTTCAATAGGAACCGTAATTATATATTTGTCACCCTTTTCTTCTTTTGTAACTTTGTCTTTTATAATAGGCGCGCCGAGTGCAAAGGTTTGCGAGAATTCTATAACCATATCTTTGTGACCTTTTGTTTTGTCTACTACACCTTTAATATTAATCGTATCTCCATTTACAGTCACTTCAACGTTTTTGTCATTGTTATTTAACTGATTAAGGTCAATAATAAATTTATAAGCGTTATTTTCTTTAACCATGTTTATAAGTGAGTGGTGAAGCGGGATTGATGCCGGCATAAAGATATCGTTATCGAGTCTTTGCATCTCTCTTGCCTGTTTTTGAATCATTTTTTCAGCCCGTCTGACCCCTCTCATAGGGTCAAACATTTTTGCAAGAGTAATATCCATCACTACATAAAAGGCTAAAAAGCCGCCGAGAAGTGCTGCTATAAACGTAATTACAGCATGTTTTAAAGTATGTCTGTGTTCTTCTTCTAACATAAAAGCTCCTTTCTTTTTATAGAAATATTAAATAAAATCTTAAATACAAATTCAATAAACACCATGGCAATATATCAGGGTAATTTTTAATGTCGATTTGATTTATATCTTTAAGAGGATGCAGGAAATATAAAGGTCCGAGAATTAATAAAATCTGCTATAATTAATAATAATTAAAGAATAAAAGAGAGTTTTTTGTATGGAAAATTATTTATCCAGAATTATTTTGGAATTAAAAGATATAAAGATAAAACTCAGTATGAATGATTCTATTACCCAAATTCGTAATGCGAGGTTTTGGCTGCCTAATTATCCTGTTGACTGCATTCAAAAATGCATAGTTAATTTTAATGATTATTGGGATAGAGCTGCACTTAATATAATAGAACAATATTTACCTGATAATGCTGTGATTTTAGATATCGGAGCTAATATAGGGAGTCATTCTGTTTATTGGGCTATTGAGAGAAATGCTAAAAAAATTTATTCTTTTGAACCATTGAAGTCAACATATGATATATTAAAAAGAAATATTAATTTAAATAATTTAAACAGAATAGTTGTCCCATATAATGTAGGACTTTATAACAAAAGGATTAATGCAGCAGTTAGTCATTATAATTTACAAAATATTGGTAATACATCGTTTATACCAAAAGAAAACGGCAGGTTTAAACTTGTATCTTTAGATTCAATGAATTTCCCCGAAAAAATAGACCTTATAAAAATAGATGTTGAAGGGCTTGAAGTTGAAGTATTACAAGGCGGGATAGAAACAATTAAAAAGCATAAACCTGTTATTGTTATTGAAACTTTTAAACATAAACAGGAAGTAGATGAATTTTTTGACTCATTAGGATATAGTCTAACCGAAACCATCCGTGAAGGCGAAGATTATATTTACCGATATTCAAATGATTGAGAAATTTATGCATCAAAATATGCATTATGGTGCATATAACGGCATAATTCAGAAAAACTTTAATAATTTCGGGAATATTTTTACAAAAATTTACAAAAGTTCTAATAAAATTATTATTTTGTCCTGCTGAATTTATTTCAGCATCTTACCAACGTGGTGTTATGACTTCTTAACCGCTAAGCTCCTGAAACAAAAATAGTAGGTTGGGCTTTCAGCCCAACTATAAATTAATCATTGGCCCCCCCCCATCTATATACTATTCCGTTAAATAATGTGTTTTAACGATTTATGCACCATAATGCATATTTTGATGCATAAATCGCTGTAATTTAAGAGAGGTAAAAGTATGAGACGAAAAAAAGGATTTACGTTAGTAGAAATCTTGATTGCATTAGCACTTATTGGAATCCTTGTTGCTGTAGTCAGCCCTAATCTCGCACGTATTAGCCTGATCAGAAAAAAGCTTTGTTTATTAAAGCCTACACAACAACAGAATCCGCAGCAGCAAGCATGATTAACGATACAGAAATGTATCCTACAGAGTATGATGAAGAAGGAAACCTGAAACGCTTCGGGTTATGCTCAACCGATCCGCCGATAGGTATTCTTGCCCAAACAGATTCGGCCTCCGGTTCGGATAAGTTTGCTCACTATTTTGCAAGAACAATAGGTGCAGCAAACTCCGGCGGAATAGTTGAAGCAAGCAACGGAATAAAATATGATATTAGTTTTCAAGGCAGCGGTCAAACCGGTCTTGATGCAATAGCCGCAGTAATTACGGTAAAAACAGATATAAAGTCGCGCGGGGAAGAGAAAGAAGTCGAAATCGGTAAAATAAGAGTCCGTAACGGCGGTTCAGTAGAATGCGCGGATGATGTATGTACTAAATACATGGAAGACCGATTTGATTTAACAATGGATGAAGACGGTGAAGGCGCC
>CASDWH010000019.1 GCA_949284715.1 uncultured bacterium
ATCAACAATAAAAGATGCTGATATAGCAGAGGAGTCAGCGCGTTATATCCAGACCTCAATCTTGCAAAACGCGGCCTCAACCCTTTTTGCGTCATATAATAATATGAGAAGAGAAAGTGTACTGAGCCTGATAAACGGGATAAGATAGGAGTTATCCCGAATGTATTTCGGGAACTTACCGGTTGGCTTTTGCAGGGTGCAATTTATTGCACCAAACTAAACTTTTTATTAATTACCCCTCCCCAACTAGGGGAGGGGTAAGGGGGAGGGGAGTGGTTTCTTGGAGAGTTAAACTCAAAGACTGTCCCCCATCCCGGCCTTCCCCAACCTGGGGAAGGAGTGTTATTATTGTATTCCCCTCCCCAACTAGGGGAGGGGTAAGGGGGAGGGGAGTGGTTTCTTGGAGAGTGAAACCCAAGGCCAATCCCCCATCCCCGCCTTCCCCAACCTGGGGAAGGAGTGTTATTATTGTATTTTTCACCCCAACACAAGGCCAATCCCCCATCCCGGCCTTCCCCAACCTGGGGAAGGAGTATATTATTGTATTTTTCACCCCAACCCAAGGCCAATCCCCCATCCCAGCCTTCCCCAAGCTGGGGAAGGAGTGTTATTATTGTATTCCCCGCCCCGGACAATGAAGTGGGCAATTTTATTGCGGTGAAAACAAAATTTAATATAAAATCAGAATATAAAAATAAATTTTCTTCTAATAGGACTCCAGAGGTATAGTTTTTTTTATATTTCTATTGTATAATTTTTATGCTATTACCAAAATTTAATGTAAAAAGGTGCAATATGTATGTATAAAAAGACTTTGATGATTGATTTAGACGGGGTTTTGAATACTTATAAAGGTTTATATAAAGAGAACCATATTTCTCCGGTAAGAGAAGGTGCGGCAGAATTTCTTGAAGCACTTTCCGGCAGGTTTCTGCTTGTTTTGTTTACGTCAAGAGATATTAACCTTGCGAAAAAATGGATTGAAGAACATAATATTGCAAAGTATTTTTCTAAAATAACTAATATTAAAGAACCGTCATATTTAATGATTGATGACAGATGTGTCCGGTTCAACGGGGATTTCGGGGCGGTGCTGGAGGATATTAAGAATTTTAAGGTCTGGTACAAAAATTAACACATTAATTTTTATATTATTTCAAATATTAAGAAATGTAAATATTATTTTGCATATACCTTAAATCAAGTTATAATCCCCTATATGATATGATATGATATGATGGGATGGGGTATTCTGTTTTCTATTTACAAGGTGTACATTCTGAATTATAATCTTTTTGTAGTATAAATAAGGAGATAAAATTATGTCAACTGCAAAAGAAAATATTTCTCAAACATTGCCTGATGGTGCTATAGATTTGGGCAACGGAATGTATGCAATAGATAACGGTGACGGTACTTTTACTGTTGAGGGAAACGGTCATATTGACGATGGTACTTATGGACAAGTTGATGCTTCTAAGGCAGGGCAAGGTGGTGTTTTCACCCTTCCTGGCGGGACTGTAGAAGGATTTGATAACGATACTTACTGGCAGTTAAAACCGTAGTCTTATAGATTTATTCTGATAAAAGGGCATTAATTTATATTAATGCCCTTTAGTTTTAAATTATGAATGAAATAGAGCTTAAGCATAAAGTATTCTGGAAGTATTTTTTTAGAAAAGGGCGGTTTATAAATTTTAAAACCCCGAAGCTTTTTACTGAAAAAATCCAGTGGTTAAAAGTGTATGATTGCACCCCGATTAAAACGACTCTTTCTGATAAAATACTCGTGCGGGATTGGATTAAAGAACAGATTGGAGAAGAGTATTTAAAAAAGGTTTACGGAGTGTATGAGAAGTATGAAGATATCAACTTCCGTGAGCTTCCGCGGGAATACGTTATAAAAACCAACCACGGAAGCAAAATGCAAAGGCTTGTGATTGAAGGCCGGATTCCTGAAAAAAATTATAATGAATTATTTAATGGTTTTTTGAAAGTAAATTATGCTTTTAAAAGCGGATATGAAATGCAGTATGATAAAATAAAACCGCTTATTTTTGTTGAAGAGTATATTAAAAATAAACGTGAACTTTTTGAGTATCTTTTCTTCTGTTTTAACGGCGAGCCGGAAGTTATTCTTTTTGCATCAGGTAAAAGAAGTGATAATATTTGCTGCACAATGTTTGATAAAGAGTGGAATAATTTGCATTTTAATTACGGTGGAAATTTGCATGCAGAAGAAATTCCGTGTCCTGAAAATTTTGATAAAATGCTCGATATTGCACGGAAGCTGTCAAAAGATTTTAGATTTGTAAGGGTTGACCTTCATAATGTTAACGGAAAAATTTATTTTGGAGAAATGACGTTTACTCCGGCCAGCGGATATATGAAGTTCTCCAACCCTAAATATGACAGAATACTCGGGAATATGCTGGATTTAAAACAATGACAAAGCTTTCAATAATCATACCTGTTTATAATACAGCACAGTATTTGCCTGATTGTCTGAAAAGTATTTTAGAACAGAAATGCGATGATATAGAAATTATTTGTGTAGATGACGGTTCAACGGATAATTCGCCGGATATTTTAAAATGTTATAATCAAATAAAAATTATTCATACCTCCAATTATGGTTCAGGAGTGGCAAGAAATACAGCACTTGCCGCGGCAAAAGGCGATTATATACTTTTTGTGGACAGTGATGACAGGCTTGCTCCTGATTCGTTGAAAATATTATTAAAAACCGCCGCAGAGTCAGAGCCGGACATTTTAATCTTTGGCGGGCTTACCTGTGTGAACGGCAGGCTGCGTAAAGGAAATTATAGTGTGAATAAAATTCCGCTAAAATACCGCTTAACCCCAAGAGAAGATTTTAAAAAGGAGATTTTTAAATTTCCTTCTACCGTCTGGACTAAGATGTATAAAAGAGCCTTCTTATCGGCAAATAATATACGATTTCAGGAAATACGCGTCGGGCAGGATCAGATATTTTTTGTGAAAACGATGCTTCTGGCGTCATCTGTTCAGGTGTTAAATAAAAACCTGTATTACTACCGTAAAAAACGCCCCGGCTCGGTTACTTCAATGAAAAAGAAAACAGATTTTTCACCGCTGTACGTTTTTAGGGAGGTTGAAAAATTTATAGAAAATCATGAAAACAAATATTATATTTTAAACAGGTATTTTAAAAAAGCTGCATTCTGGCTGCCCAAAATGCAGACGGATTTGAAAGATAAATATTTTGAAGAATACCTTAAACTCCTTAATGAGCTAAAGTACAAATATCCTTTGGCATGGTGGAGTTATTTTTGTCCTCAAAGAAATTCTTCTTATCTCGGATTAAAAATCAAATACTTTCTTGCGTGTCTAAAAAGCGTTTTAAAATTTAATAATCCATGTTAAGTTCCGGATTCCGCCGGAACCACGTTAATTGCCGCTTTGCGTACCTTCTTGTATTCTGTTTGATTTTATCAATTGCTTCATCAAGAGAAATTCTGCCGTCAAGGTACTGTAAAATTTCACAGTAGCCTATTGTGTTTACAAAGTTTTTTATACGCCCGTGCTTCTTTAGTAAGTTCCGTGTTTCTTCGATAAGGCCGAGTTCTATCATTTTATCTACACGTCTATTAATCCGGTCATACAACTCTTCACGGGAATTTATCTGCGGTGAAATCCATTCAACATCGTATTCTGAATCCTTTTTCCCTGCTGCTTGATAAAAAGGTTTGTCCAGTGTGCGTATAATCTCAAGAACTCTTACAATCCGAACTTTATTATTAATATGTACTTTCTCTGCTGTTATTGGATCTTTTGATTTTAATTCCGCATATAGAATTTCTACCGGTGTATTTTCCAGTTCCAAACGGAGTTCGGGGTTCGGCGGGATTAGCGGAAGGTCAAAATCTTCCAGTAAAATCCGGAAATATAATCCGGTTCCGCCGCAGACTATCGGGGTTTTACCGCGGTTGATTATATCTTCAATGACAGGCTTTGCATCACGGTAAAAGTCGCCGGCCGAGTAATCAACTTCCGGCTCCGCAATATCTATCAAATAGTGCGGTATTCCTTCCATCTCTTCTTTTGTCGGTTTTGCTGCCGCAATGTTAAATCCCTTATAAACAAGCCGTGAATCTGCTGAAATGATTTCTCCGTTACGTTCGTGTGCAAGCTTTACTGCAAGTGCTGTTTTTCCGCTCGCCGTAGGGCCTGCCACGGCTATTACATGTGGTTTTGTCATACCATTTCCCTCAATTTTTTTAGTTGATCACGAATTTCTGCCGCACGTTCAAAGTCCAGAATCTTGGCACATTTGTGCATATCTTTTTCAAGTTTTGTAATAAGTTTTGAAAGGTCTTTCTTCTCAATTCCCATTTCAACCATTTCTTCCGCAACAATATCTTCAAGATTGCGATAACTTTCAACAAGTGATAAAAGATTGTTTTCAATCGGTTTCTTAATAGTCTGCGGTATAATACCGTGTTCCTGATTGTACTTAAGCTGTATTTCCCGGCGCCGGTTTGTTTCATCTATTGCAGCCCTCATAGAGTCAGTTATCTTATCTGCATACATTATAACTTCGCCGCAAACATTTCTCGCTGCACGCCCTATGGTTTGTACAAGACTTGTTTCTGAACGCAAAAATCCCTCTTTATCCGCATCCATAATAGCTACAAGTGATACTTCCGGAATGTCCAGACCTTCCCTTAAAAGGTTTACACCGATTAGTACATCAAACTCACCAAGCCTTAAATCACGTAGAATTTCGACACGCTCAATTGACTGAATCCCGCTGTGCAAATATCTTACACGGATTCCCGCCTGTATAAAATAGTCGCATAAATCTTCTGCCATGCGCTTGGTTAGTGTGGTGATAAGCACCCGCTCCGATTTCTTTGCACGAAGATTGATTTCTTTTATTAAATCATCAATCTGGGTTTCAATCGGGCGTACAGAAATTTTTGGATCTACCAGACCTGTCGGGCGAATAATTTGTTCTACAAGCTGCGAAGAAGTTTCTTTTTCAAATTCTGCCGGAGTTGCTGAAATATAGATTTTTTGATGAACTTTTGCAAAAAATTCCTCCTCTTTAAGCGGCCGGTTGTCTTTAGCGCAGGGAAGCCTGAATCCGTAATTTATAAGAGTTTCTTTCCTTGATTTGTCCCCGAAATACATCCCTTTAAGCTGCGGAAGAGTAACATGAGATTCATCAATAACAGTTAGAAAATCCCCTTTAAAATAATCTAATAGTGTAGCCGGTGCGCTTCCCGGCGGACGACGCTCCAATATACGTGAATAGTTTTCTATCCCTGAACAGTACCCCATTTCTTTAATCATTTCGATATCATATTTAACACGCTGCTCAAGCCGCGCAGCTTCCAGAATCTTGTTCTCGCTGTTAAGTTCCGCAAGTCTGTTTTTTAACTCCATCCGGATTAATTTTATTGTTTCTTCTTCATTTTCGTCAGATGTTATATAGTGAACAGCCGGATAAATAACAATACTTTCCGGTGATTCCAGAATTTCGCCTGTAACATTATCTATTTTTACAATACGTTCAATTTCGTCGCCAAAGAAATAAATCCTTGTAATAATCTTTTCATACGCCGGCATGATTTCAACAATATCACCGCGCGCGCGGAAAGTTGAACGTTCAAGTTCTAAGTCATTGCGACTGTATTGAATACTTACCAGATATTTTAAAAGTTCATTACGCTCCATTTCATCGCCGACATTAATGGTTTTTGCACCTCTAAAATAATTTTCCGGCAGACCTAAACCGTAAATACAGCTCACAGAAGCAACAATAATTACATCATCCCGCTCATATAGACTGCGTGTGGTATTGTGTCTTAGGCGGTCTATTTCATCATTAATGCTGGCAGATTTTTCAATGTAGGTATCTGTACGCGGAATATAGGCTTCCGGCTGGTAATAATCGTAGTAGCTTATAAAATATTCTACCGCGTTTTCCGGAAAAAGTTCTTTAAACTCGTTATATAATTGCGCTGCAAGAGTTTTGTTATGTGCAATTATCAGAGTCGGCTTCTGGATTTGCTCAATAACATTTGCAATGGTGAAAGTTTTGCCGGAACCGGTTATACCTAAAAGAGTCTGAGCATCATATCCGGAGTTTAAACCATCAACGAGTTCTCTGATTGCTTTGGGCTGGTCCCCTGAAGGACTGTATTTGGAGTGAATTTTAAACAGTTTTCCCATATCAGAATTATACAGCTAATTGAAATATCTTCAAACCCCTCTTTACAATCAAATAAGTTTCGGCTAAAATACAGATAGTCTGAGAAACCAATCGGAGGAGTGCCAGAGCGGTTTATCGGAGCGGTCTTGAAAACCGTCGTACGTGACGAGCGTACCGTGGGTTCGAATCCCACCTCCTCCTCCATTTAAGCCACCTGTTAAAGGTGGCTTTTTTAGTGCGTTTTGGACATATCAACATTTCCGTAAATATACGTCCCATATCCCTCTTGGGGACTACGTGGGGACTGAGAAATTATAGAGCAATCTTTTTAATCAAATTTGCTAATATCTCAGAGGTATTTCTGATATTTCTACTTTTGTTTGGTGGTATTCATTTTGATGTAATAAACTTTCAACTCCAGCCTTATAATAATCTTGTTTAATAGTTGGAGATGTTGTTATTACAGAAACTGCATCTTTATCAAAATCAAGTTCTATATATGGAATTATCAAGCTATTTTGAATTCTATTTTTAATCTGAAACGCCCTATTTTGTTTCTGCAAAATATCAGTAAATTCGGTTATAACAAACCGATATTCATTTTCATTTTTGAAAGCCTCTTTTTTAAAAAACAAAGAAAAAACATGTATTAAGCCCCACAAAGACTTAAGAACCTTTTCTTTATCCTCCTCTGTCGTCATTTTTTGATAAAGTAAGTTATACTCCTCAAGCGCTTCTTTAAGATAACTTTCTTGTTTACATTTTTCACAGATTGTTTTTCCATAAATAAAATGGTGCATAACTTTAAGTTGAGATTTAACTTTCTCAACTAATTTATCAACCTTAAAACCAATATTATATCCGGCCATACTACCGGTTTTAGTGTAATAATTCCATAAAGATAACTCATCTTGTTCTGTTGAAAAACAAGCGACAAAAATAGAATCCCTATTTACATAGTCAAATAAATTTGAAGGTAGTTGAGTTCTTTTTTGTATTTTTTCTTCAATAGAATCTTTGAATGCTTGACATATTCTATCATTATTTTGGGTTAATATATCTGTTAATAAATCAAAAGTATAAGTTATTTCTGATTCATCATTCATATAAGTTATTTCGGATAGCCATAGTGTATGAGTAGTTAAAATTCCTAATATACCTTCCGGCGATGTATAATGATATATAATTGAAGAATTTATAGTTGTTTTGTCATTTGCAAATTTACCTTGTAATCTTCTTCTAACCTCGATTATTTCATCAATTGGATCTTTTTTATTTTTTGACATAAATCACCATTAATTAGTTTTTAGAACTATTATATTACAAATATCAATGCAACAAGCCTTTCAAAATCTTATGAGCCATTAAAATTTCTTCTTCACTTGCAGATTTAAGCATTGAGTAAATATCTGATAATAGTTCGTCTGTTGTTTTAATATGCGTTATGTCTAACATCTCCGCGACATCAACACCGAAAACTTTTGCATAATTTTCAACCAGTTCGGCTGACGGATAGTTCTTGCCAGTTTCAATACAACTCTGGTGCTTTGTTGCAATACCAACTTTTTCAGCTAGTTCTGATTGTTTTAAGCCATTTTTCGTTCTTAATTCCTGTATTCTCTTTCCAAGTAGTTTCTTTAATTCCATATCACAACCCCACTTTCATGTTATGAGGTCAATATCTCTCATAAACATTTTTTGAGGTTATACAGTTTGCAAATAATCGTTGTTTATTATAGATTAATAACAAATAACAAGGATTATTTATGAATAAATCCTTGTTAAAAATAGATAAAAAGGCGGGTTATGAAAAATCAATATGCAGGTGATGTTGGTGATTATACAAAATTAGGTATTTTGAGAGGGCTTGAAAATGCAGGTTTCAGCATAGGTTTAAACTGGTATCTAACACCTGATGAGCCGGAACACTCAAAAACTTTTACAGACGGCAAGCACACAAAGTTTTTAGAATGTGATTGTGATACTCCGGACATTGATTTGTATTGCGCCCTACAGAAAATCGGATTGAGTAATAACAGAACAGTTGCAAGGCTTGAAAGAGCAAAACTCTTTGAAAATACTTTATTTTGGAACAAAATGCTTGAGGGCAAGAGCCGCGATAAATGGCATTTAGAAGCCTTAAAGAAATTAGGTAAGCAAGATGTAATATTCTTAGATCCTGACAATGGACTTGAAGTTAAAAGCACAAATCCTTATTCAAAAAACGGTAACAAATATACAACGTATAAAGAAGCAGCGGATTATTATGTACAAGGGGCAACGGTAATTATTTATAATCATAGAGATAGAAAGCCTGAAAATGAATATTTAAAAAGATTTTATCGGTTTATAGATATGGAAGAAACAAAAAATGCTAAAATGTTTTATTTAAGGGCTTCAAGGTATTCTGTGAGAGATTATTTGTTTTTAGTACAAGAAAGGCATTTTTCTGACTTAGAAACGGCTATTGATAATTTCTTAGCTACTGAATGGTGTCGTTACCTCAAAAAGTATCTTCTTTGACTTCAAAGACATCTTCTCTTTAACATTGAATACAGGTTGTCCATTGTAGTTGCGGCTTGAGTTTCTTTGCTCTGAATTGCATGAGAGTAAGTATTTAATGTTACGGTTTTATCCGCATGCCCAAGTCTTTTGCTTAATGTTACCGCGTCTACTCCGTTTGCAATCAGCAAACTTGCGTTTGTATGCCGGAGTTCATGAAAAGTAATCTTAGGCAGATTATGCCGTTTTAAAAAGTTCATAAACCACTTGTAAGGTCTTGTCGGGTGTAAATCCTGTCCGTCATCGTGTTTAAATAAGTATTCTCCATTTTTCCAAGCAGAGCCGAGTTTTAATTTATCTTCCGCCTGTTTCTGTTTGTACTGTTTCAGTATTGTAACCATTTGAGAGGATAGTGTAACTGTTCGGATTCCGTTTTCTGTTTTAGGTTGTTTTTCCATTACTCCAAATGTGCTTACATATTGCCGCTGTTTGTTGATTGTCAAAACACCAGTTTCAAAATTCACATCTTCCCATTTTAGTCCGCATAATTCACCGGAACGTAAACCTACATCTATCGCAAGGCAGATTATTGTTTTATATGTCATTGGCTCATTTTCAAGTTCTTTAAAGAGGCTTGCTGTTTGTTCGTCATCATAATATTTTACCTGCTTTTTAGAAATCTTCCCTAAATCAACTTTTTTAGCAGGGTTATAGTTAATTAAATTCCATCTTTCCGCAAGTGTAAATATTGAACTAATGTCTGTATGGTGGTGCTTAATCGTTTTATCAGATAATGGATTATCGTTTGTTCTTTTAAACATCTTTTTAAAATTCAAATCAAAAGCCCCGCAAATTTTTTGAGCAGTTTTAAGGTTTGTTTTCTCCCCATTTTTTAGGCGCAGGCATGTTTTGTTTGTAATTCCGGTTATTTGAACAAGTTCTCCGGTCTTATATTTAGACAAAAACTCCGACATATTTTTTGTCGGAGTATAAAAATCTTCAAGTCTTGAACCGTTATTTCTTAATTTGTTATAAAATTCTTCTAAGTGATATGTTTGAATTTTACTTAATTTATGATGCCCCAATTCCGGAATAATTCTATCTTTTAATCTTGCCAGACAGGGTTTCAGTGATGCCGGCGCGTATTTTATTTTTGCGTGTTTTTCAATCCATATTTCTGTGAACTCTGCGAAAGTTATTTTTTCACCATCAAGATTATTTTTGTTCAGAACCTCATTTTCAAATAGAATTTTTTGCCGCAGAAGTTCATTTTGTTTTTGCCTTTCGGTTAGATTAGGCGGAAGTTTGATTGTCTTATATTTTCTAATCTTTTTGCCGCCTACATCATAACCGCAGGAAACGACTATTCTATACGATCCGTCTTTTCGTTTTTCAACACTTGCCATTATTTTTGTCCTCTAAAGTTTTGTCAATACCTTTTTTAAGATTTGCTAGTTTTTCTATAAGATTTACCAAAAAATATTGTGCCAAAGTTGTGTTATAAAACATCCCAAGCATATCTTTATTGTCTGGTGCGCATGCATACAATAATACTCTATTATCTTTGTTACCTTCAGTAATTTCCACATCATGAAATAAGTAATTATATAGATTTTCTAGCAAATCATCTTCAATATTTTCAATAAGATAATTAAGCATTTTTATTTTGTCATTCTTTCTATTTGTTGAATTTTTCTTAATATAACTTTTTAGAATTTCGCATGCGTTTTCATCTATACCTAATTCTTTTAGTATCATTTCATTACTTGGTTTTGTTGCTTCTGCATACCCCAGCACATAATCTGCTGATAATCCAAATTTTTCTTTTATAGAATAAATAATATTTACATCAGGAATACTTTGTCCACTTGCATATTGACTAATAGTTTGACGAGCGACTCCTATAATTTTTCCTAATTCTTCTTGAGTTAGGTTATTTTCTTTCATTATTTTTCTAATTGCTTTTGCAAATGCTTGTTGTTCCGTTTGATATGTCAGCTCTTTTTTACGTGGCATGTTATATCTCCTTAACTTTGTTATTAAATGCAGAATTTTTGATTTGCATATTGACAAAATTTTAATTCATGTCATGCTTATATAACATTATTTTATCACATGTTAATATAATCTGTCAAGTATATACTTGGCAAAGGAGGAAAAATGGCAGATAACAACAATTTACTGGGGATTAAACAAAAACAAATGTTTACAATTCAAGAAGCAGTTAAACATTTCGGCATTTCAGAATACTCAATCCGAATGGGGATCAGGCAAGGGATTTATCCGGCTATCAAAATCGGCGGCAAGCGGGGCAAATACCTTATTGATGCAGAATTGTTTGAATCAACTTTAAGAATTGAAGCAATCAGAAACATGAAAGAATACGGAAAAGGAGAACAAAATCATGACAAAAATTAGATTACCCAAAATTATGAATGAAACATTAGATGTATTTTCAAATCGTTATGTGAATACATCAAAAACAGCTATTACATCAATACAGATTCTGAAAGTTGCGCAAATGATAACCTCAAAAGGTGTGCGGTATAAGAATCTTGATACTATAGATATCCCTAATTATTATGCAATCGTATTGCTTCCGTCAGGCGGCGGTAAAGATAGAATATCCAACGAGTATGACAATTTAATTTTTAAGCCGTTCAGAGATTGGTTCAAAGAAAAGGCAGAAGCGTATTACCTTGAGAAAAAACAAAAAATTCGAGAAGAATATACAGACAAAAACAATAAACCGATAAAACAACTTATAAAAGAAGCTGAAAAATCTATTCGCTATCCTGTCTTGGAAGTCGTGGACGGAACACAAGAGGGGCTTTTTGAAGATGCAAAAACTCTAAAAGAAGCAGAATTTGGGGCGATTACTTATAAGATGTCGGAATTTGGCATGTTTTTAGATTCCGCACAAAACACCGAAAAACAGTTCTTAGGCTGTCTATATGATGGTTATGACGGTAAAATTCCCTCAAAATCAATTAAGCATGGTAAGCGGGAAGCAAGTATTGAGGACATGCCTGTAAATTGTCTATTTCTTTCAGATCCAACCCTGTTTAGCAGCGGGAATCTCAAAAATATGTTCAACCTGCTTATGCAAACCGGCTTAGGTAGAAGGTGCGTTATATCTTTCCAGAAACAACAGGATAAAATTATTGAATATGACAAAGAAGTCGCTTTTCGAAAAGAACAACAATTTTATAAAGATTGCAAAAACCTTTCTGAACGGTTTATTGAAATCTTCAACAAAATACCAATAAATGCGGTTTATAAAATAACCGAAGAAGCCCTAAAAGATGTTCATTATCTTTATAAAGTAAGAATGGAAGAACTTGAAAATGCAACAGAAGATGTCTTGCGTAAAAAAGAAATTCAAAGCCGGCAACACAAAGCCCTAAAAATTGCATGCCTGTATGCTTGCTTAAATCACCCGACAGAGTTGGTTGTTAATGCGGAAGATATGCAGCAGGCTATTGATACCGTTGAATTTATATCACAAGACTTTGAAACATTCCTTAGATACAAACCTAAATCTGATGATGCTTATGATAGATTATGGGATTTTTTCTTAAACAATTTAGGTAAAGGGTTTAAAAGAACTGATCTCATATACAAGCACTTTAATAATTTTGGAGTATCACGTGATAAATTCAAAGACCGCTTTGATGATTATATTGACTCTATACGGGAAATGGCACTTGAAAAAGGTTACTTTTTGGAAGTTACGTCAATTAATCGCAATTCCGGCACAAAATACAGGCTTATTAAGCTTGAAGAACAGGAATTAGGCGAAGATACCCGAAGACTTGAAGATTTAATTTAATAATCGTTATTGTCGTTACTATTGTCAATGTTTTTCTTGACAATAGTTTCGGCGATTACGGGCGGCAGTCATTGTCGAACCCTTTTTACAACCGTACAATTACAACTTTATCGACACTAACGGAGGATTTTACAAATGAGATTAAATATAGGACAAGTTTTGTATTATTTGACGCCATATTTCAATAAAAAGCAAGGTGATGAATTTATATTTCAATGTCCCTATTGTATGGACACCGGCAGAGATAATTTAAAATTTAATGAGCGCAAAGGGATACTGCACTGCTTTGCAAATCCGGAACATTCAAAGATGATTTACAAGAAAATTATGAGCAACCCTAAGCTAAGAAGATTAAGCCAACCAACGCAATATGAATATCAAGATGATAGAAACTCTCTATCCTATGAAGAACAAATCGGGTATATGCTTGGTTTTGATACCTGTAATGACTATTTATTGGAAAATGATGAGTTGTTAAATTTGCTCTATCAAAAGCGCGGAATTAATAAAGAAACTGTTTACAATATGAATATAGGATTTGAACCTCATCTTAACAAGTGGGTTTTTCCGAATTACGGTTATAGAACTGCTGAAGGCATGGAGATATTGGGTTATGAACTCCGTCCGAAAGATTTTTCAAAGAAAGGTTTGTGTCGTTCCAAAGGCACACCCAATAATTTTTCTGCAGTAAATCGTTATACTAAAGACACAGAGATTTTGTGTATAGTAGAGGGCTTTTTAGATGCTTACGCTCTATGGCAACACCTGAATGAACATGGACAGTCAAGTAAATATCATATTGTAACTCCAACAAACGGAATAAATTCTCTGCCAAAATATATTGATCGTATAGAGTTTGACAAATACAAAAAGCACTATCTTTTTGTAGATAATGATGAAGTTTCAAGACCAATAGCAGACAAAATCTGCGCCCAATATCCGTTTGAAAACATCCGCCTTACCTGCGGCTGCAAAGATTTTAACGAGCATTATTTGAGATGTATACGCATTGATAAATAAATTTGTTTGATATAAATTTTATTAAAAAGGAGTTTTACATGATTGCACAAAATCAAATATCAACAAATCAATTTGTCATTACACCCAAAGTAGTTGAGTCACAAGAATTTATTGAAATAGCAACGGATTTTTCTAATCGTTTAGATATTGTGAGAGAAGCAATAAGTAATGCTTATGATGCAAAAGCTACTAATATAAAAATTCTTTTTGATGTTATTGATGACTATGGAACACCTGTTTTAAAAATTACATTAAAAGATAATGGTACTGGCATGGATAAAGAAGGGTTACAATCTTTTTTTGATTTAGGGAATTCTTTACGAAGGAATTCTCCTGAATATATTGGTGAAAAGGGACATGGTACAAAGATATATTTAAATAGTAAAAAAATTATTGTAACCACAAGTAAAAATGGAGTTACCTATAAAGCTATCCTTGATGAACCTTTTAAAAATTTATATAATCATCAAATTCCTCAAGTGCAAGTAACGGAGTTTCACAATGATGAACTTAAACAAGGCACAATAATTGAAATATTTGGCTATAATAATAATCAAAGGCAGCAGTTTACACATGATAGATTGAAAGATTACATTATGTGGTTTACAAAGCACGGTGCTGTTGATAATATTTTTTATCCTGACAAATATAAAAATGTAAAAGTTTACCTAAAAGGGCTTGAAGCTGATAAAGAAGAATTGTTGCAATGGGGGCATGTATTTCCAAACGAATCAAAGAACACAACGGAATTATTTGATGAATACTTAGCAGAAGCACCTAATTACTATTCCAAAATAATCAAAAAACAAGGACACCTAAAAAATTCCCCCGAAGTAAAATATGAAGCTGTTTTTTCAATAGAAGGAACGAAAGTTAAGTATGATTATAATAAAATGATTCGAAGAAAGGGATATATAGCACCAGAAGGAGCATATACAATTCAAGAAAGATATGGCTTATGGTTATGTAAAGATTTTATTCCAATCCAAAGAAAAAATGAATGGATAACTTCTAAAGGCTCAGAATATACAAAATTTCACGCATTTTTTAATTGCCAAGCTTTGAAATTAACAGCCAATCGAGGCTCTGTTGAAAATACAAGAAATGAAATAATGAAAGATATTGAAAATGAAGTGAAAAATATATATGAACAAATTTTATCGAGTGAAGATTGGGCGAATTTGGCATATCTTGAAGATGAAGCAGTAGGTTACAATACTGTAGCAAGAGAACAGCAGAACTATGCAACACGAATAAGGAATTTAAATAAAGCTAATATCGCAGAATATAAAAATTTACATCTTGTTGAACCACAAAAAGAAGCAGGCGTTTATGCCTTATGTTTACAATTACTTGCAATTCAACCTGATTTATTTCCGTTTCAAATACTTGATTATGATACTCATGAAGGTATTGATGTAATAGCCAAAGCAGAAAAAACAATACCTATACAGAATAGCAAATTATATTATGTAGAATTTAAAAATCATCTAATAAATAACTTTAATCATTCATTTGAAAATTTATTTAGTATAGTATGTTGGGATACAAAAATCAAACATGATGAAATTGTTTCTGATATAGCAGGTATAGAAAGAAAATTAGAAATTATACCGCCCAAAAATGATAACGATTATACAAGATACTTTTTAAATGACCCAAGAAAAGCACATAAAATTGAGATTTTTGTCCTAAAACAATATCTTAAGCAAAAATTAGGTATTGAATTCAAGCCTAGAACCTCAGAAGACATTTACTAATTGGGGGACTGTTTGGGGACTAATTTTACGCAAGGGGACTATAGTTTTTGGCAAGTTACAGTATTAAATTGTATCTAAATATTAACAAGAACAAGACTTTTGACAATTTACAGCAGGTTATGAAAATTATAGAAATGGGTTCGAATCCCACCTCCTCCTAATAAAAACGGGCTGAGTTTTTCTCAGACCCGTTTTTATTTTGTGTGGTGAGGGTGAGAAGCTAGTCTTTTAGTGGGTTGCGCGAACGAGCTGAGACTGGAGCGTTTTTTGTTTGAGTGCGATGAAATCGCAGAAAACAAAACGCGGAATTGCCGTTAAATGCGAGTGAGCAAGATATGAATCCCTCCTCCTCCATTTTAAAAGAGCCTGAAAAGGCTCTTTTTTAGTGCGTTTTCACCCTGTACCCAAACTGCAAAAATGAGGGAAAATAGATCCAAAAGGGACTGCTAAAAATATTGATTTTAAAGGGGGGGGTAAAATCAAGCAACTTTTAATCTCCAATAGGTAAGCCCAAACTTTCAAATACTAAACCTGTTGCAGTATTTCCACCGCCAATACCGTCTTTAATCATTAATAATTCCTCACTAAAACTTCAGTTATTTTCCCTCTGCCGTTACCGTTAGCATTTATTGCACGGGAGGCAAAAACTTTTTTAATTTCATAATTTGAGTACAATTCATTTACAAGTTTTGTATCTGAGTTAGAAAGCATAAACATTACACCTTTATTGTTCAGTTCATCACAAACATCTCTTAACTTAAACTGCATATCAAGGCCAAAACCGTCTTTGGTGTACGAAGTAAAACTTGAAGTTTCATTCAGCGGAACATAAGGCGGATCAAAGTAAACAAAGTCGCCTTTTTGAACTTTGTTTAAAATTTCTGAGAAATCTGTACAACAAATTTCAGTATTTTTCAATAATTTAGAACAATTAATTAAGTTTTCAGCATCGACTATTCTTGGATTTTTGTAATTCCCGAACGGTACATTAAACTGCCCTTGTGAATTTACCCGATATATTCCGTTGAAACAGGTTCTGTTTAAACACCCTTCGCATGCTATTATTATATTACAAATAAGCTTAATTAAAAATGATGGGGTTAAAAGTGGATTATTTTCGATAAAAATTCAGGAGTTAATAATTAATACACCTTTCGCTGATGTATAAAATTTATCTTGTAATATTCTTCTAATTTCTATTATTTCATCAATTGGCTCTTTTTATATTGTGGCATAAATCCCAGTTAGTATATATCTTGACATGTATAATTTAAAAATATAACATTTATGATATGGAAGTAAGAGTTTTAAAATATTTTTTAGCTGTTGCAAGGGAGGGCAGTATAACCGGAGCGGCGGCAGCTTTACATCTTACCCAGCCGACTTTGACACGCCAGCTTCAAGCTCTTGAAAAGGAATTGCGCCAGAAGCTGTTTGTAAGAGGCAAATACCGTGTAACCCTTACGCCGGAAGGAATGATACTCAGGAAGCGTGCGGAGGAAATTGTTGAACTCGTTGAGAAAACAGAAGCTGAATTTAATTCAATAACAGATATAATCAGCGGCGATATTCATATCGGCTGCGGCGAAACAGAGTCAATGAAAGGGGTTGCGCAGGTTATGAAAGAATTACAGGAAGAATATCCTGATTTAAAATTTCATATTCATAGCGGGAACGCTGAGGACGTTACTGAAAAACTTGATAAAGGTTTACTGGATTTCGGGGTTTTAATACAGCCGATAGACCTGTCAAAATATGATTATATAACTCTTCCCGATAAAGATGTATGGGGCGTTGTATTACCTAAAACATGTCCCCTTGCTCAAAAAGAATTTATAACGCTAAATGATTTAACCGGTGTTCCGCTTATTGCATCGCGGCAAATGTCAAAAAAATACTCGGCAGACAGCGGCTTCCTCGATTGGTTTGGAGATAGTTTTGACGGTTTAAATATTACCGCAACTTATAATCTTATTTATAACGCAGTTATTATGGTTGAAGCCGGCATGGGATACGCGGTTACGCTTGATAAGCTTGCAAATACATCAGAATCAAGCGATATTACTTTCAGGCCGTTATATCCGCGTCTTGAATCAGGACTCGATATTGTCTGGAAAAAATATCAGGTATTTTCTCCTGCCGCAAAACTTTTTCTAAACAGGCTGCAAGATACATTTTGTATTTGATATCAACTTTTGTCCGTTTTTCTGTCTGACAGTATTACAAGCGCGTTATGTCTTAGTGTTGTACCGTTTTCTTTACGGTATGAAAAGAAAATATCGTTATTACATGCGGTGCAGTACGGGCAAATATCAATTTTTTTTGCCCCTGCCTCTTCAAATTGGCGTGCATTAATCTTTTTTAAATCAACACGTCTGCCTTCTGCCAGCCCCTGTTTATCATTAACAGTATTCATTAGTGATTTATATACATCTTCTCCCACTTCATAGCAGCAGACTGATATGGCGGGGCCTATAAGAACAACTGTATTTTCAGGCTGGGTACCAAACTCTTTTTGCATCTTTTCTAATGTTATAATACCGATTTTAGCCGCTGTACCTTTCCAGCCGGCATGCGATATTGCAGCAATATTATTTTTATTATCGTAAATAATAAGCGGTACACAGTCTGCAAAGCTTAAATATATTGCAATCCCGGGTTCTGTAAGTATAAGTCCGTCAGTTTCCGGATAGTTATCTCTGTTATTAACTATTTCAACATTTGCGCTGTGGGTTTGGCCTGGAGAAATAATACGCTCTGCATTAAGTACTTGTTTAAAAAACGCCTCATTTCCTCTTACCGGACATTCCCGGGTTGTGAAAAAGTGTTGCAGGTGCGGCAATATATCACTTTTTAAGATTTTCTTTCCGCACAAAGTATCAAAATAAAACATTACGCCCCTTCTTAATCTATGACAGTTATATTTTAACATAATGTGAGGACTTTTTCTGCAATCTCCATTTGTAACGAAATTTTGTCAACATGTTTACAAAAAAAAATAATTGGTTGTAAAATACTATTAGGAGATTATCACAAATTGCCTGCTAACAATTACGAAAACTTTGATAATATGGAAACTTCGTTTCGCAAATCTTCTGTAATTCAGGAGCGCTTAGGACTGGTTTCATCTCATATGTACAAACAGTTTTTGGACTACCAGCATGCAACTATTAATACGGCAGATCTTTTTAAAGAAATGATAGATAATTTCAAAGTTATGGCCGATACGTTTAAACAATCTTTTGCGGCACGCGGAATTGCTACTCAGAATATTTATGTTGATTATGATAAGGACAAAACGGTTGTTGTAATTAATATTTTATGGCATACGATAAGTCTTACTACCCGCTGCAATTTTGAGCCGCAGGCATTATTTCGGGAGAATAAACCTCCGTTTTTTTGCGGCAGGGTAATGGCTCTCAACGGAAATTACAATGATATAGTAGAGGGGGCTAAGACGGCTTCTGAGATAATGGAAAAACTTTTAGAAAAAGAAGTGGCATCTCTATATGTTCCGGCAGATAAGTCGCAGGCCTGTATATTTAAAATCAAACATCTATCAAACAGGGAGTTTTTCTTAAATAACACAGATGCCTCGAGGGAGTTTGTGTTAAAGGTAGTTGAAACGATATGCGGCGGCGGGGTTTATCACGAAGAGGGACAGAGAAAGAGTTTTAATATCTAATCGAGTTTGCGGAAAAATATACATTTTTTTCGCAAGCTCTGGAGAACAGTTTCACATCAGCAAGCAAGACTTCTTCAAAAATTGTCATTTTTCGACTTTTTCCGCATCCTCAATCTGCTATTGCCAAAACTTAAAAAATTTAGTAATATATATACATCCACTATACAAATTATATCCAAATCAACAGAGAGAATAATCTGACAGCCTGTTTTTATCAGGGGTTGATGATTGTTATAAAATTTTGTTAAAAATTTACAAAAAAGTGTTATGTATTTGTACACATGTGGAATAAAAACAATAGGCAGTATTAATAAAAAAAGTAGGCACTTGAAAGTTCAAGGACGCTTGGGCGTGCCTGTATATAATCTTGGAGATACACTAAATTGAGCGTAATTGAGTTTAGCGGTTTAGTAACTGGTTTAGACACAAATTCGTGGGTGAGCGCACTCACGGCGCTTAAGAATGCCAAAGTTCAGGAGCTGGAAGCGGAAAAAGCTGCCGTTGTGGAGTTAAAAGATGTAGTATCAGGGATTAAAACATTCTTTTCATCATTCAGGAGTTCGATAGAAAAGCTTACGGATGCCAGATTAGGTGTTGATGCAATGGATATTTTTGTCCAAAACCTTGCTAATTCTTCTGACCCATCCAAGGTTACTGCAACAGCGACGCACAGTGCTTCAAGAGATACGTATGAAGTTGGTGTAACCCAGCTTGCAAGTGCAACCAAGGTTAATACTGCTATTAGAAAAACATTTACAATGACGTATACTGCCGACATGGATACAAAGCTTTCTGTATTAGGGGTAAAAGAGGGGTATGTATCGGTTAACGAGAAGGAAATCAAAATTGAGAACAGCGATACTATTGAGTCTTTAATCACAAAACTCGCTGATATAGGAGTTACTGCCACGTATGATGAAGGGATAGGGCGGTTTACAATAGAAACCGACGTATTTGAGGTTGATGAAGGGACAACTAATGTATTTGGCGCACTCGGACTGGAGTTTAAAGATATTACCGGCGTTTCAACCGGAGAGCTGCGTGTTGAAGGATATGTTACTATTAAACCTACAACTTTACTATCAGATATTAATGCTGTAGGCGGTAATATCCGGATTAATAATGTTGTTGAAAATCTTACTTTTAATGCGGGAGATACAATACAGGATTTCCTTGATTATATGAACAATAAGTATGGTGCAGGTACTGCAATAATGGATTCTGATGGATTTATAACCATACAGGGGCTTGATATTGAAGAAATCAGGGGCGGTTCTAATATTATAACGGCTCTCGGGTTAACGGAAACGGTTGATACAGTAACGTCGTCAACTGACAGGCTTTATTATGATAATACAGAGTTTGCTGATGCAAACACTGCACTTGGAAATTTAAATACAACCTTCTCAAATTACAGACTTGTTTTGGGAAGCGGTTCTGCTGCACAAACTATTAACCTGTCATCTGCATCAACTCTTGGTGATGTTATTGCACAGATAGAGGCTTATGCTGCTAATAACGGAATGAATGCTGATGTAGAGTTAACAGATCAAGGGGCAATCATAATTACAGGAGATATTGATAAACTCTATATAAGCGGAGGTATAGCAGACGGACTCGGATTAGAAACCGAAACAGTAAACGGAACAACGCTAACCGGCGCTCATATGGAATACACTATAACTTATACTGCCAAAACCAGTACGACATTCGGTGATTTAGGAATATCAGGTTCTAATTTAACCTATGATGTACTTAATGAAAGAGGAGAAGCTTTAGCATCAAATTTAAATGTCGCTTCAACAACAACTATTGAAGCGTGGTTTGATTCAATGAAGCAATATGGTATTACTGCTTCAATATCAGAAGAGGGTGTTATATCAGCGGAAGGCGGTATAATTTCCGGTGCGTTAGCAGCAGCTCTGGGCTTGTCATCTGTTGTATCAGGCGAAGTCATTTCAGGAACTTCTGCCGAGTCAAACGCTCTGGCCGGAACAACTACGGTGCAGGCTACATTAACTTCTTCACTCGCATCACTCGGAATTAACTCCAGCCAAACCCTTACAATAAATGTTAACGGTGCTAATACAACAAGAAACTTTACAGGCTCTTCCACACTGCAAGATGTTGTAAATGCAATTACATCTGCCGGCGGAACCGTAACACTTCAAGACGGAAAATTGGACATATCAGGTGTGGATAAACTTTCCGGTTCATTAGTATCTTCACTAAAACTTGATGAACATACAATTGAAGGTACTTCTATGTATAATACAAACCTTTCATATACTATGGCATCAATAGCAACGGAAGCTACACAATTTTCAGCGCTGGGCATTACAAATCTTAGTTTTGCAGTATATGATGAAGAAGGAAACCTGCAAGGTAATGTCAATCTTGGTTCGTCAGCTACTATAGGTGACTTTATTACCAGACTGGAAAATTACGGAATGACTGCAAGCATAGATGAAAACGGGGTTGTATCATTAGATGGCGGATATATTACAGGAAATCTTGCTAATAGTATGGGAATCAGCCACAGTGTTGATCATACGTATGTATCAAAAACCACAATAGAGTCAAATCCGCTGCACGGTACTATAACTACAACAGCATCAATGACCTCGTCGCTGGCCGACTTTGGTATTACTTCTACCCAGTACTTAACAATCCGCGATATGGGAACAACAACCGTTCGTTCTTTTACATCAGCATCAACGCTTCAGGATATATCAGATGCTATTACTTCAATGGGCGGTGTGTTTACATTTGAGGATAACCGGATTTATATCACCGGGGTTGATAATATTTCCGGCTCATTGCTTACAGCATTAGGTTTAACTGCATCACAGACAGGTAATGCTACATCTATATATTCATCAGGAGTAAAATATACACTTGGCGAAATAGCAACCGAGGATTCCAGATTTGCTGATTTTGGAATTTCTCCGAGCGGTAAAACATATAATGTTTATGCTCAGGATGGTACATTGCTCGGTTCAAACCTTTCATTAGGCGCTGATGCAAAAGTCGGTGACTTATTAACATCATTAACTTCCAGAGGTTTAGATGCCTATGTTGATTCAACAGGCCGTATAAGTATAACAAACGGTTATATTACAGGCTCTATGGCGACAGCCTTAGGATTTTCATCGAGCAATTACCAGACAAATGTTGTAAGTGTAACACAGGTTTCCGGACAAATTGAAGCTCAATTGCCGGTAACAGCAACATTAGATACAACTTTTGCTCAATTAGGCTACAATGGTACATATTACCTGACAATTAATAATGACGGTACAACAAGTGTACATACATTCAATTCATCTTCAACTATTGCCTCAATTTCGTATGCAGTAGCGTCGTCTGGCGGTAAATTTGAATTACTTGACGGTGCTATATCTATTTCCGGAGTACAAATATCGGGTTCGCTTGCAAGCAGCCTCGGCATAGATCACAAAGCCGGCTCAGTACAACAATATACAACAACAAGTACCAGTATAACTTCTCGTACCATAATTGTTGGGGCGGCGGTATCTATTGAACAGGTTATAACAACGATAACAACGACATTAACATCAACCGATACATTTGTTTATCGTTCAGATATAAAATCATATGAAATTACAACCTCTAATTTTGACCCGTCTGCAACAAAATTATCGCAAATGGGGGTTACAAACGGGACAGTAAGCTTATATAACGGCAGTACGAATACGACGACTGCGATATATACGGTGACGGCAGATTCGACGCTCGGAGCCTTTATGACGGCTCTGGAAATTAACGGTGTAACTGCAAAATTCGTTGACGGTAAACTAATATTGACTGCGGATGAAGATTTACAGGTTCAAGGCGGAAGTTCTAATTTGTTTAGTCATTTTGGATTCACCAATACTATTGTTTACGAAACATTAACCCAAAACTCAACATCTAATATATTAAATAACCTTACAACACACAATTTAACTTCTACAACCGCACTCAGCCTTGTAACCGGCGGAACTGCTGATAGAGAACTTGTATTAAACATTAATGGTGAAACAGTTACAAGAGTTTTTGGCGCTTCTGATACTATTCAAGATGTAATAGATTTTATTGAGTCAAAAGGTATTACGGCATCGCTGAATAACGGAACTTTTAGTGCCTCATCAGCGTATCAGGAATTTTCTATTTCTGGAAGTCTGGCAGCAGTAATACTCGGAGAAAATCCTTCGTTTACAACCTCTTCGCGCCCTACAGCGTGGAGCGGAACAGTTTCTGATAAAGAAGAAACTACTGCAATTAACGGGAATACAAAGCTTGTCCACCTCGGTGTTACAACCGGTGAATTAAAAATATATGATAACGGTACCTGGACATCTACAGCTATAAGTATAAATGAAAATACAACTATTAATGATTTTATAGCTTCATTATCAACTTATGGATTTACAGCTTCTTTAACAGGAGGAAAACTCCATATTACAGCAGACTCAAATATGTATCTTGTGGATGAAACATCAAATCTTGCAAGTAAATTAGGGCTTACACATTCTTATGAATATCAAACAGTTTATCAATCTTCAACTTCCTCAGCTCTTGCCTATACAACAGTAAGAACTATCGGAACATCTACAACACTTGCTGATATGGGATTTGAAAGCGGTTCTGATTTAAGGCTTGTTATTGACGGAACTGTACATTCAATCGGGTTTACCGGCAGCGAAACGGTACAGGATGTACTTGATGCACTCGGTGTATATGGAATTGACGCTGAAATTACAAATGGTACATTTAAAGCTTCCTCAACAGAGCATATCTTTAGTATTACAGGGGAACTAGGCACAAAAATTGCAAGCTCTTCTCCTGTAACGTCTACAATTACTACAGTTACAGGCTATTCAACTACTCTGCCGCAATCGGTAAATCCTGTAACAATAAATGAGGATGCCAAACTTGTTGATTTAGGTGTTACAGAGGGCGGTATTAAAATTTATGATAACGGTACCTGGATTAATACAGTTATCAATATTAATCAGAATACAACAATCGGCGACTTCCTTGCGGCACTCCAAGGATATGGATTCACTGCAAGTCTTGATGGTAACAAAATTAAAATAAGCAGCGATTCTGATAAATATATTGCTGATGAATCATCAAACCTTGTATCAAAACTCGGGTTAACTAACAGGACACAAACAAAAGTTAATATCTACGACCAAACCAATTCTAATACTTTAACAATGGTTAGAACTTATGAACTTTCTGATACAACTACATTAAAGGATTTAGGATTTGATTCGGGTACTTCGCTGCGGCTTGAAATAGACGGTGTATTCTATAATGTCGGTTTCACATCAGATGATACAATAGGTGAAGTAGTTGATTCTTTAAATACATTCGGTATTAATGCTCAGTTGCAGAACGGAGTTCTGACGGCGAACACAGAGGACAAAACTTTCTATCTTATCGGCTCTCTTGCTGATATTCTTACCGGCGGCGCTCCAACTTACATAACTACAGAAAAAGTTACATATCATGAAACAGAAGCTCAAAGTACAGGTATTACATACGTTGCAGATGCGTCTTCCAAGCTGTCTGATTTAGGCGTAGATACTGGATATATCAATGTGCTTGAGGCCGGAGAGATTGTTTCTACTATCGCAATACGTGAAGATACCAAGGTTTCACAGCTTTTCAGCGCGCTGGCTGCCCATGGTATCGCAGGCAGCATTTCTACTGACGGCAGAATTACAATTCAAAGTGTCGGGGATGTTACACTGCTTGACGGTACTTCTAATCTTGTAAGCCATCTCGGTCTTAATGATAATATCTATTCAAATACTTATTATGGTACAACTCTGGTGCTGGAAGAAGATGTTAATGTTGCAACAGAAGACACTCTGGTTTCATACTATGATAATGCAGGGAAGAAAGCTGAAGGGTCTGTATATTTTGCAATTTCAGATCAGGATGGGAATGTGACTAATACAGTTGTTAATATTGATGCTGATGACACTATTGGTGACTTGATTGAAAAATTGGAAGCCGTAGGCCTTTCTGCCTCATTTGAAAACGGGGTTATTTCTTATCATAACGGTATGGGAAGTGCTGAAATTACTGGCGGTACATCTTCATTTGCAGACACTCTCGGGTTTAGTGATACTGTACTTGAACAGTGGATGCAAAATGATGTGGAAATCCAATACGAACAGGATGAAATAAGGTATTTATCTGTTGTGAACTATGCAAGCAATTCTACCACCCTTGAAACACTCGGTGTAACAGACGGTGAGTTTTCAATCGGTATTAATGGCTCTATCATTAATGTTAATGTTTCGACAACAGATACCATTGCAAATCTTATGTCAAGGATTTCAAGCGCTTCTAATGGTTCGGTAACGGCCTCTTTAACATCTGACGGCAAATTCATGCTTGAAGCGGCAGAGGGTGTAGAATTAATTATTGGAACCTCTACTGATACAACTAACCTTGTTACTATCTTTAACCTTTCCCAAAACGGCTCAAACGTAATTACCGGTAATACTTCTCTATACAAAGCCTCTTCTACATCGAAACTCATAGACAGCGGACTTTTCCGTGAAGGTGATGTAACAGAAGGAACATTTACTATAGGTAATGCAGAGTTTACTATTACAAGCGAAACTACTATTGCGTCGCTTATTAACGATATTAACCATTCAGAAGCAGCAAATGCGAACGCCTACTGGGATAATATTAACGGTAAAATGATTCTTACATCGACAACTTTAGGTTCATCGTACGTTAATATTCAGGGCGGAACAAGCAACTTTACAGAAATCTTCGGATTAACCGTAAATGACAGAGGTGAAGAAAGACTTACAACATATAATCAGGATTTAGGCGATAATGCAATATTAACAATTAACGGTACAAGAATTGTTTCTACTTCCAATACAATCACGAGTGATATTTCAAGAATAGAAGGTCTTACTGTTAACCTCAAAGGTGTTACTGCCGGGGATTACGTTACCATAACGGTCGAGCGGGATACACAGTCAATTATAGATGCCGTTCAGGAAACTCTTGACGGATACAATACTCTTATTGCAGAACTTAATACAGTGCTTGCAATCGGCGGAGATTTACATAATGATACAGCATTGAAAAGTATTAAAAATCAAATTACCAATATGTTCACTTCCCGCGGTACAAACGGTGTTAAGTTATTCAGAAACCTTTCTGCAATCGGTATTTCTACTGAGGATGCAAGTTCCGCAATGCCCGGCGATATCTATTCTCTTCATCTTGATGTTGAAAAGTTTGAAAACGCTCTTAATACCTCTGAAGATGAAGTTAAGCTTTTGCTGGTCGGTACGGATGATAATCCCGGTATCTTAACAAAAGTGGAAAATATCATAGAACAAATGCTTACTACAACAGGTTATTTCCAATCTAAAAATAAAGCCTTAGATCGTGAAATTGACAGGTTTGATGTAAAAATAGAACGCGCCCAAAGAAGAGCCGATGCGTATCGGGTTACACTGGAAAACAAATTCCAAAGTATGGAAATGCTCTATTCTAACATGCAAAGTTCTTATCAAAACGTATTTGCCGGAGGTCTTTAATCCATAATACTGGCAGGGAATTAGAAAAAATGGTATAATAAAAATATAAATCCGGGCTGCAATATGATTAACTATGATGATTTGTTAAAAAAAAT
Organism: uncultured bacterium; assembly: GCA_949284715.1. Taxonomy (GTDB): domain Bacteria; phylum Cyanobacteriota; class Vampirovibrionia; order Gastranaerophilales; family Gastranaerophilaceae; genus CALUTH01. The sequence goes on from CASDWH010000019.1 coordinate 26,686, forward strand.
TCCGAAAGTCAGAAAAATTCTTGATGATGGAACTAATACCAATCTATATCACTATACAAAGCCCGAAAAATTGCTGAGTATTCTGGAGTCCGGAACCATAAGGTTTTCTAATGCTCTGTATCTCAATGACAAAGAGGAAGTTACATATTCCTACAAATTGATTGTTAATCTGATAAATGAAACAAACGGATTAAATCAGGAATTGTTTTTAAAAATCAAAGAATATTTTTATAAAAAATATAAAAATATAATTGACGGTGACGATACTTTTTTAAATAAATATGAATATTATACAATTTCGTTTTCGACAGACAATGACAACTTAACATTGTGGAATAACTACTCCAAAGGACAAACTTACACCGGTTATAACATAGGTTTTTGCAAAAAAGAACTTCTGTATGATATGGAAAGACAGGGGTTTAAATCGGTTTACGGTAATATAATATACAATCAGGAAACCCAGATTACAATTTTAAGATTAATATTTGATAAATGGAACAAACAATACGAAAAACTACTCGCAGGTAAAAAAACAGCAAAAAATAATGAAAAACAACAGGATACATTTTTTGAACTTATTGATATTCTAAGTATTATAAGCCTGTTTTTTAAGAATCCGTATTTCAGGGATGAAAAAGAGTATAGAATAATATTTATAAGTCATTTTGATACAAATACGTACAAACAGACAAAAATCTTTGAAAAAAACGGTTTATTTATTCCCTATATTGAATATCATTTTTTAAAACGCACGGTAAGTTCTATTAATATCGGACCGACACTTGATGAAAACATTTTTTACACAAGCACCTGCCGTATGCTGGCAAATTTTGGATATGAGAAGAAAACAATTAACCGTTCAAAAATTCCGCTCAGATATTAATCGGTTGTTTCTAATAATTAAATTTACCCATTACGACGCGTTTGCCTGCGCCTGTGCATTCCGGCAGGTTATTCGGGATACCGTAAAATGCACAATAACCTAAAAGTGCGAAAGCCATTGCTTCTTTAAAATTATTTGAGAGGCCAAAATCTTCGTGAGTTTTTAATTCTATATTCTCCGGCAGGTATCTTTTAAGAAATTTCATTATCGCCTTGTTGTAAGCCCCTCCGCCGCCGACAATTACGCTTTGCGGAGCCGTTAGAGGAAATACAAAGCGTTCATATGCTTGAACAATACTTTTAGCGGTAAGAGCAGTTAATGTCGCAATTATGTCGGCATCCTCTTTGGGGGCGATTTTTAAAATATTTTCGATATAATTCTCGTTAAAATACTCTCTTCCGGTTGTTTTAGGCGGCGGTGCAAAATAATATTCATCCTGAAGCAGACAATCAAGCCAGCTTTCCGACACCTGTCCGGATAAAGCAATTTCACCGTCTTTGTCGTATGGCTGTCCGAATAATTTTTTCATACAATAATCTATCATTAAGTTTCCGCATCCCGTATCAAACCCGAAGGTTGGAAGGTTGTCGGAAACAACGGTTACATTAGATATGCCGCCTATGTTTTGAACGAGTGCATTCTTAAACCATTTTTCATCCGCAAAACAAACAAGAGGGGCGCCCTGCCCGCCTGCTGCGATATCACGGGTTCTGAAATCAGAAATTGTTAAAACACCTGTACGTTCTGCAATAACAGCACCTTCACCGATTTGTAATGTGCTTTTTTCAGAAAAACCGTCTGTTTTTCTATCATACGGATAATGATAAATAGTTTGACCGTGGCTGGATATTAAATCAGGCTTTCCGAATTCTTCAATTAAAATATTAGCGGCCTCTGCAAAGCATTCTCCAACAAGAAAATTAAGTCTGCATAAATCTTTTATATCAGAATTTCCTCTAAACGATTGAAACAGCATGGATGAAATATGCGGGGGATAAACGTAATTAATACCTTTAATAAATGTACAGGACAAATCAGGATTCACCTCGCACAGACACGCATCTATACTGTCACACGAAGTTCCGGACATAAGTCCTATTACTTTTAGCGTTTGCTTATCTCCCATCCGCTTATACTCCATATATTAAATTGATTTGTGATTGTAATTGTTAAATTATTGTTGACAGGATTTTCATCCCCAAAATCTCTCTTTTATTCCTCTTCTTTCTCCAAAATTATGACTTCGCCATCACTCCTTCCTTTGAATAATCACATGTTACTTCCCAATTTAAAAAAATACAAGTAACAAAATTTTGTGAAAATTTTTACAATTGACCATGCTCCCTATCCCTTCTGTAATCTAAACTTATTAAAAAAATTTTTAATCAAACTTTTAGATAATTTTGGGATTAATAAACAAAAAAACACTTGATTTTTTCAAATCACAGTGAAATACGGGAATAATACAGCTCATGTAGAAACCGGCAGGTTTTATTCAAAACCTGCCGGAATATTTTTACATTTCTTTTCTGATTTTTTCTTTTGTTTTGTCGATATTTTTGATTCTCTTTTCAATTTTTTTAACTTGTTTTTTAAGTTGTTTTCTTTCTTCTTTAATAACTTTGTACTGAGAATCTACTTCTGTGTAACGGGTTTTAGCGTTCATCAATTCTGTTCTTATATCAACCTGAGCATTATCTAACTGCAAAATTGCATTTTGCATATTAGGATTACCGGTATTAGTTGTTTCAACAGAGCCGCTTTGTGTGGAAGTTGAAGCAGCCGGAGTTGATGAAGCATTATATCCGGTATCATTAAAATCAAGCGGTGTAAATGCGTTGCCGTCAGCAAGTACTGCACCAGCGCAAATGAATACAGATGCTATAGCTACAATTGTCTTTTTCATAATATCTCTCCTGTTCTTTTGTAGCAATATAATAACGCAAATTTAAAATCCTGACACCATATTAATGAAGGATTTTAAGAAGCTTTTCAGCAAGATTTAAATCTTCTATGCTGTCGATTTCCATAAGTTGTATTTTATCCATTTCCCAGAAACCGACGGGCGGAGTTATGCGGCATTTGCTTTTAAGAATATTTTCCCTGCTTGAAATATAAAAGGCGCCGTTTTCGATATAATATCCTTCCCAATCCTGCCGCCGCGGGCGCTCATTCGGGTTATAGTTTAGCGGATGACCGTTCGGAGTCCAAATAAACTGATGGTTTTTAATAACTGAGATTACGGAATTATAATTTTCATTAATAAATTTGTCTAATCCGCCGTTTATATCATTAGCTGTAAGGAGCGGGGAAGTTGCCTGAATAAATACTGCATTATCAAATTTAAAGTCAGCGGCAAATTCAATTAAAGCGCTTTCAGATGTTGCAGTATCACCGGCTGTTTGAGAAGAGCGTTTTACCGGTTCTACTTTACTGAATCCTAAGTTTGTTACAGTATTCCAAATTTCAGCAGAATCTGTGGATACAAAAATTTTATCAAGCTTAGAATCCTGTGCGGCTTTAAGAGTCCAGTAAATAAGCGGTTTGCCTGCGCAGTTTGCAATATTTTTGTTTTTAATGCCCCTGCTGCCGCCCCTTGCCGGGATAAATCCAACATTAAACATCAATATAACCTATATACGTAAGATTTCTGTAATATCCTTTATAATCAAGCCCGTATCCTACAAGGAATTTGTCATCTATTTCAAAACCATAAATATCAGGCTGAATATCAACTTCCCGTTTGCATTTTTTATCCATCAGCGAACAAAAAACAAGGTTTTTTACTTTGAAATTCATGTGGATAAAGTCGACAAGAAATTTTGCTGTGCGGCCGGTATCTATAATATCTTCGACAATTACTGCATTTTTCCCGTTTAAATCCGGAAGCGATATATCAACGGCCTTAACTTTGCCCGAACTTGTAAAATCATGCCCGTAGCTTGCAAGCCTGATGAACTCTGTTCTTAACGGCATTTTAAGATTTTTAATTAAATCAACAGTGAACATAATTGAGCCTTTCAGAACACAGATTATGTAAATTTCTTCCTCTTTAAAACGTTCATTCAGACTGTCTGCAATTTCGCGGACTCTTTTTTGAATTTCTGCTTCATCTCTGAGTACTTTAAGTTCTTTACCTTCTATTAACATTTTTATCGACCTGTAGAGTATTACACTTAATTATATCATATTCTCTATATTTTATACCGGCGAATTTTTCCATCTCTAAAAAAAGCCCCGTAAGATACGGGGTAAGTAACTTTTTATAGGAAAGGGAATTAGGGAATAAATATGTCTTAATATCGTTGTGTTTATTTTGTACATATATATAAAGTATATAAAAACAGCGCAATTTCATTAAGCTGTTTAATTGTTACAAAACTTAATATATGAGGATGTAGAAAAAGTCAAAAAATGACAATTTTGAAGAAATCCTGCTTGCCGGCATAAAACGGCATTTGGGCATTTGCCGGCAATACGCTTTTTCAACTCCTGCAAACAGTTAATTATACCCGACAAGGTAATACAAAATGCGCATGATTATTAGTAAACTCATGCTATGCAGGATATACAAAAGTATCAGATTATCGACAAAATTTTTGACGGATGTAAGATTGAGAGCCAGTTGTGTATTCTTACTACAGAGTTAAAAACGAATATAAATTCTGTGAAAAAACTAATACAAATGAACCCTCAAACCAGATTTTGGCTTTCTGCAAAGAAGTTAGAGCGTGAGGAGATACTGCTTGCTAACAGTATAGGGATAAAAAATGTTATACCATATCCGATTGATGAAGCTGTTGTTAATACGTATTTAAAAGCGCTTAAGCCTGATAAGGCAAAAAGCCCGGGTGTTAACATTCCATTGCAGCCGTTTAGTGAAGCGCGTGTAATGGTTGTAGATGATAATATAATGAATATACAATTAATAGAAGAGGTTGTCCGCGGGCTTGGAATAACGCTTGAAGTTTATACACAGCCTGTGAATGCTGTTGAGAAAATTAAAAACGGAAAATTTGATTTATTTTTGCTGGATATATTAATGCCGGAAATATCCGGTTTTGACTTAGCGGATACTATAAAGAACTCTGAACTTAATAAGAATACTCCCGTAGTATTTATCAGTGCGCTTTCGGACTATGAATATAAAATAGCCGGTTATAATGCGGGTGCTTGCTGTTATGTCGAAAAACCTTATGATGTGGAGATTTTAAAACACCAGATTTATAATATTTTGAAACAGGAGGAGATAAAAAATAAGATAAATAAAGCCCGTGACGCTTTTTATGCAATGGTTACACACGATTTAAAAACACCAATCAGCGCGGAAATTACAGCTTTGCAGATGCTGTTAAAGAATAATTTTGGGGAATTAACAGAGGAGCAGAAAGAAATTATAAATGATATTTTATCTTCGGTTAAATTTATGAAAACGATGACTGATAATATTTTATGTTCATACAGCCATACTAATACAGAGCCAAAGTTTAAAATGCTTCCGGAGGATTTAAAAACAGTTATAGAGAGTTCTATTCAGGAAACGAAATACTTACCGGAGGAGAAGGAAATAAGTCTGGAGTTTTTGTCAGATATTCCAAAGGCAGTGGTAATGATAGATATAATAGAGATAAAGCGTGTTATCAATAATCTTATAAGTAATGCTTCAGAATACGCGCCTTTTGGAAGTACTATAATACTGCGGTTAACGAAATCCGGAGGAGAGTATACTTTTTCTGTTACAGACAGCGGCTCCGGCATAAAGCTTGATAACCCGAATGATATTTTTAATGCAAATGTAACACTGGCAAAAGAGCGTAAAAAAATAGGGTTTGGATTAGGATTGTTTATTAGTAAAAACATAATTACGGCACACGGAGGCAGGATTTTTGCGGAAAGCAAGGAAAATCATGGGACTACAATTACTTTTACGCTTCCTGCTGCTGAGGGTAAACATATTACAGTGAATCAACACCTGTAGTCCCGTTATAACTATTACCGCTGCCGTTATAATTCTCTATGGACTGTTGTTTTTTATACTTGTATTCTTCTTCTAATTGATTGAGTTTGAGTTTATATTGCTGCTTAAGTTTTTTTTCTTTTGCTTTTTGCAAGCGTTTTTTTTCTTTTTTATGTTCTTTTTCTTCTTTATTAAGCCGTTTTTCTTCGGCTTCTGTGTATTCTCTTGACTCGTTTCCGTTATACTCGAGCCTGTAGCCTACAATGCTTATCGGGAGTGATGAACCGCTCAGGGCTTGTAATTTACTAATATCACCGCCTGTATCAATGCTCCAGGTTCCTAAAAATACGGGTACTTTCCCTGTATAACCGTAAGCGCATACAATAATTCTATCCTGATTATTTTCATCAAATCCCATCGGATAAATATCCCATCGGCTTTCGTCAAGGTTTGCGCCTTTGGTTTGCGCCCAGTAATTTGCAATTGCTTCTCGAATTTCGGGAAGTGCGGTTGCTTTTTTTGTTTCAAAATCATATATCCACAAATCTGTTTTCCAGATACCGTCGAATCTGTAACCGGTTTTTTCTTTGATTAGCAATTTTTTGTTATCGGGAGTAAAATCGACCGGAGTTAGTGTTCTGAAAATATAAGGTGTATCAATATCTTTAGAGGTTGAGAGTATTGGCTTGGTTTCGCGTTTTATGATATTTGCCTGCTTAACTCTTTCAAGTTTAGAGAGTGAGGTATCAAGCGGGATTACGTACAAATCAGTTGATGTGCAGTCCGCAGAAGCGTAATAGTGAATGGAGGGATAAACCATAAAAGTAAAATCTGAAGAAACAATTCCCTGTCCGTTAACTTCTCTGTCAAAGTTGAGTCTGCGCGGAATCTGGAGTTCAACAAATCCGGGTGTACTGTTATATTTAACCAGTTTATATTTTGGGACAGGAACATATTTCATACCGTATTCTTCCGGAACTTTAGCCGGTTCGACTTTTATTGTATTTTTGTCTTTGCTTAACGATTTTTCTTCATATTCAGAACGCAGCATGAATCCTGATTCCGGCATTTTTGATTTCTCATATTCTTCTTTTAATTCCTTTTTATCTGCCCTCTCCTGCTGTTCATATTCTCTGGTAATAGGCGGTTTGCTGCGCAGCGCAAGCGTGTCTGCATTTTGAAATTGCATTTTCATCATCATATAAAGACCTGCTGCAGTGTCAAAGAACATTAAACAAGACCTTCTTTCATGGCAGTAATAGTGGCCTGCGTGCGGGAGCCGACGCACAGTTTCTGGAGAATGCTATGTACATGTGCCTTGGCGGTTGCTTTTGTAATTACAAGGCTTTCAGCAATCTGATTGTTGGACTGTCCGGCAACCATAAGGGCTAAAACATCCATTTCTCGATCTGTCAGCCCGTATTGAATTTTTCCGGCGTTAGGATTCACTTCACTCATTCCGTTGTTTGCGGTTTGGTTTCTGGGAGAATTAATATTATTCAAAACAAGTTTGGCAATAGCACTGTCAAGCCATGCGGCTCCGGAGTTTACTGTTTCTATTGCAGAAATTGTCTGTTCGGGTGAGGCTCCTTTCATGATATAACCGTCGGCTCCTGCGCCAAAAGCTTCAAATACATCTTTTTCGCTATCTCTTGATGTGAAAATCAGAACTTTTATATTAGGATTTATTTCTTTAATTTTTCTTGTAGCACGTATTCCGTCAATCCCGGGGAGTCCGATATCCATTAATATAACATCGGGGTCAAGCTCTTTAGCCATAGAAACCCCCTGAATACCGTCTTCAGCTTCTCCGATAAGTGAAATATTATTACTTTTTTCCAGCAGCAGTGAAAGTCCCATTCTGACAAGTACATGATCTTCAACCAGTAAAACTCTTATCATACAGCAGCTCCCGCCTTTCGTTTAACACGTTTTGTAATAACATCGGTGAGCAGGAAGGAAAATTCACTTCCTTTGTTTAGCATAGTATCAAGCCAGATTTTCCCGTTATGCGCCTCAATAATCTGTCTTGACAGATAAAGCCCCAGTCCCGTTCCTGTAGAACGCTTGGTGCTTGTACCCTGAGAGAACCGCTGAAACAGATTTGGAATATCCTCCTGCGGGATTCCGCTTCCGTTATCACTTACAGAAAAGATTAAATCATTTCCTTCTGCTTTGATTATAAGAGATACTTTACCGCTCTGCTGTGTATAATTAATAGCATTGCCGCACAGATTGCAGATTACACGCCTGAGTTCTGTTTTATCAGCGTTTATTATCAAGTCTTCGTTTGTATTTTCAAACATGAATTCCAATTCTTTTTTATCAGCAAGCGGTTTAAGCTCATTGTAAATCCGGGTAACAAGTTCGTTAAATATAAATTCTGATTTTTGTAAAACAAGTTTTTCGGCGTCGTACTTAAACACTTCTAATAGAGCATTAACCAGTCCTAATAAATCTTCGTTGCTTTTGAGCATAGTTGAAAGCAGGAGTTTCTGCCTGTCTGTAACAGCTCCCAAACTTCCGTCAAGGAAGAATTTAAGTGTCTGGATTGCTGCAAGGAGCGGGGTGCGCAAATCGTGCGTGAGCGTTGCCATAAAATCATCCCGTAATTTGTCTGCTTTCTTTTGTTCGCTTACATCTCTCAGTACACAAACGTAGCTTTCCTGATTAAACTTTGCAAAGCTTATTTCCACGGGGGTGTGGAAACTGCTCAGAGGATTTGTTGTGAAACAGTTTCTTACAAATATTTCGTTTTTTTCTGTATCAAGGAAAGATTTTACAGAGGCTTTTTCGTTATAAACGAACTCTGTAATATCGTGTCCGCACAGCCTTTCAGAACTAAGACCGGTGAGGTTTTCGACGGCTGGATTAACCTGTTCTATTATACCGTTTTTGTCGATTGTAATAATTCCGTCAGCGCAATGGGTAATTATTCCGGAAAGTTTTGCATTGGTTGATATGATATCGGCTGTTTTTTCTTCCACAAGCTGCTCCAGTGAATGTGAGTATTTTTCAAGCTCTTTTTTAGCGGCATTGAGTTCCGTTATTTTTTTTCTCAATTCGGAAACCAGATAACTGCGTTCAATACCGTTTCTGATATTTATCAGTAAATCATCATTATTCCAGGGCTTTTCCAGATACTTGTAAATTCCGGCATCATTTATGGCGTTTATAGCATTTTCTTTATCGGCGTAACCTGTAAGAATGATTTTGCTAACCTCCGGATATAATTCTTTAACCTTGACGAGAAATTCCAGCCCGTTCATTTCGGGCATAAGGAAATCAGATATTACTAAATCCGGCTGGTTTGTTTCAAGAAATTTGAGTGCGTCAAGCGGGTTGTTAAAAAAATGTGCGTTTGTATATCCTTCTACCATTAAAAGAGTTTTAAAGGCAGAAGTTACTATTTTTTCATCATCGACTACTACAATCATCCCGTCTTTCATATTTTTATCATAGCCCAAACCTTTGCTATAGACAAATTGTTTAATTTTGTTAAGGCTGCGGTGTATGTTTAATGCAAAAGACTATTATGTTACAAATTCTTCTCTGGCTCTTTTCGTAGTTTAAAATTGTGTCAAATGGGGTATTAATTGGTATGTGATGTAGTTTTTTAGGATACGTGTATGAAAAAGAATATTCAAAATATAATATCTTTTAATGGATTAAATGCAGATTTTCAAGATTTTCAAAACAGCGTAAACTCAACAATATTCAAAAAAATAAGCTCCTTAACGGAGCCGTATATTGAAATGGTACCCCCAAGCGAATTCGAATCGCTGTCTACACCGTGAAAGGGTGTTGTCCTAGGCCTCTAGACGATGGGGGCTTATCGACATTAATTATCGTACCAGAACAATATTTTTTGTCAATGGTTTAGTTTTATTAAGCTCTGTCTGCGGGTAAATATTTCAGATTTAGTAAATAAAAAGAACCTCTTTTATAAAAGAGGTTCTTTTTTAAAGAAGTATTTAATTGTTTTAATTACAATTTCCATACTCGCAGCTTTGGGTTTCGCGGACTGTGTCGCAGTGATGTACAGAGAATGCAGTAATGACAGCACTTGCACCGACTAATGAGTATATAATCCTTGATAATACGGTCATATCTCCAAATATTGCAGCAACAAGGTCAAACCCGAATAAACCTATTAAACCCCAGTTCAGCGCACCTATAAGTACGAGCGAGTAGGCAATATTTCTTACATATTTCACAAGATGCCTCCTTTCTGTTCAACTTTATTATGACCTGTTTTTCGTTTAATAAATTGTACAGTCGGGCTAGTTATTTATGAGGAAATTTTTGTGATTGCTGCTGCGGTTGGCTGAAATCTTCTCCGGCTTTAAAGTTGTAGACGGGTTTTATTATTTTGTTGATATCAACAGTGGGCGAAATGTTATTTACAATATCATCTTTTGATTTGTAGGCCATAGGGCATTCATCCAGAGTTTCGTTATTAACGGAGGTTGTAAAGATTCCTGACATTGATTTTTGGAATTCTTCAACCGTGAACTTTTGTTTTGCCTGTGTTCTGCTGAATAATCTGCCGGCGCCGTGCGGGGCTGAATAATTCCAGTCTTCGTTGCCTTTGCCGGTGCAGATTAAGCTGCCGTCACGCATGTTTATCGGGATTAAAAGCTTTTCGCCCATTTGGGCAGAAACAGCTCCTTTTCTAAGTATCATACATCCGGTATCTATATAATTGTGAATTGTGGTTAATTCAGTTTCTATTGTTAAATTTAATCCTTTTATAAGTTCATCGGCTATGGCTTTTCTGTTTAGCATTGCATACTGCTGGACAATTTGCATATCGTGAATATATTCATCAAACAGATACCCGCTGGTATAGGCAAGATGTTTGGGAATACGGGTTATCTTTTGTTCTTTCATTTGCTTTATGGTTGTCTGAATTTCCGATTGCCTGCCATGAGCTTTTAAGTATTCGATTTTATCATCAATAATTTTTTTTGAACAATTATTGAGCTGCTTATACCCTTCTTCCTGATAATATTCAGCGACTTCTTTCCCGAGGTGCCGGCTGCCCGAGTGAATTACGAGATAGAGGCAGCCGTCAATATCTTTGTCGACTTCTATAAAGTGATTTCCGCCGCCAAGCGTGCCGATGCTTCTTTGGGTGCGGAACTGATTTATGTAGTAAAGGCTTTTAAGCTCTTCTATGTTAATATCGTTTGTATATTTGTGCGGCGTTTCCCGAATATTTGTACCGGAGGGGATTTTTTCGTAGATTAATCTGTCAAGTTCGTTCAAATCAATAGATTTTTCTTTGAGCTGAATGGTTTCCATCCCGCAGCCTATATCAACCCCGACAAGATTAGGAACAATTTTATCAGATATAGTCATTGTTGTGCCGACAGTACAGCCGGCACCGGCATGGACATCAGGCATAATACGAATCTTAGAGCCGGTTATAAATTCCTGGCTGCATAATTCTTCTATCTGTTTTACTGATATTTCATCTATGACATCGGTAAAAACTTTTGCACTGTTGTATTTGCCTGTGATTTCTTTCATAAATATTCCTTATAAAATAATGATACTTTAAGTATATCATAAAAAATATTAAAAAACAACCATTATATATGAAGAAATGATAAACTTCTAACTATTGCTGCAATTTGTCTGTGGCGATAGCGGCTGTATCCGGTAAAATAAATTTTATTATCGCATTAATGATTCTTTAGGCAGCATTTTGCTTCTGTCTTTCTGGCGGGATTTTTTCCTTGCTTCTTCCTCGGCTTTTTTAGCTTCCTCTTCTGCGGCTTTTAATTCTTTTTCAAGCTCTTTTTTACACTCTTCTCGCGCCTGTTTAAATTCTTCTTTATCCGGATTCTTTGCAATGGCCTTATCATATTCTCTTATAGCTTCTCGCCACAGTTTGGCAGATTTAAAATTGTCTGCTGTATACGCGTATAACTCTGCTGCCGCTGCATAATCTCTTTTAGCGTAATCTTCTTTTCTCCGGCTTTTATAAAAATCTCCTCTATCTGTGTAAAAATCAGGTTTTAAAGGATTTAATTCAATGGCTTTATCAAAATCACGGATTGATAATTCATCTTCATTTATTTTTGCATAAAGCTTTCCGCGTGAAGCGTATATTTCTGCTCTATAAGGGCGCATTCCCAGAGTTTCTGTTAAATCTCTTATGGCAAGATTATATTGTTTTAACTCTTCATAGCATGATGCCCGTCTTATAAGAAGTTCTGAACGCCCGGGGGTTAGTTCAAGCGCTTTTGTGTAATCTTCTATTGCAGATTGATAATCTTTATGTTCTTCATAGTACATTCCGCGTCTTGTATATTCAAGACCGCTGTTTGAAGAATACTGGATAATTTTTTGTATATCAATACTATCTGGGCTGCTTTCATCCGGTTTGACAGTAAGCGGTTGCGATTTATAGATTTTATCTGACTCTGTATTTTCTTCTAATTCTTCATTAGTAAATACCGGCGGCTGTAGTGTTTGTGCCGTATCTGCGGCAAATGCCGGAGAAAACACTAAAAAAGTGCCGATAATTGCTATATAAATACCGCATTTCTTATACAAGAGTACAAACCTTTCTGTATTCAGTTATACCATCATATTTTAAATTTGGGTAGGAGTTATAAAACTTTAAAGCTTTAAGGTATGCACCTGCCGTATCAAGCGAGGTGAAACACGGCGTTGAATACATTTCTGCGATTGTTCTTATCATAAAACCTCTGTTTTCCGAGCCGATTCTTGCGGCATTTGCGTTTGTTGACGGTGTATTTATGACAAAACATAATTGTTTTTTCTTCATGTGAGCCTGTATTTTAGGTATGTCAAAATTTTCTATCTCTTTAGACGGAATCCCCCTCTCTTCAAGATATTTGTGGGTGCCGGTTGTTGCAACTATTCTGAACCCTAATTCAACAAGAGTTTTTGCGATTTCATCACACTGGGGTTTTGTATGGTCGTTTAATGAGAGCATTACATCACCATTCAATCTGTCAAACTTGTACCCTGCTGCGAGAAACCCTTTCACAAGCGCCCTGTCAAATGAGGTGTCTATTCCTAAAACTTCGCCCGTTGATTTCATTTCCGGAGCAAGCGCCGGATCTATCCTGTTTAGTTTCTGGAATGAAAATACCGGAACTTTTACGCAAACAAGGTCTGTTTTGTCATACAATCCTGATTTATATCCCAATTCCGGCAGCGTTTGCCCCAGAGCTGTGCTGATTCCGAGTTCTACCATAGGAATTCCGGTTACTTTACTCATAATTGGTACGGTTCTTGATGCACGCGGATTAACTTCTATAATATATGCAATATCATCTTTTAATACAAATTGAATGTTCATTAATCCCTTTATTTTAAGTGCCTTGGCAAGTTTTTCGGTGTAATTAACGAGGGTATTAATTACAGAGGCTTTAACTTTTTGTGTAGGATAGATTGCAATGCTGTCGCCGGAGTGAACCCCTGCACGCTCTATGTGTTCGGTAATACCGGGAATTAGAACATTTTCACCGTCAGATACAGCATCAAGTTCCACTTCTTTGCCTTCTATATACTGGTCAATAAGTACAGGATGTTCATCAGAAAATTTAAGCGCCGAATTAAAATACGTAACTAATTCCTCCTGATTATAGACAACCTGCATTCCTCGCCCGCCTATGACGTATGACGGACGGACAAGCAGAGGAAAACCAAGTGTCTTTGCGGCCTCTACAGCTTCTTCCACTTTCCTTACTGCTCTTCCTTTAGGCTGAGGTATGTTAAGTGTTTGCAGCAGATTTTCAAACTGTTTTCTATCCTCTGCAAGGTTTATTGATTCAAGTGATGTCCCGATGAGGTTAACACCTTTTTTGTCAAGTTTTTCTGCAAGGTTAATAGCGGTTTGCCCCCCAAACTGAACCATAACACCGTACGGTTTTTCACTTTCAATAATATTCATAATATTTTCGATATTCATCGGTTCAAAGTATAATTTGTCCGCGATATCAAAATCTGTAGAAAGTGTTTCAGGATTAGAATTTACAATTATAGCTTCATATCCTTTTTCTTTTACTCCCCACGCGGCATGTACCGAACAGTAATCAAATTCAATGCCCTGGCCTATTCTAATCGGACCGGAACCCAGAATAATAATACTTTTTTTATCAGAAATAATATTTTCATCGTACTCGTTGTAGGTTGAGTAATAGTACGGTGTGTACGCTTTAAACTCTGCTGCACATGTATCTACAATCTTAAAGGCGGCTTTAATATTATGTTCTTTTCTGAATTTTTCAATATCTTCAAGTTTTTTTCTTGTAATAACAGCAATTTCGCTGTCTAAGAACCCTTTTTCTTTTGCAGCAAGGTACAATTCTTTTGTAAGCGCTTCTGTTTTTAGTTTTTGTTCAAACTCAACGAGGTTCTTGATTTTATAAATAAACCACTTATCAATTTTAGTTATATAGTTAATTTCTTCGACCGAGATTTTTCTTGAAAGAGCTTCTGCAACTCTGAAAATCCGCCTGTCGTCTTGAATCGTCAGCAGGGCTTTGAGTTCTTCATCTGAGAATGAAGTATATTTTTTTCTGACAAGTCCTGTGTTTTTATCTTCTATAGAGGTTATGGCTTTTTTAAAGGAACTTTCAAAAGTTCTTCCGACAGCCATAACTTCGCCTGTTGCTTTCATTTTTGTCCCGAGGATTCTGTCACCTTGGTCAAATTTGTCAAACGGCCATTTGGGGATTTTTGTTACAACATAGTCTAAAGCCGGTTCAAAAGCTGCGGCTGTTTTTTGTGTTATTGCATTTTTAATTTCATCCAGCCTATAGCCTATGGCAATTTTGGTTGTAACTTTAGCGATAGGAAACCCTGTAGCTTTCGATGCAAGTGCTGACGAGCGGCTGACTCTGGGGTTAACTTCTATTACGTAGTACCTGCTGCTTGTGGGGTCAAGTGCGTATTGAACATTACAGCCGCCCTCGATTTTTAATGCTCGGATAATTTTTAGTGCAGAACTTCTTAACATCTGATATTCTTTGTTTGTAAGTGTTTGCGACGGAGCTGTTACGAAACTGTCGCCTGTATGTATTCCAATCGGGTCAATGTTTTCCATATTGCAAATTGTAATTGCAGTATCGTTTGAATCGCGGATTACTTCGTACTCAATTTCTTTATATCCTGCTATACTTTTTTCTATTAATACTTGTGAAATCGGGCTTCTGAGTAATCCGCTGTAGACTATTTCTTCAAATTCTTTTTGATTAGCGGCAATACCGCCTCCTGAACCGCCAAGAGTGTACGCCGGACGGATTATCAGCGGAAAACCGGTTCTTGATGCAAACTCCTGCGCCTCTTCCATATTTGATGCGGTGATACTGTCCGGTACAGGTTCTCCGATTTCAAGCATCAGTTCTTTAAAGAGTTCCCTGTCCTCTGCTTTTTTGATTGAATCAATTCTTGTTCCGAGAAGTTTAACATTGTATTTGTCTAAAATTCCGTTTTCATAGAGCTTAAGAGCCATATTAAGCCCTGTCTGACCGCCTAATCCTGCAAGAAGTCCGTCAGGGCGTTCTTTATTAATTACATACTCAAAGGTTTCTGCTGTAAGCGGTTCAATATAAA
Source organism: uncultured bacterium (assembly GCA_949284715.1). Lineage (GTDB taxonomy): Bacteria > Cyanobacteriota > Vampirovibrionia > Gastranaerophilales > Gastranaerophilaceae > CALUTH01. Next base: position 42,129 of record CASDWH010000019.1, read on the forward strand.
CCCTGTCTGCAATTGTTTCATCAGTCATAATAGTTGCAGGATTAGAGTTGATAAGTATAACTTTTATACCTTCTTCTCTAAGCGCACGGCACGCCTGCACTCCAGCGTAATCAAATTCTGCGGCCTGACCGATTACTATCGGCCCCGAACCTATTACAAGAACTTTTTTTATATCATTGTTTTTTGGCATTTCTAACCTCTTTTAAATAATTTTGTAAATCTGTTTAGTATATTGCATTTGCGTTCAAGCATTTCGTCAATCCAGCCGTAAAATATAATTTGAGCATCATTCGGGCCGGGGGCGGCTTCCGGATGAAACTGGACTGCATCTATTTTTAGCGGTTTACATGAAAATCCTTCCAGAGTCCCGTCATTGAGGTTTGTATAGGTTATGATTGCATTATCGGGCAGGGTGCTTGCGTCTGCGGCATACCCGTGATTCTGGGAGGTCATAAATACTTTTCCTGTTTGTTTATTTATTACAGGGTGGTTTCCGCCTCTGTGTCCGTATTTGAGTTTATAAGTTTTTCCGCCGAGAGCAATACACAGAATCTGATATCCAAGACAGATTCCGTAAATGGGAATTTTCCCGATAAGTTCTTTTGTTGTTTTAATTGCGGCCATGGCATCCTGCGGGTCGCCGGGGCCGTTAGAAATAAGCAGAGCATCAAATTTGGTGTTTAGTATTTCGCCTGAATCAATATTTGCGGGGAAAATGGTTAATTCGCATCCGCGGTTTTTAAAGCAGTCTATAATACTCTTTTTTATTCCGCAGTCAATTACTGCAATATGCAGTCCGTTTGCTTTGTCAGGTGCGGGAGAAATTGTTTCTTTTGCAGCCCGTGAAACCTGAATTGTAATGTTTTTATCAATTGAGAAGTTTTTCAGTTTTGTTTTTAATTCTTCTGTTATTTCCTCTGTTGTAACAGCGCAGTTCATAGCGCCTGCTTCTCTTATTATTGTTGTAAGATAACGGGTATCAATATTGGAAATCCCTATTACATTCTGTTGTTTAAGGTAATCTTTAAGTTTGATATATGATTTATAATGGCTTTCGTTTTCTGAATAATTTTTTACAATAAATCCCGTTGCAGAAATTTTTGAACTTTCAAAGTCATCTTTGTTAATACCGTAATTACCTATCTCAGGATAAGTCATTACAACTACCTGTTTTGCATAGGAAGGGTCTGTAAGGATTTCCTGATAACCGGCCATTGATGTATTAAAACATATTTCACCAAGCGCAGTACCTTCTGCTCCAAAGTTTTCGCCCTCAAAAATCATTCCGTTATCTAGCAGTAATCTGGCTTTCATTATAAAACACCTTCTATTTCTTCATAAATTTTTTGCATTGCTCCGATTTTATCCTTGCAGCCTGTAACGGCTCTGCCTATTACAAGATAATCGGCTCCCTGAGATATAGCAAAAGCCGGTGCGGCTATACGTTTCTGGTCACCGGTAACAGACCATGCAGGGCGTATTCCGGGGCATAGAACTTTAAAATCCTTCCCGCAGGCTGATTTAATACCCGCGCATTCGTGCGCGGAGGCTACAACACCGCTCATTCCGCTTGCCTTGGCAAGTTTTGCAAGCGTGAGGGTGTAGTCTTTTGTGTTAGAGGGAATTTGAAGTTCGTTATTCAAAACATCCTCCGAAATACTTGTTAAAAGAGTTACGGCGAGTATAACCGGCGGGTCAAGCCCGAGAGCTTTTGCTGCATTATTTGCGCCTTCTGCGGCCTGTTTCATCATTTCCGCACCGCCTGCTGCGTGCAGATTAAAAAAAGAAGCACCCTGTTTTATTATATTTTCTGATGCTTTTTTTACGGTGTTGGGAATATCGTGGAGTTTTATATCAAAAAAGAATTTTCCGCCCTCATCTCTTATAAACTTGAAAACCTCGCTGCCGTTTGCAAGAATAAATTGAAGCCCGACTTTAAAAACTCCTGTGTAATCTTTTAGTTCGGTTACAAGCTGCTTTGCTTCATCTATTGTGTTTACATCAAGAGCGAGAACTATTTTTTCTTTGATTTCAGGATTTATATTCATTTAGTTAATCTCCGTTTTTTATAAGTTATAAATTCTTTCTCCTATTATGGTTTGAACGACTTTGCCTGTTAATTCCAATCCTTCATAGGGAGTTATTTTACATTTTGATTTAAAATTTTCTCCTTTGACTACGCATTTTTTATCAAGGTCGATAATGTTAAACTCGGCTTTTTGTCCGGCTTTTATCTGCGGCGGTTTAATGCCGGCGATTTTAGCGGGTATACTGGTGAATTTACTTATCAATTCTTCAACTGTTAAAATTCCTGCAAGAACAAGGTTGGTATAAGCAAGAGAGAAAGCTGTTTCAAACCCTGTTATCCCATAGGGTGAATTTGCGTACGGCCGTGATTTTTCTTCTGCCGTATGCGGTGCGTGGTCTGTTGCAATAATATCTATTGTGCCGTCTTTTAGACCGGTTTTAACGGCTGTAACATCTTCAGGATTTCTTAGCGGCGGATTCATTTTAAATCTTCCGTCGGTTGTTGTGATATCGTTTTTTGAAAAAGTAAAATAATGCGGGGCTGTTTCTGCGGTGATATTTAGGCCATCTTTCTTTGCCTGCCGGATTAATTCTATTGATTCTTTAGTAGAAATATGTGCAAAATGCAGCCTGCCGTTAGTCTGACGTACCGCTTCAATTTCGCGTTCAACGGCAGTCCACTCAGAACGCGGGTCTTGCGGCGGGTAGTCTGTATTTTCTGAGTGTGAAATTATAAGAACATTAGTCTGCGCTGCTTTTTTTAGTACATTTTTGAATAATTCCATATTTTCAACAGGTTTGCCGTCATTAGAAAAAACACCTGCTCCGTGTTGTTTTAATGCCTGAAAATCAGTAGTTTCTTCGCCTGTAAGCCCTGTTGTAATTGCGCATACAGGTTTTACACAAATATCATAAGGGTTTGCTGAATGTGAAATTATGTAATTCAGCACCTGAGGATTATCACAGACAGGGCTTGTGTTTGGCATAGCAAAAATAGTTCCGTATCCGCCGCTGAAGGCTGAATTTATTCCGGTTGTTATGGTTTCCTTTTCTTCTCCGCCGGGTTCTCTAAGGTGGCAGTGAAGGTCAATAAACCTCGGTGCAATATACAAACTACTTTCAACACAGCCCTGCTTGACCTCTGTGATGATTCCATTTTCTACATTGAGTTTTAAATTTTTTGCAGTTATTTCCATCCTGTTTTATCCTGCGGCGTTCTCAAGCACGGCCATTCTTGTATAAACCCCGTTTTGTGCCTGCTCCAGTATTGTTTTGCCTCTGGGCGAGTCAAGAAGTTCTGATGAAATTTCAATGTCGCGGTTAACAGGCCCCGGATGCATTAGAATTGCATTTGGCGCATATTTTTCAAGCCGTTCGGGGGTAAGGCAGTATTTTGCACTGTAATTCTTTGCCATCTCTGTTTCTTCGCCGTTTAAACGTTCAGTTTGGATTCTTAGCAGCATGACAACATCTGCACCGGTGATTGCAGTATTATAATCATCCTCCCATATTACGTTAAATTCTTCTTTATTTTTCGGTGTAAAATATTCCGGTGCGAAGAAATGAACATTTGCACCCATTTTATTAAGCAGCGCCAGATTTGATTTTGCGACACGTGAATGGCTTACATCACCTGCTATAACAATCTTTTTTCCTTCAACCGTGCCGAGTTTTTCAAGCATTGTCATATAATCTAAAAGAGCTTGTGTGGGGTGGGCGCTTTTACCGTCACCGGCGTTTATAAATGACATGGGAAGTTTTACTTCTTTTGATATCCTATCTGTCATATCGTCTTCTTTGTGGCGTAAAATGACGGTATTAACACCCATATAGTACAGATTATCGAGAGTATCTTTGAGAGTTTCTCCTTTTGATAAGGAGGAGGTTTGTACATTAAAATCTATCAAGTTCATACCTAATTTTTGTGCAGCTATTGCAAAAGAGCATTTTGTTCTTGTTGAGTTTTCAAAGAACATTAAACAGGCGGTCTTGTTAGAACAGGAGCTTGCACGGTAAAGCCGTTCACCAAGCCGCGCGAAGTCGCTTATTCCGCTTGTATAATTAATTTCTCCGCGCGCAGGATCCTGAGATGCGGACTTGAACTCTGCTGCGCGGTTTATTATTGCTGTAATTTCTTCTTTTGTAAGTCTTTTAATATCAATTAAATTTTTCATATTTTATTTCCTTATAAATCATTTACCTTCTCTGCTTCCGGGTTTTACAACCGGAATACCGGCCTTGCAGAGCGGACAATCTTCCGGTTTGTAAGTGACGGGGTCTATTTGAAGTACAGACTTGATATTAAGCCCTGTTTTGCCGCAGGTTCTGTCTACAATGCAGCCTACCGCCGCAATTTCCGGTTCAAAATCTTTTATTGCTTCAATTGTTTCTTTGATTGTTCTTGTCGTTGTTATAACGTCTTCTATTATAACAACTTTTTCACCTTTTTTAAGCGAATAACCGCGCCTTAATTGCATTATACCGTCTTTTCTCTCAACAAACAGATTTCGTTTGCCGGCCTGCTTTGCCGTTTCATATCCGATAATAACAGCCCCGATTGCGGGTGATATTACTGTATCAAATTCAATACCATCAAGACTTTTAACAATAAGTTTTGCGATTTTTTCCGTGTATTCCGGATACTGGTAAAGTTTTGCACACTGAAAATATATATCTGAGTGAAGTCCTGATGTAAGACAAAAATGTCCTTTTAAGACTCCTTCTGTTTTTTCTAATAATTCTAATGCTTCATTATTCATTTCTTAATGCTCCTTTCAAATCATTAAGCGTGTTAAATCCGTTTTTATCCATAAAATTATATAATTCTGAAACCAGTTTCCCTGCAATATCCGGATGTGTAAAGTTAGCGGTGCCGATTTGTACGGCATCAGCGCCGGCGGCAAAGAATTCAAAAACATCGTTTAGTGAATAAATACCGCCCATGCCTATTATAGGGATATCCAGCACTTTGCTAAGCCGTAAAACTGCACTGAGAGCGGCGGGCTTGATGCCGAGTCCTGAGTAGCCGCCTGTTACCTGTTCTTTTCTAAACTTGCCGTTCTCAAAATAGAGCTTTATGCCGCACCCTTTGAGTGTATTTATTGCAGAAACAGCATCTGCACCTGCATTCTGGCAGGCGATTCCTAATTGTTCAATGCTTGTAACATTCGGGGTAAGTTTGACTATTAAACACCCGCTGTATATTTCTCTTACAGATTTTACAAGTTTTTCTAAACCTTTTTCATCTACTCCGAATTCAAGACAGCCGTGTTTGACATTAGGACATGAAACGTTAAGTTCAATCATTTTTATGCCTGAACTTTCACACAGCCCTGCAAGCTCAATGTATTCTTCAATAGTTGAGCCGGCAATATTAACAACAAAATTTATTTTTTTATTTAAAAGCATCGGCAGTTTTTCTTTTAAAAATCGTTCTATACCAATATTTTCCAATCCTATAGAATTTACCAAGCCGCATTCTGTTTCAATAATTCTCTGTCCGGCATTACCGGCACGGGGCTTCAGGGTAATAGCTTTAGTAACAATTGCACCTAATGATGCGAGGTTTGTAAAATCTTCGTATTCTATGTTGTAGCCGTATGTTCCTGAGGCGGTCATTATCGGATTTTGTAATTGCAGCAGTCCATGGCTTACGCACGTATTAATCATATTTCCCGCCTCCGTAGAATACTTCTTTTGCATCAAAAATCGTTCCTTCTTTGCATACAGCAGCGTTTCTGATAGTTCCGTTCTCATTAATTTTTATCACACACCCGCGGCATGCTCCGACAGAGCAGCCCATCATACTTTCCATCGAAACTTGACAGTTTATGCTTTTTTCTGAGGCAATTTGTGAAATAAGCTTCATCACAATAATTGGGCCGCAAACGCATATATTATCCGGTGAATGTTCTTCTATAATTTGTTTTGTGTATTCAACAATACTGCCTTTGAAGCCTGAACTGCCGTCATCTGTAGATATGTAATCAATAGATGTAAATAATTCTTCCGGAATTTCTGCTTTTGTCTTAAATCCGGCAGCAAATTTCACATTGATATTATTTTTTTCAAGTTCTTTTTTAAAGTAGTAAACCGGCGCAATTCCGACACCCGCCCCGATTAAAAGGTTTTTGTTTCCGCCGGTAAAAGAATTGCCGAAAACTCCTGTAAAATTAACCCTTTCTCCTTCTTTTAATCCGGCAAGGTATTTTGTTCCTTCGCCGCGGATTTTATATAAGATTTTTATTGAATTACCTGTGTTATCCAGAATACTAATCGGGCGGCGGAGAGTTTTATTTGGAATAAGTATTGATATAAATTGCCCCGGTTTGGAAACAATTCCGCCCGGGGTTTCTAAATCCATTATATACAGGCTGCTGCTTGCCTGTCTGTTATATTTTATTTTTCCTTCAAGCTGTTCCATTACCACCTATCCTTGTAAAAAAAAGAGAAAAGCAAATACTTTTCTCTTTTTCTTTTAGAAGTAAACAAATTTAGTATGAAAAACATCTGTAAATTTCATAATTTCACCATCCTGCTTATTATCTCAAATGATTTATTTATCGTCAATAAAAGGTAAAGTTTTATTAAGCTGAAAACTTAATTTTCAAGCTCCCGTTTAATATCTTCCGAGTAAACATGGATGATTGGTGAATTTTCATCTTTTCTCAGATATACGTCTTTAATACCAGCCTGTATGATAAATCGTTTGCATAGAATGCAGATAATATCGTGGCCCCAGATATACATAGTTGAATCTTTACACCGGTCTTGCCCTGCCTGAATAATAGCATTTTGTTCGGCATGTATTGAGCGGCAGGTTTCGTATTTTGTGCCGGAAGGAATATTATTTTTAATTCGGTAACACTCCCCGCGTTCGTAGCAGGATTCTACACCGCTCGGGGTTCCGTTGTAACCTGTTGCTTTGATTTTTTTGTCCTCACCAACAATAACGGCGCCGACATTTGCTCTTAAACAGTTTGAGCGGGAGGCGCATGTTTTTGCAAGATCTAAAAAATAATCAATCCAGGGTTTGATTCCCATTGTTAAATCCTCTTTTTCTCTATTCTGGCATGCCAGCGGGGGGGGAATCAATAGAAACTGGGAATATTTTTACAGTTTGTTATAAATATTTTGCATATATAGAGGGAAACCCGGTAATAAAGCTCCTTTCCCCAGTTTAGAGTAGGCCGGGATGGGGGCGGTTTTTATGTGTTTCCCCTCCCTACCCCTCCCTACCTCTAACCCCGCCCCAAGTTGGGGCGGAAAACCAATAAATTTATGATAAAATCAAATTATGACAAACCCGTGCAGATATTCTAAATTGGATGTTTTTATTCTGCTTGCACCGGCATGTGCCGGTATGCTGATATTTGTTATCATTCCGATAATAATGTCTTTTGCTATAAGTTTTTTGCGATGGGATTTTTTGACATCCCCGGAGTTTGCGGGAGTGGGAATTATGTAGAAATATTTACAAATCCTGAATATATTAAGATTTTTTACAATACATTAATTTATTCATTTTGTGTAACGTTTTTTGGCGTGAGCCTTCCTCTGCTGGCGGCATATCAGGTTTATTTGCGGTTTCCGTTCTCAGAAGGCTTTAAACTGATTACTTTTTTGCCGTATATTACGCCTATGGTTGTTCTGGGGAGTGTATGGTGCTGGATTTTTGACCCCGGGGCAGGGCTTATTAACACGGTTTTTAATACTGAATGTAAATGGCTGTATGATAAGGGTTTAGCTATGCCGATTTTGATATTTGTATCTGTATGGAAACTCTTCGGGTATAATATAATGCTGTATCTGACGGGATTTGCCGGTGTTAACCGTTCTTATTTAGAGGCTGCAAAAGTTGACGGAGCAGGAGATTGGAAGATATTTGCAAAAATTCTTCTGCCTAATATAATGCCTGCTGTGCTGTTTGTGGCTGTTACGACGCTAATAGCGTCTTTTCAAGTGTTTGATTTAGTGTATATAATGACGCGGGGCGGGCCTGAGGGGGCTACAGATGTGCTGGTTTATAGTGTTTATAGGGAAGGGTTTGAATATTTTGAGGCCGGTAAATCATGCGCGCTCGGATATATTTTATTTTTCATGCTTATGGTTGTAAATTTTGGATGGAAAGGCTTTTGGGGCTTTTTTAAAAATAGATGATATAAAAAATTATAAATGTGGTATTAAACATGTAGTGTTTTGGAACATTAATATGTTGACTAAATTAATAAAATTTAATATAATCTGGATATAGTAAGGAAAAAAATAAGAAAAAGAAGCTTTATAACCGAGTAATCGAGAAGAGAAAGGAACATAACAGATGAGAAAACTAGGATTCACATTGGCGGAAGTACTTATAACCTTGGGTATTATAGGTGTAATCGCGACATTAACATTACCGACCTTGATGTCAAACACAGCGGAGCGAGAGTATTCGACCGCGTTAAAGAAAGCAATAAGTGCATTAACAGAGAGTGTACAAATGCAGGTAGCACTGGAGAATATCAGCTTTGATGAGATGGTTGACGCCAGTGACGATACAGATACAGAGATGAATTCTTTATACGCTTTTTTATGTAACAGAATGCAGACTGAAAAATATGCAGCTAGTAAAGCTGAAGCTTGTGATGATAATCTTGGTGCTGATGCATCAGGAGATGAGCCGGCTTGTTTAGGATATGGTTCTATGATGGGACAAGGTAATGTTGCAATGTTCTTCCGCGATGGTTCTGCTATAATATACAAAGCGGCGGATGTTATTTCTACAAATAAATGTACAGATGCAATGGGAGAAGAAGTTAATTGTTTCAAAGTTGTATACGATGTAAACGGATTTAAAAAACCAAATATGTTAGCTAACTGTGCTGGTCAAAATGGTCGTGCAAAAGATCCATCCGGGTATGTTACGGCTCAAGGGGATGCAACCGAATGCGATTCTAAAAACTTTGTTGCCCGTGACCAGTATCCGGTTGTATTACGTGGTGTAGGTGCATATCCTAATTCACCGGCGGCAAGATATATGTTCAACAGAAAGTAATTTGTTGACTGTATAGATAATTTACAAGAAGGGGGCTGTAAAAATTACAGCCCCCTTCCCATTATAGTTATATAGCTTCTTTTTCTTATTTTTCCGCAAACTCAGTGGAGAGGTTTCACATCAGATTGTGTGCAGAATAGCACACAACCTGATGTTGACACACCAAAGGTCGGATTTGAAAAGCGCATTGTCGGCGAGGCTGAAGGCGTTTGCGAAGGCAAATGCCGAAATGCCGTTTTATGCAGGCAAGCAAGATTTCTTCAAAATTGTCATGTTTTGACTTTTTTGAGTCCTCTTATATTAAATTTTATTAATTTAGTTGGTGCTAAAAAACAGGCGGCATGCTTACCCAACGGTAAGCATGCCGCCTGAATGTCCGGCACCTTTAAACTAAAAAACCTCCGTCTGATAAAATTCTACAGACGGAGGCTTTTAAAATATAAACTATATTACGCTTGCAGGCTTCTTTTAAACTCTTCCGGCCGTGAAGAACGCGAAAGAGCATCTTCAAGAGTAATTTTTTTCTTTAAATACAAATCTTTAAGCGACATTTCAAGAGTCTGCATACCAAATCCTGCGTTTGTTTGCATTGTTGAGTAGATTTGAGCCGCTTTAGATTCTCTGATAAGGTTTGCAATCGCCGGAATAACAAGCATTGCCTCCTGAGCCATAACACGGCCTTTTTTAGAACCGTCAGCTTGCAAGAGCGGCAGCAGAGTTTGCGCAAATACAGCAATCAACGAGCTTGAAAGCTGAACACGGATTTGCTGCTGCTGGCCTTCCGGAAAAACGTCTATGATACGGTCAATCGTTTGTGAGGCTGATGAAGTGTGCAGGGTTCCAAATACAAGGTGGCCTGTTTCAGCAGCGGTCAATGCTAAACGAATTGTATCAAGGTCACGCATCTCACCAACCAGAATAACGTCAGGGTCTTCACGTAATGCGGATTTAAGAGCGTTTGCAAACGAACGTGTATCCTGTCCGAGTTCTCTCTGGTGGATGATAGAACGTTTTGATGTATGAATAAATTCTATAGGGTCTTCAATAGTAAGAATATGTTCTGCTCTTGTTTCATTAATATAGTCAATCATTGCGGCAAGAGTTGTTGATTTACCTGAACCCGTAGGCCCTGTAACAAGTACCAGCCCGCGCGGTTTTTCGGCAATCTTTCTTACTGTTTCAGACAGGCCTAAATCTTTAAAAGACGGAACCTTTGATGAAATAACCCGGAAACACGCTGCATAATTCCCTTTATCACGGTAAAGGTTACAACGAAAACGGCTCAAGCCGGGAATTCCATATGAAAAGTCAAGTTCCCAATCTTGTTCCAATCTCCTGCGCTGTTCCTTGCTTAACATAGGAAACAGTAATAATTCTACATCTTCCGGTTTTAGAGGCGGTACATCCATACGCTGCAATATACCATCGACACGGACAGCCGGAGGTAAACCGGCAGAGATATGTAAATCGCTCCCTTTCGCTTTTACAACGAACTCTAAATATTTTTCAATTAGCATTTTTACCTCTAATTATATAAATAAAACTCAATTCTCAATTTGATTATACCATTTAACCGCAAAATTGCAAAGAAAATTTATATTATTTAGTTCAGTTAAATTATATAAAGGGCGTAAAACCTTATAACAGCTTTTTAAAAGTTTGAGAGAAAAATGTATATTTTCCCGCGGCTTCTTAGATATACAAATTGAATTTTTTAAGTTAAAATATTGACTATATGGAAAAGAAAAATTCTTAGGCTGAAACCGGAACTGTAGGAGCCTTTTTACATCAGCAGCTGCGGTATAATATCAGGTTTATGCCTTGCTCGTTTGGAAGGGAGAATTATGAAATTAAGCGATACGACAGCAGAAAATTCTTATAAGTATTTATGGCTATTATCAAAAATATTCCCGTATATAAAACCGTATATGGCGCGTGTAATTGCCGGTTTTCTGGTCGCTGTCCCGCTTGGACTCCTTGACGGTGTTGTTGCATTCTCGCTAAAACCTTACATGGACTATGTAGTAGGGCAGAAGAATCTGGTTTTTTCTCTGCTAGGACATACGTATAGTATTCCGTATCTCTTGCTGGGTACGATTATCCCGTTTGGTGTTATCGGTTTTGCTCTCTTTCAGGGCGTATTAAGGTATCTTAATGACTATATTTCCGAATGGACAAGCCAGAAAATTACTAATGCAGTAAAAATTTCGTTGTTTAAAACCCTTCTAAAAATGGATACGAAATTTTATGATGAAAATAGTTCCGGAATAGTACTTTCCAGGTTCTTAACAGACCCCGATACCGCCTCCAGAGGGATTGTTCAAAATATCAAAACAATTATAACAAGTACCTGTGGTGCTTTAGGTTTAATCTGTGTTATGCTCTACAGTTCTTGGAAACTTGCTCTCATCGGGGTTGTTGTTCTGTGTGCCGCCTTTATTCCTGTAGCGCTTATAAGAAAAAGGGTTAAGCAAGCCTCCAACCAGAGCATGGTAATCGGCGGTAATATTACTACTAATATAAACGAAACTTATTCCGGTAATAAGGTTATGACTGCATATTGTCTGCAAGAACGTCAGGAAAAAGCTTTTATTGAACAAATCCACGAGTCTTTTGATGTAGCAATGACCCTTATCAAACGCGCCGGCTGGATGTCGCCGTTAATGTACTTAATCGCCTCCTGCGGTATTGCTATCGTTCTCTGGTACGGTACAGGGCTTATTCTGAAAGGTGAAATGACTGCAGGATGTTTTGCATCGTTTGTAACCTCGCTTTTATTATTATATAAACCGGTTAAAACCCTCGGAAATACACTTACAGGACTTCAAACAATATTTGTAGCTATGGGGCGGATATTTGAACTCTTTGACATGGAGCCGGAACTGAAAGAAACGAAAAACCCTAAAATATTAGAAGAAATTAAATCTTCTATAGTATTTAATAATGTTTCCTTCGGCTATATTCCGGAACATCCGGTTTTAAAAAATATTAATCTTGAAGTGAAAAAAGGTGAAACTCTTGCAATTGTCGGAAACTCCGGCGGCGGAAAATCTACGCTTGTGAACCTTCTTCCGCGGTTTTATGACGTTAATTCCGGTGCAATAACTATTGATGGGATTGATATAAAAGAATATTCTCTTACCAGTCTTAGAAAACATATTGCAATGGTGTTCCAGGATAATTTTCTTTTCTCCGGTACAATCAGAGAAAATATTCTAATGGGTAATTATGAAGCCTCTTCAAAAGATTTGGAACAGGCAATTGAATCAGCTCACCTTTCCGAGGTGCTGGAAACCCTCCCCGACGGAATTGATACATTACTGGGCGAACGCGGAACAACACTCTCTGGAGGACAAAGACAGCGGGTGGCAATTGCAAGAGCTATGGTACGTAACGCTCCTGTTGTTATTCTTGATGAAGCAACATCAGCTCTTGATAACAAATCCGAGGCTATTGTACAAAAAGCGCTTGACAACCTTATGAAAAACAAAACAGTATTTGTAATTGCACACAGGCTTTCAACTATAAAAAATGCTGACCGCATAGCCGTAATTAATGAGGGTGAACTGGTTGAACTGGGGACACACGATGAACTAATTGCTAATGAAAACGGGCAGTATAGGGCGTTGTATGAAATGCAGTTTAGAAAACAGGAGGCTGTTGAGGTTTAAAATACGCTCAGAGCCGCGTTCTACCCAGCAGCTTTTAGCGTTGAGTTATATATTGTCTGTAATCGGAATTTCGTCAAACTGTAATTTCGTAAGTGCTTCATCTTCTATTTGTATTGCAATATCCTTGTATTTCTTAATATTTGTTAAATACTCGTCGCGTACAGCTTTTGCATAATCAAGAAGTTTTTGTGACTGTTTTGCTCCTCCGTGGTTTTTTATAAAAACTGCTCTATCAACAATAATTTGAATATGTGTCCTTAAATTATCAAGCATATTGGGGTTCTCGTTAATCTGTCTTATAACAGGTGCATTAGAACGGGTGTTGTTGCATCTCTGGCATTCCCAGATTGTAACTTCACCGTTTTCACTGTCCGGCGTGATGTGTTCAAGGGTTGCAGCCGAATACATTAACAGCCTTTCACCTATTTCCTCCGGTGAGCGGTCTTTGTACTTCATTATAAACGCTGAAACTGAATCCTCCGATGTAGGCATCTTTTCTGCAAACGAGATTAGTTTGTCACGGGTTTGTTTATCCTCAATCTTTGCAGCAAACTCATTTACATCATTAAGAAATATTTTCCGTTTGAATTTCACAGAACGTTTTTTTAGTATAAATTCCTTTGCGGTTTTGGTTATTGCAAGCAGCTCTTGTTTGTCTTTATTATTCTCTAAATCTGCGGTAAAAGTTTTCATTTGATTAAGAATGGTAAGCTGTGCGCCAACCAGACTGCTTTCGTATTCAAAAGAAAGAAGAATAATAAGTTCTTGAAGATCAATACCCGGATATTTTTGTGCAAGCGGTTTAATTATTTGCATAATATTGTATTCTACGGGTTTCATATAATCTTCAAACTGTTCTAATGCATTTATGGCAGTAATACAGGAAACACTGAATACACCTGCCGCCGGAAGTGCTTTAACTTTATCAAGCGGAATCATCTGTTTGCCGCAGCACGGGCATGGAAGGTTAAGTTTTAGCAGGTTCTTAAGCCAGTATTTAGGATATGTTTCGGAAAATTTGCCCGTAAATTGAACACTATCCATGCTGTACGGGTAGTAATTTATCTCTCCGTATTTTGCAGAATCATCAGCCATTGTCATGCAGCATCTTCCTTTTGAATTCTTAGTATAATTTGTTTTGCCCGAATAGAAATTATTGACCGCTAATATTTTCATACCACAATTCTACCATCTTTTAACATTCGAAGTAAAGCAGGTTTTAAATAATTGACATTATCTACAAACCTATTACTATTAGCAGACTAGTGAAACTCAAAACAAAATTAATGAAAATAAAAAACTTCCTTATCCGTAGAGGCTTGACAAAGACCTGAACATGGTAAATAATAAACATGTATGAGGAAGCCCTAAGAAAATGATGCTTCCTTAGAGCTTCACTTCGTACCCTGTAAGAAAAGATAAATTAAATTCAAAAGTGCTATCAGTACCTTGATGGCACTTTTTATTATTTGTCTTTTTATATTATCACCTTCTTTCAGACCGCTTTCTCCGTAATTTGCGTGTGTCTGCGGAAGTGATAGGCACTGACCCTAAGTATATATTACAATATTCAATGTACTTTGTCTAACCCCTTGGCAAAGGCACTTCGCCCCCTGCTCACTGCTCTTTCGCTCAACTCGCAAAAGCTTTTTCTCACGGCTATCACACCGCTAATAAAAAAGAGTCCTTTCAGGGACTCTTTTTTATTAGCGGGAGACGAGGCTCGAACTCGCGACATCCTCCTTGGCAAGGAGGCATTCTACCACTGAATTACCCCCGCTCGGATACTATTATCATACATGGCAAAAAAAAAATTGCAAGTTTTTTATTTTATAACTATAATATTTTTATAAGAAGGAGATTATAATGGATAATTACAGTAAAGTACTTAGTTATATGCCGACTGTTATTGAAGCCTCTTCACGCGGCGAGCGTTCGTTTGATATTTTTTCAAGGCTCCTTAGAGAACGAATTATATTCCTCGGTGAAGAAATTGATGACGAGATGGCAAACTCAATTATTGCGCAGCTCCTTCTTCTTGACAGCGAAAACCCTGAAAAGGACATTATGCTGTATATTAACAGTCCTGGCGGCGTTATTACTGCCGGCATGGCCATTTACGATACTATGAACCTTATTAAAGCTGATGTTTCAACTATATGCCTCGGGGAAGCTGCAAGCATGGGCGCTTTTCTTCTCTCTGCCGGTGCAAAAGGGAAAAGAATGGCTCTTCCAAGCGCCAGGATTATGATTCACCAACCACTCGGCGGGGCTAAAGGTCAAGCTACCGATATTGAAATCGAAGCAAAAGAAATCCTAAGAATGAAAGAAATGCTTACCGGTATACTTGCTGAAAATTCCGGACAGCCGCTTGAAAAAGTTAAAGAAGATTGTGAGAGAGATTACTATATGTCCGCGGCTCAGGCTGTTGAGTACGGTTTAATTGATAAAGTTATTTCTTCGCAAGAATAATTCCTTCTATAATCGCATATATATAATATTGCCGGCACTAGTCAAATTGTATCAAGTATGGTATATTGTTACTTGAGAATATACCTGTATATATAGAGTTAGAATATGAATATTGATTTAGATTCGGAATTTTTAAACATTTTTTATGGTATTACAGATGCCGATGTACCCAAAAATTTAACCCTTGATGCCCTCAAAGAACAGCTTGGAGCGGTTGTTGACCTTGTCAACCAATTGGATAAAAACTCGCGGAAATCTGTTAAATCAATTCTTAATCCTGAACTTGATAAAGAAGTTTCCACAGCTCCCGCTATGCTTATTATTGATGATTTGGGCGTTATTACTTATCAATTAAAAGTTTTGCTTGAAAAATTCAAGTATGAAATAGATGTTTCACACGAGATTTATGATGCTGTTAATAAATACCGCAAACGTAACTATGAATTTGTAATAATGGACTTGTTTATACCAACGGACAGAGAAGGGTTTATGCTGCTTTCAGAACTTCGCAAAATCGCCGATAATACAGGGCGCAGGCCGACAATCGGAGTTATGACCGCATCTAACAAAAAAGAGCTTGAGCATATTTGTAAAAACCGCGGCGCAGACTTTTTCCTCGAAAAAAGTGCTGATTGGCAGCAAAAGTTATATTCAATAATAAATGAATTTGTAAACGGTGCTACGGAGGTTAAATAATAAATGACGGGTAGAAAAACACTGCTTGATGTAATTTCTCCCATAATGATAGGACCTTCCAGTTCTCATACAGCAGGCGCCGTAAGAATAGGGCTTATGGCGCGGGAAATATTTAATTCTGAAATTACTAAGGTTCATTTCAGGTTGTATAACTCTTTTGCTACAACAGGCAAGGGGCATGGCACAGACAAAGCGTTGCTCGCAGGAATCCTTGGCTGGGGGGTTGATGATACACGGATAAAGAATATATTTGACAAAGATTATGGTATTAAGTATGAATTTGAGTTTATTGAAGATACCAATAAACCGCCAAATGCTGTTAAAATTACTCTTAATGACAAAATGATTATTCGCGCGGAGTCTGTCGGTTCAGGAGAAATCGCGGTTACTAATATAAACGGTTTCAATGTACATATTACCGGACATTATAATTCGCTTCTGCTAATATATAAGGATTTGCCAGGGGTTATTTCTAAAGTTACTGATTTAATCCAAAGAAGAGGGGTAAATATTGCTTCTCTGCTCTGTGATAGAGATATAAAAGGCGGAAACGCTTCAATGTATATTGCTCTTGATTCTGAAATTGACCCAGAACTGGTCAGTAATATAAAAAATATCGAGTGTATTTATTTTACAGCCGGAATAAGGAAATTAAAATCATGATTATCACGGAAACATTTGAAGAATTACTATCCGAGTGCAAAAAAACTAAAACCTGTATATATGAGCAGGCACAGGCAGAAGAGGCCTTTGTACAGGATTTATCTGTAGGATATTTACGTGATATTGTTTACCGTAATATTAAGGCAATGGCTGAATGCATACAAAACGGTATAAACAGTAAAGAGTTGTCAAAAAGCGGGTTATCCGGCGGTGACTGTAAGAAGTTAAAAAATTATTACAAAAATACTCCTGCGTTATTCGGGAACTTATTTGAAAAGATAACAATTTATGCGCTTGCCTCTGCTGAAGAAAATGCGCGAATGGGGAAAATTGTTGCCTGCCCTACAGCCGGCTCTTGCGGGATTGTTCCTGCGGTACTGATTACAATGACTGAAGCGGAAAATCTTACTAAAGAAGTTCAGATTAACGCGCTTATTACGGCCGGTAAAATAGGTCAGGTAATATCAAATAAAGTCCGGCTTGCAGGCGCAGCGGCAGGGTGTCAGGCAGAATGCGGGGTCGCATCAGGCATGGCGGCGGGACTTTTAACGTATATTCGCGGCGGCAGTAATGAAAAAGTTATAAATGCGGCAATTCTTGCGATAAAGAATATTTTAGGATTAACCTGTGATCCTGTGTGCGGGCTTGTAGAAGTTCCGTGTGTAAAAAGAAATCCCTTTTTGGCAATACACGCTGTAACTGCTTCTGAAATGGCTCTTGCAGGTATTGAAAGTAAAATTCCGCAGGACGAAGTTGTAGATGTCCTTGCAAGGACAGGAAATTTAATGTCGCCGGTGTTAAAAGAAACATCACAGGGCGGGCTTGCTAAAACTAAAACAGGCATAGAACTCGAGAAACAATTGGCGGATAAGTTATGAATTCATTAAAAATATTTGTAATTCAGCCTGTATCTATTGCAGGAAGGCTCATTGTTTCAAGTATAACTGACGGTATAAAACAAAATTTTAATAATGCACAGATAACAATATTTGATGAATTATTTGACGGCAGTATCCGGCCTTTTTTAGAACAAAAATATGACGTTATTACCGGTTATGATTTTTCGCCGTTGAAAATTAAAATTGATAATAAATTAAGCGCAAAATGTATTTGTTATTTCTCTGATAATATTGAATCAAAAACATCAGGGCCTGAGTGGGAAAAATATTTTAAATATTTATATGACAATGATGTATATACATTTTTCTGGGATAGAGAAATGATTAAGGAGTACCATTTTAAGAACCTTTATTATCTGCCGCATTTTGTTAATTTTGATGTTTATAAAGATTTAAAAACAAATCCGGAATTTGATGTAATGTTTGCTGGGCGGCTTGATACTGATTTACGTTTACGTTTTTTTGAAGGACTTAGCAAACGGCTGCCGGATTTAAGATTTGCGTGGTATGCGATAGAAAGACATTATAAAGACGCACTTGAAAGAACATTGGACAGGGAATTTATAAAGACAGCTTATCAAGGGTTTATTGATAATGAGCCTCAGATGGCAAAAGCAATAAATAATGCCAAAATTCTTTTTAATATCAATGCACAGGGAATTTCATCGCTTAACTATAGAACTATTCAAACGGTCGCCTGTAAGCGTCTTATGATAAGCGATAAGCGGGGAGAGCTTTCTTTATTTGAGGGAAATATGCCGTATTATAATGATATTGATGATTTAGTAAAAAAGATACGGTTCTATATAGATAATAACCAGGAATATAATAAAGTTACAGAGGCTTGCTGGAAAATCGGGTATGCCAATTATAATTCGGGAGAGAATGTTAAATTTATGTTTGATAAGGTATTAACAGCCGACGCTCAGTCCTGCACATAAGTTGATTGACTGCCCTGTTATTCCTTTGGCTTTGTCAGAAATTAAATACTGCACAAGATTAGCTATTTCAACGGGTTCTACAAACCGTTTTTGCGGAATTGTATCAATGATTTCATCACGCGAAAATCCGCTGTCCTCTATTGAATTACTTCCAAGTTCTGTTTCTACCCAGCCGGGGTTAATTGTGTTAACCGTTATATTGAATTCGGCAAACTCCAGCGCAAGTGCCTTAGTCATGCCGATAAGCCCGGATTTCGCCGCAGAATATGCGCTTGCGCCGGCTTCTCCCATGACTCCGCTTATTGAGCCAATATTTACTATACGGCCGAATTTTCGCTTCTTCATTCCATTTGCTGCACGCGATATAAGATATAAAGGTGCGGTTAAATCGGTGTTTATTATAGATTGAATATCTTTGAGGCTTAATTTTTCAGTTTCAGCCCAGATATAAGCACCTGCATTGTTTACAAGGACATCTATTTCATTTGTTTCAATATAATCTCCGAGTTTTATAAGCTCTTCCGGTTTTGTTAAATCTGCCGCAAGATAATTTTTGTATTTTTTAAGCAAGTCTAAATTTCTTCCTGTAGTGAAGATTTCTCCGTCAAGGGTTTCTGCAATAACTTTTCCTATTCCTTTGGTTGCACCGGTAACAAGTATTTTCATTTTTTAACCCTTTCTTTCAGTTCAAGCTCACAGCACATCTGGCAGGCGCCAAATACCCCGCCTGATGCTTTTAAATTCTTTCTGAAACAGCAATAATGAGGTTTGTTAAAAAGCTCTTTTATACTATTTTCTTTTACGCTGCCTATTTTCATTGACAGGCACGGATATATATCACCTTCCGGATTTATCATCATATTGGTGTAGGGATATTTACAAGGTTTATATATTTCTGTAACCGGTGTATCTGCCGGAGTTTTAAAAAACTCTTCAATTGAGTCAAAAGGTGATTTTGTATACTCAAATTTTGGAGCAAATCTGATTTTTACTTTTGATTTTCTGCTCATTGATTCAAGCTCTTTATAGACTTCTCTAAAATGTTTCATATCGAAATAAGGTTCTATAGGATAGTTTGCCGTAAATTCCGGAATAAACGAGTCTGCAAGTATTGAATTCTGTTTAAGGTTGTTATTCCTTAAAAAGGATATTGAAAAGAATTCAAATCCCATTTTATCACATAGTTTATAAAGTTTGGGTAAAGAATCGAGATTATCTTTAAGCACGATTGTTTTAATATCTATCATAGGCGGTTTTTTGAGTTTTTGAACATTTTCCAGATTTGTAATAATTTTGTTAAAAATTCCATTTTGTCCGCGGTTTTGGTCGTGAACTTCACCATATCCGTCAAGCGATACCGATAAAAGCATAAGTTTTGAGCGTTCAAACTCTTTTATAATTTCAGGTGTAATTAATATTCCGTTAGATACAAGGTGGGTTTTATTAAGTATTTTTTTTGAAAGATAGTTAAGAATATCCGGAAAATCTTTTCTTATAAGCGGTTCACCGCCAACCAGAGTAACAATTGCATAAAACGGAAGCTGGTCAATTACTTTGAACCACTCTTCTTTTTTTAATTCATTTTTCTTGCGTTCATCACCAATATAGCAGTACGGGCAGTTGAGGTTACAGCGGTATGTCAGTTCAAAAAAATACCTTAAAGGTATAACAGCCCTGCCATACCGGTTGTTGTATGAGAGTGAGGTATAGAGATTTCTTACATTATCAAAAATATTTGAAAAATTAACCATTTGTATTTATTATAATTCTCTAAATTAACAATGTATAGTAGAGGTAATTATTTAAAATATTTTAATAGAAATTATAAATAAAAAGCCCGGCTTTTAGCCGGGCGTGTATTGTTATGAAACAATATTTAATATTTCGGAGATTTAGGATTAGTTTCTTTATCAGATAAGACTTGATTACCGTCTAATCCGCTGCCGTTATTATCCCGAAAATATTCTGTACCTTGTCCGCCTTTGTCCAGGATTGGATTGGATTCAGCGTCATGGTCTTGTTCTCTCAAGTCATCTCTGCCATCATGACCAAAAATGCCATGGTTACCATCACTACTGCCACCGCCGCTGTTACCTACCGCCCGGGAGTACACATCTGCCATTTACCATAATATACCCGTCACTACATTTCCCTAATGGTCTATCAGGCCGTTCTATCGGAATCGGATCCGAAATTTCATTGTCATTGTCACCGTTGTCGTTGCCGCCACCGGTGTTATCGTCGCCATTATCACCGCCGCTGTTGCCGCCTCCGGTATTGTCGTCACCGGTATTGTCACCGCCGGCATTACCGCCTCCGGTGTTATCGTTGTTGTTATTACCGCCGCCAGTGTTGCCCTCATTGCCGCCGTTACCTCCGCCGGCATTACCGCCTCCGGCATTACCGCCGCTGCCGCCTCAGGCGCCTTCACCGTCTTCATCCATTGTTAAATCAAATCGGTCTTCCATGTATTTAGTACATACATCATCCGCGCATTCTACTGAACCGCCGTTACGGACTCTTATTTTACCGATTTCGACTTCTTTCTCTTCCCCGCGCGA
>CASDWH010000020.1 GCA_949284715.1 uncultured bacterium
ACACTATATGCATCCCTATCAACAATAAAAGATGCTGATATAGCAGAGGAGTCAGCGCGTTATATCCAGACCTCAATCTTGCAAAACGCGGCCTCAACCCTTTTTGCGTCATATAATAATATGAGAAGAGAAAGTGTACTGAGCCTGATAAACGGTATAAGATAAGAGTTATCCCGAATGTATTTCGGGAACTTACCGGTTGGCTTTCGCAGGGTGCAATTTATTGCACCAATCTAAACTTTTTATTAATTATCCCTCCCCAACTAGGGGAGGGGTAAGGGGGAGGGGAGTGATTTCTTTGAGAGTGAAACCCAAATACTGTCCCCCATCCTGGCCTTCCCCAAGTTGGGGAAGGAACTTTATTATTGAATCCCCGCACTGCGTAAATTTTTACAATTATTACAAAACTTAATTTATACTTGTAATTTAAAAATGTTTTATATATTATAATTGTTAGCACTATGTACACAAGAAATAAGGAATAGCAAAAATGAATCCGATAATTAAGAATTTAGAAAGTCAATATACGACAAGAGAATTGCCGGAAATGAATCCGGGCGATACCGTTAAGGTATTTGTCAGAATTATTGAAGGGAACAAAGAAAGAGTTCAAGCATTTGAAGGGACTATTATCAAAGAACACGGTTCTGGTATCAACAAAACTATTACCGTAAGAAAAGTATTCCAAGGTGTTGGTGTTGAACGTGTGTTCTTAGTATACTCTCCGCGTATTGAAAAAATTAATGTTTTAAGACGCGGTGATGTTAGACGTTCTAAGCTCTACTACCTGAGAGAACGTTCCGGTAAAGCTACCCGTATTAAGGAAAAAATTGAAAAAAAATAAGTCACATATTCACTGGTATCCGGGACATATTGCAAAAGCAGAACGGCAGTTAAAAGAACAGCTTAAGCTTATTGATGTTGTGATTGAAGTTCGGGATGCAAGAATACCTTTAAGCAGTGCTTATAACAACATAAAGAAACTTCTGGGCGATAAACCGAGGTTTCTTTTGTTAAATAAGTCTGATTTGGTTAAGCTTGATGAAATCAGCCTCTGGATTAAATATTTAGCGAAAGAAGCCGGTTGCAAAGTCCTTTTAAGCGACGGTAAGAATTCTTTTAATTTTAATAAAATCATTGATACAGCCGTAGAACTTGCGGAGCCTAAAATACAGGTATTAATGTCTAAAGGGCTTTTGCGCCGCCCTGCACGCGTTATGATATGCGGTATGCCAAACGTCGGTAAATCAAGTATTATTAACCGTCTTACCCGTTCGTCTAAAACAAAAACCGGTGCTAAAGCAGGTGTTACACGCCAGCAGCAATGGGTTAGAATTAATCCTAAACTGGAACTTCTCGATACTCCTGGAATAATACCAACCCGTCAGGATGACCAGATGGCGGCTTCCAGGCTTGCTATGGTCAATTCTGTTTCTGAAAATGCATATACTGCCGAGTTTGTTGCGCGTGAGTTGTTAGAAATCCTCGACAAAAAATATCCTGAAGATGTAAGAGAATATTATAAACTTAATACTGTTCCAACGCTGGAAAACATTGCAATCTCAAGAAACTGGATAAAATCTGCGGCGGAACCGGATATTGAACGTACGGCAAGTTATGTTTTGAAGTCATTTAGAGATGGCGATATTGGAAAGTTTATTCTTGATGTTCTGCCAGAATAGACCTAACAATAGATGTATGAATTGTTTTCTGTATAAAAATACTTTAATTATACGATGTATATCATGCTGAAATAATGTAAACTTCCTACTGTAGTACATCTACACTTGGTGAGAGGTAAAGTTGAAGAAATTTAAATTCCGGCTGGATGTTGTTTTAAACATGCGTCAGCGTGAGTTAGAAAAAAAACAGCAGGAAATGGCTGAAATAGTTAAAGTTATTGAAGAGCAGCAGGCAAAACTGGAATCTATCAATAATGAATGCCAAAAAACGGAATCAGATTTAGAAAAACTTATGAACTCCGAGTCAATAGATGTGGTTATGATTAACGGACACAGAAATTATGCATTGAAACTCGTTAATGATGCTAAAAACCAGGAAGTAGTTATAAATCGCGCAAAACAGCTTCTGGAACATAAAAAACAAGAGGTTCAGGAGGCTTACAAAAAAGTAAAAATTCTTGAAAAGCTGAAAGAAAAGCAGGAAAAGCAATACATGACGAATATTGAACATATACTCGCAAAAGAAATTGATGACATAGCAGTGACAAGGTATAAAGCAGGTTAAAAAATATGGTAAAAGAACTTGTAATGGATAATATGTATAGCCCTGATACCCTTTCTGCCAGAATGAAGGGGGCAGATAAGTCCGGCTTTGAAAACACCGGTACCTTTCAGAATATTTTTGATAATAAAAACAACTATGCAGGCGTCGATAATAAGTTTTCATACGGAAAAGATTTAGCATACAGAAATACCTCTTCTAATCACAGAGGGTTTTCTTCTGATAATAATGATTTTGTAAAACAAGATAGAGTATTTTCTTCAACAACGACAAACCAGGATAAATTAACAAATACCCCGGCAGAAGAGATTAAACAAGATAATTTTACTGTATCTGACGGCTACTCTTTTTCTATCCGCGACTCATTACAGGAAAAAAGCAGTGAAGTTGATTCTTCAGAAAGCCCCGCAGAAATAATTTCCTTATCAGAAGAAGATACTGAAGCACCTGTTTTAGATGATACGGAATCCGTTGACAGCTTAGATATAAATAGTGAAAAAACAGATATAAATCCGCAAATAACTGTCCTGCCGGTATCAAAAAATGTTCCTGCTGCGGCTTCTGAATTGACTACAGTATTACTCGAAAATCCCCGGATTGCTGATACAGTAGAAACTTCTGAAGATTTAACCGGAGTAAAACCTCCGGTATTGCAGTATAATCCGGAAACCGTTATTGATACGGAAAAGGTTAAAAATACAGTTTTAAATGCTGCTGCAAAAGCTGGTTCTGTAGATGTAGATGAAACATTGCAAACATTGGATATATCAGAAACTGATGTAAATGAGGCTGCGGATAATAGTATCCAACTTACAGATGGCAGCGGCTGGGAGGTACTTGATAAAGATTCACAGTATGAATATACAGATAGTATCGCGCTTAGTGATGTAGCTGAAACGGATACAATATTTTCTGAAACTGCTGATACAGGGGAAGCGGCTGTAAATACCGATGTGAATCTAAAAACAGATACCGTAAACAAAGAATCAGGTAGTATTCTAAAATCTGGACTTCAAACGGAAATTCCTACAGACATTGATATTGCCCCGGAGCCGGTTTCTAAAAAAGCAGGAACAGAAGTCAATATTGATAAAGAAACAAACATTGATAACAGAACGGGTATAGATAGTATTGAACCTGAAAATCAAAGTATAGAGCCGGATAGTATGGCATCTGATATAGAAATACTTGAAAAAGATACTTCTGAAAATCAGGAGGTGCAGACTAAAATACACTCTGACATTGATTTAAAAACAGTTTCTGCTGATGAACAATCCGATTTAGAGGCTGAACCAGCAGTAATAGAGAAAAAAGAAGAAGAAATCACTATAGATGATTCAGATTTAGAAATAGATATGGTTTCTGAAAGTGATAACCTTACAAATGATGAAAATCATCAATCAAATGAATTCAAGAAAAGCCGGGAGAGCATAGACGAATCTCTCGAAGAGCGGACACGATTGGCGTATGTTGATATGACAGATGTTTCTGATTCTTCTGAAAATGATGTTTTGGCTCAGTTAGAAAGCCGGTTTGGCAGTGAAGTCAGTGAGGAAGTTTCAACAACAGAAAATTCAGAAACCGTAAATATTAATGATTTTGTGAATAATGCGGATGCTGATACAGAACTGCCAATTGAAAATAAAATCAAAGCCTCTTCTTTAGAAGATGTGGTAGATGAAAAAATGGCTGATGACCTTGGGATTCAGTTAAAAGACAGCAGCTCATCCGAGTCCGGGCAGATTGGTGCAAATTCTACAGCAGAGCAGTTAATCAGATATTCTATAGAAGGAGAAACAGGGTTTGACAATAGGCTCTCTTCTATTTTCAAGCAAAATGCTCCGCAGCAATCCTCCGGTTTAATGACTAATTCCAGAGAGATACTTGCGCAAATTAATGAAAAATTAACGACCTTTAATTTCAGACCGGGCGCAAAACTTACAATGCAATTAAGCCCGGAAAACCTTGGAACGGTTGAAATTAAATTAACAAATACATTAGACGGTATAAGAGCAGAGATGACAGCAACTTCTGATGATGCCGGAAACGCTTTAAATAAACATATTGACGATTTAAGGGATACATTACAAAAATATGGCGTGCGCTTAGACAGGGTTTCTGTTTCAACAACCCAGCCGCAGCAGTCCAATGCACAGCAGGATTACACAGAACAAGGCAGTTCGCAGCGCCAGCAGCAGGAACAGCAGCACCAGCAAAAAGAAGAACGCGGCGCTCAAAAATTTGAGGATATGGTAAGTTCGTTATATGAAGAAGGACACAAGGAGTAGGAGGTAAGTATTATGTCAATGGTGACTGATCAAATAGTAAGTTTACAAAATCAATCAGAATTTACACAGGCTAACAGCAATACATCCAAGTCATCGGGCGGTGTGGAGTCCGATTATACAATGTTTTTAACTCTAATGCTTGAACAGTTGGAAAACCAAGACCCGACTGAACCGATGGATAACAGTGAATGGTTGTCCCAGCTTGCTCAATATTCAACATTAGAACAAATGACACAGATGAACGCTAATATGGAAGATATAATGACCGGTCTGGATGGTATTTCATCAAGTGTAGGAACAAATGCGGTAATTACCCAAACTATGTCGCTTGTCGGAAAAGAAGTTACTATTGAGTATTCGGAAACTATAAAAGATGAAAATGGTGAACCTGTTACAGATGAAAACGGAACAGCACAGACAGAAGAAAAAACAGTAAGCGGTGTTGTTACGGAAGCAAAGTTTGAAGGCGGAATAGGTTATGTTAAAGTCGGCGATGAATATTATTCAATCGCTAATGTAACATCAATCCGCGAGCCGGCTGAAAGCGCAGAAGAAAGTACAGCTTCCGGCGGAAATGCGGCGGTTGATGCAGCGGCAGCGGCGTATGGCGCTCAGCAAAAAACGCGTTCAACTGCAAGTATAATTAACGATATTTTATAAAAATAATAAAACTAAATATAAATGAGCAAATTCGGAGGAGGAAAAGAATGTCACAAGCTCTTTACACATCAGGAACCGGTCTAAAAGCCGGAACCAACCAGATTAACGTTGTATCAAACAACGTTGCAAACATGAATACGACGGCCTATAAATCCAGTCGTGTTAATTTTGAAACACTGTTCTACTCTGATTTGTCGCATAGTTCAACTGCAAGTGTAACATCCGGCGGTGTTAACGCAAAACAGGTTGGGCATGGTGTTCAAATCGGGAGTATAACACGTAACTTTACTCAGGGTACATTTATTAATACCGGACGTGATCAGGATATGATGATTTCCGGTAACGGATACTTTGTCGTTACTGACTCAAGCGGACAAAGTTTCTTAACCCGTGACGGGTCATTTTCTCTTGACTCAAATGGTGATCTTGTAACATCATCAGGTTACTATGTAATGGGTGCAACAAGTACCTATTCAACAACATCCTCAGATGTAAATATACATATCCCGACATTGTTAAATATGGATGTTCACGGAACAACTGCTGCTGAGTTCGGCGAAACACTTGTTTCTGAAATGAATAATGCCGATATTACAGCAGGTACATTTACAATGATTATTAACGATAATGGCGGGCCTCAGACTGTAAATATTACATTGACACAGGATGATATAGATACAATGGATATAACCGCCCTCGTTGGAGAGATAAATACCCAGTTGCAGGATGCCGGTGCTGATGATAAAGTTACAGCTTCTGTTACAGATGGTACAATTACTTTTGCAGCGGCAGATGCGGATACTGCTATTGAGTTTGAAACCCCTGAAGAAGGCGGCTCAAATTTCGTTGAAGAATTAGGCTTGTCCAATGTAGAAAAAACCGAAGGTACTGACAACTATGTTACAAAAGTTGCTAATTATTCGGCAGTTGTTGATGAAGCAGGTTCATATAACGCATCTGTAACGTTGGAAGACTGGGGGGTAAGTAATAATGGTATTATAGAAGCTACTTACTCGGATGGTTCAAAATTAACGGTTGCAATAGATGAGAATAATGAAATGACCTGGCAGATTACAACAGGTGATTTCGTTAAAATTACCGGTGACGATGTTACTATGGATGATGGCGTTCTCGACTATGCAAACATGATGCTTGAAATGTGCATGGTTGTTAATGAAAGCGGTTTGGAATCCGATAGTAACAACTTGTGGACTATTGGCTCAAATGCAGGAACTCCGTATTTCGGAGTTGCAGGTTATGCGGCATTTGGTACTATTCAGACAGGAGGTTTGGAAGCATCTAACGTTGAACTTTCAGATGAATTGTCTGAAATGATACTTGCCCAGCGTCTGGTACAGGCAAATTCGCGTGTATTCAACACTGCAAGCAGTACACTCGAAACGCTTGTATACCTCGGGCAGTAGTTAGGTTAACGTAAAAGCATGCCCTTTTAAAACAAAATTTTGTCAAATATGTTACAAAAGGGCATGTATTTACAAAACTTAACAAAATACAAGCATGCTGAAATACATGTGAATCATGGGTTTGAGCGTGCGGGTAAAAGAGGCAAAAATATTTACAAAGATATATTTGTCTGCCCATGAAAGTTATTATATAATCAAGAAGAGGGTAGGGGAGATGAGTAAAAGTACAATTGAAAATAATCTTCTACTTATCAGAAACAATATTGCACCTTGGAAACCAAATATTATTGCGGTAACAAAATACTACGATAAAACAGCTATAGAAGAAGCTTTTGATTGCGGGCTAAGGGATTTTGCAGAGTCCCGCGCTAATGATGGAATATCGAAAATCGAGTCATTGTGTAAAGAGCTTAGGGAAAAATCGACATTCCATTTTATCGGTCATCTGCAAAGTAATAAAGCTCGAAGGGTTGTTAAGTATTTTGACTATATTCAGTCTGTTGATTCGCTGAAAATTGCTGAATTGATTTCTGGTTATGCACTGGAGGCCGGTAAGGTACAGAAAGTGCTTTTGGAACTTAATATTGCTGGTGAAGAAACTAAGTTTGGATATAGTAAAGAAGGAATGTTAAGGGATTTTGAACGTATAATAAGCCTCGATGGAATTGAGGTTTGCGGGATAATGAGTATGGCACCTCTGGCTGCTGATGATAACAGGCTTGAGTATTTATTTGAAGATGTAAGAACTTTTAAAGACAAGCTTGAAACAATGTTTGGCTGCAAGCTGCCGGAACTTTCGATGGGAATGAGTAATGATTATCATATCGCTGTTAAACACGGCGCCACTATGATAAGAATTGGCAGAAAATTATTTAGTTAATTAAATTGGAGGAAAATAAGAATGACTTTATCAGATGGTTTGAACGGAATAATCAGTTTTATAAAAAAAGGATTTGAAGGAAGGGATGATGATCCGTTTGATTTCGGCGATGAGGGTGAAGAATATGTTTCTGATGGCAATGCGGCACTTGATGTAATGTACAGCCCGAAAAATGAAAACAGATGGGACAGAGAAAGAGAAAATAAAGTTGTTTCCCATCCTAATTATCGCACTGGCGAAGTTACGATTATGGAACCGCGTTCTTTCGGCGAGGCTGTTCAAATTGTAAAAAAATTAAAAGATAAAAATACTGTTGTTCTGAATCTTCATCTTTTAGACAAAGAACAGTCACAAAGAACTATCGACTTTGTCTGCGGTGCGGCTCATGCATTAAACGGCACTCCGCAAAAAGTAGGTGATATGGTGTTTGTTTTCACTCCTTCAAATGTTGCGCTTTCTGTTGAATCAGCAATGGTTCAAAACAAGTTCAGCGAATCTTTGTGGAACAAACCCCTATAAGAAGAGAGAGATTTTAAAATACTAATATATTGATTTGTGATAGTTGGATTTTCAGGGTGCATTTGCACCCTTCTTTTTATTGTATTTATATAATAAAAATGCCTGCCATTATGGCAGGCATAGTGCTGGAAATTTTACTAATATACAAACATACCGTCAATAGTTCTTCTATACAGCGGAAGCATTGCTCTGTGCGCTCTTACATATTCCGGGTGTGGTATATATTGCGGGCTAGCTTTCCTTGAAAACTGATATTAGCAGGAATGAATTTATTGTTCAGTGTATAGAATATGCTCTTAACAATTTTAAGAAAGATTAAAGTTTCAGTTATTTCTTAATTTTAGACCTGCCAAAATGGTTTGAAGATTAAAATCGTATAATGCACGCATTTCTCCTGACATGCCAAGACCGCAAATATTACAGTAAGTCTTATCAGGACAGCCGGAATAACATTTCCCGTCAAGGGTTATGAAATTAGTTATCCAGCAGTCTTTTTTGAAATCAGGACTGATTAAATATTTGAGTCCCCTCTCGCTGTTTAAAATTTTATAACCGCGTTTTTTGTAGTTTAAAATAGTTTTTATGATAGCCTTGCGGTCATTGACGCATAGAGCGGTTTCTCCGTTTACCGGATTGTAGAAGTTAAATGAAATCCCGTTAATATAAGGGCTTTTTTGTACAAATTCAAGTACCGCTTCTATTTCATCACGGTTTATCTGGTTAATAACCATATTTGCAGAAACTCTTTTCGGGTAAGGAAACTTTGCAATATTTTCTTTTAATCTTTCAAACGCTCCTTCTCCGCGGATAATATCGTGGGTTTTTATTCCGTCAATGCTGACAAAAACATGGTCAGCGTTAAAATATGAAAAATCATAACTGGCGTTTGTTGTAACTGTTGCTGAATAAAATCCTATTGATCTGGCAATTGTGCAAAGGTCATTTATCGTTTTATATTCGTAATCTCCGCTGCCCTTATATTTACCCCTGTATTTACCCCTGCCCCCTTCGCCGCCTTCAAAATCGACAAAACGCGAGCCGTGGTTATATGAATATTCAAGATGTTTTTTTATTTCCTCATAACTCATAGAACAGGCGGAGGTTTTATCTATGCAGCAGTGCTTGCAGTTGTAGTTACATTCATTTGTTATAAAAATAACAGTTTGCAGCGGAATTTGTTTCTTTAAAAATCTGATTTTAAAATACCAGAGCGGAAAGTATAATAGTTGTTTCAAGTTCATAATACAGCCTTTAAAAGATAATATAAAGCCATTATACTGCTAAACAGAATCATATAATCACGTGACATCAGCCAGCGTGAGTAGAAATATTCATTTCCTGTTTTTATGGCAGATTTCCACATTTTTTTAGGGATGAGTCTGAATAATATTTTATGGCGTTCCTTATCTCTCATTATATATAAAAGGTAAACTGCTGCGGGCAGTGTGATAAGAAGTATTGAGCCAAGATGCGGCGAAATTATAAACCCCAGCCAGTAGGGAATTATTGTAAATAAAAATAACGCCAAAAATCGTAAGTAATCATTTTTTAAAAGTACAGCAAGTGTTGTTTTGGAGCAGGCTATATCTGCTGCCATATCAGCCAGCGAATGAACATAAATAATGTTTGCGGCAAGCAGGCCTGTAATTGTTGAAAGAATTAAGGCGGTTGAATTTATTGTTCCTGTTGACACATAGAAAACACCGCAGCCCAACAGCGGCCCGAACATTATACCGACGGTTAATTCTCCAAGCCCGATATAAGACAGTTTGAATGGCGGCGCGCTGTAGAATACTGATAAAAAAACTCCTGCGAGGATGAAATAAAGAACCGGCAGACCAGCTTTGAAAATGAAATAGACACCTATGATTACGGCTAAAATCCCGAAGCAGGAAGCCCAGATAAAGAATTGTTCCGGTGTTGCTTTTCCGTTAATGATATTTTCGCATTTAAGCGCCCGCCCGTTTTTAGTTTGATTCCTAAGTGATACTTTACCCTGTATGTAATCAAAAAAATCATCCAACAGATTAGCGCTGAGATGTACGCAGATTACACCTATAATAGCAAGTACTGCATTGAAGAGAGAGAAAGTTGCACTATTAAAAGCGCAGCAAATTATAACCAATGCACTCATAATACTCTGTGGAAGCGCTCTATATCGTGCATTGTCCATAATAAATGCCAGTTTGTTTTTAAGCCGGATAAACATTAATGTCCTTGTGAATATTTGTTAGTAATTAAAACCTGCGTCCTTTTTGCAGCTGGTTCATCATTTTTTTCATGCCAAGCAGACTGCCTGCGCCGCCTCCGAATTTACCAAAGGATTTTTTCATATCATTCACACCCTTCATCATCTGGCGCATTTGCTCAAATTGTTTGATGAAAATATTGATATCGTGAAGAGGTATTCCGGAACCTGCTGCAATACGTTTTTTCCTGCTGGAGTTGATAATATCAGGTTTTTCGCGCTCCTCTGGAGTCATTGAAGAGATAAAAACTTCAATGCGTTTAAATTGTTTTTCGCCTTCTCTTGATATAAGCTGTTTATCATCGCTTGACATATTTAGCCCGGGAATCATACCGAGAAGCTGGTCAAAAGAGCCAAACATTTTCATTTGTTTTTGCATTTTTAAGAAATCATTGAAAGAAAATTCTGCTTTTGACATTTTCTTTTCAAGTTCTTTGGCTTCTTTTTCGTCGAAAACTTCCTGCGCGCGTTCGACAAGTGATACAATATCGCCCATTCCGAGGATTCTTGTAGCCATTCTCTCCGGATAAAAATCTTCAAGAGCGTTGAGTTTTTCGCCGGTACCTGTAAGTTTAACGGGTTTGCCTGTACAGTAAACAACGCTTAAAGCCGAACCGCCTCTTGAGTCGCCGTCAAGTTTAGTAAGGACAAGACCTGTGAGGTTTAGCTGGGCATCAAAGTTTTCTGCAACATTAACGGCTTCTTGCCCGGTCATGGAATCAATTACAAGCAGTTTTTCTTGTGGTGAAAAAATCCTGTCGATTAGCAGCAGTTCAGCCATCATATCTGTATCTATCTGCAAACGACCTGCCGTATCTAAGATTAAGACATTATTTCCGTTGTTTTTTGCATACTCTATTGCGGAGCGTACAATATCTGTAACATCTTTTGACTCTTTTGTAAAAACTTCTGTTTCGATTTCTTTACCAAGAATTTGAAGCTGGTTAATCGCCGCCGGTCTGTAAATATCACAAGCAACAAGCAGAGGATTTTTACCCTCTTTTTTCAGTTTAACAGCAAGCTTGGCTGATGAGGTTGTTTTCCCTGAACCCTGGAGTCCAAGCATCATAATAAGCGACGGATGTCCGTTAAGGTTAAGAGGTTTGAGTTCTTCGCCCAATAGTTTAACAAGTTCATCGTGGACAATTTTTACAAGCTGCTGGGAAGGGTTTACCCCCTGAATAACATTTTCACCCTCTGCGCGGTCTTTGATATTGGAAATAAAAGATTTAACAACTCTGAGGTTTACGTCGGCTTCTAACAATGCACGGCGGATTTCTCTTATCGCCTCGTGCATATTCTCCTGCGTCAGTTCTTTTTCTCCTGAGGTGTTTCTTATTATATCTTGTAATCTGGTGGATAATGATTCAAACATAAAAGTATTATGCCGCAAACAAGCGGCAGTTGCAAGAGTAGAGGAAGGGGGTAATAATGGACAAATAAAAAGCCGGTTTTTCACCGGCTCTTATTAATATATGAAAACGGTCTTTCAACCTAATTGTTAGATTAAGTCGAGGGCTATCGACGGAGTTTGGTTTGCTGTTGCAAGCAGTGTTGATGCTGCACTCTGAATAATTTGTTGTTGTATATAGTTAGTTGATTCTTCAGCAACATCGGCATCTCTTATTGTTGATAAAGATGATGTTTGGTTAATTGTAGCAACCTCAATTGAAGAAGCTGCTGATTCAATTTTGTTTTGAGCAGCACCGAGAAGCGTTACCCTTGAGGACACTTCAGACATTGCTGCATCCAGTATAGAAAGCATTTCGTAAGCCAAGTTTCCGTTAAGACCGGCACATTTTTCTGCAACTTCGGCAGGGGTGCCTGCACCCAGCCCTGCAAAAATAGTGGAACTGGTACAATCTGCAAACAAATCCTGGGAAAGATTGATACGGCTTGTTTCAGCACCGTCAATACCTACCTGAATATTATAACCTTCTGCTCTTACGGAACCATCCATTAACTTTAAGCCGTTATAGTTACAAGATTTTGCAATACGTGTAATTTCATCAAGGCGTGCATTAATTTCAGCTTCAATTGCTTCTCTTGAATCATCGCCGTAAGTATCGTTTGATGCTTGTTCTGTTAATTCTCTTATACGTTGAAGGTGGTCATTGATTAAGTCATAGTTACCTTCTAATGTCGTTAACATATCTGAACCTATCTGGGTATTGTCAGATGCAACATTGTAAGACCCTAAATCTGCTTCCATCTGGACTGCAATTGAATAACCGGCGGCATCATCCATTGATGAGTTAATTCTGTAACCGGTAGTCATTCTTTCAATGGCAGTATTCAATCCATCAGTCGCAGATTGAAGGTTTCTTCTAACCTTCATCGAGATGATGTTTGTGTTAAGTGTGAGTGCCATTTCTCTTAAATCTCCTGTGCTATTTTCATATATTAATATCTGTGAAGGTCTTTTTCCCTCACACTGTTATGTTAAATGTTTTTTCGCTTAAGTTGTATTGTCACTAAGTTAGAAGTTTCTCTAACTTTAGTTGTAAAAATTTTTAGATTAAAAAGTTTTTTTCATGAAAATACCCCCAGGTGGGTAATATACTACGTAACATGGATATAATTTAATATTATCTAGAGAGGAGTAAAATAAATGACAGTTAAAACAAAAGTAATCAGAGTTGTAATCATTGAAGATTTCAAACTCACACGGGTCGGCTTACGATGTGCGCTTAATGCCAACGAAGACATCGAAGTAGTAGCCGAAAGCGATAATGCAGCAGACGGATTAAATTTTATCAAAAGACTTAATCCTGATGTTGTACTTATGGATCTCGGGTTAGCCGGCATGAACGGTATTGAGGCAACCATTCAGGTAAAAGCTTTTAATCCTGAAATAAAAGTTATTGCTTTAACTTCGCATGATAGAGAAGAAGAAGTTATTGCGACGCTTAGTTCCGGTGCAATTGCTTATTGTCTGAAGGATATTGATCCTATTAAGCTTGCCGATGTAATACGGGATGTGGCACAAGGTGTGTGCTGGCTTGATCCTGAAATTGCATCAAAAGTGCTTAATGCATTCCCGAAACAGGATACCATCGGAATTCTTCAAGACAAGAATAACGATAAGAATCGTGTTCCGCTGACAGAGAGAGAATACGAAGTCCTTAAGCATCTTGTTGCGGGCAAGAGCAATACCGAAATTGCCAAAGAATTAATCGTCAGCGTGCATACTGCCAAGGCGCATGTTTGTTCTATTTTGCAAAAAATGTGCGTAAATGACAGAGTTCAAGCGGCGGTTAAAGCGGTTAAAGAGGGTCTGGTATAATTAGACCGCAAATTTTTGTTTTCATTCTATAACTTTTTTTCAAAATACAATTTAAACAGACAAAATAAATCATCGGGGTAATATAATATAGATTTATCGAGCCTGCACAGGGGTTAAAGAAATAAAGATTAGTTCACCAGTAAAAAGACAGAAGTTGAGCATTATTATTGATTTTACAAAATAAAAACATATAAATAACCTGGTTCTGTTTCAATACAGGCATAATTAATAATATAGAGAGAACGAAAAATATTAACGTACAATTTATTAGATACGTTATGTTTGTGATTTTTGAATCGGTAAATATCAGCCAAAAGGGAGGCGGCGTACAGGAGTACCTGTACGCCGCCGGTTTTATTATATGAACTTGTAAAAACTTTGTTTATGTTATAAAATCTATATAAGGAGTAATGTATTATGAAAACAATCGAGGGATTTTTAACACCAAACGGCAGTAAGTATTGTATTGTTGCCGCGCGTTTTAACGAATTTATTACATCAAAACTTTTATCAGGTGCGCTTGATGAACTTAGGCGTCACGGAGTTAAAGAAGATGAAATTGATATTGTTTGGGTTCCGGGTTCGTTTGAAATTCCTCTTGTTGCACAAAAATGCGCCAGAACTAAAAAATATGATGCAATTATTGCCCTTGGTGCTGTTATTAGAGGTGCTACCGCACATTTTGATTACGTAAGCGCTGAAATTTCAAAAGGAATAGCCAAAGTTGCACTTGATGAAGGTATTCCTGTTATATTTGGCGTTCTAACAACAGAAAATATCGAACAAGCAATAGAAAGAGCCGGAACAAAAGCCGGAAATAAAGGTTCAGAAGCCGCACGTACGGCTATTGAAACCGCTAATCTTATTAAAACGATATAGTCTGTATAGGAGGGCCGCCATTGACCGAAGTTATCACCGAATTTGTAAACAAAAATACCATTGATATTGATATTGTATCAACTTTGGATATGGTAAAAAAAATGAATGACGAGGATAAAATCGTTGCCAGAGCTGTTGAGTATGAACTTGAAAATATTGCCAAAGCTATTGATATTATAGCAAAACAATTTTTACTCGGAGGGCATTTATTCTATTACGGCGCCGGAACATCAGGCAGATTAGGAGTTCTGGATGCGTCTGAATGCACGCCGACTTTCAACGTCCCGCCTGATATGGTTCAAGGTATAATCGCTGGAGGATATGATGCCTTAAGAGCCGCTGTTGAAGGTGCTGAAGATGATTTTGCCGCAGGAGTTGCAGATGCTAATGTTCTTACGGATAAAGATGTAGCTGTAATGATTTCTGCCAGCGGGAATCCTAATTATTTGATGGGGGTTCTTGCACGGGCAAATGAAATAGGCTGTAAGACAATAGCCCTTACTTGTAATTCAAAAGGCAGAATAGTTGAAGAAGCATCTCATGTTATCTGTGTAGAAGTCGGCCCCGAAGTTATTGCCGGCTCCAGCCGTTTGAAGGCCGGTACTGCCCAAAAAATGGTTCTTAATATGCTCTCGACCGGTTCTATGATTAAAATAGGCAAGACTTATAAGAATTTTATGATTGATTTGCAGGCAAATAACGAAAAGCTAAAGGACAGAGCAATTAGAATTGTTTCTCAACTTGCTGATGTCCAGCATTCAGTTGCTTTTACCACCCTCTTAAAATGCGGGTGGAATATCAAAACAGCAATAGTTTCTTTAAAATTAAATGTTGATAAAGAAGAGGCGGAAAAGGAACTTGCTAAACACAGAGGTGTATTAAGAAAAGTATTAGGAGATTTTTAGGGATGAAATTAACGGTTCTCGGCCCGGGATGTTGGGGGTTAACGCTTGCCTGGCTTTTAACAAATAATTTTGATGAAATTACAGTATGGGGCAGAGATGTTGATCTATATGATGATCTTGTAAAAAATAAACATTGTTCCAAGCCGCTCGAAGTCCAATTAGATGATAAGGTTGAAATAACTTCTGACCTTACGAGTGCAATCGAAGGCGCAAATATTATTCTTGCGGTTGTTGCAACCGCCGGCATGAGAGATGTTTGCGAAAAACTAAAAACCGCCGGTATTAAGTCATCTCAGATACTTGTCAATGCTTCAAAAGGTATTGAATTAAATACTCTAATGCGGATGTCTGAAGTTATAAAAGATGTACTCCCAGAACAAAAGCTGGCTATTTTATCAGGGCCGACTCTTGCTAAAGAAGTTCTGCAAGGAAAACCCACAGCCGCCTCTGTTGCTTCTGATGATATGGAAACTGCTGAATTTGTACAAAAGGTGCTAAACGTCGGCGGCAAGTTCAGGTTGTATACTAATTCGGATGTTATAGGAGTTGAACTCGGCGGAAGTTTAAAAAATGTTATAGCAATAGCTTCTGGCTTTGCACACAGTATGGAATTGGGGGATAATTGCCTCGGCACACTTTTAACCCGCGGGATGGCAGAAATTATACGGGTGAGTATAAAACTTGGCGCGCAGCCTTCAACTTTATATGGTTTGTCCGGGATGGGCGATTTAATTGCCACCTGCTCCAGTCCGATGTCACGTAATTTTACTGTTGGTTCACTTCTGGGAAAAGGTAAAAAAATAGATGATATACTAAGAGAGCTAGGCTCTGTTGCTGAAGGGGTAAAAACCTCTAAAGCGATGTGCGATTTGGGTAAAAAGTTAGGTGTTGATGTTCCGCTCTCTAACGCTATTTATGAAGCCCTGTATACGGATATTACCCCGCAGCAAATATTAGACAAGCTTATGAACAGAAAACTCAAGGAAGAAGAACGTTATGATAAAGTGGGCAGTTAATTACCTTAAAAATACATTCCATCCGATTGATGTTCCTGAAAATGTTGAGTTGGAAGAAAATCAATTAGTAATCGTAAGGACTGAAAAAGGCGAAGAGGTTTTAAAAGTTTTTAGAGTTAATTCCGAAATAGCAAAAAGGTTTGAAGATTCAGGCAAAAATCTTGAACCGTTTCAATTTATCCGCGTTCTCACTCATGAAGATATGATGATTTATGATGACATAAAACGTGAAGAAGTCACATCGTTTTTTAAGTGTAAAGAACTTATTCAACAGCATAATCTTACAATGAATCTGGTTCAGTGCAGGCTTACTTTTGATAGAAAAAAGATTACCTTCTATTATACGGCTCCCGAACGTGTAGACTTTAGGGCATTATTAAAAGATTTAACACAGGTTTTCCGGCATATGCGGATTGATTTAAGACATATAGGGGTAAGGGATGAAACCTCTATTATGGAAGGTACCGGTATGTGCGGCAAGCCTTTCTGCTGCTGTTCTTTTTTGCGTAAGTTTGCATCAATAAATGTAAAACTTGCAAAAGATCAAGGCATGCCAATTACACCTTCTAAAATTTCCGGAAGCTGCGGACGTTTGTTATGCTGTCTGACTTATGAATATTCTAATTATATTGAAGCAGCTAAAGGTATTCCTCCTGTTGGTTCTACTGTTATGACTCCGGCCGGTCTTGGTAAAATTTGTTATATTAAATTCCTTAACAGTATTGTTGCTGTTAAGTTTGAAGATGGTAAAATAAAAGAATTTACCAAAGATGATATTGAAATGGTTGATGCAGAAGTTAATGTTGATATTAATGCGTCTATTCAAACGATTGCCGCGTATGATGTTGATGAAAAAGTTGATATGCGTCAATTAAAACAGCTTGAAGATGATAGAAACAGTTCTACCGGTAATGTATAGGGGGAGATTAAATGGAGCTTTATGAAGCTATAGAAAAACGAAGAACTGTTAGAGATTTTATTGACAACCCTATAGATATGGAGATTATAACCAGAATTCTTTCTGCCGGTCTAAAAGCGCCGACTAATAATCATCTTAGAGAGTGGGAGTTTGTTGTTGTTAATGATAAAAAAGAACGTTTAAAAGTTTTGAATTTAGAGGATATGACAAGCTACGAGGAATGTGAAAAAATGCTGGACAGTTTTGGTATGACTGATTCTGACCAGCGCGGCATGTATCATATCGCTATGCCGAAACAGTTCTCAATGTTATATAACTGCGGCTGTTTAATTTTGCCCTTTTTTAAATTGCGGGAACCGTTGCTGCAGCCTACCTGTCTAAGTTCATTAAACGAGTTTGCATCAATTTGGTGCTGTATAGAAAATATACTTCTGGCTGCTGTATCTGAAGATATTTTAGGGGTGACGAGAATTCCTATGAGTGAAGAGCTTGAACATATTAAAAAAATAATAGGTTATCCTGATAATTATACGATGCCTTGTTATATAGCACTCGGGTATCCGAAAAAAGATGCTAAAATCCCCGTGCAAAAAGTAATTGATGTTAAAAATAAAATACATATTAACAAATGGTGAGCTTTGAAATTTATAAATATTATCATTATGCGGATAGTAGTTTTGGTGCTTGCTTGAGCAGATATAATAATGCTTAAAAAAGAAATTGGAGATTATTTTAAGAATTCCTGAGGTTACGAAAAAATAAAGAATGAATAAGAAAGATAAAAAAATAATATTAAAAGAAATCCACAGCGTAAATAATCCAAATTCTATGCATGGATTATACCCGTATCGTGGAAAAATATCGGCTATTGATGCGAAAAGTATTATAGAACAACTTCCCCGGGAAGGGACATTATTGGATCCTTTTTGCGGCTCCGGTACTATTGTATATGAAGCGCTAAATCATGGATTGAATGCTTTTGGTATTGATAATAACCCGTTAGCAATAAGGATTGCTAACGCAAAAATTGAATCTGAAAAAACTTATAGTTGTATTTGTGAAAATATTATAAATAAAGCAAGAATAGACCTGAACAATAAAAAATATGAACAAATGAATGAGGCTCCTATAAGAAGTTTTCATAAAGATACTGCCGCAGAAATAATGTGTATCAAAAATTACTACGATGAAATGGACAGTTATTTAAAAGGTGTGTTTTTGGGTGCAGTAGCATTGACCGCAAGAGGCTGTAACGGTTATAAATGGACTTCTAGTACTGTCGGTAAAAATATTGAACCTAAAACTTATATTAATTTCTTTGAAAAATTTATGTCAAAGGCAGAAAAACATTCTAAATACTTCTTAAAAGATAAATCAAAAAAAGGTTATATTATTAAAGGTGATAGTAGAAAATTATCAACATATATAAAACCTAAAAGCATTGACTATGTTTTTACAAGTCCTCCGTATTTTGATGGTCTGGATTATACGGCCTATTATGGTAAGTTGATATACGAAATTTTTGGCATTAACCGTGTAGATATAAAACAACAGTTAATCCAGTCTGTTACTAGTTATAAAGATGATATGACGACCGTTCTTAATGAAATAGATAAAGTCACTAAAGAAGATTCTTTGATAATTTTTGTAGTCGGAGATAAAAAAATAAAAAATCAAATTATTAACGGCGGAGAATTTTTTAATGAAATAAAACCCTCGTCATATACTGTAGAAAGACAGTATAGTGGAAGTTCAAGCCAAATATTCGACGTATTAAACAAAACTGCCAGAAAAGAACAGATTGTAGTTTGGGAAAAACATAAAGGAGAAATTGTAAAATATGAATAATGTACCTTTTTCTAAAATCTATATTGGTGATAGCAGAAATATGAAAGAAGTGGCAGATGAATCTGTAAATTTAATTATTACAAGTCCGCCTTACGGTGCATTAAAGGATTATCAAAACAATGAACAAATTGGACTCAATCAGTCTTATAATAATTATATAGAGAATTTAAACAGTGTTTGGAAAGAGTGTATAAGAGTTTTAGCGCCTGATGGCAAGCTGTGTATAAATATTATGCCTCTCTTTGAATCAGGGAAAGCAACCAAATTTAATAGGAGAATTACTCACACTGCAATTTCGGATATAGAAAAATTTATGGACAACACCGGAGAAATGTTTACTTTTGCATTATATATCTGGGATAAAAGAAAAATTGTAAGATTTAGTTCTTTTGGAAGCTATCCATATCCTACAAATATTTTTTCTACATTTCCTTATGAATGGATTATAGTATTTTGCAAGAAAGGGAAAAGAAATAATGTGTCAAAAGAAATTAAAGAAAAATCGAAATTAACCCATCAAGAATGGGCTGATTGGGCGATTAACTCCTTCTGGGAAATGCAGCCTGCAAAGGCGAAAATCGAAAAACATCCGGCGCCTTTTCCAAAAGAGTTACCTCATAGATTAATTAAACTTTATAGTTTTTATGGTGATACTGTGCTAGATCCGTTTATGGGAACCGGAACGACTGCTGAGGCCGCAATAGAATTAGGAAGAAATACTATTGGATATGAGATAAATAAAGAATATGAGCCTTTGATTAAAATAAAGACAGAAAGGGCTTTTGAGGAATTTTTAAAAAATAAATAATATTATAATTTTTCAATAGTGTATTTATTATTATTTCTAATAATTTTTCCACATGATAACAGACCGATACAATTTTTATCCTCAAAAACTTTTGATAAAATTTTATCACAAGCGAAATTTTCATTTCCGGATAAGAATTTTGCACATATGCATAGAAGCGCATTGGCACTAATAAATTTAATTCCGTTTTTATCTATTTTGGAATAAAATCTTGAGGTCTTATCACCAATTATTCCGGTGCAATGCGGGTATTGAACAGGAAGTAAATCTGATTCTCTGCCTCCAATCAGTGTTAAATATACATATTTTTTTATTGATTTTTCAATTTCAATTGTATATTTATGATATTGCTCAATAAATCTTTCATCTGCGAGAGCATCATCTAATGTTGTTTTAGTTTCTATTGCAATAAGATAGTCGTTGCACATAACACCAATATCTAATCTTCCATTTCTATCATAATCAAGATTGAAAATAGGTATTTCCATGCCCGCTCTATTTGGACAGGAACAAGTATTGTTTATAATTCCGGCAACCCAAGGCTGGATATTAGTAGTTTCATCCACTGACGTAAATTTTTCAAAAGAACTATATGGGTGCTTCAAGCCGGATATTGTTTTGGGTGAATCTATAATTTCGCCGCAAAAAGAGTTATTGTTGATGTTTGATATAAAATCTGCTCCCCTATAGCAGGCAAATAAATCTTGTAATTCTTTGTTGTTAACTATGCAAAACAAACATGCAAAACAATTATTATTAAACATTTGTTTTTTTATATCTAATCCGCAGCATTTATGCAGTATTGTAAATTGTTCGTTTCTTATTGATTTTGGAATATTATTAACAAAATCGTCGATATTCTTATATTTTTTATAGTTGTATATCATTTTCTTTCTAGTTCCTTTGCAATTTCATTTGCAATATATACAATTTCATCGGGAGCATCTTCTTTCAGAACATTTTCATCAATAATAGTTAATGCTGATAATAGTCCATTATCTTCCTTGAAGGGCAATCCTACTATATCAGATATTTCCGATTCTGATACCATAATATCATATGGAGAATTGCCGCTTGAGAAAAATAGATGTTCATATTTGCACATTTCATCAATAAGTTTTTCAAAATTTAAGGCTTTATTAATTTTACTAAAATAATTTAATACATAAACAAAAACAAATCGTCTATTTAATATATTTTGATTATAAGCCATTGTTGCTTTTCGCAATATTTCACCGCCGTTTTCTCTCAAGGCTTTAACATCTTTGTGCAGACGTACATAAGATAACGGGTTGCTTACAAAGTTTTTATTTTTAAATACATTATTACACAATTGAGTTTTTCTGAATTTCCTTATGGTTAATTCTCCTGAATTTATAAACTCACGATAATGTAAATGAGCAAGTTCTTCGGTGTTGTTAATATTCTTTAAAACCGGTTGTAATAAACCAACCGTTACACACCAACCTATAATTCTTGACATTGTTCTTGTGTTGCTGTCCCGCTGGCTGTCAGTTGAGAGGTCAACATATTTTTTATTTCCGAGTTCATCGGTGTATTCGACTGTTTCTTTAGTTTGCGGATATCCTAAATAAATTCCGGAATAGGAAAATATATCCGTATACTCTTTTATTTTGCTTAAAAAACCAATAACTACACCATATGATAAAACCCCTTGCAATGAAATTTCTTCCCATTTCGAGGATAAAAAATCAGTATTTACCCATTCTTCACCTTGTTTTGTTATCTTGTATTTATTTTTTGTGAATTTCTTTGTAAAACCTAAGGCCTCAAATGAGCCTCCAACATCGCTTACTGCTTTTGATTTCGTTGAGTCGCTGTAAATAGACTGCGTTGCATAACATTTAGAATCATTTAAAGGATTAACTAAAAAGGGACAACATTTTATTCCTACACAATCTTGCAGCAATTGGCAATAATTATGAACGTTATATTTATCATCTTCATCATATTTTAAGTCTTTTAGTGC
Source organism: uncultured bacterium (assembly GCA_949284715.1). Classification (GTDB taxonomy): domain Bacteria; phylum Cyanobacteriota; class Vampirovibrionia; order Gastranaerophilales; family Gastranaerophilaceae; genus CALUTH01. The sequence continues at coordinate 21,915 of CASDWH010000020.1, forward strand.
AAATTCTTTTTCTGTTCCAAATTTTGCATAGCATGACTTTAAAATGTAATATAAACATTCCAGGCGGCTTCCGTATTTTCGATTTAACAATAGTGACATACCTTATTCTCCGAATGTGTTTATTAAATTTGTTATTGTAATAACATTTAAATTGTTTTTATTAGCTGTAGAAAGCACGCTTTGTTTTACAAGCATAAATGCATGAAAACGATAATCATTAAAAGTTTTGTTATAAGTTTCAATTTGTTCGTTATAAGAGTCCATATAAAACCGATATTTATTTAAGTCAGATAAAACTTTTATTAAACAAACGGTTTTATCTTTTTGAATTACAAGATCAATCCTTCTTTGTCTATAGTTGCCAAAAGATTTAATTTGAGAGCCAATTTTACAATCTTTTCGCATTTCGGAGAAGTAAATATTTAATGAATCAAGATTTGACAATAATATATTTTCTAGTTTTTCATTAAGCAAGTTTTCATTAGGTGTTTTTGAGCAGGCTAACTGGCATAAAATACATTCGTCGCAATTATCTTTAATATTTAAATGATTATTTTTTATTTCTTGAGCGTTATTGTGACAGACCAAAACATCGACTTTTTTATGTTCTTCTGCGAGCAAAAAAGAATTCATATCAATTGAAGATATTATCTTGTATATTGCACATGTCAGTTGAGATTTATTATCACATCCAACACAGAAATCTTTATTCAAAAGCATATTCCTTTCAAGAGTTATAATGGAATTATATCATGAAGAATTTCTTGAAAAAAATTGTTGGAATATAGTAAAATTGATGACTATGCCTTTAAGAAGAAATAAAATATAAAATTAATTTATGTTTATTTATTATTAGCAAATACTGGAGATGGCGGGAGTCGAACCCGCGTCCAAAATGAGTGAACGCAAACGTCTACGGATATAGTCCTGTATTATCTTAATCTAGGACGGAACAGAACAAAACCTTTCCTAAATCAAAGCCTTATCACAGTCAGGCGGACTTTTTGCGGTTAAACTTGACGTACCTACCGCTATCAATACGCTGCGGCTTGCATGGTGGTCCCATAACTCCGGCAAGCTGGAAGCTATGAGAGGCTTACCTAAATTCTATTAGGCAGCAGCTCTTTCGCTTACGCGAGAGAAAGCTGCGCTAGCATCAACTACATAAGGTGTAGCATTTAAATTGGTTGCTCGTTGTTAACCGGGAACAGCTCCCGAACCCGCAATCTGTTTCCACTAATCACCCTGTCAAATCCAAAGCATCCCCATATTTGTTTATCAATGTACCTGTGTGTATTACAGTATATAGCCTTTCCTCTATAAAATCAATCCCTGTATAAGAAAAATCCCCGGATTATTCATCGCGGAGATTTTTCTTTTACTCTTTTGGCTTATTATAATTGTTGTGCTAATTGAAATCTCTGGTTTGATAATTTCATTGTTTCTGTATCAATAATACCGCGTTTCAATTCTGTATAATTTGCAGCTCTTGAATTGAATTTCTTTTTCAAAAATTCATACGCTACCATCGGATCGCAAGAACTTCCGCAGGTGAATAAATCAACCGCTGCATATCCTAATTCCGGCCAGGTATGAATTGCCAGATGGCTTTCTGATATAATTACAACTCCGCTTACACCGTAAGGGTTAAACATATGAAAACATTTTTGTACTATTGTTGCGCCGCATTCCAGAGCCGCATCTATCATATACTTTTCTACTTTGGTTATTGAATTTAATACATTAGGATCACACTCGAAAAATTCCGCCAGTACATGCTGTCCTAAGTGCATTTCCTTAATACTGCCCTGTTCAAGTTCCCTTAACGATGTTTGCATTGTCACTTCATAAGCCTCCTTTATATATCTGTTAACAACAATTATATAATACTATAAAAAAAGAATATTTGTAAAATTTACAATTATTCTGCTGCTTCTTAACAAAAATTTACATTCTTATTCTGGAACCCTGTATTAATAACACTTTTGGATTAGTTGTGGTATTTCATTAATAGTTTTGCAATAATATCAAGGAATGATTTTTGATAAAAATCACTCTTAGCAATACATGTTTCTGCACCAAGGTCTAATACTTTTTTAGATGTTTCTTTATCTACCATACTGCTGACGATTACTACAGGTATATCTGCATACATTTCGTCATTTTTTAAACGTGTAAGGAATTCTATACCGTCCATTTTAGGCATAGAAATATCACTGACTATTAAATCGTAATGGTTTAATTTAAGTTTATTAAATGCATCAAACGGGTCATCTGCTTCATCTGTAATATACCCTGCGGCCTTTAAGATATTTTTTTCCATAGTTCTTGTTGTCAAGGAATCGTCAACAACCAGAATTCGTTTAAATGACAGTATATCTGCCGTTAAAACTTTCGGTGAAGCTTGTATGTCTGCCTGTGCTGCTGTAATATTTTTTACCATTTCCTGAATATTTAAGATTAAACATAGCTCTCCGGAAGCAAGGTTTGTAATACCGGAAATATTTTTTACTTTGTATAACGGCGGTGCCAGTTTCTTTTGCAAAATATCCTGGTCGCCAAATAAAGCGTCTACAATTAAACCTATTTGTTTTTGTTCAGATTCGATTACAAGAATAATTTCTTTTTCTCTGCGTTCGGTTGATTTTAAGTTTAATACATCAGAAAGATAATATACAGACAGAATTTCGCCGTTGTGCTGTATAGAAAGATTTCCGTTGTTAGAAGCGATATCTTCAGTTTTCTTTAGTATGAATGTAGATATAACCTGTATAGGGATTGCAAATGTCTGATTTGATACCCTTACAAGGAAAACTCTAAGTGTAGTCATTGTTACGGGAATTTCAATATGTACGCAGCTCCCTTTTCCGAATTCCGAAATTATTTTTACTTTGCCGTTTAATTGTGAAATCTTTGTTTTGACAACATCCAGACCAATCCCCCTGCCTGAAATACTGTTTATGGAATCTCCTGTTGTAAATCCGGGCCAGAATATTATATTCATTATTTCGTCATCAGTCATTGAATCAATCTCTTCTTGAGTTAAAAATCCATGGCTTAAAGCTCTTTCTTTTATTTTGTTGAGATTGAACCCTTGACCGTCATCTATAACATCAAGTATAACTTTGTTATCATCCTGGCGCGCACACAACATAATTTTACCCATAGGATTTTTCCCTTTTGCACGCCGGTCTTCAGGATGCTCAATTCCATGGTCAATTGCGTTTCGCAAAATATGAATTAGCGGGGTTTTTATTTCTTCAACAATTTTTTTATCAGCGCTTGTATCGTTGTCTTCTATAACAAATTCTATTTGTTTATTTTTTTCATTTGCGATATCCCTGACCATTCTTGAAAAAGAATGCAAGACTGTTGATATTGGTAATACACGTATATTCTTAACCATTGACTCCATTTCATCAATGATTAGGCGCATTTTCATGTCATCCTCTTTGGTAACTCTTGATAGTGAAGTAAGGTCATAAATAGTTCTTGATAAGTTTTGTGAAACTTCTGAGAGCAGCATAAAAATCTGTTTTACGAAAGTAATTGAGAATTGGTCAACCGTATTAACCTGTAAATATTTTCTATGATAGTATTTGAGGTGGTTAATTGCTTTGAGCAGGTCTTTTTGCCACAATTCGCTTGCCGAACGAATGGTATCAATTTTATCAAGATGTTTTTCTGTTTTTATTTTCGTAATAATTAATTCTCCGAGTTGATTAATCAGCATATCAAGCTTTGCGGAGTTGACGTGTATATTTTTAATTTCGTTATTGTTGTTGGAGGTGTTGTTAGATGATTGGGTTTTGACCGAGATTCCTTTGGTTTCAATAATACCTATATCTTTTTTGTAATCCAGTTCAAGAAGCTGTTTGGTAATTTCCAGCTGCTGGAGTATTAATTCTACATCGACATTGTCGCCTGATGTTGCGCAGCTTTCAATACTGCTTTTTAGTGTCATAACCATTTGTTCTTCAAGCGTAATATCATTGTCTTTTATAAAGTTAAGTATCTCAATTACTATAGAAATTATTTCTGTAACTGTCTGGTCTGTATTGATAGCTTTTATCTGATTTAATTCATCTATAATTTCTGAAATATAAATGTTGTTATTTTGGAGAGAATATATTTTTTCTGCTATTTCAGGAAATGATACAGCGTTTTGGCTGTCCATACAAAAAGAGGTGTATTTTGAAGTCGCAATTCCCAGATTATTTCTTATTTCTAATATTTCACTTATTGTAAGTTCGCATGAGCTGCTTTGGACAAACTCCAATTTTACTTTTACACTTTCAAGCGGGGCTTTTACTTCATAGAATTCTTTACCCTGGAAACAGTTATATAATTCATCTATTATTAAGAATAAATCCCGAATTTCGTCAGATACAACTTCCGGAACTATTGTGTCGAGAATTTCAAAAGCTTTAGAAAAGAGGGAATTAATATGGTCTTGTACGGATTCGGGCATGGCAATACCGAACGAAGAACTTCCTGTGTCTATGATATCAATATTTTCATCAGAGGGTTTTTCTCCGTTTAGTTCAAAATGTAAAAGCTGGGAGTCGCTTATTTTTTGTAGTTTTTCAGTTTCTGTATTATAGCGGACATCTATATATTCTTTTTTGCGGGTAATAGATTGTTTTATGTATTCCGCAATAAGGTCAATAGTACTGCTCAAATCCATAACAAGATTTGTTGATAAAGTTATGAGGTTATCTCTTATGCCGCTTATTATATCTTCAATAAGGTGTAAAAGGTTCTGGATATTTTCAAAACCTATCATCCTAACAGCACCTTTGAGTCCGTGAACATCTCTGAAAATATCCATTAACAAGTCTTTGTCATCTAGATTATTTTCAAGCTTGGAGAATTTTTCGTATAGGGACTGTATTAATTCATCGGTTTCTGTTTGAAATACTTCAAATAATTCTTTTAGCTCTTTCTCTGAATAGTCCAAAGCTTATTCCTCTGTTGCAGAATTTTTAATATCTGTGGAGATATTGTTAATTTCTGCTAATTTACTGGTGCTTATTTCAAGTGTTTTTGTAAGACTGGAGGAACTGTTTCTTGCTTCATCAATAGATTGTGCAAGTTTATTGAGCAGCTCATCCTGTTTTCTTGAGTTTGTGTTAATTATTTCAAAAGAAGATTGAATCTCGCTTACTAGATGAACAAGTTTTTCTGAATTAGAACTTATTGAATTTATTTCTTTCAGAACTGCTTCTATTTCTTTAGAGCCTTCTTCTGTAGCCATAACGGTTGAATTAGTTGCATATTGGATATTGCTGGTAAGCGAGGTTATTTTAGTAATAGCTTGTTTGGATTCATCTGCCAGTTTTCGTATTTCACCGGCGACAACTGCAAAACCTTTCCCGTGTTCCCCTGCTCTTGCCGCTTCTACTGCGGCATTGAGAGCCAGCATATTGGTTTGTTCTGCGATGTCTTCTACAACACCTATGGTGCTGCCTATTTGCTGTGTATGTTCAGACAATTCCAGAACCAGTTCTGCAATCATCTGGATTTTTTGTCTTAGAACAACCATTTTTTCTATATTTGCATTTATAAAGTCATATTCCTTTTGAGATACATTTAAGGATTGGCTGGTATTTTTTTCAGCAGCCTGGGAGGTTGATGAAATTTGTTCCAGGTATGTTTTCATTTTTTCAATAGTACCTGCTCCGTTAAGTAAATCATTAAGACAGGTGCTGATGGTATTACGTTCGTTTTCAAGATTGTTCAGCACGTCAGACATTACGTTAGACATTGCACCTGCCTGTTTCCCCAGGCTTTTATTTATTTTTGCGGCGAACCATTTGATAGCAAAAATTTCAGCAATTACGAAGAAAATAATGCACATCAGTATACATACTAATACGTCATAGCCTTCTACATTATGCTTAACCATAAATCCGCTAAACAGCAGACATATAGCTGCAAATACCGCCAAATCAATTATAAATTTGCCGGCGAGTCTTTTTTCTAAAACTGAATTTAATGATATTCTCACGTTACGCCCCCCAAAAAAATATGGTTTTTTCTTCCAATTTATTATAGAATAATTGTATAATAAAAATCATAAAATTGGAAGGTCAAAAATGTCACCCAGAATTTTAGTTATTGAGGATAGCGAAACACAGTTAAAGTTTTTAAAAGACAAGTTAGAGGGAAAAGGGCTTGAAGTTGTAACGGCAATGGATGGGATTGAAGGGTACCAAAAAGTCTATGAAGCTCATCCTGATTTAATCATTGCTGATGTGGTGATGCCGAATATAAACGGGTATCAGCTATGCCGGATGCTTAAAAATACAGATGATACCAAACAGATACCAATAATTCTTTTGACTATTCTTGATAAGAAAATTGATAAATTCTGGGGTAAAAAATCGGGAGCGCAGTTATTTCTTTCTAAAAGTATTGATTTTGAAGAGTTGTACGGGCATGTAACGGCTGTTATAAAGCGATATCCGGTTTCTGAGGAATATAAGGAGAATTTGCAGCACCAGATTATAACAAGAGATTCTGCGCAAACCCACCTTAATAACGTGTTAAATGATTTGCTGCTGAAAACCATATTTTCTAATGAATTTAGAAACTTGAGCGATTTTCTTAATTATGAAAAGGTTATGGTTGAGAAAATTTTTTCGCTGCTGAGTTCGTTTATGGAGTATAACATTGCAGGGATATTTTTCCCGTCGCCGGATTCTTTGGGCGAAAATATTTTATACCTTGATACGCTTGGCAGGAATGTATCAAAACGGGTTTTGTCAGATATACATTATGATTTCTTTAAGCGTTTATCAGAGTATAAAGAAATTAAGTCGCCAAAATTTGAAATTGTCCGCGTTTTATTTGGAAAAGAAGTTGAATATGAATACAGCGACTTTGCTTCCAAGATAGTTATTCCGCTTATTTATGATAAGAAATTAATCGGCGGAATTTGTTTTTACACAAAAGAGGATATTAATTATTCTTCGTTTAAGTTCTTTGACATAATGATTACAGAACTTTTAACAATTTTTAAAATGAAGTATCAGTATGCGGAAAAGGAGCTTATGTCTGTGCTTGACGGTTTAACCGGATTGTATAACCGCAGACAGTTTGAACTTAATCTTGAACAGGAGTTTAACCGGACAAAACGCCATCCTTCTAATTTTAGTCTTGCAATTCTCGATATTGACTTTTTTAAAAAAGTTAATGATACATACGGACATCAGTACGGAGATTATGTATTAAAAGCCGTTGCGGATATTTTAAAAAATTCTTTCAGGAAAACAGACCTTCTTTACAGATACGGCGGTGAAGAACTTGTTATTATTATGCCGGAAACGTATATTGATAATGCTTTGATACCGATTCAAAGATTAAGGCAGGCAATTGAAGATTATGAGTTTGATTATAACGGTATAAAGACGCATCAAACTGTAAGTATCGGGTTAAGTATGAATTATTCTGAGTTTGAAACTCATACTGCTATATTAAAATCTGCTGATGAAGCTTTGTATAGAGCAAAAGAATCCGGCAGAAACAGGGTAATTGTTTATGAGCAGTGAGTTTCTTCTTGAACAAAATAAAAATAACCACTTGTATTTCAGAGTGGGTGATAATAAGTATGCTGTTAATTCAAACAGTGTTCTGGAGATTATAAAACTGCCTTTGCTTGATTATCCGCAACGGCTTCCAAATAATATTGTAGGTTTGATGAAGTATAACCATTTTGTTATTAACGTTGTAGATATACGTTTTTATTTGAATATACAGCCGACACCGTATACCACGGCTAATGAAGTAGTGATAATAAAAACAGATGAAACTATTATTGGCATTGTTGTTGACAAAGTAGAAGGAATTTTACCTTTTGTTACAAGCAAAGTAGATTCTCTTCCATTTATAGATAAAAGAATGCTTATTGATGCCCTGTATAAATTGAATGATGAAACAATATTTATAATAAATATTTTTTCTTTAGAAAGTATAATCAAGGGTTCGGATTCTTTTGAACCGTATAATGTACAAACATTGTTTCCGGCGGATGAATCATCAAAATCATTGTTTGCGCTTCGTTCTACGGAGCTTGCAGAAAAAGAAAAATTTCAATTTGTTCATGAAATCTATACAAAAGACAAGTTTATATCATTTATGCTTAATAATAATCACTATGGTATAAAACTGCGATATATTAAAGAGGTTTTAAAAGACACAAATATTATAAATGTTCCCTGTACTCCGGATTTTATTAGAGGGATTATGAATTTGCGCGGTGATTTTATAGCTGTTATTGATTTGAAGAGATTTTTGAATATCTCTCCTTCAGTATATGAAGAAAAAAATCCTATAATAATTGTTGAAAATGAAGATTTAACGCTTGCTTTGTATATAGATAAAATTAATGAGCTGTTTGAAATTCCGGATGAAATAATTCCTAAAAACAGTGAGAACAGTGTAAGTTTTGATATTATATACAAAGATAAAGTTCATACAATTTTAAATATAGACAGGATGTTAAAGGATAAGCGTCTGTTTATTACTGATATGTAAGCTGTATTTTTGAATAAACTATGTTATAATAATTCTTGCAGCAAGAGGTTATTAGTGGATTTTATAAAGAAACTAAAGGAATTTAATAAACAGATAAACGATTTAGAATCCGGAATATATCTTGGAGAAAAGCGCTATCGCGAAATATATGAATTAAACCAGAAGCTTGAAGCTGAGATAGAAAAGAGAACAAAGGATTTAGAAACAGCAAATCGTCAAATGCTTACTTTGCAGCATATTCTGGATATGATGACCGCGGCAAAGCCGTTGTCAGGAGTGTTGAATGCAATAGTCAGCAGCCTTCAGGGCGAGCTTGGATATTTATATAGCTGTATTATGCGGACATATACAGAAAACGGGCAGTTGTATTTAGAGGTAATAGCTCATTCTGATGATGAGTTAAGTACAAAAATAGAGTCAGTAATGCCTTTGTCGTTTTATGATACAAAAGTTGCTATTACTCCAAGTTCTGGTTTTGAAGAATATTTGAGTGCAAACAAGGTATATCATACTAATAATGTGAGTGAGTGTTTATATAGATTCTTCCCCGGAGCTGATACTAGAAAACTGGAACAGTTATTTACTTCGATAGGCTGTCGTTCTTGTATTTTAATTCCATTATCTTCAGATAAAGTTCATTACGGGTCTTTGATTTTATTATCTAAACGCGAAGATACAACAGATGCAGAATTAAGGTTTCTTGCCTTATTTGCCAGACAAATAGAGTTAGCAGTAACAATTTCAAACCTTTTTCATGCTGTTAAATCGCAGGCTGTTAGTGATCCGCTTACGGGATTGTATAACAGAAGGTATTTTGAAGATTGTATAAAAAAAGAAACAATCAGGGCAAACCGTCAAAATCAGAAGTTTTCAGTTATCGGACTTGATTTAGATTATCTTAAACAAATTAATGATAAATACGGACATAATTATGGTGATATTGCAATAAAAACCATAGCGGATGTATTAAAGAAAAATGCACGTTCTATAGATGTTGCTGCAAGAATCGGCGGGGAAGAGTTTAATATAATCCTTCCGGGTATTGACTCAGAGGGTGCAATGACTGCTGCGGAACGTATAAGAAAAGCAATTGAAAACCAGAACATGCCGGTTATAGGTAAAATTACTGCAAGCCTCGGTGTTGCGACTTATTTTGAACAGACAGATGATGTTGATGAGCTGCTGGAGTTGACCGATCATGCGATGTATCAATCAAAACATGACGGCAGGAACCGCGTAACTCTTGCAAAGCCGACAAAGGATATATCGTGGCAGGAGGTTGCTTTCAATACATTTATGGACATTCTTGCAAAACACAGAGTGCCGCTTGATACAGATATTTCGGATAATATTTCGCGCAAACTTGAAACTCTCGGGATTAATAATGACGGATTGTATACAATATCTGATACGCTTATTAAGCTTTATAACCCGAATTATACCCCGGGAATTACTAAATCCAAGGTTCTTCTTGCTAATTCACTTGCAAAACGTTTTGATATGCCGAAGGATAAAATAGATAATCTTAAAGTTGCAATTCTTCTTTATGATATCGGAAATATTCTGCTTCCTAAACAGATTTTGCAAAAGAAAGATCCATTAACGGAGGCTGAAAAAGACAGGATTAAGAGTCATCCCGTAATTGCGGCAAGAGAAATTCTCGAACCGATTACCGGCATGAATACAATTCTTCCGATTATTGAGAATCATCATGAGAACTGGGACGGATCAGGTTATCCTCATGAACTTGCAGGAGAAGAAATTCCTATAGAATCTCAGATGATACTTTTAATAGATGCTTATTTTGCACTTCAAGAACCGCGCTCCTACCGGAAAGCGATGGATAAAGAACAGGCTGTTGATGTTATAAGAGCCGGCAGCGGGACTAAATGGAACCCTAAACTGGTTGAAGAGTTTATTTCTATAATTGAAACAGAAGAATTTTAGGACAGGGAAAGTTTTACCCTAGTGTTTCTTGTACCAGTTTTATTTTAGCTGTGTCTTTGGTTCTTAAAAGAATAGTTTTTTCTTTAGAGGTTTCCCCTTTAATAACTGAGATTGAAGTTTTAGGGATTTTAAAATACTTTGATAAATACTCAATAACGGCTTTGTTAGCTTTGTTTTCTACAGGCGGAGCCGTAACTTTAAGCTTAGCGGGCTGTTCTTTGTCACCGCCGATTACAAACCCGTTCATTGAAGAATTCGGTATAATCTTAAGAACTATGACTATTCCTTCATCTGTTAGTTTAAGCATATTAAACTTTCTGAAAAACCATAATATATTCATGTTTAAAAATATAAAAACCGCCGGCTAATGCTCTGTATCTCCACAGGTTAGCAGTTTTCCCCTTCGCTCTTTCATTGCCCTGAACATCTTTTATTATGATGGCTTTTGTAATAAATCCCAGTTTATTCATTCTTGTCATACATTCAAAACCAAGAGGTATGTGCTGGGAGTTTGCATATTTGTCACCGATTATTAAAGCGGCAAACCGCCCCTTCTCCAATAGATTATACCCGTTTTGAGCTACTTTTTCAAACAGGTCGTAAAACTCTTCAGTAGTTGCACAGTTAGACAAATCCTCTTTTTTATCTGAAAACTTAATAATATCATCATAAGGCGGGTGAAGCATTAATAATTGAGCCTGCTTTCTTCCCATAATATCAAGTCTTGCTTTAATTTTTTCTACAGCATTATCGGAAGCAGAGTCGGCACAGATAATATTAACATCTGTAACAAGCTGTTTGGGAGTGAATTTTTTAGAAACCTCTTCAGCAAGTTCTTCTTTTAATTCTACCCCTATACATCGCCGGTTCATGTTAATGGCTTCGATTCCCGATGTTCCGGAGCCGAAAAACAAATCAAGAACAATATCGTTCTTTTTAGTAAACCTTTCATAAATCTGCTGTGCGATTTGCGGGATATAATTCCCGTGATACTCATTAGAGTGTCCGTGTTCTCTATCCCTTGACGGAAATTCCCAGAGTGTGTCTGTTTTTATATGGTCATATTCTCGCCAGGCTTTTAAATTAATATCACTGTATGCAGTTGTTTTGACTGCATTATTGTCAACGACTTTAAGATTATTGGCTTTCTTTTGAGCCTGTTTTAAATTACTCACTTTCCCCATGGTCTTAATATACTAAATTTTAATCATTTTTAAATCAGGTATTTGAATGAGTTTTTTAGAAAATAAAAAAGCCCCCTGATTTTTGTCAGGGGGTGTGAGAAGTAATTAATTGTTATCTATAGAACGGCCCGTCTTGAACAGCAGTTACTCCGCCATTGTTAATATGGTAGTGTTCTCTCTCAACAATTCCGTCATCACCCTTAACTCCGGAAGGAGAAGATGGATCAAACTCTACGGTTGGATCTGTAAAGCCACTGCCGCCGCTGCCGCCGCCATAGCCGCCAGGATGGTCTAACGTCAGATAACAATCCAATAATACTAAATATTATTTCATAATAATTACCTGCCCGGCTAAAAGCCGGGCTTTTTATTTATAAGTATTACAAACGGTGTTTATTCAGCCCCCTTATTTAATAAAAATAATACATAATAAAAAAGCCGTTGTAGGAACGGCAATAACTCTCGTCATGATAAAGGAGTGGAGGAGAAAATAAAGAAAAGAGATTGATACTATATATATTCCACGGGATTATCCGGTTATAACATTTTTGTTACAATTGTTTACATGTGCCGTAATGTAGATTCTAGCAGGTTTTTCGTTATGTAACACCGATGTAGGTAAAATGTGAAAAGTCAATTTTTCAATGAATATATACTTTATATATTAAAGGAGAATATTAGAAGAGAAAACTATGAGTATACCTGTAAGTAATGATATAAAACTGTTTAATAATTCAGGCGGTGGTAAAAATGAGCAGACCGGAAAATTTGATTTTTCGTCAATAAATATCGGTGATATTATGCTTAACGGCACTGAATCAGAGAAAAAACGCCTTCTTTCTTTGATGAAAGAGGAAGGCATAAGCCCGATGCGCGTATGGTTAAATTATGTTCAGGCTCATAATGAACCCATCAAAGAAGAAATTGATTTTTATAGAGATGAAATTCACGATTCAAGACATGAATTAAGCGTTTTAAAGCGTGCTTATCGTCAATCAGATGATGCTGAGGAACAGGCTCTGCTAAAAGGACAAATTGCAACTACAAAACGTAATATCTGGGATATGTGCAGAGCTAATGTAAGACGTGCTTTTTCACTAGCTTAAGGAAAATTCCCCCGGCAGGGTAATAATTATTTTTTTCTATCCGTAGTAATATGATTCCTATGAATAGAAATCTGGAAAGTATGAGTAAAAAAGAACTCATAGAATTAATTACCCGTAGTAAAAAAGAAACAATCAAATATGTAAATAAATATCTGGAAGAAGAGGAAAAGCAGGATACATTAAGGATAGTACTTTTAAAGCTTTCTCATGAATTTAAAACCCCGCTTAATTCAATAATAGGCTTCTCTGATATTCTTAAGGCGAGAACACAAAATATAGATGATTATAGATGTTTGGACAATATTTCTCACTCTTCCAAACACCTTTTAGCACTTATTCAAGATTTGCTGGATGTTACGCGTTCACAGTATAAACCGCTTGAATTAGTAAAAAGCCGTTTTAATACAGAGGATGTTATTTATAATATTATAAGCGGGTTCCACGGGGTTAATATAAATTATACGTTAAGTAGTATTAATATTTTTGCTGATGAAACAAGATTCAAACAGGTAATATATAATCTTATAAGTAATGCTATTAAGTTTAATAATAAAAATGGCGAAATTCGTATATTGACTTATGGAGATAAAGATTTTACTTTTGAAATAACCGACAGCGGCGACGGTATAGACGAAAGGGACAGAGAAATTATATTTAATTTTTTTGCGCAGGGCGGCAGTGATATGACTAAACGAAAATATGGCTGCGGGGTCGGATTATCACTATGCAAATCAATCGTAGAAGCGCATGGCGGGAAAATTGATGTAGAATCAGTCAAACACCGAGGCAGTACATTTAAATTTTCTATACCTATACTAAATGGCTAATTATTAATTACCTTGCAATAGGTAGATTATCGGGTATAATTTTCTTGTTAAGAGATAGTTAGGTGTATAAATTATGAATATTACTAAGAGAATGTGGCTGATAAGAATAATAGCGCTAATCGGACTCGGGTTAAGTATAGAACTGGCAGTAATTTATTTCCGTGCTAATTTTGATAAGACAGCTCTGTACAGCTTCTGCTCAATAAATGATTATATAGACTGCGACGGTGTTGCAAGAACTATGTATTCACAATTTGCCGGAATCCCGCTTGCATGGTGGGGAATATTTTTCTATCTGTTTGTTCTGTTTATGTCTGTTATTGAAAAGATAAACAGTAAAATTAATACACCTCTAAAAGTTTTTAAAAACCCGATTAAATATATTTCTGTGCTGGGTTTGATATCGTTTACTATATCAATGATTCTGGCAGGTATAAGTTTATATAAAATAGAAAAAGTTTGTATATTGTGTCTTGCGACCTATTTTCTGGATTTTGCTATTTCATTGATTGCGACGGATTTCAAAAACGGCGGGTTTATTGATAGTATAAAAACTTCTTTTAAAGACTTTGTGTCAGGAGTTAAAGAATATACCGTATTATTCACTATTTGCCTGCTTTGCGCCATAAGTTTTCTTGTCTATACAGATGTTACGTTTGTTTTCACTCCGCATTTAAGGCAGCAGAGAGAACTTATGAAATTTGCTAATAAAAAACATAATCCCTATAGCATAGTCGGTAATGAACTTGGAGATAAGAACGGCAAGGTTAAAATTGTATTTATATCAGACTATGTATGTCCGATGTGCCGCGTAACAAACATGATGCTGCATAAAGCTGTTAAAGATTATAGCAGCGTATATGTAGAACATTATAACTTCCCTCTGGATAAGGTTTGTAATAAAGAAGTTGTTATACAGGTTCACAACGGCGCGTGTATGCTGTCGAGAATTGCTCTTGCCGCAAAAAAACAGGGACACTACTGGGATGTGGCATCATATTTATACGATACAAAACCTCTAAAAACAAAAGAGATTCAGAAACTCGCTAAAAAATTTAATCTTGTAGAAAAAGAATTCTGGTATGACATAATTTCCAACGATACTGAAAAAGAATTGCAAAAAGAGATTGCCCACTGTAATAAAATTGAAACCAATGCGACTCCTGTTATATATATTAACGGGAAAAAATTTGTAGGTCTAAGGCCGTATTCCGAAATAGAAAAAGCGCTGGTAGAAAACGGCGCCGTGAAAAGAAAATAGACTTTTATGAACTATACGATTCTGCTGCATGCTTGTTGTGCGATATGTGCCGGATACCCTATTCAGAAGTTAAAAGAGGAGGGGCAGACTCCTCTTGTGTATTTTACAAATGATAATATTGACACGAAAGAAGAATTCAACCGGCGCAAAGAGGCGCTTGTTAAGTTGTGCAGGTATATGGAAGTTGATTATATAATAGATGAATATAATCCTGATTTGTACCTTGACAGGATAAAAGGGCTTGAATGCGAACCTGAGCGTGGAAAACGTTGTGATGAATGTATAGCGCTTCGTTTAGAGAAAAGTGCAAGATTTGCCGCAAAAAATGGAATTAATGCTTTTACAACGACACTAGTTATAAGTCCGCATAAAAATTATGATAGAATAACAGATATAGGAACAGAAATCGGCAGGTTGTATAATTTAAATTACACAGGTATAAATTTCAGAAAAGGCGACGGTTTCTTAAAAACAAATAAAATTTCAAAAGAGCTGAATTTATACCGGCAGAACTACTGCGGGTGCCGGTTTGCTAAAAATCATTTGAAAGAGGTAACTGAGTATGGAATGTAGACGTGATGAAAATAAAATAGGCTGCACCTGTTCATATACGACATGTTCAAATCGCGGAATGTGCTGCGTATGTGTAAGAGAACACAGAGATAAGGGGGAGATTCCGGGGTGTTTTTTCCCGCCGGCTGCTGAAAGAACGTATGATAGAAGCATTGAAAATTTTGTCAAAGCATATAGTAAATTATTGTAATTTTGTAATATAATGTAGTAATGGTTATTGTTTAAGGAGAAAACTTAATGAAGGGGATTGTATTAGCAGCAGGCGCAGGCACAAGATTATATCCGGCATCTCAGCCAATATCAAAAATATTATTATCAATTTATGATAAACCAATGATATATTATCCGCTTTCGACACTTATGCTTGCGGGAATACGTGATATTTTAATAATTACTAACGAAAAAGATTATGATAATTTCAAAAAACTTCTTGGCGACGGTTCTCAGTTCGGGGTTAATATTGAGTATAAAATCCAGTTTATACAGCGGGGGATTGCGGATGCATTTATAATAGCAGAAGATTTTATCGGCTCTGATGATGTAGCGCTGATACTTGGCGATAATATTTTCCATGGACACGGTTTCTCAACAATCATGCAAAATGCCATCAATAATAATACCGGCGCAACAGTATTCGGTTACACTGTAAAAGATCCGGAGCGCTTTGGCGTTGTAGAATTTGATTCTAATAAAAAGGTTATATCTATAGAGGAAAAACCGGCTCACCCGAGGTCAAACTACGCTGTGACGGGTTTGTATTTTTATGATAATAAGGTTGCTTCTCTTGCTAAACAATTAAAGCCTTCAGCAAGAGGAGAACTGGAAATTACTGATTTAAATAAAAAATATTTAGAATTAGGCGAGTTAAAAGTAGAAATTTTAGGCCGCGGATTTGCATGGCTTGATACCGGAACGCATGATTCTATGCTTCAGGCAAGTAATTTTGTCCAGTCCATGGAACTCAATAAAGGTGTTAAGATTGCCTGCCTTGAAGAGATTGCGCTTAGTCAGGGCTTTATAACAGCCGATAAATTATTAAAAGAAATTGATAAATATGGCAACAATGATTACTATAACTATGTCCGCGATGTAATAAACCACCAGCAGCTTTTATGCTTTAACTAAGTAAAGTAAATGTTGTTCTGCCGTTTCTTTCTTCATCATCCGCACGCATTGCAGCACCGGTATTAAAGCCGTGAATGAAAATGCTTCTCATTTCAGCACCGGCTTCACCGGTAAACAACGCTTCGTTATCCTCAAGCCATTTTGCGAAGTCGTCCCAGGCGCCAAAAGCCATTTCTGAAACTATATCTCTAAAAAGTTTAGTTGTGTGCGGCCCGAGTGTAAGTCCGCCAAAGGGTGTTTGCTCTTCCTGTCTGACTCCTTCTGTGACAATCTGTGTTTCACGCTCCGCTGTACGTTGTTCTGCATCAGCAAGACGTTTCGCCGGGTCATATCCCCCGCCAAAGGCCACATTGTTATAGTTTTTAGGTAGTGCTTCTGACATATCTGATTAATCCCTTAATTACAATATGTATAACGGCTTCTTTTCTAAAAACTTTAGGATTTTTGATGAAAATTTTACAAATGTTTACAAAATATTTATAAATTTAGGTAAAATAATTTGTTCCGCTTGATTTTAGTAAAAAAATTATTAAAACTAAACTAAATGTATGATTTTTTACCGGATATATTCAGACTTTATGTTGATATGCCGATAACAGAAGTGTTAAACCAGATTAAGAAAGCAGGTAAAAATGTTTCAGGGATTTTATCCAAGATATGACTTAGAGGCCAGAATACAGCATACTAAACTGGATTCAGGGGTATGGGATATTCCATCGGCAAGAATGAGCAGAATAGAAGACCACGAAGGGCAGGATTTTAAATCTGTCATGTCAGGATTGGTTGAGAATTTTAATCAGACCCTTGAAGCACCTGATAATTTGCTGCGCGATGCGATGATGGGCAGCGAAAACGTTGATATTCACGACGTTATGACTGCAATGAGCAAGGCTGAACTATCTGTTAATATGGTTACAACAATGACAACAAAGGTCATATCAGCGTATGATAAAATTATGCAGATTACGATATAAAATATAATAGGGAAGGTAAAAGCAAAACAGTATGGATTTAAACAAATTATTAGAAAACAAAATGGTGTTAGGCGCAATAATAGGAGGGGTTCTCCTCGTATTATTTGTCGCAATTCTTACTGTTGCTATTACCAAAGGCGGAAACAATTCCGAGTCAAAAGGCGTAGAAGCGAGTGAAGAACCGTTAAAAGAAGATGTAGAGCTTCTAACAACTGATAATCTCGGTAAAGCGCTTGAAATTCAGTCTTTGCTTGCTCGTAATAATATTGTTGCAAGCAGAAGAGTTGATGGTACAAAGTCTGTTATATACCTTAAAAAGGGTGACTGTACCCCGGGCATGAAAAAATGTACAACAGAAAAAAGAGAACAGGCTATTATTGCTATTGTTGAAAGCGGACTTTATGACCAGAACGTAGGTCTTGAAATATTTGATAAAGGTGATTTTACATCTACAAAAGAAGATAAAAAAATAAGACTTACCCGCGCAATGAACGGTGAATTAGCGAGATTAATAAAAAGAATTGACGGTATAAGCAACGCTTCAGTATTCATTTCTATACCGGAGCAGACAATGTTTTCATCAATGCAAAAACCGACAACCGCAACAGTTCAGTTGACGGTAGATATCGGCAGAAAACTTGATTCCCGGGTAATAAAAGCTGTTACTAACCTGCTTTTAGGAAGTGTCGCAGGGCTTAAAGCAGAAAATATTTCTATAACAGATACTAACGGGCATGTTTATTCAAGTATAATTAATGCAGAATCTGAATTGATTGAAAGAATGGAAGAAAATGACCGCTATATGCAGGAAAAAGTTTCTGCACAGTTAAACCGGCTGGTCGGTGCAGGTAAATACGTTGCGACAGTAAGTACTTTCTTAAAGCAGGCACCTGTTGAAAAATTTACTATTGACTATGATCCCAACAGAAAAACCGCTGTAAATCAACAGGTATTTTCAGAAGGTTTGGGAGATCAGACACAGGATATTAATAAAAATACAAACGCAGTCAGCGTATATCTGCCAAATGGTCTGCCCGCCGGAAGTTCTGATTCTTCTCAAAACAGAAGCTATTCAAGAACAGCCTCAGAAACCCAGTACGGTGTAACAAAGAGTCAGATTAACGAATATATGTCGCCCGGCATGCTGGAAGAAATTTCTATAGCTGTAACATTAGAAAAAGATTCACTGCCTGTAGATTTAACGCTGCAAGAACTTAAAGAACTTATTGCAGCCGCTGCAAGCCCGAAAGCTGACCCTGAAAATGTAACAATAGCATTTGCAGATAGTCTGGATCCGTTCTTAACTGCGGATAAGGGGAATAAAGCACCTATTGAACCGAAAACCGGTAATCCGTGGTGGCTTGCAATTGCACTCATAGCGGTAGGTTTGTTTGCCGGACATAAGATATTATCGAGCAAATTGATGGCTGCTAAGTATGAACAGGAATCTGCTATGAATGAACTAAAAGCAAAAGATGCACAGCATGATAAGCAGATTAAAGATGTCAGCATGCAGGCCGCCGAATTGATTGAAAAACAATCGCAATTGGCGCAGGGCTTGATAGAACAGCAAAACCGCTCTTATACAACATCTCCTGCTCTTGTTGATGCGCTGAGAGAGTTGAAGAAAGAGTTTGATGATATAGATGAATTAGATGCCGGTGATAAAATTAGAAGCTGGATAGAGCAGGGGTAGAAGGTTTTATTTCTGTCCGCTGAGGAGGGATAAAAAAGAGGATGGCAATAGAAGGTTTTCAATATAAAGAATTTGCAGAAGAAATGGCGAAGCAGGCAAAAGAGCTTGTTCCGCCAGAGTTTAACGAACAGCAAAAAGCTTATATTGTCAACACGATAGAAAATTTTACTAAAATGGCCGGTGAGGCTTTATATAATGATACAAGCCTTAATTTTAACGCTGATCAGGCAATTTTAATTTCCCAGATTATCGCGGAATGGTCTTTTCATAAGTCAATAGACCTTATTCACTCCCGTATTCTTCCAGAACATTGGGATGGAATAATGCAGAAGATTGCATTTACTATCTTTGAGGTAGCCAAGCAGGCTATTATAAGAAATATACCTCAGGATCAAATGCTTCAGGCAATTGAGCATCACGTTAACAAGGCATATATTGCCGGTTTGGAAGCTCTTGAGAAGAAAAAAATTATTTCCCACGAAGCAAAAGAATTTGCAGCAAAGCAGTCAAATATAGATGATATGGCTAAAAGAGTACAGGAAGAAGAAGCTGCCCAAGCTGCCGCGCAGGCCGGAGCCGGAAATGTTCCGCCGGCAGCACAGATGCCGCAGCAGCAGGCAGCGAACGCTCCTGCAAGACCGCAGCCTGCAACCGGAAAAGCCGCAAAGCTTCTATCTGTTGCGTTATTTCTTAAAATATTATCTCAGGACAAAGTTGTCACTATCCTAAATAAATTTTCACCTGAAGATTCTCAAGCTATAACAAAATATATGCAGACACCGGATTTGGAATCACAGGTTGATCCGGAAATAACTTGCAGGTGTTTAAAAGAAATAAGAGAATATTTACCTAAAAAGCCTAAGCTGACGGAAGAAAATATAGTTAAGCATTTGCAGCGAATTTTTGATAATACAAGCAGGGAAAAGGTTGAACAACTAATAAAATATGAACGCCCGTTTGTAAAACGTTTTATATCGTCAGCTTATGATGATGAATATTATCGTATTCCGTTAAGAGTTGCCGGTGTTATTGCACAATACGTTCAGGATAGTATATAATACTAAGTATGTTAATAAAGAAAAATTCCCAGAGGTATAAACCGAAAGAACAAAGGGAGGTTGTTGAGGAGGTTGTAAATAAAACGGAGCAGACAGGTGCCGGTGTGTCTGTAGAGTCCTCTGCGCCGGTTGAAGAGCAGCAACCGGAGGATGATTTATCAGAAAAGATTTTTGATATAGACAATCTGGATTTTTCTCAGCGGATAGAGCGCCGCAGCGGGACAAGAAGAAGAGGGTATAGAAGAATAGATGACCGGAAACTCGTTTCGCGGGCAAAAGACGAAGCTGATGCAATTAAAAAGGCTGCCTTTGAGGAAGGTTATAAGGCAGGAATTGATAAGGCAGGTGCAGATTTAGAAGAGTTTAGAAATAAATTAAAAGCATTTTTAACAGCTAAAAAAGAAGTCTTTGAATACATAGCCCCGGATATTCTTGAAATAAGTGTTGATATAGCTAAAAAAATCATTAAAAAAGAAGTGACATTAGATCCTCAGGTTGTAATGAACATTATATTGGATATTCTTAAATCAATATCAAAAACGGAACCTAAAATACTTATAAAGGTAAATCCGGCAGAGGTGCAATTTGTGAAAGACAATATGCCAAACGCGTTATATGAACTGGGTGTTGAAGCTAAAGTTAATGTTGCAGGAGATGAAAATGTACAGGAAGGCGGCTGTATATTTGAAACAAGTAACGGGATTGTAGATGCCACTATTGATTCCCAGATAGAAATAATTAAAAAAGCATTGAGAGGAATATAGAATGGCAGCAGAAGGCGGATCAAAACCAATAAGTGAAATATTTCTTGCCGGGTTTGTGCTGGCACTTATCCTCATCTTGATTATTGAGATGCCTAATTGGGTTATCAATTTTTCTATTTCGCTTAATATCACGCTTGGAATTGTACTGCTGATGATATCATTATATGTTCAGAAACCTCTGGAACTGGCGGCATTTCCTTCTATTATCCTTATTGGTACAATGTTCAGACTGGTGCTTTCTATTGCATCTACGAGGCTGATTTTATCAAAGGGTGAGGCGGGAGAAGTAATTCACGCATTTGGAACCTTTGTTACCGGCGGAAATATGATTGTAGGTGGTGTAATCTTCCTTATCATTACAATTGTCCAGTTTATGGTTATTACCAAAGGTGCTGAACGTATAGCTGAAGTTGCAGCAAGATTTGCATTGGATGCTATGCCCGGTAAACAAATGACTATTGATGCCGATTTTAACGCGGGGTTGATTACTCCAGAGGAAGCTGTTAAAAAACGTGAAGATTTGCAGCGGGAGTCCTCGCTTTTCGGTTCAATGGATGGTTCTATGAAGTTTGTAAAAGGTGATACTATTGCCGGTATAATAATTGTGCTTATAAACATCATCGGCGGATTATGCGTCGGCTGTCTTATGAACAATATGCCGATAGCTGATGCTCTGTCTAAATATACGGTGTTAACAATCGGTGATGGTTTGGCCTCTCAGCTTCCGTCGCTCTTGATGTCTATTGCTGCCGGTATCGTTATGACACGCGCCTCGGCAGGTAGTGCTTCTCTGGGTGCTGAATTAACCTCACAAATTATGAGTAAACCATACTCATTGTTTTTTGCTTCTGTATTTTTAGGCTTAATTACTATTACCTGTCCAATAACTGGTCTACCCTGGGCGCCGTTTTTGCTTTTTACAGTCATACTTGCATTTGCAGGATTCTCTGTATTAATTAACGCTGATGTACAGGCTCAGATGGGACAATTGGAAAGTGTCCGCCAGAACATGCAGGATTTGGTAAACCCGAACAAGATGTACGAACGTTTGGGTGTGGATGTTTTGAGTTTGCAGGTTGGAGCCGGGCTGCTCGTTATTGCTGACCCTGATCAAGAAGGGCAATTGCTTGCAAAGATTGCTGCCCTGCGTCAACGTGTTACGGATGAGTTGGGTTATATTTTGCCTAATATAAGAATTATGGATTCTTCTGCGCTTGAAGCAAATGAATATGTGATTTCAATCCGTGGTAATGCGGTTGCATCAGGGTTTGTTTATCCCGGGAAATATATGGTTATTGCCGATCAGTGGGATTCTGTTATGAAATCTGTTCCTGATGATGCGATAATCGGTGTTGATCCGACATATATGACACAGGCATACTGGATTAGCAAAGAAGCTGCTCAGGCTGCTAAAAAGGTTACGGCAGTTGATGCAACGGATGTTCTTGTTACTCACCTTCAAGAGTGTGTACGTAAACACGTAGACGAAGTTATGACAAAAACGGATGTTCTTAAACTTATGGAACTTGTACGTTCACAAGACCCGACACTTGTTAATGACCTTGTACCTGCAATTATTTCTACAAGCGACCTTAGAAAAATATTTGTTAACCTGATAAGAGAAAAAGTTTCAATTAAAGATATCATATTTGTATTTGAACGTTTATGTGATTATGCAAGATTTTCAAAAGAGCCGGACATTTTATCAGAACGTTTGCGGGCAGCACTGGGGCGTCAAATTTGTTTATCAAATATAGATAAAGATAAAGTTCTCTATGCGCTTACGCTCTCTCCGGAGTGGGAAAAAATCCTTGACGATAGCTGTCAGCGAACAGAACTTGGTACGATGTTTTTATTAAACCCTATGCAGGTGCAGGACTTGATTGAATCTACCGCGACAACGCTTATGAATGCGCACCAGAATATCGGTGTTCAGCCCGTAATACTGTGTTCACCAAGAATCAGACTTCCTCTGTTCCAGCTTCTTGAAAGACATATTCCGACAATTGTTGTTATTTCGTATTCTGAACTTATTACCGATATCAAGGTTGAAGCTGTTGATACAATAGGTGATAATGCCAGATACGGCGGGTAATAATGATTAAAAAACTTTTGCTTTTTTTAATAAAAATTTATCAAAAAATATCAAAATATACTCCTGCAAGATGTAGATTTTATCCGACATGCAGTGAGTATACCAGACAGGCAATTGAAAAATACGGTGTTTTAAAAGGCGGCTGGCTTGGTATAAAGCGGATTGTTAGATGCCACCCGTTAAATGAGGGCGGATACGATCCTGTCCCTTAATAAAAAGATTCCGTTTATTAAAAACGGAATCACGTAGGGTTATATATATAATAGATTATAGATTTATGCTGCTGAAATGCTTCTTCCGGCGCCAATAAGGAGTCCGCCGAGGGCGCCAATAATAGAACCGTATTTGCCGAACTTACCTGCTTTTTTGAAAAATGCTCCTGCTCCGGCTCCTAAAACACCGCCTGCGACTGCACCGCTTGCTGTCCAGATACCTGTATTTGCAATTCCGCCGGTGATTTTACCAAATGTTTTATACGTAGTTTCTTGTTTTTTATAGGCCATATTTCTATCATCAACTATTGCTTTGGTTGATTCTGCGGAGTCAACATCTTCATACCGCCATACAGAATTAAATCCGCTTCCGAATGCGCCGGGTAATGTTTCATCAATTTTTTGATGTATAGTCTTGCCGCCGTTTAACTCTGCATATTTTTTATGGAAAGCAGCTTTTATTGCCGCCCTGTTTGATGGTGTTTCTTCACTTCTTTTTCCGTTTACATCCTGATAGACTTTTGCATACAATGATAAACCATAATTGTAGGCCTCATAAAATCCTTTAGAATCTTGTGCTTCCAGTCGTTCATTAATTTGTCTTACAATGTCATTAATATTTGCGTCACGTCTGGTTTTATCTTCGTGATGCGTATCCTGCGCATCATTCAGTTTGACATCATAGTGCATTGTGTCAATCTGTCCGTTGTAATCATGTGCGCGCTGCCTACGGTTCAGTGCGGCCATTCCATCCATATAAATCCCTTGAGATTGAACCATTGCCTGTGCATAAACCGGTGACATTCCGTAGTAGCCGTATCCGCCAAGTCCGTACATATCATAGCCGTATGGCATCATACCTACTCCGTATCCCATTGATACATCGTGTATCGGATTATAGCCGGTAGACATTGCAGAACCTATGTCCCAAACGGAATCATTGTACAAAGGAGAAGTCAGCCCGCCATATCTGAAGTTGTTAAAATATGGATTGACAAACTGGTTTGCTGTACTAACGCCATTTATTGACGAAACAGTCATAAACAACCTCCTACTTTACCTATTACTAACCTTACATGTATATAAAGTTTTTCGTTATAGCAAAATTGCTAATTAAAGCAGAATTGTTAATATTTCTTTACAAATAATTAAAATAAAATAATAAATAAAATGCTTGATTTTAGAATATGTCTATGTTACATTAGTAACGCGGAAGGGCTGCTAGCTCAGGTGGTTAGAGCGCACCCCTGATAAGGGTGAGGTCGGTGGTTCGAGTCCACTGCGGCCCAGATTTTACATTAGTGAAACCTTAAATTCTTGTAAAGGTGGTGAAAAAAACAATGCCGGAAATAAAAGTTGGTGAAAACGAAAGTATTGAAAGCGCATTAAGACGTTTCAAGAAAAAAATCCAGAAGGCTGGTATCTTATCCGAAGTTAAAAAACGTGAAAGATATGAAAAGCCGAGCGTTAAAAGAAAACGCAAATCTGAAGCAGCTCGTAAGAGAAAAGTTTAAAAATAAAATAAAGAAGATAAAGAAGGCGGTTATTTTAACCGCCTTCTTTATGCTATATAATCTTTTATAATTCCTTCTTTAATCAATCTGTCGCGAATTTCTTTTTTACGGCAAAATTCTTTATCCCCGGGCGACAGTAAACGTTTCATGACCATTACAGTCGGGGTGATTATACCAAGTACAAGAATACCAATACCGATATTATTTATAATAGCACCACGTTTTAGCCGTTTCACTGTATTGAAGAATTCTTCCGGGCTTTCTGACGGCTTACGGGTCTTGTATTCTTCAAGCAGAGTTTTTAATTTGTTATAATGTTCTTTTATACCGTCAATATCTATGTATTTTCTGGTATCAATTTCTCCGGTGTCTTCAGTAAACGAAAATTTTAAAATATCTTTTAGTCCGATGTTAGCTTTTTTCTTTTTATAAGTTTGAATAAGGTCGGAATCCATTGCTGTTTTGACAACAAAATTATTTTTATTGTTGTGAATAAATTCGTAAATTTTAACCTCTTCCCGGGCTTTAAGCTTTTGGGTTGCGGAATCTTTAGCCTCAGGATTAATATTTTTGTCAAGAAGCTGCTCAAATGCTTCTAAGTCCGGTTTCAGTGAATTTGTTTCGTAGGCTTTTCTAAATTCCGGATTTTCAATTACTCTGGCATCAAAAGAGATTGTTTTATTATAAACTTTTTTTGCGCGTTTTTCTAATGCACTTTGCAGCCACGGGCCTGCAATATAAAGGAAAAATAGAATAACAGATTCTTTAAAAGTATATCCCCATCTTTCCTGCGGACCTCTGGCGTCAAGGATTCTTTCTCCGGTAATACTTCCATCTAAAAGCCACATATTTTTAACGTCATCTGCTGCAAAATCCTGGAACTTGTTAATTATATTTCCCCAGCCTTTAAATGAAGGCGTTGAGTCAATGTTTGATTTTACGGCAGCGGTGTTTTTGTTATTTCCTGTTGAATTTTCTTCTGTTTCTTCAATGTTTTCTTCTGCTGTAATATCCTCTACAATATCGTTTATTGTTTGTTCGTCAATTTCTTTTGATGCTTCGGATGAAGATATTTGACCGTTTTTAAGCTGGTATTGTTTATACTCTTCTAATATGTTTTTAACAATATTTTTATCTGTATAATTTTGTTTAAATTTTGTAAGCGAAATATATGTTGCGATTGCTAAACTGACTGCAGCAAAGAATTTGCTTGTTGCAAGTTTTTTATATAAACCTTTGTTTTTGATGACATTATTAACATTAGACTTTAAATCTTTTGGTGTATATTTTTCTAATAATGGCATTAAATCGGGGTTTCTAAAATTTCTAACATCAAAATTATAATCAAGTCCCTGAGTTTTAAAGCAAGATAAATTTATTACTCCCTTAAAGAAAGGAATTCCAAAAAGCCATAGAATCTCGGAGCCAAATTCATCTATAAATCTGTCAAACCCTTCTTCTTTTCCTGTTACATATGAGCCTAAAGTCATGCCTGTTGCATTGGTAACATCTTTGACCCCCAGAGGAATAATGGATGACGGATTGCCCAGAGTTGAAAATATTTTTGCTTGTGTGACCGGTGAAAATAACATTTTTTTTCCTTTACTAGACTACTCAAACTAACTTTAACTGTACTAATGTTTTTGTCGTCGTTTCATATCCGTCATACCTTTCTATCTTTTTTAAAAACTATCAAATTATTTTTTGACTGATTGAGTTAAAATTTTTACAATTGTTTACAATAAAAAAGACCCCTAAAGAGGTCTTATTTTTACACTGCCAAATAATAACGTGTCTGCAAAAACAAGCCTCAGAACGTTATTTTAGATTTTCGCAATGTAATAACCATGCTTTGATTATCATACAGGTTAATTTAAATGTCAAGTAAGATGATAATTTTTAGGCTATAATACAATTGGATTGGAGATAGAAACAATTGAGATTAGACAAATTTTTAAAGGTATCAAGACTTATCAAACGCCGGACTGTAGCAAATACAGTTTCTGAAAACGGACGGGTTTTTGTGAACGGGAATCCTGCCAAGCCGGCAAAACAGTTAAAAGAAGGGGACGTATTAGAAATTGAGTACGCATCAGGAACGCTTAAAGTCCGGGTTTTAAGGATTCCAACGGGGAATGTAAGTATTCAGGAAGCCGAAACTTTGTATGAAAAGATTTAAAAGTTTTACAAAAGTTAAACAACCACTGTGCTAAATTATAATTATGGATGAAAGAC
Source organism: uncultured bacterium (assembly GCA_949284715.1). Lineage (GTDB taxonomy): Bacteria > Cyanobacteriota > Vampirovibrionia > Gastranaerophilales > Gastranaerophilaceae > CALUTH01. The sequence goes on from CASDWH010000020.1 coordinate 49,024, forward strand.
AATATGTACCTTTGCACCTCCACACGGAATATTCACTTCTTGATGGTGCAATAAAAGTTAAAGATTTGTGTAAATTTGCCAAAGAACATAATATGCCGGCGGTTGCAATTACTGACCATGGTGTTATGTATGGTGCGATTGATTTATATCTTAATTGTAAGGAAGCCGGTGTTAAACCTATTATCGGGTGTGAGTTTTATGTTCATGACGGGGATATAACAGAGAAAAATCCAAATGATAACCCGCTTTATCACCTTGTATTACTGGCTAAAGACAAAGATGGGTATATGAACCTTATTAAATTGGTATCAACTGCTCATTGCAAGGGGTTTTATTACAAGCCGCGCATAAATATGGATTTGATTAAAACCTATTCAAAAGGGCTTATTTGTCTTTCTGCATGTTTAGGCGGCGAGGTTCTAAAAAATCTTATACGTGATGATTATGAAGGAGCAAAAGCTGCGGCATTAAGATTTAAGGAAATATTTGGCGGGGATTATTATATAGAACTTCAGGATCACGGGCTTGCGGAGCAGAAAAAAACAAACCCTATGCTTTTGAAGCTTGCACAGGAACTTGATATAAAAACAGTTATTACTAATGATTCCCACTATTTAAATAAAGCGGATGCCGATTTCCATGATACGCTGCTTTGCTTGCAGACAAACGCATTGAAGTCTGATGAAAACAGAATGCATTTCCCGAATAACGAGTTTTATGTTAAAACGCCGGATGAATTGAGAGATGCATTTAAATGGATGGATACAGAAACATTTGATAAATGTATTCAGAATACAGTTGATATTGCAGAAAAATGTCATTTAATTCTAGAATTTGGTAAAAGCCCTCTGCCTCATTATGAAGTTCCGGCAGGATATACAATTGAGTCATATTTGGACTATCTTGTCCACAAAGGGTGTCAGGCGAGATATGGCGAGAATGTGCCGCAAAATATTCTTGACCGTGTTAAATATGAACTCGGTATTATTGAACAAATGGGGTTTTCTGCGTATTTCCTTATTACGTGGGACTTTATAAACTTTGCTAAAACGCATGATATTCCGGTAGGCCCCGGAAGAGGTTCTGCTGCGGGAAGTGTGGTTGCGTATGCTCTTGGTATTACAGACCTTGACCCGATTGCGCATAATTTGTTGTTTGAAAGATTTTTGAATCCTGAACGATACAGTATGCCTGATGTCGATATTGACTTTTGTATTGAACGCCGCGGTGAAGTTATTGATTACGTTACTCAGAAGTACGGAGCTGATAAGGTTTGCCAGATTATAACGTTTGGTACTTTTGCGGCGCGGGCAGCGATGAAAGGTGTTGCAAGGGTATTCGGGATAGAATATGCACTCTCTAATAAATGGGCGTCGCTGATTCCTGCAACTCCGGGTGCTAAAATTGATGACGCACTCCAGCCGGGGATGGAACTAAAAGAACTTTATGATTCTGATGAACAGGTTAAACGTCTTGTCGATATGGCAAAATCAATAGAAGGGATTAAAAACAATATCGGTATGCACGCTGCGGGCGTTATTATTTCGCACATGCCGCTTGATGAGATAGTTCCGGTTCAGCCTTCAAAAGAAGGAATTATTATAACAGAGTACCCGATGGCAAATCTTGAAAAACTCGGGCTGTTGAAAATGGATTTTCTCGGACTCAGAAACCTTACAATGATTTCTAAAACGGTTAAATTAATAAAACGCTGTCAGGGAATTGATTTGGAAATAAATAAGATTCCTCTGGATGATAAACCTACGTATGATATGTTAATCAAAGGTGAAACAGACGGTGTATTCCAGCTTGAGTCATCGGGAATGAAAAAGCTGGTCAGGGATTTGAAACCGGATGTGTTTGAAGATTTGGGCGCCCTTGTTGCTCTATTCCGCCCGGGGCCGCTCGGGTCGGGCATGGTATCTGATTTTGTTGAACGTAAGCATGGAAGGCAAAAAATTACTTATGCTCACCCTCTATTGGAGCCGGTGCTAAAAGATACATACGGTACAATTGTTTATCAGGAACAAATTATGCAAATCTTTCAGGTTCTTGCAGACTATACACTCGGTCAGGCGGACATGGTTCGACGTATGATGGGTAAAAAGAAGCTGGAAGAGATGGCTGCTCAGAAGGAGAAATTTATTACAAATTCTGCGCGTCACGGGATGACAGCTAAAGATGCGGCGGCTCTTTTTGAACAGATAGAAAAATTTGCGTCATACTGTTTTAACCGGTCACACTCTGCTGCGTACGCTTTTGTTGCATATCAGACAGCATATCTTAAGTGCCATTATCCTGTAGAATATCTTGCATCGCTTCTTTCATCAGTTGCGGGTGATCAGGACAAGACCCAGTCTTACATTGAGGAAGCCCAGCGTTATGGAATAAGAGTTCTTCCGCCGGATATAAACAAATCTTTTCTTGAATATACACCTGACGGGCATGATATACGTTTTGGGCTTGCTGCTATCAAGCAGGTTGGTGAAGGCGTCGTTGAAGAAATTATTAAAGAACGCGAAGCGAACGGGGAATATAAGAACATATTTGATTTTTGTAAGCGTCTTGATACTAAATATGTTAACAAACGTCTGCTTGAAGGATTAATAAAGGCTGGAGCGTTTTCTAATATTGAAAAAAGCAGGAAACAGCTTCTTGATAATATGGAATATATACTGTCGTCTACTGCAAAGGAAGCTAAAGAAAAAGCTATGGGGCAGGTTAGTTTGTTTGCCTCTCTTGGAGGGGATGACAGTTTCAGCCAAACAGTTTATCAGCTTGGCGGTTCTGATGAAGAATTTGACGATAAACAGATACAGTCTTTTGAAAAAGAATTTCTCGGATTTTACGTAACCTCTCACCCGCTGTTTAGCATAAGAGATAAGTTACCGTTTCTTATGACTCATAAAATATCAGAGCTGAAGGAGATGAAAGCGGATGAATACGTTACAATCTGCGGCTTAATCACTACAGCACGCCAAATTCCCACTAAAAAAGATCCGACAAAATTCTTGCGTTTTATGACGTTAGAAGATTTAACAGGCAAAGTTGAGATTGTATGTTTTAATAATAAGCTGGCTGAATATGGCGAAATGCTTCAGCCGGAGCAGAAAGTTATTATATCGGGTAAAGTTCAGCACCGTGATGAGGAGCAAACAAGTGTTATTATTGACAGTGTTAAAACGGTGGAAAACTCCAATCTTGTTACTGTTAATTTATTGGATGAATTTAAATATGAGGAACTTTGTGCGCTTAAGAATATTCTTGTAGAATTTCATGGTTCCGATCCAGTCGTACTTTCTCCCTGTGACGAGGATTGCAAAATATTAACTGCTTCTATGTTCTGGGTAAATTCATCAAATGATTTAGTTAACAGAATCAATAATATTTTCAAGGATAAGGTGGCAATTTCTATTAAATCAATGGATAAATAATGAAAAAGAGATTACAGCACATTAAAAAACAGAAACTGTAATTAGTTTCTGTTTTTTTATAACTACAACAATTGTATACTAAGCACGTTCTTTTGCAGTAATAGCGATTTTATGTCTGCCTTTTGCTCTGCGTCTGTTTAAAACTTCCTGCCCGCCAGGAGTAGACATTCTTGCACGGAAACCGCTAACGTGCTGTCTTTTAATCTTTGTTCCTTCTAGTGTACGTCTCATTTTTCTATTTCCTTTTCAGCTAATTTTTCTTATAATATAAGTATAATAAATAAAACAATATGGATAGTCAACACTAAGAGGAGAAGGTATGTTAAGTAATATTAATAATATTGGTTTTATTGGTTGCGGAAAGATGGGCGGTGCAATAATTTCTGGAGTTTTAAAATCCGGATTCACAAAATTAGTCGGTGTTGAGGCAAATAAAGAACTTGCAGAATCGGCATCTAAAAGATTAGGAATAAGCGTTATTACAGACAGTCAGCAGGTTGCAGAGATTTCTGATGTAATATTTATGGCTCTAAAACCGCAATATATTCTTGAATGTGTTAATAATATAAAAGAAAAAATATCCGGCACCGGTAAAATTCTTGTTTCTGTTGCAGCAGGGGTTACAACAGAACAAATAGAGAATACTACAGGCGGCAGCATTTCTGTTATAAGGATTATGCCGAATACGCCGGCGCTTATTGGAGAGGGTGTTTTTGGTGTTGCAAAAGGCAGGTATGCAACAGAAGAACAGGTTGATACAATTAAATCACTTCTTAAAAATATCGGCACCTGTATTGATATTGAAGAAAATCAGATTGATATTGTAACAGCACTTTCAGGCTCAGGGCCTGCATTCTTCTATAAAATTATTAATGAAATGGCTCTGGGTGCGCAAAAATTGGGATTGGAGTATGATAAAGCTTTAATGTTTGCTTTAAAAACGGCAACAGGTTCTGCCAAAATGATTGAGCAGTCAGATGTACCTGTTGAAACTCTTATTTCAAATGTTGCAACAAAGGGCGGATGTACGGCCGTCGGTGTAGAGTATATGGATAGTGTTCATACCGGCGTGATTTTTGAAGAATTGATTAAAAATACGACAGATAAAGCCGCCGCACTTGGAAAGGGTAAATAGAAAATACTTTATCCTTCTATTTGATATGCCCAGGCTGAGTGGTTGTGAATGCTTTCAAAAGCTTCGCATTCAACCTCAAACCGGTCAATTATATCGTTGTTCCTAAGTTTTAGAACAACATCTCTCAATAAGTCTTCGACAAACTTCGGGTTGTTGTATGCTTTTTCTGTTACAAATTTTTCATCCTCGCGTTTAAGCAGCGGATAGAGTTCGCAGGAGGCGCATTCTTCTATTGTTTTTACAAGGTCTTCTATCCAGATATGTTCTTCATTGTCGTACGTGATTTTAACCTTTACAATAGCTCTCTGGTTGTGAGCGCCGTAATCAGAGATTTCTTTTGAACAGGGGCATAAGGTCGTTACAGGAACTTTTACCCCGAGATAAAAAGTATAATTTTCATCTTCTTCACCGTAATTTTCAAGAATACCTTCAAAAGAACAGTCATAGCATAAAGGGGCGCTAATATCTGTTACAGGTGACTTTTTATCTATAAAGTATTTGAATTTAAATTTAAGATATCCGCATTTTGCATTAAGATGTTTAACCATTGCTTCAACACATCCCTGTATATCCACGCCGATAAGTTTTTTATTTCTCCAATCGTTTAAGATTTCCACAAAACGCGACATGTGTGTACCTTTATAGTGTGCAGGAAGTGATACCCCGGCGGTCACTTTTGCCGATACAACAATATTATCCTTGTCTTTTCTTTGTATGATAAGCGGAAAATCTAAATCCTTAATACCGACTTTCTGGATTGTGACTCCGCGGTTATCTGCTAAATTTTGTACATCTTTCATTATTTATACTTCTTCAAAACTGTTTTGTTCAAGTGCTATAAGGAGTTTTAAAGCTGCAATTCTCTGTGTTTTGGGCGGAGCATTCCTCAGCAATTCAATCCCTTTCATCATAACAGGGTCATTGTCATACCAGCGGTTGCCTTTTCCCTGATAAGTATTCATAATATCGTAAACCCGTTCTATTACTTCTGCTGCGACGTCCTCTTGAAGTTTAAGCATAAAATTTGCCGCTTCATTTTTTGTTTCTTCCGGTTGTATTTTAAGAAGTTCAAGAGCCTCTTTTAATATAGGGTCGTTATCATACCATCTCATAAAAATATCCTTAACTTTTCAATTATACGGTTATATTGTATAATAAATTAGCAATAAATACAAAATAATAAAGTGGAGTATAAACATGAAACTTCTTTTGATAAACGGGCCGAATTTGAATCTTTTAGGAGTACGAGAGCCTCAAAAATATGGAAATACAACCCTTGCAGATATAGAAGAAGATTTAATAAAACTCGCATTAAGTAATGGTGCAAAACTTGAATGCTATCAAAGCAATCATGAGGGAGAAATTATTGATAAAATTCAATCTGCTCTCGGAATTTTCGACGGAATTATTATAAATGCCGGCGGATTTACGCACACAAGCGTTGCAATAAGAGATGCTATTGCGGCTGTGAATATTCCGACGGTAGAAGTCCATATGACAAATATTCATTCAAGAGAAGAGTTCAGGCATATTTCAATGATATCAGGCGTATCAATAGCACAGGTTGTAGGCTTCGGGCAGAAAAGCTACGAGTATGCGCTTGATGGACTTATATGGCATTTAAAACAGATAAAGGATATAGATTTGGAGGTCTAATTATCTTTTTGTTCTTCCAGTTTTGCTATTCTTTCTTTTAAATCAAGGAGTTCGTATTTTGTTCTGTTAAGTTCACAGGTAACAGGGTCAGGAATTCTGTTGTGCATTAGTACTCCATCAGTATTGTAGAATTTCTGTTTAACAACTCTTCCTGGAACGCCTATTACAGTACAGTGTTCAGGCACATTATTTACTACAACAGAGCCTGCTCCGATTCTTACAAAATCGCCTATTTCAATATTGCCGAGGACTTTAGCTCCTGCACCTACTATTACGCTATTACCTATAGTCGGGTGGCGTTTTACTTCATCTTTTCCGGTTCCGCCCAGTGTAACCTGCTGGTAAATTAATACATCATCTTTTATTATTGCGGTTTCACCTATTACAACCCCTTCTCCGTGGTCAATGAAAAACCGCTTTCCTATTCTGGCTCCCGGATGAATTTCTATACCGGTTATTATTCTTGTTAAATATGTCATAAATCTTGGTATAAAAGGAACTTTCCAGCACCAGAGTTTATGCGCAATTCTGTATGCAATAAGAGCATGCAGCCCGGGATAACAAAAAATTACCTCAACAATATTTCTGGCGGCAGGGTCTTTATCATATATAACCTGAATATCCTCTTTTACTCGTTCAATAGCTCTTTGTAGCAGATTTTTCTTTTTTGCAGACATTATTCAAACAGCTCCCCGGATAAATATCTTTCACCAAAATCAGGAATTACAGTGACAATTGTTTTATCAGGATAGTTCGCCGATAACTGTTTTGCAGCAGCAAGATTCGCTCCGGCAGAAATTCCGCCGAGAATTCCTTTTTCTTTTGCTAAATTTCTTGATTCAAGAATAGCCTCGTCACCTTTTATTGTTATAACTCCGTCAACTATGTTTTTATCATATAATTCGGGAATAAAATTGGCACCTATCCCCTGAATTTTATGCGAACCGGCGCTGCCTTTTGTTATTAATGGGCTTTCTGCCGGTTCAACACCGAAGGCAAGAAGCGCGGGATTGTATTTTTTTAATCCTGCCGCTGTTCCTGTAATAGTTCCGCCGCTGCCTATTCCTGCAACAAAAATATCAACTCTGCCGTTTGTTTGTTCCCATATTTCTTTTGAGGTGCCTTCTATATGTGAAAGCGTGTTATCAGGATTAGAAAACTGCATTGGGATAAAGCTGTTTTTATATTTTTTATGAAGTTCTTCTGCTTTATCTACAGCGCCCTGCATTCCCGACTCTGCCGGGGTCAGAACTAATTCGGCACCGAAGGCTTTTATCATTTTTTTTCGCTCTTCAGTCATATTCTCAGGCATGACAACAATAAGCTTTAATCCAAACGCCGCACAGCACATTGCAAGCCCTATGCCTGTATTTCCGCTTGTCGGCTCAATTATTATTGTTTCGTTGTTAATTTCCCCGCGTTCCTGTGCTTTTTTCAGCATATATAGCGATGCTCTGTCTTTTATTGAGCCGGATGGGTTAAAGAATTCAAGTTTCAATAGAATCCGGTTGTTATACTTTACAATTGGACTATTCCCGATTAACTCAGTAATATCATTAAAAATCAAAATAAAAAACCTCGCTCTTTACCTTCTGATTATACCACCAGATTAATTAGTGCAGCAAGATAATTTATCTTTTAAAATTCTTACCGCATCAATCAGCGGGTCTATGCTCGTAGAATACGGGGGAGCGTAAGTCATATCGGCATCATTAAGTTCTTCAACAGTCATTCCGCGGATAAGCCCTGTTGACAGGGTATTTATCCTTTTATCAGCGTCACCTGAGCCGACTGATTGCGCACCTAAAATTTTATGCGAACGTCTGTCTGCAATAAGTTTCAATGTAACATATCCCACAGCAGGCATATATCCGGCTTTATCACGTTTTGTTACAATTGCACTTACTACATCGTATCCTAAGTTTTTTGCTGTTTTGCTGCTAAGACCTGTTCTTGACATTGTCATATCCATAAAACGGGTTACTGCTGAGCCTAAAATGCCTTCAAAATCATCAACAGTGCCGCACATATTAAGCGCTGCACACCGGCCTTCTTTGTTTGCTGTAGAACCAAGCGGAACCCACATCGGAGTGTCTGATATCATATTAATTTTTTCTACACAGTCCCCTGCTGCATATATATCAGGAATATTTGTAAGCATTCTGCTGTTGACTTTTATTGCTCCGGATGCACCCAGTTCAATATCTGCTGATTTAGCAAGGTTAACTACCGGAGAAACACCGCTGCATATTACCGCCATATCGGTATTTATTGTTTGGCTGTCTGCGAGTTTTATACCTGTAATTTCCTCTTCTCCCAGAAATTCGGTGATTCTGGCTGATGTAATAATATTAACTTTATCTCCGTAAGTTTTTAAAATATAAGCGGATATTAATGATGCCATGTCCTCATCAAAAGTTCCCATAATACTATAATTTTTTTCAAGAAGAGTAACATTTAATCCGTTTCTGACAAATGCTTCAAGAAGTTCAATTCCGATGTATCCTCCGCCGATGATAACAGCATTTTTCGATTTAAGCATCTTATTTTTTATATCAATTCCATCATTAATCGTTTTTAAGGTATACACTCCTTTAATATCTCTGTTTTTGATATCAGGAATATATGGCGTGGAGCCGGTCGCAATTAATAGTTTGTCATAAGATGTTACAAAAACTTCTCCGCTTGCAAGATTAGAAACCTCTATTTCCTTTTTATCAGGATGGATAGCCAAAACCTCGTGTCTGCTGAATACTTTTATCCCTTTCTCTTCAAAATCCTGGATTGTGCGGACAATAAGTTTTTCTACATCCTCGAAATTCCCCTCGATGTAATAAGGCAGGCCGCAGGCTGAATAAGAAATATATTCTTCCTTTGTGTAAATGACAACCTCTGCATCCGGAAGCAGACGTTTTGATTTTGCAGCCGCTTTTGCACCTGCTGCCACAGCTCCTACAATTACTATTTTCATACCAATATTTTGTATCAAATTAATTATTATAAATTCCGCACCCGGGCTAGTCATATACTACATTTATGAAAATTTTGCAATAGCCGTGGTGGGCAATAGAAAAAAGGTGCAATACAATTTATTCTATTAATACATAAAATAACTTAAGGAAGAAAGCTTGTAAGTATGAATATTAAAATAACATTATCAAAACAAGAACTTGAAAAACTGACACTTCTCGCAGGTGATAAAAATACTTATTTAAAAGTAAAAAGTTCCGATACAAAAGACCTGATTATAAGAGGCTTGATGGAAAAATTCGGTGTTCTTTCTCTCGAAAATCTGCTAAGAAGCTGTCACTATTATGGCTTTGTTGAATTTAAGGACAAAAAATATCAGCAGGCAGTCTTTCAAATAGCAAAAGAACAGAACAAACGTTATTGCGCATATAGAAGAACTATACTTCAAATAGGATTTGAATGTCCGGAGGATTTAAGTTTATTCTATTTTGATATTTATAAACTTAAACAGGATAAGCTAAATGAAAACATAAAAGCAGCAATCAGTGAATTGTCATGTTCTGGTAAAATAAAAAATTATTTAAATAAATACCAGTTATTTCTAAACAGTCTTAGTAATAAAAACCGGAATGAGTTTATACATATTTATAAACAACTTTTTACAACTAAAGAAAATAATACAATTGCAATTGAAATGAAAGAAATTTTTAACAGTGCAGTTGCCGGAATCGCATGTCAGGTAAGGAATTATATTGATGATGTTTTCCCTATTTTTATATCAGATTCTCTTAGTAAAAAAGAAAGCAAGTTTATTGAATTTCTGGTGTATGAAGGAAACAGTATTGATTATATGATAAGCGAAAATAAATCTATTGAATGGCTTATCAATCTTAAAAACAGACTTATAAAAAAATATGCAGCCAAAGATTTAAACGAACTGGTAATAATATATCTGATTGAAAAAAATTATCATGCTGATAATCGTGCGTATTTAAATTTGCTGCTAAATATCAATATAGATAATGTTTTAAAAAATCTAAAACTTATTTCGCGTCTTACCGTGAGGACAAACAAACCGCGAGTTGAACAAATTATGGCAAGCCTTAATGAATTAAGGGTTAATAAGGTTGATACTATTGTAAAATCAGGCAGATACAAACAACTTACGGATTTACTAAATGAGGCAGCAAACCAAAATATAATATAAAGTTTTTAAAGATTTCTTATCAATTTCTCAATTCGTGAGGATGAAAGTCCGTCGCCATAAGGGTTTTTTACACTAAGGCGGGTCTGTTGTTTTGTTTTTGATAGTATTTTTTTACTTTCCGATATAATTTTGTCATAGTCCGCTCCGGCTAGTACTGATACTCCGGCTTCAATCCCTTCTTTTCGTTCGGTTTCATACCTCAGGACAATAACCGGACAGCCGAAGGCCGGTGCTTCTTCCTGTATTCCGCCGGAATCGGAAAGAATTAAATGTGCGTGTTTCATTAAATATACAAGATTCGGGTAATCAAGCGGCGGAAGCAGTTTTATATTTTTTAAACAGCCAAGAGCTTTTTCTATTTTAAATTTTACATTTGGATTTGGATGAACCGGTATAACAAATGTAAAATCCGGATAGTTTTCGGCAAGTAAGGTTATTGCTCTTATGATATTATCCAGCCGTTCTCCGTGGTTTTCTCTTCTGTGAACGGTGATTAATACAAGTTTTTCTACAGAAATTTCGTGAGAACTGAAAAAGGCTTCACTTGATTTCATAACACTTTCCGTGAGGCAGGAAAGTGCATCAATAACAGTATTTCCTACAACATGAACAGTTTCGGGATTTATATTTTCTTTTATTAATGCCCTGCGATTGGCTTCTGTTGGCGCAAAGTTTATATCTGCAAGCCTTGATACCATTTGCCTTATTCCTTCTTCCGGAAACGGTTCAAATTTATCATAGGAACGCAGCCCGGCTTCTACATGAAGCAGGGGTATTTTGTTATAAAAAGCGGTTAATGCTCCGCAAAGTACAGTCATTGTGTCGCCCTGCACTACAACAGCATCTATAGATTCTTTTTTATAAACCTCATCTAATGCGTTCATAATTCTTGTCTGAACACCGGTTAAAGACTGGTTATCTCTCATTGAATCAAGGTTATAATCTGATTTAAGCCCGAAATACCCGAGTGTTTGGTTAGAAAGCTCTTTTTGCTGTTCGGTATTAATTATTAATACCTTGTATAACTCAGGATATTTCTTAAGCTCCAAAATCACAGGGGCAAGCTTAATAACCTCCGGACGTGTTCCAAATATAAAAGCAATATTTTTCATACAATTATTATAAATCAAAAGAACTCAGAGAACCATTATTAACCAAATAATTTTGCCCAGAAGCTTTTTTTAGATTCCAGAATTTCTATACGCTGAGCCAGCTTTTTATTTTCATCAAGAAGTTCTGCTATTTGTTTTGAGAGTATTTCATTATCTTTTTTGTAGCCGCCGGCTTCAATTAAACTCTGTGCAAAATCAGATTCTTTAATATCATCCGTTATTTTTTTTGCAACGGCTTCAGCGAGCATTTGTAAAGTTTGGGAGCTGATATCCAGAGTTAAATTTCTGAGTTTTTGAGGCTTGCCTGTTGTTTGTATTACTTCGTTATCAGGCTCTATGGTTGTTAAAGCCTGTTGAGCGTCAGTTTCGTTTGTTTGCGGCTGTTTATCTTCGAGCTTTTCTGCAATAGCATTGTCGGGATATCCCTGTGCTTTCAATGAAATTCCACGTCTGATTTTCTTTACAGAAATATCATCGTAAAAATCTACCCCGTTTTCATCTTCATATACAGGATCTATCTGCCAGTCTGAGATGAATATTTCTAAAGACTTTAAGTCTATAAAATAATTCTCAGAGCTTAATTTTTTTAAAATATCGTCTTTTGATAGCATTTAACTTCCTTACCTCTTAAGACTCCGCTCAATGTCCCTTGTTTGAGTCTTTTTAATTAAAGTTTCTCGTTTATCATACAACTTTTTACCTTTGCCTAAACCTAATTCTAGTTTAGCAAATCCTTTTGATAAAAACAATTCTAACGGCACAATTGTAAAGCCGTCTTTTTTGAGTTTTATTTCAATTTTAAGAATTTCTTTTTTATTTAAAAGCAGCTTCCTAACTCTGTCCGGCTTGTGATTAAACCTGTTCCCCTGATCATACGGTGAAATATGCGAATTGTACAAAAATATTTCGCCATTTTCGATTTTAGCAAAACTGTCTTTTAAATTTATTCCGCCCGTTCTGATAGATTTAATTTCTGTTCCGGTCAGTACAATACCTGCCACATATTTTTCTGAAATAATGTAGTCGTGAAAGGCTTTACGGTTATTAGAAATGACTTTTCTTTCCATATTGGGATTATAATGCAAAACTAAATAATTGCCAACACTCAGATTAGAAAAACATAAGTACAATTGCCTCAAGGGGGTTGTTGTGCTATAATCCGGAATACGGAGGGGCGATATTATGAGAATTTTAAGTATAATTTTTACATTGTTAATGTTTGCTAATACAGTTTTTGCGGCGCCGTTTGAGGCAGATGCAAAAACAAAAAGAATACCGGCCGGTACGGTTCTATCGTTACAATTACTTTCTCCTATTGATACCAGAACAAATTCAGAAGGTGATTATTTTAATGCAATGCTTTTAACGGAACAGGTTTCCGGCGCTAATGTAATTCTTCCTGCCGGTTCTGTAGTCCGCGGTTGTGTTCGCTCTATTACACAGCCGAAAAGATTTTCTAAAGGAGCAGTGTTGTATCTTGATTTTGATCACGTAGTAACTCCAAGCGGCAGACAGTTACCGCTTGCAATGGGATTGACAGGAATTACTCATTTAACTGCTGACGGAGGAATTTACGGTTCTTTAGGCTACGGAGAAGCCGTTCGGGAAAATTGGGAAAAAACAAAAGAAATTACAAGTAGTGCAATTGATGTTGGTTTATCTGCGGAAGATACAATGTCAGGACTCCAATATTTAACAACACCTTTTTGCGCAATCGGCGGTGCAATCGGCGGCGCAGGATACTTTATCGGCGACAGTATTGCTGATATGTTTAGAAAAGGTAAAAGCGTATATTTAAAACAAGGGCAGGTAATAGGTGTACAGCTTACAGAGCCGGTAGATATTCCGGTATATTAATTACGGGTAAAAAATGGAAGGTGTAGATCAAGAGTATTTAGATAATCTCAAAGCAAAAGTCAGGGAGCAGATAAAAGATACTGAACTTTATCAGTATAAAGGCAGTGTTTCAAAACTGCTTGGCCTGACTGTTGAAGTTAAGCTTCCGGGGCTTAAAATAGGTGATTTATGCTATATAGAAACTTATACCGGAGAGCGGAAACCTGCGGAAGTTGTTGCATTTAAAGGCGATGTCGCTCAACTACTCTTATTGTATGACGGCGCAGGAATCGGGCAGGGGTGCCTTGTGCAAACCAACGGTAAACCTATAATTGTGCCGATGGGTGATTTTTTATTAGGAAGGATTATAAATCCGCTCGGAGAGCCGATTGACGGTATGCCCCTTGATACAACAGGTGCTGTGTGGCGCCCGATTGAGGGTGCAGCACCTGAACCGTTTGAGCGCCCTATTATTTCAGAAATTTTTTCAACAGGTGTCCGCGCAATTGATAGTTGTTTGACTATGGGCTGCGGACAGCGTTTGGGATTATTTGCTGGTTCCGGTGTAGGTAAAAGTACACTGCTTGGTATGATTGCAAGAAATTCCGATGCGGATGTAAACGTTGTTGCGCTTATTGGTGAACGCGGCAGGGAGGTTAAAGAGTTCGTTGAGGATGCTCTTGGGGAAGAAGGCATGAAACATTCTGTTCTTGTTTGTTCAACAGGCGATCAGCCTCCGTTAATCCGGCAGAAGTGCCTCCTTACTGCAACTGCTGTATGTGAATATTTCAGGGATCAGGGGAAAAAAGTTTTTCTTATGACTGATACGGTAACAAGATGTGCGATGGCGGGCCGTGAAGTCGGGCTGTCAGTCGGTGAACCTCCGACAATGAAAGGTTATCCTCCGTCAATCTTTTCGTGGCTTCAAAAAGTGCTTGAAAGAGCTGGTAATAGTTCTAAAGGTTCAATTACGGCTCTGTATACAGTACTTATGGAAGGTGATGATATTTCTGATCCGATTGTAGATATTGTAAGGGGGATTGTTGATGGTCACATTTTCCTTTCAAGAAAAGTTGCCGAAATGAATCACTATCCGGCAATTGATGTTTTGGGGAGTATTTCAAGGCTTATGTCCTCTATTGCCTCTCCTGAACATAAAGAGGCGGCCGGAAAAATGCGTGCATTAATGGCTTTATACCGTGAAAACAAAGACCTGATTGATGTTGGTATGTACCAGCCGGGAACTAATCCTAGGCTTGATACTGCAATCCAGATGATGCCGCAGATTAACGCTTTCTTGCAGCAGAGAACATCTGATATTGTTTCTATGGATACAACAATTAGTACACTTATTCAGATGATGCAGGGCGTTAATATTTAGGGATAAATACTTAGATATTTTTTAGATGTTCTATTTTTAGTTCAGGCTCAAGAGTGATTCCCATTGCGTCAATCCTGTATTTTTTATATTGCGGATTTTCGCTAAGGTAGGTGAAGAGGCCTGTTTTTATGTGTTCATATTTAGTCTTTGTTATTGCTTCAAACGGGATTCCAAATTTATTATTTTTTCTTGTTTTGACTTCGACAAATACGAGAGTGCTTTTATCCAGTGCGATAATATCAATTTCGCAAAATCGTGAAAAACGCCGGTTAGTTTCAAGGATTTTATACCCGTAACTTATAAGATAGTCAATAGCAAGTTTTTCGCCGGCTTTCCCTGTTGTAATGTTATTCATCAATTAATCCCTCGCAAAGAATAAACCGCCCGAGCGGGATTACATGGCAATACTGTTCAAGTGAACGTACAAAACATTCATTGTCACAAAAACCGCCGGAGAGATAAATTTGCCGGGGCTTTTTGGCAAAAATCCATGCATTATAGGCTATTCCGTGTATAAATTTTGCTATAGAAACCTTTGCTTCTCCTCCGTTTGAAATATCATCCATAATTTTTTCTAATCCAAAAATACCGCAGGTAACAGCAAATTTTTCGGGGTTAAACTCCAGTTCTTCTCTTTTAAGATTGTAAAATTTTAAAAGCATTTCAACAGTTGCGCCGGTAGAACTGGCGCATGAAGTATTCCAGTCCATATCATGAAATTTCCCTGCTTTAAACCTTATCCATTTTGCATCTCTGCTGCCTAAATCCAGAATTGTTGCTTCTTCATTTATTTTACCCTTGCAGCCTTTTGCTAAGGCAATAATTTCATTTTCCGTAGAATTGCTCATATGTCCGCAGGAACGGTCAGGGGTAATGTTAAGCGACTTGATTACAGATGAAGGAATAATATAATAACTTCTTTTTTCTTCCTGTTTTACCAGATACTCTTTTGAAAATATATTATCCTCGGTAGTTATTATTTTAGAATAAGTTGTTCCGGCATCCAAGTATATCATCTCAACCTCAAAAACGCTTCTATCTTGGCTTTTATAGAGTTATTGATGTAATCATCGACATCAATATACAGTCCGTTGTATTTGTCTGCAAGATACTTTGCAAGCTGTGTTTTAGAACAGAAGGCCTGCGCGTAAAATACAGTCGGAACATTTTTATCTATTTCCATTTCCAGTTCTAAATCAGCCGGCGTTCCAGCTTCAACACATCTTGTCCAGCCGTATATATGTGTGGTGTCAGGAAAAAGCTTTAAGATTTCATAATCATTTGGCGGCACGCCCCAGAAACCGAATTGCGGTTTTATTTGCTGATATTCCGTATCGGGTACGCCGTCTAAGATATTATTCATTATTGTATTAAATTTTTCAACAAGCGGTAAATTGCTTGTACATACTCTAATCGGGCGTTTAGGTTCTGTTTTTTCATAAATAGAGGTTTCGCAGTCAAAACCCAGTTCGGTTAAAATTTTTGCTGCAAACCAGCCGCTGTCACACTTATCTTTGCCTATAGGTGCGGCTATTTTAATAGGTTTGAAGGCAAACGCGTTATTTATAATATTTTTAATTATTTTGCAGTAGGCTTTAGGCAGAATTTCTTTATCAGGCGCGCTAAAGTCAACATCTAAATCAACCCAGCGGCTGTTTGGATACTGGCTGCGTATTTTTTTTACTAACTCCGGATCCGGATATCCCCAAAAACCTATAACTTGTTCTTCCATAATTAAATAATTTCTTTGTATTCTTCCGGATTGTTTAATAAGTCATAATTAATTTCATTTTCATTATCAGCAATTGCGGCGGCTACAACTGCATCAGAGGTTACATTAACAAGCGTTCTGAGCATATCTGTAACTCTGTCAAGCGTAAGCAGGAATCCAAATCCTACAACAAGTTGTTCCGGCGATAATCCCATACCGTTAAGAATTAATGCAATAGTAATTAATCCTGCCCCGGGAATACCTGCGCAGGTGGAAGATGCAATTACTGCAAGGAAACAGATTTGTAAAATCAAGAAAGGCGTAAGCGCTACATTATAAGCCTGTGCGAGGAAAATAACCGCAACAGTTTGAAGCAGTGCTGTACCATCCATATTTAGTGTTGCACCGAGCGGGAGTACAAAGCTTGAAATTTTGTGTGATATTCCGCGTTTTTCGCAGCAGGCAATAGTCAAAGGCAGTGTTGCAGAAGAGCTTGCTGTCCCAAATGCTACCATCATAGCTTCGGCTATTGCGGCATAAAGCATCCAGACCGGAACTTTTGAGAATATCCTTAAGAACACAGGATATACTATTAACAATTGGATTAAGAAACCAAGCGTTATAACACCTATATATTTTGAAATACTTGAGAAAATATCCAGACCGAATGATGAAACATTGACCGCAGTAAGAGCAAAAACACCCGGAGCTGCAAAACACATAATCCAGTCAGTAACTTTCATGGTAGCGGCAAAAATTGATTCAAAGAAGCTTACGAACGGGCGGTTAATCTCACCGGTTTTAGCAAGTGCAAGAGCAAAAATTACTGCAAATACAATTATTGCAACCATATTGCCTGTAGCAAGGGCTTCAAGCGGGTTTTTAGGTATAAAATTAAGGAATATATTAAGAACATTTGCACGTTGAGCTTCAATTGTTGCTGCAACAGTAGCCTGAATATCGCTTGCCGCAAACTCGCTTATATACTGGGAGGCGCTTAATCCCGGTTTAAACACCAGAGCCAGTACAGCGCCGATTGCTACTGCAATGAATGTGATTAGCGCATAATATCCAATCATTTTGGTGCCAAGCTTGCTAAGCTGTTTATTATCTCCGATACTGGTAATTCCGATTATAATGGCGGAAATTACCAGAGGTATTACCACCATCTGAATAAGCCTTATAAATAATTCACCAACAAACGTTAAAATTGTCATTACGTAATGTTGGTGAAGGTTATATTTATGAAGAAGAATTCCGGCAATCACACCGAGAATGAGTCCGGAGAAAATATGCCAGTTTCTTTTTAATCCTAAGCCCAGAGCAATTAAGACCTGCATTTGTATTTTCATTCTTAAATTCCTTATTGAGATATTATTTAACCAATATATTTTACTAAAATTTTAAATAAAATTCAATACAGGAAAGGGAGGACTTATTTAGCAAATTCCATTAATAATAGTTAAAATTGTCACCCTGAACTTGTTTCAGGGTCTTGCCGGTTCTGAGATTCCAAAACTGTCTTGGATTATTCGGGGTGTCGGAAAATTCAACATTTCCCGACACCTTACGGGTTCCGCTATGCTCCACCCTACCGAAAATCCGCAAGTTCGGAATGACATTATGCTTATCTTTTAATAATATTTGTTGGAAACATATATAAGTCCCGGAAAGGGAGGACTTATTATGCTTTGAAATAAATTACAATAAAAAAGCAGGGTGCAACTGATTCCCTGCTGTCATATGAAGGTTGGTATATTACCGAACTTAAACAATTAATCTATAACTGCATTTGGTTAAGTTCTGTGTAGGTATTTAGAATTCTGTTTCTGATTTGTATAGCCATCTGTGTGCTTAAGCTTGCTTTTTCCGCTGCAATCATTACTTCGTGAACACTTATATCTCCGCCGGCTGCAAATATTTCTTCTGCACGTTCAGATGCTTTTCTTGTTTTATCTACAGAGTTAAGACCATCTGCAAAAGCGTTTCCCATAAGTTCTATAAATGGTTTTTCCGGCTCTGTTTTTGACAATTTCTTTTCTTCAAACAAAAGAGTATTATCAAAATCTTCCGGGTTTTGGACATCAAACATTGCGTGTCCTTTCAGAAATTTATTATATTCATTAACAGCGTTTAAACTGTTATACTCAGGCATTGAAAAACTCGTTATTTCCATTTTTAATACTCCTTAATAGATTATTTCTATATATTCATTGCAGATTGAATCATAGAAGTAACGTTCTGGGCGACGGTGGCATTTGCTTCATAGGCTTTAGAGGCTGCAATCATATCAACCATTTCTTCAACGATATTAATATTTGGTACATTAACGTATCCGTCAGCGTCTGCATCAGGGTGTGAAGGATCATAGAGCATTTTTACACCGTTCTCGGAGTCGTAAATCCGTTCAACTTCTACACCGCTTGATATCATTCCTGTATTAAGTGCAATCCCGGTATTTAACATCATATTCCCGGTTGACGGGTCAAATTCTGCATCAACAGAGTTTGAATCAAAGTTTTGCGGGCCGCGTGAAAGATTATCCTCATAAATGGCTTTAAATGATACATTTTTCTTTATATAAACCCCGGGTGAACCGTCAGGATTGCGGGTTGTATTGACGTTTGCAATGTTACTTGCAACTGTATCCATTTTAATACGCTGTGCCATCATTCCTGAGCCTGCTATGTCAAATGCGCTGAAACTCATTTCTTAACCTCCTGTTTATCCTTACTGCCCGCCTCTGATTATTTCAGAAACCCCTTGATAAGCACGGCTTTCAAGGTTTGACAGAACAAGGTATTTTGTACCTGTTTTGGATAAATCCATCATTTCTTTTTCTAACTCCACATTATTTCCGTCTGTTGAAGGGCCGTTGTATATATCATCTACAATCTGCGGGTCAAAATCAGCCATAATATCAGATTGTAAGTATGCTTTTTCCTGAACAGTCGGTATCCTGTATTTTGGAATTTCTCTTGTAAACTCATTTATGGAGTTAGGATTATACTTAATACTATTCTGCCCTTTTATGTAGTCTTGCAGGGCTTCGCTCTCGCGAATTTCGTTTAACTGGCTTTCAAAAGCGACTTCTTTTCGCACATAGCCCGGAGTCATAACGTTCGCGATATTAGCAGAAACTGCCTTCTGGCGCGCCATAAGCCCATCCATTCCCAGTTTCATTAATTCCATTGAATTTGATGTTATTAAATTCATATTTCTATCCTCCGGATATTTATACTATACCCATTGATATTTCAAACTCGGTCGACTCATTGTCAGATTTTATAAGTTTTATTTGTCCGAACTGGTCTTCAATATCTTTTTTACAGATAACAAGTCCCAATCCGCTCCCTGTTGTTTTTGTTGTATAGCCTTCATCAAAGATTTTTTCTGAATCTTTTACCGGATTGCCGTTGTTTGTTACCAGTATTTTTACAAACATATCTTCAAGTTCAGTAGAAAGAGTTATAAATTTTTCTTTTGAATTTTTGTTATTTTCATCGTCGCCGGCTTCTTCGATATTGAAGGCCTCTGCTGCATTTTTTATCAGGTTTATAAGTACCGATATAAACTTATTTTTGTCGGCAAGAATTTCTGCATCAGTATTGTTTGTTATATGAAGTTCAATTCCTTTCCCCTCAATGTATACTCCCGCCAGAGAAACTGCTTCTTTAATCAATTCTTTAACCTTGCAGGGTTCAAGCTTGTTTTCATCAACTGTTTTTAAGGATATAAGATTATTATTTGCCATACCGGCAGCTTTTATGATGCTGTTAACGGCATTTTCGATTGTTTCGCTTACTATTTCATTTTTTTCGCAGTATTTACGGATGATTTGTGCATAAAGTTCACAGATAGATAATTGGTTTTTAATCTCGTGGGCAATATATCTTGTTTTTTTATCATATCCGGTCTGCTCTTCTATTGTTTTATCCATTTCTTCGCGTTCAAGGTCTACAGCTATGACCTCCTGCGTTTGAGTGTTGTACATATCAAACAGGTTAAGCATAACGCTGTTTAGCATATCGTTATCACGCCTGTCAGGGCGGAACTTCTCCATATATTTTTTCAGACTGATTTTTGAATTATCATTAATTATATTGAAACCGTCATCCAGAAGTCTTGAATTGAATTTTAAGTAGTAACCGGCATAACCATCGACGGCTTCAAGCGAGAAATCCCAGATAAACACTATCCCGTAACGCTGTGTTAATATGCACAAAAACTCGGTATTTTCCCATACGTCTTGTTTGTATGCTGTATCTTTCGTGTAGTCAATAAGTTTGACATCAATATACTTAAGCCTGCTGAGTAATCCCTGATAGGGTGTTTTATCAAGGAGTCTGTAGATTACCAGGCCTTCTTGAGGAGAGTTCAAAATCGGCTCTACGAAAGCTCTGAACATTCCTTCCACTGTACGTCTGGTTATTGTCTTATTCTCCTGTAGGAAAATAAGATTTTTTAACAAATTCTTTTTTGGTACTACTCTTTTCATTTTTATAATTTAATCTTAACTTTTTTGTTTAAAAAACCGTTGTTTATTGCATATAGAACTGCTTGCGTTCTGTCGTTAACCTGTAACTTTTGGAAAATATTGTTAACGTGCGTTTTAACAGTTGTTTCCGAAATGAATAATTTATTTGCTACACCTTTATAAGTGACACCCTGTGTCAGCAGCTCCAGCACTTCTTCTTCTCTGTGAGTAAGTGCGTCAAGGAAGTTTTCTTCTTTAACTTCATTTGCAGCAGTTTCATCGCGGAATGTTTTTTGGAAATATTCAAAAAACCGTGATGAGATAGCAAGCGGAAGATAAATTTTTCCTGATAAAACTTCTTCGATTGCATAAATTAATTGCGCGGATGCCATTGTTTTTAAAATATAACCTTTTGCACCCAGCTTCATTGCTCTGAAAATCAAATCTGCATCATCGTATCCGCTTAATACAAGAACTTTTGTATTCAGACCGAGGTTTTCAATATCCTGCAATGCTTGCAGTCCATCTCTTTCCGGCATATTCATATCAAGGATTACGATATCCGGATTGTGGCGTTTGATTAATGTAACGCCGACATTAACGCTGGTTGCCGCACTCACTACATTGAATGTGCCTTCTAAGTTTAATAGCTCCTTAATCCCGTTCACGTGTTCATAATTGTCATCAATTAAAAGAACACTTGATTTCTGTTTGAACTCACGTCTCATACTATACCCTCTCTCCTCAAAAAAAATTTTATTTAATTATCTACACTAAAAATATTACAACCTTTTAGATGACCTCTACATCCACATCTTGATTGATTTTTAGGGGGATTAGGGTAAATAAAAAGATGTACATCTTAAGATTAATTTTGGGCTTCAAATCCATGTGCGGCATGCCTTTTAAAAAATCAAGAGGTTTTTATATGAGGCATGGAAAATAATATTTATGCAGGATATTTTTTGCCGTAGATTTACGCTGTACATCATACTAACGGAGGGTTTTTGCTTGTAAATCTATTTTAGCCGCTTTAAATCGTTTTTTATCTTTTTCTGTTAATATTAGCAATAAGAATATCTGTATCTTCTATAAATTGAGGTATTATACTAATTAGCGCTCTTGATTTTTCAATATTATATTCGTGGGCGGTATTGTAGCGTTTTTCATAATATTTCCGCCACTTTTCCCAATCAGGGATAAAATTGTACCCCTGCATCAACCGGAATGTATTGTTAACTGTTAATTCTTCTTCTGAAATACCGTATACTTTTTTTAAGATTTTTTTCATAATTTTACGGGCAATCTCAAGGGTATATTCAAATCTCTTTATGCAAGCATCTTCAAGGAATATAGCAATATCGGTATTTTTATGCTCTTCAAATTTTTTACAACACTCCTTAAGTGTATTTAATGCCGAATTCAGATTTGTAATATCTATTTCCATAAACTGATGATAGCATAATTTATGACCGGATATCAATATACTATATTGGGGACTTATATATATATGTTTCCCCCAAATATTATTAAAAGATAAGCATAATGTCATTCCGCACTTGCGGATTTTCGGTAGGGTGGAGCATAGCGGAACCCGTAAGGTGTCGGGAAATGTTGAATTTTCCGACACCCCGAATAATCCAAGACAGTTTTGGAATCTTACAACCGGCAAGACCCTGAAACAAGTTCAGGGTGACAATTTTAACTATTATTAATGGAATTTGCTAAATAACACCCCTATATTTACGGTGATATTGTAAATTTTTGTAAAAAAGCACTCTAATTTATTAAAGTTTTAGAATAATTTACCGATAAATGGAGTAAATGTGTATTAGTTATGAAAGGAGCCGCTATGACCGGAGAAGAAAAAATCAATGTAAAAATCAAGAAGGATATGGGGATAACACAGGCGCTTAAAAAACTGGTAAAAGACGCCGGCGAGAATGTTAAAGGTTCTGTCTGGAATGCCACTCTGGAGAAACTTGTTGAATTAAATAACAATAGGAAAGCCGATAATAAAGATTCCATTTTCTCCGGCGGAACCGGGCGTAACGACTGGCATCACAATTTTGTTGTCCATGAAGGCGAGATTGAATTTTCTAAATCGGAAATGGAGATGCTACTTGATACGATGGGAGTCAGTGACGGAGTAAAAACAAAAATTCTCGGTCAGGCAGAAGTTGTACAGCCGCCAGAAGACGGTCAAAACCCGCCTGTTGCTGGTGCCGGCAAGACTCCGGAAGAGATTGCAAAAGCAGCGGAAGAAAAGGGCTACAGTAAAACTGACCACGAAGGGACATATTATGATGATAAAACCCAAACCCACTACCGCTGGGATGATGAAACAGGCGATTTTAAAGCATTAGAAAATGTTAAACAGATATGTGCTGACGGAACTTATAGAGGAAAAGATAACAAAGTTTACGGTGCAGATGATAAGCCTTATACCGGAGAAGATGTTTATAAAAACGAAGATGAAACAGTTATAACAACAGAAACGTATAAAGAAGGTGTTTATGACGGCAAATCAGTTGTTACGACAAATGAAGATAAATCCTCTAAGAAAGAAACCTATGATAAAGATAATAACCTTGTAAAAACCGAAATTTATAATGCAGAAGGCAAACTGACAAGCTCTGTTGAAGGAAATAAAATTACCACTGTTGAGTACTCAGAAAACGGTTCTGTCTGGACAGAAAAAGAAGGTGAGGAAGTTAAAAAAGTTACCAAACGTGATTCTGACGGGCGAATCATTGAGGAAGATATAACAGCTTCTGACGTCGTTTCAACCTATAGTTACAAAGAAGATAACAGCTATACGGTTACTGCTAAGTATAAGCAAGACGGCAAATTGGTTTGGATTAGCGATTACAACTCCGAAGGGCTGGAGGTGCGTCGGCAGGCGTATGATGAAGGAGTACTTCAAGATGAAAGTAAATACACATACCGGCAGGATGGTACAAGGATAGCTGATATTGAGTATTATAATGCCACCCTAGAGCGTGATTCGATAAGTGAGCAAAAGATAGAGCTAAAGCAAGATGACACATGGTGTATGGTGAGTTATATTTCGAAATCGAAAGGCGGCAAATACAATGTAGATGTTGATATGAATATGAAATTGCAAGGGTCTACATATGTGGGAGATCAACGTATTGTCGCTATAGAAACCGAAGAGGAAGCGAAAGCCTTGCAGGAGGAACTGCTCGGATTACGCGAATTGTACTCGGAGATTGCTTACTATGACAAAGACGGTGAGAGGAGAGCCGAACCGGAAATCTCTGATGAGCGAAAGGCTGAGATTATCACAAAACTCACAGATACAATAAGTAATAAAGATAAACCGCTTGAAGTTCGTCAGGCGGCAGCGTTTGCAGCGACATACGGGTGTCTTAGTAGTGATGAAACACTCCTGAATGCAATAATAGATACTAAAGACCCTGCAATTATTAATAGGCTGGAAGGTTATGATTTAAAACCCGAACAGTGGGAGAAAATCTATAATATGGCACTCAAGCCGGAGTTTAGAAAATCCGACGGGTATCATGATGTTTATAGAATGTTGATTGGTGCTGAAGTGAACTTTAGTTTAAACACTCCTGATGAAATCAAATTTAAAGCGTTTAATAACCTTCCCCGCAGCTGGGATAAAGATGGGAGTGCGTATTATGTAATTTCTCAATTATCTGTAGCATTTCTGAATGAACACATGGAAGAGATAAAGCCTGAGGATGTATTCTATCTCTATGCACGTTCTGAAGGTGAAATGGATAAAGAAACTTTTGATGCAAACTTTATTCCGTCAATTCCTGCTAACCCGACTGCCGAACAGGTTGATAAAATAAGAGATACAATGAAACGTCTGCCGGAGGATGTTAGAGGTAATTATCATTTAATAGAATCCGGTGACAGGTTCTATAATATCATAATGGATAAAATACTTGCTAATCCGTCAATTATTGAAGCATTAGGTAAAAAGACTGACTGGGATGATGCGCGCAAAAAAGAAGCAATTAATGAGTATATAAATGACTTTGGTGATGATATTGCAAAACAATTAGGTATTGATGACCCGTCAAAAATCCAGCCCGGGCAGATACTTGATTTCTCAAAAGTCAAATGGCCGCAGCCGAACGGTTTTAACTGGTTCTTCAACTATTAAACATAAAAAACAGCCCTGAGAAAACTCTCAGGGCTGTAATTTTTTAATCTATAAAATTAATAAGTCATTCCTGTAGCTGCGGGTTTCTTTTGTGGTGCAGCACCCGGAATCGACTGCCAGTTTGCTGCCATAATTTTCTTGAATGATTTAAGCGCTGTATCTTCTAATTCGCCTAACTCTTCTGCTTCCATAATCAATTCTCTTAAAGGAAGAAGTGCGCGTTGATCTCTTAGAACACCTAATGCAGCGGCTGCACCTGCTCTTACTAAGTCGTTTTCATTCTTATTTTTCATTACATCAATCAGCGCCGGAACTGCTTTAGTATCATTTAATTTGCCTAATGATGTAACAGCATAAATTCTGACATTTACCCATTCATCGTAGAGCATATTAATAATCTTATCTACAGCTTTTTTGTTCCCAATTTCGCCTAAAGCTCTTGTTGCATCACAGCGCACATTAACTTTTTCGTGGTCTAATGATTTAATTAACGCGTCTGTTGCTACATCACCTATTTCAATTAATGCATCTGTTGCAGTAATGCAAACTTGAGAATTTTCATCGTTAAGTGCTTCAACTAACGGTTCAACAACAATTTTTCCGCCCAAACGGCCTAATGCACGGGCTGCACGCACACGTACATCAACATTTCTGTCTTCTCTCAATGATTCAATAAGATATTTTGTCGCTTTTGAATCGCCTAATTCGCCTAATGCTCTTGCAGCATATAATCTAACAGAACCGTTTTTATCGTTCTTTAATACATCAATCAACGGTTCAACTGCTTTTAAGTCACCCAATTCGCCTAATACTCTGGCGGCATTATATCTAACTTTTTCTGAGCTGCTTGTTCTCAAATCAGAAAGTAATTCGGTGAATGTTTTTCTTACTTGTTTTTTCTTTCCGCTGACAGTAATTGCCATAAACGTAACCTCCGTTTCACGAATAAATATATATCTACACTTACATTGTTATAAAGTATTTTCTTTTTGGATAATTGCTTTTGAGGATAATTATTGTAAATTTTTTGTTACATAAAACTGTAAATTTCTTTATTTTCTTAACTTTTCGGGTATCACTTATTTATCTTTTTTGTATCTTTTAAAATAATTAAGCGTAAAACCTACACTTATATAATAACATATTTTTTAAAATAGTCATCACCAATGAGGATTTATTAACAAATTTTAAGCAATTTTTGAAAAATTATTGATTAAAATTCTGTTATTATTATGTTTCAGACGGTATATAAGCATGATATATTCCTACTCACCGGGGATAGTAATAACAAATTCGCTCCCTTTTCCAACCTCGGAATTTACTGAAATTTTTCCGTTATGTTTTTCAATAATTTTCTTTGATATAGCAAGCCCTAACCCGGTTCCTACGCCTACTCCCTTGGTTGTATAACCCGCAAAA
Organism: uncultured bacterium; assembly: GCA_949284715.1. GTDB lineage: Bacteria > Cyanobacteriota > Vampirovibrionia > Gastranaerophilales > Gastranaerophilaceae > CALUTH01. The sequence goes on from CASDWH010000020.1 coordinate 75,524, forward strand.
AATATTTTATTTATATCATTTATTCCGCATCCGTTATCTTTTATCCGTACAATTAAGTTTTTATCAGTATACTCTGTAGAAATAATTATCTCGCCGCTCTCTTTTATAGCCTGGCACGCGTTTACAAGGATATTCATAAAAACCTGATTAAGCATATTAGGATAGCATTTGACAAGCGGAATCTCCCCGTATTTCTTGATTATAGCCACTTTGTTTTTGGTTTCGTGTCTTATTAAATCTAATGTTAAATCAATCTCTTTGTTTATATCCGCTTCCTGAAGTTCCGCTTCATCCAGTCGTACAAACTTTCTCAACCCTGTTACAAGTTTGTTAATACGGCTTATTGCCTCTGTGTCAATTGAATTTATTTCACTTAAAATTTCTGCTGTATCTCTATCCTTTAACCGTTTAATTAATTTTACCGCGATTTCATTATTTGATTTGATTGACGCAAGCGGGGTGTTTATTTCGTGTGCTATACCTGCAACAAGCTGGCCGAGTGAGGCCATCTTTTCAGAATTGATAAGTTTTAATTGTGTGTCTTTTAATTCTTTTAGCGTTAAAGTCAATTCTTTAACCATTTTTTCATTTTTTTCATACAGTGCAGACTGTACAAGCGCATTGCCAAGCTGTGATGATACTCCGTCAAAAATCTCCAGTTCATCGTTTAGCCTTCTCGTTTGTCTGGTTAACAACACAAGAACCCCAAGTAAATCTTCTTTATGATAAATCGGAACAACAATTCTCTGTACCCTTTCAGGAAACGGTTTTGCTCCGTTGTACTCTCTCAGGCAATAGTTATAGCCGATTTGTTTTTTTCTTAATTTCTTTTCTGTTTCGTCATCAAACGTTATAATTTTCCCGGTGTCTTTCTGGGTTGATGTAACAAATATTTTGTATCCACTCTCAGTCTTTTCTGCATAGTAAGATTTGAAAGTATTAAACATTGTTTCCAGTTCGCCGAGTGTTGATTTTAGAATTTCCTGTGTGCTGATAGACAGGCGTATGATATTGGAAATATTGTTAAGAATTAATAATTTCATAGCCTGAGATTGCGCAAGCTGTTTTATTTTTAGTAAACTTTTGTTTTCTTCTTCAAGGGTTTTGTTTTTTCGCTTAAGATTTTTATTTTCATTATTCAAATTTTGTGAACCGACTTTATCAGTAACGTCAGTAAAAACAACAATATGATAGTTATTCCGTTTTGTTGTATTCATATCAAAGTACATGTAATCATTATTTTTTGTTAAATAGCTAATATGAGTGGAAAAATCCTCATTTGAAGCCAGTGACTGCGATATCGGGTTGTGGGTCTGAACATCACCGCTGTTTATTGCGCATATTTCATAATTTAATTTATGAGAGAAGGATTTGAGTGTTGTAAAATCGCTAAAATATCGTTTAAAAACATTGTTTTTAAACGCAACAGTCTTATCCTCCCTAACCACCATTACCGCCGAATTGAAGCGGTTGAAAAATTCAAACTTTTCCATATTAGGATTATAGCATAAACTCAAAAAAAGAGTTTAAATATAATATTATTGCGTGCGTTATAAACATAATTCTTGCATGTAAAAGTTTATTTTTGTATAATTACTAAGAAATGAAAATGGGGGAGATACTTATGTCAGAAATAGTTAGCAGAAGGCTTGCTCTAGTTATTCTAGGTTTTGAAGTGAGCAGTATTAAATATTTTCACGATGCAATATCAAAAAAGAAAATATTAACCGATGCCGGTTTTAAAAATGGGCAGTCTTTTACGCTGCAATCGCCTAACGGTGCTTCAAACGCTCCTCAATTTCCTATTATTTACAGCATAAAAAATGATGAGCATTTATCAATTCAGTATTATTTATTAGATGGGAAATTGATTATTTCGCATGACAATTATAAAGAAAATGACAAGAATTCAGACACTGCTATTTTGAAAATCTTAGAAACACTTTTAACAATCGCGCCGTCAGCATCAATTACCGGTTTTGGCATAAACTACAGTACCGATGTAGCGCAGGATGAAAAATTGTGCCTTTTTAATAGTGATATTGAGTCAAAGTTTGGACAAAGTTTTTGGGATACAAACATCGGATTTAGAACTGAGCTGATATTTCAAAATAACGGATATAATTCTACCTACAGGATTTTTAAAGATGAAAAACGGAGTATAGAAAATAATAAAAGATTCTACATTTTTGATGTGAATTTTGATTTTACTTTAACAGAGGACAACAGAGCATTAGAAATTGTTGAAATATTTAAAAAGAATTCGGATTATTTCAATATATACAGCGGAAGAATGGAAAATATTCTAAAGCTGGGAGCAGCTGCGCCGTCTAAAAAAAGTTCAAAAACAGAAACATAATTTGCGTGTAAAGTAAAATTCAGTTCCAGAGGCTTGACAAAGGCCGGAACATGTAGGGGGAACCCTAAGAAAAGGTACTTCCTTAGAGTTCCGCTTCACTCCTACAGAAATAATAAAGCAATTTGTAAAGCTGCAATCACTGCAATGGTTGCAGCCTTTATTACTTTGTCTGTTTTAAGGTATTTTGTCTATTAAAAAATGTGAGCATAAAACAAAAAGTAAACGGAGCTAAAATTTACCACTTCCCCAAAAGCCAATCATACCAAGCATAACAAAAAAGCCGATAAAGGGACTCGAACCCTTGACCTACTCATTACGAATGAGTTGCTCTACCAACTGAGCTATATCGGCGTTTGTCTTTTCCCTAATTATAACACAATACATAAAATATGAATATTTTTTGTTTCGTGTTATTATAAAATATGAAATAAGGAGTTTTAAAATTGTCCGTAATAAATGTTTGTCTTGCTTGTGATAATAATTACGCAAAGTATGCAGGGGTTGTTATAGCATCAATTCTTGTCAATGCAAACCGTGATGATGAACTTGTTTTTTACATTCTTGATGGCGGAATAGAAGAGGAAAGCAAAGAAAAAATTTTAGCATTGAGAAATATAAAAGACTGCCGGATTAATTTTGTACATATTGATGATAATCTGTTTCAAGATTATGCCCGGATAAAAACTCATGCTTATATTACGCTTGCTGCCTGTTACAGGTTAAAACTTCCTTCTTTGTTGCCTGATGAAAAACGTGTAATATACTTTGATTGCGATTTTGTTATAAATTCAAGTTTATATAAATTATTTAATATTGATATGGGCAGTTATCCGCTTGCCGGCGTAAGGGATATCAATAAAAGAATGTTGAAAAGAAATCCCGAATATGTGAATTCAGGTATGCTTGTTTTTGATTTGGATAATATGAGAAAACAAAATGTTGAACAGAGTTTTCTTGACTATACCGTAAAAAACATAGAACTGATTAAAATGGGCGATCAGGAAATTATAAATGAAGTTTTAAAAGGTAAGATAAAAATTGTTGAAGATGAATGGAATGTTCAGTCAAGCAACTTTACAAACCGCTCAAGCTATACGGCTATTCCAAGATGTATTCACTTTGTGTCAAGACAAAAACCGTGGCATTTCGGTTCATTTAGCTGGCATAAAGATTACTATTTCAAATATCTTCAATATACTCCGTGGGCATTATCTGAAAATGAAAAACCGTACTGGTATACTAAAAATAAAATTGCATCATTTTTAGGGTATATAAAATACCGCCCGTTATTTTGGCTTCGCCCGAGATATTATGAGGCGTTGTTTTGCAGTTATATTAAACCTCTGTTTATTAAAGAAAAAAGCGGGGTTTTTGTTGTATTTAACACCGCAGGTTTAGGTGATGTTCTTTTATGTAACGGACTCTGCCGGAATATTAAAAAATATTTTCCGGAATCAAAACTTATTTTTGTCACTGATAAACCGTTTGCAGATGCTGCATTGTATCAAGAGGGGGTTGATCATGCACTTTATATTAACAAAAAAAACGGATTAAAAGAAATTAGAAATTTTGTGAAACAATTTCCGTATTTACCGCCTGATGCGTGTTTTCTAACCTATAGAAATGAAAGAAACTATTTAATATCTAAATTCTTAAAAGCCTCAAATGTTATCTTTTACTGGAAAACCCGAACCGGCAAAATCCAGAGCAGGCATACTAATTTATTATCTTTATATCTTAAGAGTCCGGTTGGTGACTGTCCGATAAAGTATAATCCGCCGGAACTTACTCAGAATTTAAAATTAGAATTACCGGATTCAAACGGTTATGTGGTTTTTTGTCCTGAGAGTAAAAATCCTGTTAAGGATTTGCCGCTTGATTATGCAATTGATTTATTAAATAAAATTAGTAAATCTTATCCGGTTGTTTGTACGGGGCATGGCGATAAGAGCCGGCAGTATATGAAAAATCTTAAAAATTCAGGCTGTAATTTTATTGATTTAACTGATAAAACTTCTATTCCGGAACTTGCTGTCGTTATGAAAAATGCTGTTTGTACAGTAAGTGTAGATACAGGGCCGGCTCACTTAAGTTATGCTTGCAATACCCCTTCTATTATTCTGTTTAGAGAAACAGGCCCGTCAAAGGACTGGGCGCCTGATAAGACTCTTTATCCGCATACTTTTGTTTTTGAAAAAGATGTTACTACAGAACAAGTTTATAATACACTAATGTCATTAGGAAAGGATGTCAAATATGCAGCCCAATAAAATATTTTTTATTAAAGATATTGATTCCCACTATGTAATTTATTTCCTGGGTATTAGAGTACAACTAAAACATAAGCCGCGTTTTAAATATAAAGAAGCGGTTGAGTACGGGCTTAATAAAACAGAAAGAACCCCAAGGCTGATTGTTTCTTTGACAACCCATCCTGCACGTATTGATTGTGTAAATATAACTATTAATACGCTTCTTACACAATCTCTGAAACCGGATAAAATTATTCTCTGGCTGGCGGATTCACAGTTTCCAAACAGGGAAAAAGACTTGCCTGAAAAATTATTAAAACTACGGGATTTAGGTTTAACAATAGACTGGTGCGAGGATTTGAAGTCATATAAAAAACTTCTGCCCACACTCAGGAAATATCCTGATGATATAGTTGTGACTGTTGACGATGATGCCTATTATGATAGTGAACTGCTCTCCAGTTTGTATAATGCATATCTTGAAAACGGGAATTATGTTTATGCAAGGCGGATAGTAAAGCTAAAAATGCAAAATGATGAACTTCGGACAGTTTCTGCAAGGGAATATTTGTACAAAGATAGTTTTGAACCGACATTTCTGAACCAGCAGATAGGTGCTTTCGGAGTAATGTATCCGCCGCACTGTCTGCATAAAGATATTTATGATATTGATAAAATAAAACGTTTGCTCCCAACACACGATGATGTTTATTTCTGGGCGATGTCGGTGCTTAATAATACAAAAATCAAACTGGTTTGCGGACACAGTGCCGATATTCATTATATAGAGAATTCTCAGGAGTGTGGATTGATAAATATAAATCAAGCCGGCAGAAGCGGGATTTCTCTTGTTGATGCGTATAAGTTAATGATAAAAGAATATCCGCAAATATTGCAAAATATCCGCCAAGAATTAGAAAATTGCCGCTAAAGTCTGCTGCTTTCGTGTTGACAAAACGAATGTCTGTATTATTATAAAATGTAAGGTTAAACTAACATTTTGTAATGATGAAAATTAAAGAAACATTAAAAATTGCAGGAAAATATATTGATCAGCCGCTTTTGATAAATAAAATTAAAAAAGCAGTGCCATACGGGCTTTGTACTCTCGGCGCCGGATATGTAGGATACGATACCTACTATTCATCTAAAGAGCAAAGAAAACTCAATTTTGTTAAAAACAGTATGATAATGACAGGTACTATTGCTTCTGCGCTGGCAGCGCCAAAATTTGCTGCCAAAATTTTTAGGAATGGTGCAAAAGCACCTGCTAAATCTGATATAATTAGTCGAAATAGAAGCCTTGTTGATAATTTTTTAAAGAGTAGATTGTTTAATGAGAAGGAAAAACAAATTTTAAATAAAGCAAAAGAGAAGTTGTTGAGTTTTTCAGATATAAAGTTTTTATATAAAAAAGGAGAGCAAGATAAACAAACGAAGCAGTTTTTAAATAAACTTATTCCGGAACCCGAGGCGCCGACCTCACATGATATTTTTACGGAAATAGGGTGGTTGTCTTTACTTGGATTTATTCCTGTTGCCGGGGGGGGTAGCAAGCGGCTGCATTGCCGATGTTGTGACAAAAGACAACTGGAAAAATAATATGCCAAACAAGGTTAAAGAGGGGGCGTATCAGTTTCTGGCAAACATTTTTTTATGTAATATCGGGGCCTGCGCGGCTCTGAAATTATTGGAGGCTATGCGTATACGTTCAAAATCTGCAAGAGTTGCAGGCATGACCGGCGGAATTATCGGCACCGGAGTTATAGGAGGTAATACAATAGCCAATTATCTTGGTAAAAAACTAATTGATCCTTGTTTTAGAAATGTGCAGGAGTCTAAACAAACAATGCCGGAAGGAAGGCATCCAGAGGCTTTAGATATAGGCTTGCATACCGATGATGTCGCTACAATTTCTGTTATGTCAGGCCTAAAGTGGATAGAGCCTGTGCTTCCGATTTTTTATACAATATCGGGCTATAGAGCAGGTATCGGCTACCGAAATTAGCGAAATAGCCAAACAATTGTAATATCCAAAACAAGTTTAACTTTTGTTTTACCATTGATAACCAGATTAAGTATATTAATATTGTATTTAGTATATTAAAATAGAAGTTTTTATACTTAAATTTTAAAAATAATGCCTTAAAATATGTATTATTAAATCAATACAGCGATTTGAATTAAATTTGGGCGGAATATATTTAGCTTTGAGGCTATTTTGTCAGTATCTATCCATTATGCAGAACAGGTTCCAGATAAAATGTAGCGCGAACGAGCGAGGGGCGGAAGGCAAAACGTGAGTTTTTGCCTGTAGACCCGTTCAACGCGAGTGAGCAAGAGAAAGTTTTTGTAATATTTCTTGCGCGAGGCGGCAGAGGCTGAAGTAACGGAAACGTTGAGTTTTCGTTACGAAATGCCGTTTAATGCCGCCGAGTAAGACGGTTTTTTCCTCAAAAATTGTTAGTATAGAAACGTAGTAAAACATTTGCCTTAAGAACGTTGTATACAGAGGTATACAGCGAAGCTTAAGGTTAAGAAAGGAGAATAATGGGCAGTTTAGAAAACTATTACAACAAAGTGACAAATGACGGTCGGATTTTTAGTTTTGAGGATGTAGTAAATATTCCCCGGGAGGAGGATGCATTTTATCGAAAAGCAATAGATTATCAGTATGGAGAAATAGGATTTCCGCGGGATGAAGAATTAATGAATTCAAGAGATGTTGTGTATGTGAGGGCATATACGCGAGATGATGGAACACCAGTAAGAGCGCATTATCGTTCAAAGAATGGTCATAATTATACTAATCCAAACAAACCGGTACTTGGCACTCCGAAAGAAACAAAAGCAAAAATAGATGCAATGGTAGATAAATGGATGGATAGTTGGAAGGAACCGGAAACAAAGACATTAAAAGGAGGTATAAATTATGATAATAATACAGATGATTATTCAAAAATAGACGAAATAAAAGGTATAAAAGAGAAATATGCGCAAGAACGTGAAGAAATAGAGCGCGAACGAATCCTCGGACACATGAAAGATTATGGCGGCACGGCGCTTGAAATAGGCAGTGCATTTGTCCCCGGAGTTGGTGTACCTAAAATGACGGCCCAGATAGCAGCAAAACTTGCGCCAAAGTTTGGCAAAAGAATAGCAAATGAAATAGCAAGCGGAATAGTAAGCGGTGGATTATCGGGAACAATAGGCGGTGCCGGTCACGCAATGATGAATGATGAAAATGTTATAGGAGGTGCGGTAAAAGGCGGAGTATCAGGAGCCGCAGGCGGCGGATTAACCGGTTCAGCAGCGGGTTACGCCGGACATGCAATAGATGGTTTTGGGCTTACACATCACAAACCGTTTGAAATAATGACAAAAGGTGAATATAACCAATACGGAAGAAATGGTAAAAAATATTACAAAGATTATATTCAAAATACAACAGTTAATAATGATATCTTAGGAGATATTATTTTTACAGGCGCCCAAGCAGGCAAACCTGATTACAGATATATGGAACAATATCCCGTTTTAAAACAAAATATCAAAAGGGCAGTTGAAAATATAAATTTACCGCTTAATAAAAGCAGAATTGATGCATTAAATTTTGATAATCTAAAAGTAAATTGGAATGGGCAGGAATATGTGTATCAGATTAGGAATAATCATCAACATAAAACCAAAGATTTTTATAATATAAAACCATATAGTACTTTAATTGAGCAATTAAAAAAACGATAGTTCTTTTGAGAGACATCCGGTTCTCCCCCGGAGCATCAAAAGAACTATCAATAACATTATAACCTATAGCGAGGGGGATTTCAACCCCTCGCTTTTATATATTTTCATACTTACCTTCTTCTGTTTAATAAAATTAAAATAAATGTGCATATAATGCTGCATACCGGTTAAATCTGATAGAATCGGCGCTTCCGATTTTTTATACAATATCGAATTACAGAGCAGGTATAGGCTACCGAAATTAGCGAAATAGCCAAACAATTGTAATATCCAAAACAAGTTTAACTTTTGTTTTATCATTAATAACCAGATGGAGTATATTAATATTGTATTTAGTATGTTGAAACAGAAGTTTTTATACATAAATATTAAAAATTATTGCTTAAAGTATAGGTTATTAAATAAATACAGCGATTTGAATTAAATTTGGGCGGAATATATTTAGTTTTGAGGTGATTTTGTATGTACCTATCTATTGTGTAGAAAGGGTTCTAGATAAGATGTAAAGTTTTTGTAATATTTCTTGGGTTTTTTCTATAAAAATTTGTATACTTGATTTGTAAGTTAAATATTAAAAACCCCATAAAACGGCTATTGATACTAATTGATAGCATTGGTTGATATGACTGCATAAGAAAGGAGCGAGGGTATGGGCAAATGTAAGTAATATGAATTTGATTAATCAAAACGTAATTCTTCAAGTTCCTGTTGTGTATAAGGAATTTGTGAATGTCTACAGATTGTATTCATAAATCCAAAACCTATCAATCCCATGATGGTAATAGTCCAGAGGATAAACGGTTTTATAAAATTCAAATTAGTTTGTGCTTTACTTTTCAGAAGTCCGGTAATTCGTAAAATTACCTCAAAAATAGCAATAAATATAAATACAGGAATAATATAAACATTAAGTAAAAAAATTAAAATTGTAAATATTCCTTGTTCATATATTGGGATTTTAAATAAAAGAAAAGATAAAACCGCAAAAGGTGTACATAAAACAAGAACAAAATTAAATATTAGTAAATAAATTAACAGATTAACAGTATAGTAACTGTGAAATAGTGGTAGTTTCATAGTTGTAGTATATCATAGAAAGGAAAAATATGGAAAATAAAATTAATGAATTTATTAGTTATCAAAGAGAAAATTTTAATAAAGAAGTTTTAGATGTGACATATAAAGCGCAGCAAAAATATGGTTTTGAAATAGGAACGGGTAAACATTCTACTTGGAATAACGAAGCAGATGCATTTAAGCATGTATATATGCAATGGTATTTAGCACACTATTATGGTGAAAAAGTTGCTAAATTTTTGGGAGATATGCATGAAAATGAAACTCCAAATGCTCCACAAGGTGAACGTAATATGGATTTATGGAATAATTCTGTTGGTAGAGAAATTGCTCGTAAAATGAAGCCGTTTTTTTATTATACAAAGAAAAACAAAGAAGAAATCAATGATATAATATCAAGGATTATATATAAAAAAATGCGAAGAGGCGAATTAATTACAACTCCAAATGATAAAAGAAAATCTAATGAAAAAACAGGTGAACGCGAAGGTATTAAATTAAATACTAACGAAAAAGATGTATTGCAATCTAATATAACGAACTATAATTTGGTAGATTATAGCCGATATAATAACGAGCTGTTTGGAGGGTATCGTCCGGATAATGGAGGTGAAGTATATGTCAGAGAATATAAACGCAGTGATGGTACAGTTGTCAAGGCACATTGGAGAAGCTATCCAGGGGACTTCGATCCAAATAAACGATTAACAGATATGCAAGAACCCGAACTGGGACATGCTTTAGATTTTTGGTTTGAAGAAGAAAGGTATGCGTAATATAAGTATTATTAAAATTAAGGTTAATTATTGATATTATTAAACCTTGTGAATCATTTTTTTTAATAAAAAGCAACTTCTTGGTTGACATCCGGTTCTCTCCCGGAGCATCAAAAGAACTATCAATAACATTATAACCTATAGCGAGGGGAATTTCAACCCCCTTGCTTTTATATATGTTCATACTTACCTTCTTCTGTTTAATAAAATTAAAATAAATGTGCATATAATGCTGCATACCGGTTAAATCTGATAGAATCGGCGCTTCCGATTTTTTATACAATATCGAATTACAGAGCAGGTATAGGCTACCGAAATGATGGACAGATGCTGGACAGAAAAGGCATATGTTAATCATCAAGCCCGCGGGTAAACAACCAGTATACTATTCCTATAAATGGAGTAATATATATACCATAGTGAATCTGATTTATTATACGTCTATTGAGTATGTAGTTGTTATGAATTTCAATATTATACAAAATCACTGATACTATAAGACCTAGTATAGTATAAACAATAAGTTTTATTGTCGATTTTTTCATTTTATTCATACCTTAATGCATCAATCGGATTGAGTAGTGAGGCTTTGTACGCCGGATAGTAGCCGAAGGCTATGCCGATAAAGCCGGAAAATCCCAGAGATAGCACTATTGAAAACATTGAGATTACAATATTCATATTTGAAAAAATATCAACAGCTTTGGCGCCGATTATTCCGACAATAACTCCCACTATCCCGCCGAAAATTGATAATATAAAGGATTCTATCAAGAATTGTAATCTTATATCTGAGGCTTTTGCGCCTATTGCCATACGGATACCAATTTCTTTTGTCCTTTCAGTAACCGATACCAGCATAATATTCATAATTCCGATACCGCCGACAATTAACGATACTGATGCAATAGAGAATAACAGTACGGCAAATGTTTGTGCGGAAGATTTCAAGCGTTCCTGAAAATCGGCAGAGTTCCTTATACTAAAATCATCGGTCTGGTATTTTGTTATATGGTGGCGCATTCTCAGGATTTCAGTTATATCCTTTTCCGCCTGATCCATGTCATCAGCGTTGCTGGTTTTAACCATAATCATTTTAACCATACCGGGAAAATCTGTTCCGAAAACTTTTTTCTGTGCTGTAGTAATCGGGATAAATATTAAGTCGTCATTATCCATCGGCCCTGTTTGGCCTTTGACTTTAAGTACTCCGATTACTTTAAACGGAATACCGCCTATTCTTATAATTTTATTAAGCGGGTTCAAATCTCCAAACAATTCTGATGCAACGGTTGAACCTAAAATTGCTGATTTGGCGCTGTTTTGAATATCTTCTCTCATAAATTTTCTGCCAAAATCAATATCATAGCTTTTTATGTATAAATAAGCGGAATTTGTTCCGTAAACGGTAGTTGACCAGTTCTGGTTGCCGTATGTAACCTGTTGTGTTCCACTTAGAACAGGTGCTACAGCGATTACACCGGTTGCGTTTTTTCTGATTGCATCGGCATCTTTGATTGTTAAAGTCGGGCGTGAGCCGGAACCCTGGCTTACGCCGCCGGATTTTGCCGCGGCCGAGCGAATTGTGAGCATATTACTGCCCATTGCTTCCATATCTTTGGTAATCTTTGTACTAGTTCCAGTTCCGACTGCAAGCATTATAATAACGGCGCTTACGCCTATAATTATTCCGAGGCTTGTAAGTCCTGAACGGAGTTTGTTTACTTTTAATGATATTAGCGCCATTTTTACAATTGATTTAAAATCTATCATAAAGCTGCCCTCTTCGGTGTATTAGGAACATCTGAAATAATTTTACCGTCTTTAAAAGTTACTATTCTTCTTGTGTACTCTGCAATATCGTTTTCGTGGGTTACAAGTACAATTGTTTTTTTCATTTCTTCATTCAGTTTTACAAAAAAGTTCATAACCTCAATACTTGTTCTTGTATCAAGGTTTCCGGTCGGCTCATCCGCAAGAATCAGAGGCGCATCGTTAACAATGGCGCGGGCAATTGCAACACGCTGCTGCTGGCCGCCGGACATCTGGTTTGGAAGATGAAATTCTCTGTTTTCAAGTCCTACAATTTTAAGTGCTTCTTTGGCGCGCTTGTGCCTTTCTGCTTCCGGAATACCTTTATATATCATAGGAAGTTCTACGTTATCAATGGCGGTTGTTCTGGAAATCAGGTTAAAACCTTGAAAGACAAATCCCAGTTTGAGGTTTCTTATTGTACTTAATTCATCGGGGGTAAGTTTAAATACGTCTACCCCGTCAAGGTGATACTTGCCGGAGGTTGGTTTATCGAGGGTGCCGAGCATATTCATAAAGGTGGATTTGCCGGAGCCTGATGTTCCCATTATTGCAACGAATTCACCTTCTTCTATTGTTAAGGAAACATCATTAAGAGCGTTTAAGGATTCTTCGCCCATTTTGTAAGTTTTTATTGCATGTTCAACTTCTATTAGCGCCATATTTAAAACATCCTTGGCGGCCGGCCGCTGTTTTTACTGCTTTTGACCGGATTTTTGTTTCCGGTTGCAACTAAATCACCTTCTTTTATACCGGATTTTATTTCTGTATAGGTGTCATCGCTTGCACCGGTTACAACTTCTTTTCTTACGAGTTTTCCTTTTTCTTTAATCCATAATCCCTGTTTTTCATACCGTTTTGTGTTTTCGGGCGGTGAAAATTTTAGTGCAAAATTAGGTACTGCAAGTACATCTTTGCTTTCTGAAACGATTATGGAAACATTAGCTGTCATTCCCGGTTTAATTTTTAGCTCGCTGTTATCAACACTCACAATTACGGTGTAGGTTACAACATTAGATGTTGTGGTTGAGTCAATTCTCACCTGTGTGACTTTTCCGTAAAAAACATCATTAGGATATCCGTCAAGTACGTATTTGGCAGTCTGACCTTCTTTTACTTTGCCTATATCAGCTTCTGATACGGCAACTTCTATTTGCATTTTTTCTATATCCTGTGCAATGGTAAATAGTTCCGGTGCGTTTAATGTCGCCGCAACGGGCTGCCCCATATCAATATCGCGGCTGATAATAATTCCGTCAACGGGAGCTGTTATTTTTGTATAGCCTAAATTTACCAGTGAACTGTTATAAACCGCCTGAGCTTTTTCTATCTGGTATTTTGCTGCTTCAACCTGTGCAAGGGATGCTTTGTAATCGCTTTCGGCCTGATCTACTTCTGATAATGGAACATACTGCTTTTCATATAGTTTTTTATACCGGTCATACATTTTTTTATCAAGTTCAAGTTTAGCCTGCCGCTCCAGCAAAGTCGCTTTTGCGTTATATAATGATGCCTGATTCTGGTCTACCGTTGCCTGAAAAGTTCTCGGGTCAATTTCTGCAAGAAGCTGTCCTTTTTTTACTTTTGAGTTGAAATCGGCATACAGACCGCTGATTAGCCCAGATACAGTCGAACCTACACTTACTGTATTAACAGGATTGATTGTTCCTGAGGCTTCTACCACTTGGGTTATGTCGCGCTTTTTAGCCGGCTGCAGCCGGTACGATACTTCGGATTTTTGCGATTTTATAACGGCTCCTGTTATTATTGAAACAATTATTATTAATATTACTGTAAGAAATATTTTTTTCTTCATTATTTTTTGTCCTTGTGGTTTTCTTTTATGCTTTCACAGTCATAGTGGTGCATGCACATTTTTCTTTCTAAATCTGCTCTTGCTAAATTATAATTATACACCAATGTTACATATTCATTGCAGGCATTATTATAATTTACTTTTGCGTTTTGAAGTTCAATGAAGTCGCTTATACCTACTTCGTACCGCCCTTCAGAAAGTTCAAGGTTTTCTAAGGCCTGACGGACTTTTACTTCCATCAGTGGAATTTGTTTTTCTAACTGTATTGCTGTAATATAAGCATCCTGAACCTGACAGAAAATATCAAGTTTTAGTGTGCCAATTTGGCTTTCTACATAGTCTACCTGTATTTTTGCATTGTCAATTTCGTGTTTAATTTGTTTTATATTCAGGCTGGTGTTAAGATTTACACCTATGGAATAGTTGTTATTTGAATAATTTTTTGTATTTGAGAACGAGTATCCAATCTGTCCAGTAAGCGATGGATAATATTGGCGTTTAATGTATTTTAACTCTTCCTCCATTGCTTTTTTAGAGGCTTCTAATGCTCTTAAATCGTGCCTGTGTTCATAGGCATAATTTATTGCTTCTTCAAAGGTATAAGGACATTTTTCATATTTGTAGGAGCCGATTACGTCTGTTTTTTCGACTGCCGATTTGAAGGCAACGTCAATATTTGCATCTGTTGCTTGTTTATCACTTCCGGCAGAAGATAAAAAGCTTGTCGGGTAGTAGTTGTCTGAGAGGTTGAAAGTTTCTGTATTTTCAATGCTGTATTCGGGGGGATTTAAAATTGACATCTGGTCGTTTAAGTTAACCCAGGCAGTTTGATAGTTGGTTTCTGCTTCAATCAGTGCAATTCTTGCCTGTGCAAGGTTATATTCTGAGTTTACAATATCAACTTTTGAACGTATACCTTCATCAAAAAATGCTTTTGTCCGGTTATAATCCCGCAGGTTTATTTGTACGTTAGCTTTTTCAACATCTACATAAGATTTTGTTGCAAGAACATTATAATAAGCGCTTTGTACTGCAAAAATAATATCGTGCATTGCATCTTCATACTGTAATTGTGCAATGATTTTATTGAATTTATACATTCGTATATATGCACTAGTTTTCCCGAAATCCCAGATAAGCTGCTGTAAAGAAGCTGATACAGAAGGGAATGTTCTTGAGGTGCCGCCGCCGGCTCTCGTATCTTCAGCACCGGAAAGCCCGGCGCCAAGCGAAAGTGTGGGAGTGTAGGCGGATTTAGCAATGCTTACGTTGTTAATTGCTGTTTGAAGGTTCATATATGCGCGTCTTACGTCGCCATTGTTGTGGATAGCTATATCTATACAATTTTCAAGGGTGAGTGAATCATTTTTCTGTACAGTAAGACTTTCCCAAACCTGTTTAGCCTGAGAAGTCTGATTATTAAACAAAATGAAGATAAAGCACAAAAGTGCTAAAAAACGTTTCAATGAACCCTCCCTCAGGGAATATTTTATGATATATTTCTTGTATGTAAATCATATTTATGGGTGATTTTGTGCTAATATGTTTACTACAAGAGTGAGGTAAAAATGAAGAGAAATATTATTTTATTAACAATATCAATTTTGGGGATGTTTCTTATTCTATTCTTAAGCAGCTTTTTATCAGCGCTGAATTCTCAGTTTTTACTTACAATTGCGGCAATTACGTCACTCGGATTAAAAATAATATTTTTTGCTCTTTCTATTTATACTCTTGTGAATACTTTTAAACTCAAAGGCGGATGGGGCATTAAGTTGTTTAAGTTTACCAATTGGATTTTTGTTTTGTTAATGATCCTTATGTTTATATTTATGATATATATTGCGGTTAAACTTCTTATTGATAATAACAATTACCACAATACAAAAGCTTTGGAAGTTATCCCGAATACTGCTGTTAAAGCAAAAATTAATCCGCTGGTTGATTATAACGGATTGTCCAAAGAGTTTATTTTGAGCTTGCGAAGCGGTAACATAGATTCTAATTTTGCTACAATGATTGATTATTCACCAAATGAACAGGTCTGGGAAAAGATGGAGGATAAAGGTGCGTGGTTTGCGCTTGATAAATCTGTTTGTTTTGATAATCGTACTGACTGCCGCCGCAAATCTCAGGGTGTTTCTGCAATGAGCAGAATTATAAATAATCCTATGATTCTGATAGCTCCTGTTATGATTGCAACATATCATCTGGATGAAAAACTTCCTGTTTGTTCGGATGAAGGTTTAAGGCTCGTTCCGAAAGGTTTATATTTTGATGTTGTCAATAATAAAATTATTGTTATTTATAAAGGAACAAAAGCGCTGACGAAATGTAATTATTTACAATTGTCGGGACTGAATGCCCGTGATGTTGGTTATGAATGGGCAAAAGTTTACAAAAAACAAAATATAGAATTTCCATATCAGGATAATATTTTTAAAAAAGTTTATCAATTTAAAGATGCGATTGTCGGCGGAAGTTTTTGTGAAGAAACTGATAAACCGGGGGTAAAATGTAATGTTCTTTATCCGGTTGATGATAAGGTAGTATTTAGAGTTACATCTTATCCTGCAAATATAGAGTTTAAGCTCTGGGATAAAAAGCCTCTTCCCGGTTATAAAGAGCCGGCGTTTAAATTTGAAATCAGATTCGTTGAATAAATTACTTATACCGCTTGTTTTTTTATGTTAGAATTTAGCAGTAAATTATATTTTTGAGGAAGAATAATGGAAAAATATTACTGCACAACAGCTATAGATTATGTTAACGGCGCTCCGCATATAGGACATGCGTATGAAAAGATTTTAACCGATGTAATTAACCGCCATTACTCGCAAAGAGCGGATTTAGCGTTTATGCTTACAGGCACTGATGAACACGGAATTAAAATTCAAAAAACATCAGCGGCTAACGGAATGACGCCAAAAGAACTCTGTGATATGAATGCACAAAAATTTAAGGATGCCTGGAAAGCTCTTGATATTAACTATACTAGATTTATTAGAACAACTGATGTGCAGCATGAATGTGTAGTTCAAAATATATTTAAAAAGCTTGTTGATAAAGGTGATATTTATAAACATTCGTATACGGGGCTATATTGCAGCGGGTGTGAATGTTTTCTGAATGAAAAAGACCTAACAGAAGACGGGCTTTGCCCGGATCACCTTAAAAAACCGGAAGTTGTTGAAGAAGAAAATTATTTCTTTAAATTAACGAAGTATAAAGATGCAATAATAAAACATATTAAAACAAATCCTGACTTTATAGTTCCTGCTTTTAGGGCAAACGAGGTTTTAAATCAATTGGAAGATATTCAGGATATATCAGTTTCCAGAGCAAAGTCTAATGTTTCGTGGGGTGTCGGAGTTCTTGATGATTCTGAACAGGTAATTTACGTTTGGATTGATGCTTTATCAAACTATATAACAGCAATTGGTTATGATATTGATAATCAAACAGATGAATTTAAAAAACTCTGGCCGGTGGATGTTCACGTAATAGGAAAAGATATTCTTAAATTCCATAGTATATACTGGATAGCAATACTTATGGCTTTAGAGCTTCCGCTGCCCAAACATATTTTTGCACACGGATGGATTACTATTGATGAAACAAAAATGTCTAAGTCATTAGGGAATGTTGTTTCTCCGACCTCTGTGCTGGAAAATTTTAATCTTGAATATCCGGATGCATTTAGATATTATATGGCATCAGCGGCACCGTGCGGTAAAGACGGAAATTACTCAGATGATGATTTTAAAGAAAAAGTAAATGCTCATCTTGCAAATTCTATGGGCAACTTGCTTAACAGAACCTTGTCTATGCTTGTAAAATATTTTGATGGTGAAGTAAGACCGGAGTTTAAAAAGGACTCACCTCTATTTGCAAGCTCTCTTGAAACAATCAAAGCGGTAAAACATCACTTTGATTATTTTGAGATTCAAGAGGCAGCACAAAAAATAATGGAACTGGTTGATTCGGCAAATAAATATGTAACAGATAATGCGCCGTGGACACTTGCAAAAGAGGGTAAAATGGAAGAGTGCGGGACTGTCCTTGCAACAGTTCTTGAAGTAATGTGCATAATATCATCACTTATTTATCCCTACTGCCCGAATATCGCTGAATCTATGGCTAAACAGTTATCTTATGATATTACAACAAAGCTTGATAATATCACGTGCGATAATATAAAATCTGGAAAACTTATATCTAAAGAGGATATAAAGCCTGTATTTCTACGTGTAGACAGCGAATTTGCAGACAAAAGCAAAAAATAGGTAGTTTCTAATATTGATTATAGACGACCGCATACAAATATGCGGCCGTCTGTTTGTTTACATTTCTTTATAGTTTTAATTCATAAAGGCAATTTTTATAACAAATAAAACTTATTAATAGTATAGGAATATTAAGAAAGGGGAAAGCACCATGCCGGAAAATGTTACTTTAAATATTGTGAATCCAGACACAAAACAAACTTACAAAAAAGCTACTGTACTTGTTGATGATAAAGCTGTTTTGAAAAGTTTGTTTCCAACAAATAATATTACGGAAGACGATTTGGTGAAAATACAGGAAATAGCACGGCAATCCGGAGATTTAGGAGTGCTTGAATCTTCTGATTTGAATCCTTCGCAAAAACTGGCGCTGGCTACAGTTAATGAGTATAATGAGTACTATGATATTAAACTCAGCAAGGATGGTAAATACTATGAAATAAAAGTAAAAGAAGCCGGTGTTTTTACTAAAGATGTAACCGGATACGGAATTAAACGTGATTTCGGTTTACGTGAGAATGTATTACTGGATAATAATTTGGATTATATGGTAGATAATGCAGAACCGGGTTCTACACCTGACGGACGCAACACGGATTATGATAAAGTAAAATTCCCTGCGGGAACGGTTATAAAATTGCCGGTAGGTGAAGTTAATTTTGAAGCCGGGCCTTCCGGGTTTTGGCGGAGGCTGTTTCAATAAATTTTAAGGCAGTGATTTTTTTATCACTGCCTTATTCAAATATGTTAGCACTGCCTGTTTTTATACATAAGCTGTTTCAAGACATTTTTCTATATCATTTACTATCAATTCTTTTGTTAAGTGGTAACGCTCGTAAAGTTCATTTAACGGAACTCTGTCCGTAAATTCTTTATCAGCACCAAAGTTTAGAACTTTCATATTTGAGTTTCCGTAGAATCTTGCAATTTTTTCTCCGAATCCGCCGTTTAATATCCCGTCTTCAAGCGTGATTACAAGTTTATGATTTTCTTTTAAACTATTTAAAAGTTCTTCATCACAGCCGGTAATAAATTTCGGGTTAATAAGAGTTGCATCAAGATGAAGTTTCTTATTAAGTTCATCTTGTACCTCTTTTCCAAGCGGTAAAAAGCTGCCAAGAGCAATTATTGCGACCTCTTTACCTGAGTGAACGGTTTTGTATTTATTTAGTATTGAATAATCTGTATTATCAATGCTTCCTGATGATTCAAGCGGGATTGACGGCACTCTTATTGCAACAGGATGTTCATTCTGGCGGTAAGAATATTCAAGCATTGCAAGATACTCTTCTTTGCAGGTTGGAGCAAGGTACACCATATTAGGAATATTGGAGATTAACGGTATATCAAACAAGCAAAGGTGAGTTGCATCCGCTCCAGAAATTCCTCCCCAGTAAATAAGCATTGTCACAGGAGAGTTGTTCAGACATAGGTCTTGCGATAATTGGTCGTATGTTCTTTGCAAGAATGATGACATAATTCCAAGAAAAGGTTTAGCGCCGGATTTTGCAAGTGCAGAAGCGTATGCTACTGCGTGTTCTTCTGCAATACCGACATCTGTGTATTGTCTGCCGAGTTTATTCCTGAATTCTCTGTCAAATCCGAAAACCCCGGGAGTGGCTGCTGTGATAGCAACAACAGCAGGGTTTTGGGAAGCCTTTTGAAGTATAAAATCTTTTGTAACAGAATTATAATCTTCTGCCGGCATTGATAAAGCAGAGGAACTCGCATCCAGAATCCCGGGGAGAACCCAGTGGAACATCTCTTTATTCTCTTCTGCAATCTTAAGCCCGTGTCCTTTTAATGTATGAATATGTACAACTACCGGATGATTTGTATCTTTTACCTGTTTAAATGTTTTAATAAGTGCATTAATATTATTTCCTTCCGCTACATAGTGATATTCAAACCCCAGTGATTTGAAGAAATTATTTTCTGCTTTGCCGTTGTTATCGCGGAGAGCTTTAAGGTTTTTATATAATCCGCCGTGATTTTCAGCAATGGACATATCATTATCGTTTACAATGATAATAATATTGCTTCCAAGGTCTGCTGCATTGTCAAAACCTTCAAAGGCTTCGCCTCCGCTTAGTGAACCGTCGCCAATAAGTGCTATAACATTATATTTTTCACCTTTTAAATCACGCGCTTTTGCAACACCGGTTGCAAGGCTTACTGATGTTGAAGTATGTCCTACTTTAAATAAGTCATGCGAACTTTCTTCAGGCGCGGTGTATCCGGTGTATTTAAGGTATTTTTCAGGATTAGTGAAACCTTCTTTTCTGCCTGTTAATATTTTGTGCGGGTAACACTGGTGTGATACGTCAAAAACTATTTTATCAATCGGTGAATTAAAAACATAATGCATTGCTATTGTTGCTTCAATTATTCCCAGATTCGGCCCTAAGTGTCCTCCGGTAGTGTTAACTTTCTTTATTATTAATTCTCGCATTTCATCAGCAAGTGTGTTCATTTCCTCTGCTGAAAGAGTTTTTAAATCCCCGGGGGTGTTTATTTTATCTAAAATCATTATGTTCTCCTATATATTTTTCCCTTTTTCGTACGCTTCTTTAAAAGCTTTTGAGCTTTTGATTTCTCCTTTTTGCCAGACTCCTGCACCATAGATATATCCGGCTTCCCTCATATTATCAAGACAATCGGTGAATCCTCTAAAGCCGTCAAAAGTTTTTTCTAAAGCTGCCGGTCTATCATCCGCTGCGGTTGCTATAAAATAGAAATCTTTATTTGTTATATGTGTGTACCTTGCACAGCAGCGGTCAATAAAAGTTTTCATCTGTCCGTTCATTGTGTAAAAATAGACTGGTGTTGCAAGGACAATTACATCAGCTTCTATCATTTTATTTAGAATTTCAGCCATGTCATCTTTTTGCGAACATGCAGTATAATCGTTCGTATTACAATATCCGCAGCCTGTACAGTAATTTATTTTTTTATCGCGTAAAAAAATCTTTTCTGCTGTATTTCCGGCATCTTTGGCGCCTCTTATAAATTCATCGCAAAGTATATCTGAATTACCGCCGGATCTCGGGCTTGCGGAAATTACCAAAACTTTTTTGCTCATGGTTGCCTCCTTCTTTAAATATTATTGTACATTTGAGAGTGCCTATCAAGCAAGTATTGTTTTTGTGGGGTAAATAATTCTGCCGATGTGCGATTTTTTATCTAAGTGTTCTTAGAGAGTTAACAACCGCAAGAAGCGCAACTCCTGCATCTGCAAATACAGCCCCCCACATTGTCATTATTCCGTAAGCTCCCAAAATAAGGAATAATATTTTTATTGATAGTGCAAATACAATATTTTGCTTAACGATGGTCATTGTTCGTTTTGCATGTTTAATAGCAGCAGGGATTTGTGATGGTTTATCATCCATAATTACTACATCTGCGGCATCTATTGCAGCATCAGAACCCAGTGCGCCCATTGCAATACCGATATCTGCTCTGGTTAAAACAGGTGCATCATTTATACCGTCGCCGACGAAGATTACAGATTTGTTCTTTTGTTTATTTTCAATAATCATTTCTGTTTTTTCTACCTTGTCTAGAGGAAGCAGTTTTGCAAAAACTTTATTTATGCCAAGTTTTTGGGCCGTGACGGCTGCTGTGGACTCAGAGTCGCCTGTCAGCATTACAGTTTTAATACGTGCTTTTTTTAGTTCAGTTATTGCTTCTAATGAATCTTCTTTAATTTCATCCGCAATAACAATACAGCCAATATATTCTTCGTTTTTTGCAACATAAACAATAGTACCTTCTTCTGTAATTTGTGGATAATTGATATTGTATTTATTCATTAATTCAGCATTTCCGGCTATTACTATTTCGCCGTTTATTAAAGTTTTGACACCCTTGCCTGCGGTTTCTTCCGTGTCTGAAATAAAGGAGGGATTAATCTCTTTGTGATAGGCAGCCTTTAATGAAAGTGCAATCGGGTGGTTTGAGTAATTTTCTGCATAAGCGGCATATTCTATTACCTGTTCTTTTGTAAAACCATCAGAGGGAATGATATTAACAATGTTAAAGCTCCCTTTGGTAAGAGTTCCTGTTTTGTCAAAAATAACAGTATCCGGTCTAGATAATAATTCCAGATAGTTGCTTCCTTTAATTAAAATACCTTTTCTTGAAGCTCCTCCGAGTCCTGCAAAGAATCCTAACGGAACAGAAATAACCAGCGCGCAGGGACAGGATATAACAAGGAAGGTTAATGCTCTGAAAATCCAAACGCTAAAAGCATCGCCTGTTACAATCGGAGGTATAACAGCAAGTAATGCTGCTCCTAAGACGACAACCGGAGTATAATAACCTGCAAACTTAGTTATAAAATTTTCTGTTTTTGCCTTCTTTTCGCCGGCATGTTCTACCAGTTCTAAAATCTTTGAAACAGTAGATTCGCCAAAAGGTTTTTGTACTTTTATTTTTAAATAACCATTTGTATTAATACATCCGCTTATTGCTTTATCTCCCGGAATCAGCTTTCGCGGTTTTGATTCCCCTGTAAGAGCCGCGGTGTCTACAATAGCATTCCCTTCTATGATGGTACCGTCTAAAGGAATTTTTTCTCCGCTTGTTACCACGATGATTTCGCCAACACAAATTTCGGCCGGGGATTTTTTTACGAGCGTGCCATTAACTTCTATATTTGCATAATCCGGGCTTATATCCATTAATTCTGTTATTGAACGGCGTGATTTTTCAACTGCCAAGTCCTGAAAATACTCGCCAATTTGATATAATACCATTACCATAACGGCTTCTGGGTATTCCTTTATTGCAAAAGCTCCTAATGTTGCGGCTCCCATAAGAAAATTTTCATCAAAGATTTTTCCCTTTTTTATGTGCAGGAAAGCTTTATATAATACATCAGCACCTGCAATCAGGTATGCTGCTGCATACAATCCAGCGGCTAAACTTCCTTGATTCAGAAAGGCTGTACCCAGAGCAATAAGAGCAAGTATAATTCTAGCAATTCTGAGTTTATCATTTTGCTTGCTGTTGTGATGGTGATGGTCGCACATAAGCTCTCCTTGTAAATAATTGAATAACTATTCAACTGTATTAGTATTATAATTGAATAATTGTTCAATTGTCAATCCTGATAATGCAATATTTTATATAAAAATTCTATGAGTTTTTGCAAACCCTCTAGAATACTAATATACAGAGATTTTTGAATATTAATATTTCTTAATAATAGTTGAACAGTTATTCATTTGTTGTATAATATACTCGTAAACGGAGGCTTGATGGAAAATAAAAAATCTGATTGTGATGCTGTTAATCAGGAGCTTGTAGAGAAAATAAAACCTAATATGCCTGATATGAATTTGTTATATGAACTTTCCGACTTTTTTAAAGTAATGGGCGACAGTACTAGAATACAATTGCTCTGGGCATTAGAAGAAAGTGAAATGTGTGTCGGTGATTTAGCAGTTTTGTTGAATATGACTAAATCCGCTGTTTCGCATCAATTGAAAGTCCTGCGTGCAGCAAAACTTGTGCGGGCAAAAAAATCCGGCAAAAATGTTTATTACGCGCTTAATGACCATCATGTTAAAACCGTGTTTGATAAAGCACTTGAACACATTTGTGAATAATGTTTTATTGGCGCTTATAATTTTCACTGTTTATATTGTTTGTTGTATAATAATTTGAACAACATAACAAATAATATCACGAGTTTAAATAAAACAAAGGAGAAATAATTTATGGAAACTTATGGAATCGAAAAATTGGGTATTATCGCCCCGAAAGCGGTGTATCGTAACCTTACTCCGGCACAGCTTACAGAAGCTGCATTAAGGCGCGGAGAGGGTGTTCTGAGTAATACCGGCGCGCTTGTTGTTACTACAGGTAAGTATACAGGTCGTTCACCTAAAGATAAGTTTATTGTTGATACAGACGGTGTTCACAATGAAATAGCCTGGGGAAAGGTTAATCGCCCTATCAGCCGCGAAAAATATAATTCTATCAGAGGAAAAATTGCAGCATATTTGCAAAACCGTGAAATCTTTATTTTCGATGGTTTTGCCGGTGCAGATAAGAAATATACCCAAAAATTCAGAGTTATAAATGAACTGGCCAGCCAGAATATGTTTATTCACCAGTTGTTGATTCGTCCAACAGCGGAAGAACTTTTATCATACGGACAGCCTGATTATACAATTTTATGCGCTCCCGGTTTTAAATGTAATCCCGAAGTTGATGGGGTAAACTCCGAGGCTGCTATTATTATTGATTATGAAGCTCACGAAATTATTATTTGTGGTTCTCAATATGCAGGTGAAATAAAAAAATCTGTGTTCTCAACAATGAACTATATAATGACCAAGAAAAATGTTCTTCCAATGCACTGTTCTGCAAATATGAATCCGGAAACAGGCGAAACGGCAGTATTTTTCGGTTTATCCGGAACCGGTAAAACGACTCTTTCCGCTGACCCTGCACGTAAATTAATCGGTGATGATGAACACGGATGGTCACCGGATGGTATATTTAATTTTGAAGGCGGATGTTACGCAAAATGCATTAACCTTTCTGCTGAACACGAACCTGAAATTTATAATGCAATTAAATTTGGTTCTCTGGTTGAAAATGTTGTTATGAACCCTGATACCAGAGAATTTGATTTTGCAGATGGTTCTCTTACAGAAAACACCCGTGTAGGTTATCCTATTAATTATATTAATAATGCTCAGTTGCCGAGCGTAGGCGGTATTCCGAAGGTTGTTATATTTTTAACGGCGGATGCGTTCGGCGTTCTGCCTCCGATAAGCAGACTTAGTAAAAATGCAGCGATGTATCATTTCGTAACAGGCTTCACATCAAAACTGGCAGGTACGGAACGCGGTGTAACTGAGCCTCAGCCTACATTCTCTACTTTATTCGGTGAGCCGTTTATGCCTATGGATGCTTCGGTTTATGCTCAAATGCTTGGTGAAAAGCTTGATAAATACGGCACTAAAGTTTATCTTGTTAATACCGGCTGGGCTGGCGGCAGTGCGGCTTCCGGCGCTAAGCGTATGAAGCTTGCTTACACAAGAGCAATGGTTACTGCTGCATTAAACGGCTCGTTTGACAATGTTGAATTTAAACATCACGATGTATTTAATGTCGATTATCCGGTTTCCTGTCCGGATGTTCCGTCAGAACAGCTTGATGCACGCGGTCTGTGGGCTGATAAAGCTGCTTACGATGAACAGGCTGACAAATTGGCACAAATGTTTGTAGATAATTTTGCGGCAAAATATCCTGATATGCCTTCAGAAATTGTTGAGGCCGGCCCAAAACCAAAGAAAAAAGCTGCGGTTTAATCCGGTTTGAACTTATTGTATTTAATAGAGTGCGTATTTACGCACTCTTTTTTTATTTCACTCTGTATTTTCTTGCGGCTGCTAAATCAGTCATAAAAAGAGGCGTGTATGAAACATTTGGTTGAATCAATTAAAAAATAGTTGCTATAGGCTTTAATCATAATCTATTAGGGAAAAATTCTTGCTCATTTTTATATTTAATTCTTCTATTAATGATTGCGGACTTATATCCAGACCTTCTGCAATCTTCCACAATGTCGTTAAGTTAATATCTTTGCACGCACCTATTTCAACCTCCCGCCAAGTTGATTTAGACATAGATTCCTCAGCAGAAATTGCATAAATAGTTTTATTCTGTTTTTCTCTATGGGTTCGAATTATCTTACCCAGAGTTTTAAGAAGCTGGATTTTTTTATCTTCTGAAGTATGTTGCATATATAAAATTTTAATGCTAAACCTTAATCCATTAGGCTGCTATAGCAGCCTAATGTGTAGCAAGTTAATTTATTTTGTTGGGGTACAAGATTATTATGTTTAATTCTAAAAATATTATTTGTGTATTTTTTTAACATTACTATTATTATTTTTTACTAATCCGCTGTGGTTGGAGAGAAAACCTCTGGATATAAGTTTAAATATTTATGGAGATGGGATAGTAACTATTGCTGCAAATCTCGGACAAAAAACAAAAAAACAAGAATTAAATTTGAATAGAACAAAATATTACCAAGAGGTAATAAAACATCCTCCGCTTTTTAGTCCGTTAGAAATTACACTATATACAGATAACGAAACCCCGGTTAATTATGAAATTAGTAATATAAAACTAAGAAAAGGTAAAGTTAAGTTTGATAATTTAGATAATTTTAAAATTACAGGTGGAAATTTAAAAATTGAACAAAATAAATTAATTATAACTCCAACATCAAATGAAACACGTATATATTGTCCTCAGAAAATAAGACCAACTCTTGCTTTTAATCCTGCTATATTCGTATTAATTCTTTTTTTACCGGCATTTATTATATTAAGGTATAAAAATGAAATATCTAAGATTTCAATACATACAAAAATAAAAAAATACATTTTAAATAACAAAAAAATAATAATTTTATCATCTATACTTGCTGTATTATTTACTTTTTTAACCCCGCATTGGTGGTTAAATTCTGATTATTGGATTAATACCTATTTATTACAGAACTCGGGAGCCTTATATGTTACTTTCGATAATCCAGGAAATGTGACCAAGAAAATAAATTTAAGCAGGCAGGTGAAAAATATCCAATTCACTTCAGAAACTCAGCGGGATGTTTTTATTAATTTAATAGATAATAAATATC
Organism: uncultured bacterium; assembly: GCA_949284715.1. GTDB lineage: Bacteria > Cyanobacteriota > Vampirovibrionia > Gastranaerophilales > Gastranaerophilaceae > CALUTH01. The sequence goes on from CASDWH010000020.1 coordinate 102,323, forward strand.
TTAAATTTTATATTCTTTTTAATGTGTATCCTGATAACTACATTTCTAATATTCAAATTAAAACGAACGCAGATGGAAACTTAAAACTAAATTTTGGTAAATATACAGCCTGTAATATTGCTAAGAAAATTAAATATTCCAAATTAAATATAAACAACGAGGATTATCTTCCCTATATTATAAATAACCGGACAATAGAATTAAAAGCTCATAAAGGAAGTGTTTTTAACATTCAACTGGAAGCCAGGCAGTTTGCAGGAGGGCATATTAATAAATTTAAGTATATAAACCCAATGGCCGTCTTATTTTCGATTATAATATATTTTGCCTTATTAACTTATATTTTGGCTAATTTTTCTGCTCAAAAATTAATCAGATTTATCAAATCTAATAAAATTCCTCTTACTATTTCACTCTTCTTTTTTATTTTTTATCTGGCTATAAATATTCATGCCATCTTGAATATAAACTTATTGAAACGTGATTGGATTTTATTTGGAGATAGTAATTACCATATGAAAGAAATAGAATGTGAGAATAATGTGAGAATAAAAGCGCGGGCAGAAAAATCAAATATTATACAATTCCCAAAACGAAGACAGGATAAGGCATAAAAAAATACGCCCGGCGCGATTCGAACGCGCGACCCACTGCTTAGAAGTTGTATAACGCAGTATTGCCGCTACTTTTCAGGATTTATCAGAATTTATCTTTGTTTATTGCGCTGCATGAATTTGAGACTAATTTTATTCTCATATTTTATCAGATTTAATTTTAAGTTATCAGAATTTTTGCAACTTTTCTGCAACTTTAATGCGATTAAGGAAAGATTGAAAATTGAAAAAATGTGATTATATACAAGGGCGGGGGAAGGGCAAATCACCTATTTAGCCTCCTTTAATCTGAGACACAGAAAAATTCTGTATTTTTGACAAATTCCGTTGTACTAGATACAAGATTGAAATACTGTAACAAATTATTTAGCCTTATTTCAATTCCAATTGCTAAATTGAAATAAAGGTGTTATAATAAACATGTTATTTCAATTTCGGAGTTGCCATGAATAATAGAGCAGGAATATACAAAAACAATTTATCAGGTGATGTGGCATATAAATCATTTATGCCTGCAGTATTGCCGCCTGAGCCACCAATAGAACTTGATAAAGATATTGTAGATTTATTAGTAAAAGCCAATAAGCAACTTGCGCTACTTGAAGGAATTTCAAGCAGAATTCCTAATATTCATTTGTTTATTTCTATGTATGTGAGAAAAGAAGCTCTTATGTCCTCTCAAATTGAAGGAACTCAGGCAACTTTAGAAGATGTATTAGACCCGTGTTTGGAAGAAAACACAAACAGACCTGTCGGTGATGTTGTCAATTATATTAAAGCAACTGATTATGCAATTAATAGATTAAAAGAACTTCCTTTATGCAATCGCCTAATTAAAGAAGCTCATGAAGTTTTATTATCAGGAGTTAGGGGGCAGAATAAAAGCCCTGGTGAATTTCGTCATTCTCAAAACTGGATTGGTGCTGCCGGGGGCAATTTGCAAAATGCTCGCTATATTCCGCCCTCTGTTGAAGATATGATACAAGCAATGTCTGATTTAGAAAAATATATTAACGGTGATGATGAGCTTGATGTTTTAATTAAAGCAGGCTTAATTCATTATCAATTTGAAACGATTCACCCGTTTTTGGATGGCAACGGCAGAATCGGACGACTTTTAATAACTTTATTTTTAATGGAAAAGAAAGTTTTAAGCACTCCGGCATTGTATATTTCTTATTTCTTGAAGAAAAATAGAATTGAATACTATGACCGTATGAATGAAGTTCGTCTGAAAGGTAACTATGAACAATGGATTAAATTTTTCTTAGAGGCAGTTTATGAGTCAGCAAAAGACGCAGTTGAAACGATTGATAAATTAACTTCTCTGCACGATAATTATTGTCTAAAAATTGAAGGCTTGGGACGCAGAGCTAAAAATGCAATGCGAGTATTTGAATACTTAGAATCAAATCCTATTATAGAAATTCAAAAAACCGCCAAAGAGCTTGACATAGCATTTAACACAATGTCAAGCATAGTCAAAGACCTGACTAGTATCGGCGTCCTTGAACAAACTTCAACTCAATCAAGGAATCGAACTTTTGCTTATAAAGAGTATTTGGAAATTTTGAAAGAGGGAACTAATTAGTTTGAAATACTTGTAATTATTTGTTTATCAATACTCTCATTTAACTGAGTATAATTCTTGATTTTATCCGTGTTATTAAATATTTTTAAAGATTCAAACAATACACTTCTTATGATTGGTTCTATTTTTTCTTGCAAAAAATAAAATAACGCTTCTATATTGGTTTTATATTTATTTTGCATTATATTTTTAATTTTTTTATATAATTCATTGCTTATATCGCCACAATGAACAATAGAACTTCTTGCGTCATAAAAAATGGAAAGTTCTTCACTAACATTTTTGCCTAGAAAATTACAAGTACGAAGATTTAGTCTATACTTTAACTCATCCCTACAGTTTGCTAACATTGTACATTTTAAAATAATTGCAAGTTTTATAATTCTATCAAATAAATTTGTTGCACTATAACAATGTGTAAAATAAAGAATTGGAATAGAAAGTTTTAAATTATCCAAAACATTCAATAAATGAATATTATCAATAATACTATTAAACTTATTCTCATTCATTGAATAATAGCCTTCAAGTAACGGTTTTTCTGAATAAAAAAATGGTCTTATATGTTCAATACTAGTTGATGTATGAAGTTGAAAACAAGCATAATACGGAACTGAAAAAATATAACCGTTATGTACTTGCAACCGTCCGCTTGACAAAATTCTTGATATTAATATGAATTTGTCAAAAGTCCGTTTTATCTCTCTAATTTCTTCATCAAATTGTTCTTTTTCTTCTGTATTGGCTATATTTTTAGGATAATTGATGTTACACTCTTTCATTAAAAGATATTTAGCATGTTCTCTAGTGTAAGTCTCACCTGCATGTGGTCTTCTAATATCTTCATTCAATTCAATTAAAAATTCTTGACTTAGGCGGTGCAAATGGTGATATAAATACAGCCATGAAAATATCCGCTGAAAGAGTTTGCATACTTCATGATAATGACGAAGCAGGCAGAAAAGTATTAGAAAAAGCAAAAGAAATTCGTACTGTTTTTGGATTAACAACACCCGAAGGCATAAAAGATATTGACGAATTTATAAATGGTTTTAAAGATGAAAAGCAATGCAGTGAAGCTGTTTGGGAATTACTAAAAGGTATGAAACACTATCATAGAGACCTTAGCGGCATTGAAGCAGAAGTCAGAAGTATTATGAATAATACTAAAATAACACAGCTCAATAGGCAGCAGCTCGTTTCGTTACTAATTGAAAAAGAAATTCTGCAGCGCGGAAAATTCTTCAAAGACAGCAATTACCAGTACATCTTTCTTGATGATGATAAGAAAATTATACCTATAATAGCTTCTGACGAATGGCTAAAAAGATTGTTAAATCGTATGGGCGTAAATCCGTCAAGAGAGTACTATAACTATACTGTTAACGATTTATCAACTTTTGCTTTTGACCATGGTGCCCCGATAGAAACGCACAATTTCTGCCACTATGATAAAGATAAAAATGCAATTTATATTTCT
>CASDWH010000021.1 GCA_949284715.1 uncultured bacterium
CAAAATTAACCGTATTAAAGTCTATGATTTCGCCTTCAAAAAAGATGATATGAAAACCCCGCACGTCGGTGTTATTGCTCAGGAACTTCAAAAAATCTTCCCTAACGCTGTTACTAAAGACGAAAACGGGTATCTGCAAATTAGACACGAAGATATGTTCTACGCTATGATTAACGCACTTAAAGAACTTGATAGCAAAATCAAGGCTCTGGCTGCACAATTAACAGAAAACATCAAGGTCGTAACATCCGACAGTGTTAAGATTAAAGACCTGACTCTCCGTGTTAATCAGCAGGACAAAGAAATTAAGGCGCAAAAAACGATGTTAGAAAAACAGGATAAAGAGCTTAAGGCGCTAAAAAAAGAAATCGCTGAGCTTAAAAAAGTTATAAACAGATTATCACATTAAAGTGAATTACCTAAAATATGGCAGATGTTATACACTCTGCTATATAGCGGCTCCGATAAAGAGCCGTTTTTTTTTTGCATTGTGTATTATGGCGGGAGTGGTAAGTAGAGGGACAAATAGAGAGAAGCGGCTTCTCGATGTATAAACAATTATAACAAATGGCTGTTCCACGGCCTTCACCAACCTATAAAAAGAACATTGCTGTTGATTTCCAGCCCAACTATACATAAGGTGCAATAAATTGCACCCTACCATCCCCAAGTTGGGGCAAGGAGATGAATAATAATTTAAAGCGGAGAAAATCAAATAATCTCTTTTATCTTTTCAACAAGCAGTTCCACAGCCTGCGCCGGCTCAATTTTTACCGTTTCTTCAAGATTTCTGATTTTAAACTCAACAAGCCCCTCCGCTATTGATTTGCCTACTGTTATTCTATACGGGAACCCGATTAAATCGGCATCCTTAAACTTAACACCGGCACGCTCATCTCTATCATCTAAGACAACCTCAATTCCTTCTTTCAGAAGCGACTCATACATACTTTGTGCAACCTGCATTTGGGTTTCATCATTAATATTAACCGGAACAATTACCACATGGTAAGGTGCTATTGCAACAGGCCACGTAATTCCGTGTTCATCATGGTGTGCTTCAACAGCAGCAGCAGCGGTTCTTGATATACCTATACCATAGCAGCCCATAATAAATGGTTTATTTTTACCGTCAATATCTGTATAAACCGCATTCATCGGCTCGGAATACTTTGTACCAAGCTGGAATATATTACCAACCTCTATTCCTCTTGTAACTTTCAACGGTTTGCCGCACTGCGGACAAAAATCCCCGGCTTCACAAAGTCTTATATCACAATATTCTTTTATTTCCGGAATATCAGAAAGATTCGCGCCAACAAGATGTTTATCCGTTTGATTAATGCCAACAACGAAGTTTTTCATATCTTTAACAGTTTCATCCGCAACTATTTTAATATCTCCAAGTCCGTTCGGCCCGATAAACCCGGCTACTGCATTAAATCCATGATTACTCATTATTTCTTCTATCTCGCCGGCCGCCGCAATTCTTATTTCGTTTGCCAATACAGCATTCATAAGCTTTGTTTCTTCTACCTGCCTGTCGGCTCTTATTAACGCCAGAACCGGTTTAGAATCCGCAATATACAAAACAGATTTAAGAATAACAGATGACGGAATATTTAAAAATTTTGACAACGCTTCTATTGAATGTGTTTCGGGCGTATCAACAACCTCTTTTTTAGTAAATCCTCCATCTGTCTGCACCTCCGGCAGTTTTGATACCGCATGATTTGAGTTTGCGGCATAATCACAGGACTCACAATAAAATACATCATTTTCACCGGCATCCGTATCTGTTATAACCATAAATTCATGACTTATTTTGCCGCCTATCGCACCGGAATCTGATTGTACCATTTTGGTTTCAAGTCCGCACCGTTCAAAAATACGTTTATACGCCTGAGCCATATTTTGGTACTCTTTCATCAAATCTTCTTCGTTAGTCGCAAAGCTGTATGCATCCTTCATTATAAATTCACGGCCGCGGAGTAAACCAAAACGCGGTCTGATTTCATCCCTGAACTTGGATTGTATTTGATACAAATTAACAGGAAGCTGTTTATAGGATTTTAGTCCGTCGCGCGCTATTGATGTTATAACCTCTTCGTGTGTCGGGCCAAGACACATGCCTCTGTCATGCCTGTCTTTTAAACGCATTAATTCCGCGCCGTAAACTCCCCATCTGCCTGATTCTTCCCACAACTCCTGCGGCTGCACAAACGGCATTAACAGCTCCTGCGCACCGGCTCTATCCATTTCTTCCCGTGTTATATTCTCTATCTTTTTTAACACTCTCCACATCAGCGGCAAATAATTATACACACCGCTAGTTAATTTCCTTATATAACCGGCCCTTACAAGGAGTTTATGAGATACAACCTCCGCATCTGACGGGTTTTCTCTCAGTGTTTGAACAAATAATTTTGACATTTTCATAAGTCTTGAACCTCTTTAAAAAAAATCTTTATGCTTATAAATTGTAACACAAACAGCCCATTCTGGTTAAACTACTTCACCTTCAAGATGCCATGTATGCGCATCGGTAATTTTTATATTAACAAATTCACCGGTCATATCTCTATCATAAGGTGCGTGAACCATTTTGTTATTCCGCGACCTGCCTGATATTATTCCCCTGCCGTCTTTTTCATCAAATCTTTCAACAAGAACCTCCAGCACCTTCCCTACAAACTTCTTGTTAGAATTAAGGCAGCACTCCTGATTATGAGCATTTAAGCGCGCTAAACGTTCAGATTTAATATCCTCCGGGATAAATTTATCAACCCATTTTGCAGCAACAGTTTTTTCTCTTGGAGAATATGCCGCAGTATTTGAATAATCAAGTTCAAACTCGCTCATTGCCTCCAGCGTATGCTGAAACTGCTCTTCACTCTCACCGGGAAATCCGGCAATAAAATCACTTGTGATTGTTACATCAGGTATCTTATTTCTGATATTTGCACAAATTTTTCCGTACATTTCTTTATTATACCTGCGGTTCATCTTTTTTAACACTTCACTATCTCCTGACTGCATAGGAATATGAAAATACTCGCAGACTTTATCTAATTTTATAACCGTATCTATTAATTCGTCAGTAATATCTGTAGGATAAGATGTTACGAACCTTATTCTGAATTTGCCGGGCAGAGAGTTTAAACGCCGCAAAAGCTCAGAAAGATTAACCTCTTCACCGTTTTCGTCAACCGATTTGTAACTGTCAACATTCTGCCCCAAAAGCGTAATTTCCTTGAACCCTTCCTGTAACGCTTTTTTAGCTTCATTAATAACCGCCTCAGGTGTTCTTGAACGCTCTCTTCCTCTGGTATACGGCACTATACAGTACGTACAAAAATTATTGCACCCCTCCATTATCGGTATCCACGCATTTACACTTTTTGCACGCTTTATTTCCGTACGTTCACTGCAAGGTGTTTCATCACACGACACAATCCGTTCACCGTTCTCTATTCGTTTAATAAGTTCCGGCAGTTCATACAGCCTCTGTGTCCCTAAAACTAAATCAACATAAGGCGCCCGTCTGAATAAATCTTTCTGAACCTGTTGTGCTACACACCCGCAAAACGCAATCTTTAAATCAGGTTTATTTTTCTTCCATTTTCCCCAAACCCCGATTGCACTATACGCCTTATCCTCAGACAGTTTTCGGATAGAACATGTGTTTATTATAAGTAAATCCGCCTCCTTTGGATTCGGTGTTTCAATATACCCGAGATGCTCCAGCATCCCTAACATCCGTTCCGCATCCGATTTATTCATCTGGCATCCGAGTGTTTCTATATAAACCTTTTTCATTTAATCCCTTTCATCATATTAAAAAACGTGCTTGATGGGAGTCGAACCCATGACCTCAGGCTTCGGAGACCTACGCTCTATCCTGCTGAGCTACAAGCACGCGTGTGGTTTGAGGTTTTAGTTAAAATCCGTTGTGCGGTATTTGTGCGGAGCTTTATATACATTATTTTAAAGTCCGCCGGCCTGCAAATTTCAGTCAATCTGCCTCAGCGCAATTGTAACACGTTCAGATTTCTAAGTCCAGTTGATATACTGACGCCCAATTAAATGTATAATAAATCTAGCGCTGTATACTAATATTATCAATTTATGTATAATAACTATTATGAAAAAGTTTATTTTGGTTTGTATATTTTTGTTATCCGGACTGGGGGTCTATGCAGGATTTATCGTAAGAAATGATATCCTCACTTGTAATCCGTACACGATGGAAAACGATTTTGCCCACTCGGTTGGAGAAGAAGGATTAAACGGCGGGCTGGAATTTTTAAACTCCTGCATCAACAAATACCCCGATGTACCTCAATTCTATAACAACCGTGCCAATATTTACAAAGTATTAAAAAATTATGATGCTGCTATTGCTGACTATAATAAAGCTATTGAACTTGACGAAAACTATATCTCCCCCAAGCACGGTAAAATTACACTGGCACTCGTTCAAGGGAACTACAACGGACAGTTGGAAAAAATAAATGATTTAATAACCCAAAACCCTAACAGCTATATATTGTACAACACACGTGCGGTCATTAAATTTCACAACAATGACTTTCAAGGCGCTGTTGATGACCTGACAAAATGTTTATCTCTTAACACTGATTATAAAGAAGGCTACAAAACACGCGGTTACGCATATGCCGGGCTTAAAGATTACAACAACTGCGTAAAAGATTTAACAACATATATCACTTATCAGGCAAATGATGCTGATGTTTGGTATCATAGAGCTTTATGCTACAGCCAGCTTCCCGATAAATCTTTTCAAATGCTGAGTGATTTAGTAATTGCTGCGAAATTATACCATTTCTACGGCGACCAGTATCAGTACGAAAAAATTAAAGAACTTCTTAACAGTGCGGGTTTTAAATACTAAAATATAATTTTATAATTTGTATTAATTTTTGTAACAATTGTAATCATACGGTTAAAAATAAGTCAATTTTTTCCTGTAAATATTCTTTTTATATTTGTAGGTAAAAGTAGGTTTATTTTATGGTACAAGGTTATGGTTCATATTTAAATAAAAATGAGTATCTAAATACCGGATACATTAATAATACCGGTTTTGGAGCGGCAGCAGTTGCTCCTGTACCTTTACTTAAAAATGTAAATAAGAATAACAGCCTTCAAGGGCCGCAAGCAGATACTGTAGATATTCCGCAGCAGCAGGCGCCTATTACTGCCGGAGATGATATGTTTGGAAGCCTTAAATATACACTTCCGTTATGGTTCGTGTTAGGTAAAGGTGTAGACTTATACAACAGACACTGTACCGGTGAATATAACAAATCGTTACCCGCAAAGCTTGCAAGATTCGGCGACAGAGTTTCTAATTCAAAAGTATTCAACAACTCTTATGTACAAAAAGCAGAAAATTCTATAAGCAGAACTAAAAACAATATATTAAACAGGTTAAAAAGCAACTCTAACGTTGTAAGAACTCTTATGGAAAACTCCACAAGACCTGAATGGGAATTTGCAAAATCTGCAATGTTTACTCAGGAACAGGAGCTTGCAAACGAGTTTAACACCCTGTTTGAAAGATATCTGAAAGGCGGCGGAAAAACTCCTGCACTCAGACACTTAATACCAAGCAAAGAAGAAAAAGCTTTTATAAAAAATATTTTAGGCCCCGGTGCTTCTGAAGTTGATAAAATAAATTGTTTACAATTAAGAAGAATTAATCCGCTAAAATATAATAACGCTCAGGCAATTAAAGCTGTATTATCCCAACGCGCGGCAGATCCGGACATAGTAAAAAATATTCTTTTAAAAGAAATGGGATGTGACGCGGCAACTTATGCAAAATACAAAGCAAATCCTGCTAAATACGTCAAAGAAATAAGAGAATTAGCCTTAAAAGCCGGTAAAGATATGAAAGTTTACCACGGCAATTACTCCATTATAGGGCCGATATTCAGACGCCAGTCTAATATGTCGCAAATCGGAAACAAATTATTGAGTATTGCTAAAGGGGCAACTGATAGTGCGGGGAATGCTATTCCTCCTAAAACAGCTCTCGGCAGAGGCGTATCAAAAACGGTTCAGGGGCTTATGCGCGGTGTAACCTTCGGCGGCGGAAAACTCGGTCTGCTTATCTTTGTTGCTCCGGCACTCGTCGATATGTATCAGAATGCAAAAGAAGCACCCGATGACCAAAAAACCGGAACTGTTGTTTACGGACTTGCTGAAGCTCTTTCCTGGGTTGCAACTTTCCCTGCAAGTATGAGATTGATGCATAAAATCGGCGGACTCCGTTATCTTGGTATGACCGCAAACCAAACAGAACAATACCGTCAGGCATTAGAAAAATTTAAAGAAACAAACAAAGCAGGCGGATTTACAACAAAAGCTGATTTTAATAAAGCATGGGAAAAAGTAAATTCAATAAGAAAACCGACTACAAAACTTAACTGGTTTGAAAAAGGATTAAAAGGGCTTGGCACCCTCATTACACAAGACTTAGAAATGAAACCCGCCTGGAAAAATCCAAACCTTAAAGGTATCAAATCACTCGGCAATACTTTAAGAGGAAAGAAAATAGGCAACTTCTTCCGTCACGGAGCAGGTGCAGCAGGCAAGCTTGGTTTATTCTTCGGTATTATGGGGTATGTACTCACTCCGCTTATCACAAAACCGTTAGAATGGATTTTCGGTAAACCGTATGACAGGCATGAAGAAGCTGAAAAGAAAGCAGAAGAAACGGCAAAACAGCAAGCCTTGCAAGACGCAATGACACAACAGCAAGGAACATCACAGGAAGTAATTAACGCAATAGATAATTTTAACACCCGTATGGAAGAAGCAAAGGCCGCTCCTGCGGTAAGCGTTATTCCTCCGCGGGAACCTAAAGTATTTGTCAAATCGCAGGAAGCCGTTGCTAATGACAATACCAGATATATCCCCTCCCAGGAGTGCGGGATTCCAAAAGACAGCGACGAATTCAGAACTTACATGCCGGCACAATCTAACCAAATAGTACAGATGCAAGAAGAAGTTAAAGGGCTGGCTGATATAGAACAAAGAGCCGATGAAGCAGTAAAGCAGGCTTATACACTGCTCAGCCGCAGAATTTAATATACAATCTGCAAACAAATATTCCTTAATCGCGGCTTATTATCAAAATCTATAAGAACAATCTGCTGCCATGTACCCAAATTCAACGCGCCATTAACAAGCGGTACAAATACAGAATTTCCAATTAATGCTGCCCTGATATGTGCATATCCGTTCCCGTCGTGCCAAAGGTCATCATGGTGGTATGATTCTCCGGCCGGTGCAATTTTTTCAAAAACTTCATATAAATCTTTTACCAGCCCATCCTCATACTCTATAGTCGTTAATGCAGCAGTTGAACCTGCTATATGAACCGTTACCAGCGCATCCTTCAAAGAATGCCTGTAAACAGCATTCTGGACATTTTTTGTTATATCAATAATATCAGTATGGCCTTCTGTATGAATTGTAAAATTCTCATTTATGATAGTCATTTTTCTCTTCTATACCCCTATTTCTTAATTCAATATGTTATAAAAAACAAAAAATAAACTCAACTATGATATAATTTTTTTATGGAAAAATGTATTATTTTTGATTTGGATGGAACCCTTTTATATACGCTTAAAGATTTGCAAATTGCAGTAAACAATGCGCTTAAAGAATTCAATTTCAAAGAGCGGACACTCGAGGAAATAAGAAATTTTGTAGGTAACGGCGTTGTACTTTTAATGGAACGTGCTATCCCGAACGGGCGGAATAATCCGGATTTTACCGCCTGCCTGCAAGCGTTCTACAGAAATTACAGCAATAACGTCAACGAAAATACACGACCCTACGACGGAATATCTGAAACACTTGACCTTCTTAAATCAAAAGAAATAAGACTTGCAGTAAACTCTAACAAATACGACGAAGCAGTGAAAGCTCTATGCAAAATATATTTTCCGCAAATAGAAATTGCACTAGGGGCAAGAGAAGGTATTGATACCAAACCTGCACCCGACGGCGTATATGATATTCTTAAATATTTTAATTCCGGCAAAGAAAATGCTTTCTTTATAGGTGATTCCTCCGTAGATGTTCAGACCGCAAAAAATTCAGGACTAAAATCAATCGGTGTAACCTGGGGATACCGCTCAGAAGAAAGCCTTATAGAGGCAGGCGCTGATTTTATTGTCCACTCTCCCAAGGAAATTCCGGATATTATACTTAACCGATAATATCATCTAAATCCGATAGCTCTACTTTATCAAAAACTTTGTTAAAAAGCTTTAAAGGAGGTTCATGCACAGATACACCGGTTATATTTGAATTTGATATAACCCATTCATCTTTAGAAGAAAAATATGCTACATCATTTGCCAAACTCCCACCTTTTAATTGGGAAAAAGGTATTTTATTTGTTCTAAAAAATTGAACAAACTTTTCAAACAAAGTATCACTATCCGGACTTTCTCTAAGATTTTTTTTCGCCCCAATTAAAACTCCCTGCAAATTTGTATTTGTAATATCAAGTTTTTGCTTAATAAAATCAGTAATTGATTTAAAGTTTGAATTTTGGGGATTAGTAGGACAAATGTGAATCAAAAGAACTTTCAATCCGTCAGTAATTCCGCAAATTGTGCAATCATAAACATCTCTTGTATACGCACTATCTGCCAGAACACTTTCTTTAATAGTCCACGGGTATTTTACGAATTTTCTGCCCCAAGAAGTGCTGTCATTTTATGAAATTCCTCCGGCGGAACAAATCGGAAGTTTGATTTGAATGAAATATTGTTTTCCATACTGTCTATAAAACATGTGAAGATAAAAAATTGCCTATTTAATATTGTCTTGACATTAAAACGATTTGTATAACAATAGATATTGCAAGTATATTAGAGCTTCCGATTTATAAATATGAAAGTACAAAATATTAGTTATACATATACTCCTGCATTTTCAAACAAAAGAGGCAGGCATTATATAAACAATAAACAACTGTCAGCAGGGCTTAACACGGCTGCTGCCTGGTTCTGTTTTGGAGTCGGGCTTGACTTTGTATCAAGAAAGGTGAATTTTTTCAAATCTCCTGTTAAAAATTCGTTTGCTTTAAATGGTATTATTGCTTCAACAGCAGGCGTTCTAACCGGTTGTAAAGCACTAAAAAAGAACGCTAATAATAAAAATTAACATCATCCTGAAGTTTTATAACAAACTCTGTTCCCGCCGGAATAGATACGTGTCCGCCTTTAGAAAATAGTGCAAAAAGCGGAGAAGTAAGAGTGTTAAGGCCTAAGACAACCGTGCCGTAGCAAAACGGGAACGGAGATAAAATTATCGTCGCGCCGTCTTTTCCAAGATTTGCAGTTAGCGTAAGCATTCTATCAAAAAGCCGCCGGCCAAAACTGGTTTTATTCCACAAAGTTTTCCAAAATGTTCTTTTTCCCTTTATATTATTTAAAAATATTTTTTTGTTATTTGCTCTGGTAATATATCCATCTATCGGCGTCACAGAATTATTTAATACTATTGAATGAACCTTTAAAACAACAAGTCCGCCGTTACAAGTTATTTGAGGCTGGTGGGAATCTTCTACCTCGGCATAGAATTTCGTACCGGCTGGAATAGTTATACCTTTTGCAAAAATCTGCGACTTTGTATGGAATGTTACTTTTGTCCCTTTTCTTAACCAGTCTGATATCTTTGAATCACTTATAACAGGAATTTTTGTTCCTTTTTTTATTTTACCTCTATAGACCGCAGGAGTAAGTTTTTTTTTAATAACTTCCGTTGTATCAGGTTTTACCTGCGCCTGTTCCTCTTGTAAAAATTTAGGCAGGGCTGGTAATGCTTCATCTATTAGCTGTTCTGAATTATAATTCTTCCTGATCTCATCATCAACAGTCGTATCTAAATCCAGCGCAAAAACCGTTGATATACACATTAACAAAACAAATAATAAATATAAAACCCTCTTCATATTTTAATTATAACATTCCATAACTATAGCGCTATACAACAAGAAATTGATTCTGCCCGATTTACATTAATGGTTTTAGCTGTTAAAATATGTACGTGTTTAGTTTATTTAAATATCTGTCATTTTTTGGTTTGCTTGCACTTGGGGGTGCCGGAGCTTTGTTCTTCAAAAATAAACACAACAAAACAGAAAAAGAGCTTATAGAATTAAAAACTTATTTTCAAACGGTTGAAAGTACTTTAAACTCAGTAAGATACGGCAATTTGGCAAAAAAAATTGATATGGATTTATATCCGGATTACAGCACACTGACAAGAACAATAAACAGAATGATTGAAACACTCAATGACCGCGAACAAATGCTCCTTGAATCACAAACAGAGCTTCGCAATCAAAATAAGTTTTTACAAGCCTCTATAAATTCCCTCTCCGACGGTATCGCAATTATTGACAGGGAAGGAACAATAATTAATGCTTCAAATAATATCTATAAATGGCTGGAAGCTGATGTTTTACGGGGAATGAATATTTTAGAGTTTATAAATATTCTTGATGATATTGATTTATTTAACTTGAAAAATAATGAAATTTCCTTAAAAAATAATACTGAACTCAGCTTTCTCGCAGATTGCAACAGATTGGAACTGGAGGACAAAAAAGAACGTTATGTTCTGGTTTTAAAAAATATTTCAGACCAAAAAGAAATAGAAACATTAAAAGAAGATTTTGTCGCCACATTAACCCACGATTTAAAAGTCCCGATAATCGCAGAATCAAATATGCTCGACTTATTTCTGGCAGAAAAATTCGGAGCAATTACAGAAAAACAAAAAGTCGCATTAGATAATATGAAAGCTTCAAATAATGAATTAATCGATCTTGTTCAAACAGTACTTGAAACCTACAAAGTTAATTCTACCGGTTTATCAATATACCCTGAAAGATTCGGACTAAACGGATTTTTAAAAGAAATTACCGAAGAAATGGCGCCTGTAGCACTGCATACTGATAACAGAATAAATTTAGATATACGAGGTGACATCTATATAACCGCAGATATTCTCCATCTTAAACGGGTCATAAAAAATCTTATTCACAATGCGATTTCTTACGGAGCAGCCGGAACTAATATCGACATACACGCCTATGAAACAGAGTCCGGCGTTCATATAACCGTAAAAGACTATGGACAGGGAATATCAAAAGATGATATAAAAAAGATTTTCCAGAAATACTACTCAACAGCAAAAAAATTCAGAAAAACAGGTACAGGACTCGGCTTGTTTCTTTCAAAACAGATAATAAAAGCTCACAATGGTTCATTAGAAGTCCAGAGTGAGCCTGATAAATATACAGAATTTTGTATAAGTATTCCTAAATAATAAACACAACCATTTTAATTTATTCTTCATCCTGCAAATACTTGTAATCCATCATACTGCCGTCATATTCCGGCAAATCATCTGTATACAAAGACATTTGGCTGATATTTCTGTTTAAATCTTCAACTTTTTGTTTATATATATCTGATTTAATGTTATATGACTGTATTTCAGCAGTTGTAACACGGTTATCGTTATTTGCATCAATCTCGTCAAAGTGAGCAAGAACAGTTTCCTGCAAAGAGGAAGAAAGACCGGCGGCGCCGCCGAGTGTTGTTATTTGCTCTCTGGTAAGTCCGCGTGCAGTAATACTGTTCATATATGACTGAATATCCGCCGCAGACAGTACACCGTCATTATCAGAATCTATACTGGAAAAATTAGTCATCATATACGAAGCAAAGGTCGCCCCGTAATTATTTGCAAGAACTTGTGAATTACTCATTGCAGATGTAAGATTTTCAAGAGTCAAGCCATCTTCTTTATACAAACCGGTCAGAAAATTATAAGAACTTGCAAGTCCGGAATTGACTGCTGTATAAAGGGATGTTCCGTTCAAATATTTAGACATAATATCTCCTTACAATTGTCCTATACTAGCAGTTTAATAATATTTCTAATAAAATCAACCCTTCAAATAAATTATTTTTAACTGCAACTTTAGTATAAAACCTCCTGCAAAAAGAACTTTTCTTAATACTCATAAGACCTAATATTTTTATTGTATAATAATTACTATGGTTAAGTTAATAACAAAAGAAAATGTTCATAAATTTGCAAAAGCAGCATATCTTATTTACAGGTTTCAGGAATTATTTACCAGAATTGTTGAAGTAAACAACCCAAATCTGTCACCATGCGTTTATGCAACCTGGCATGCACACCAGGGTTGCGTACACGGTATTGAAGATAAGAACAATTTAAATATACTTATAAGCCGTTCAAAAGACGGAGATATCGTAGCCTATATTTGCGAACACTGGGGATTTAAAGTTATAAGAGGCTCAGCAGGTAAAAGCGGCGGGACAACTTCAATGATGCAAATGATAACCGAATTAAAAGAAAACAGATGCTGTGCAATTATGGTAGACGGGCCGAATGGGCCGGCTAAAGTTGTTAAGGAAGGTGTTATAAAAACAGCAAAACTTGGCGGCGCACCAATTGTACCCGTAATCTGGTACTCCGAGGATAAAACTCTATTGAAATTCAAATCCTGGGATCAACTCAGAATGCCGTTTTTGCTCTGCCGTATAATGAATTTATACGGAGAACCTATTTATGTTAATTCTGATAATACTCCGGAACAAGATGAAGAATGCCGCTTAAAAGTACAAAATGCTCTCTTAGAGCTTGAAAATAAAGCTCCTGCTATGTACAAAGAACTAAAGAAGAAACGCGCATGGAAAATATTCAAATTAAAACAGCCGCCTTGCAATTTGAATCTGTAATAGGAAATGTTGAGGCCAACCATAAAAAGTTACTGGGCTTGCTTGATAAAAACGTAAAAGGCAGAAGTTTTGACCTGCTTGTTTTACCGGAAGTCTGGACTGTCGGCTGGGAATGCAGCAAGTTTATCAACTCTGCGGAAGAAGTTTCTAATTCCAGAACTATTAACCTGCTGTCCGATATCGCAAAAAAGTATTCATCCTATATTCTTGGCGGAAGTTTTATAGAAAAAGACGGTACACATTACTACAACACATGTCCGGTCATTTCTCCCGAGGGAAAACTTATTGCTAAATATAGAAAAAACCACTTATTTTCATACTACGGATGCAATGAAGGGAGCTATGTCTCTTCTGGCGAAAATCCTGTTATGGTAAATATTAAATGTTTCAAAACCGGTATAACCATTTGCTATGATATAAGGTTTCCTGAAATTTACCGCGCGTACAGAAAAGCAGGTGCAGACTTAATCGTAAATATGGCGGCATGGCCGTTGGGCAGAAAACAGCACTGGCTTGCCCTCACAAGAGCCAGAGCTGTAGAAAATCAGGTATTTTTTATTGCACTAACTCAATCCGGACTACTTGCCGATGGTTCGTACAACCTCGGTCACTCTTTAATCTACGATTACAACGGTGATATTCTAGATGAAATCACTGACGGCGACGGGTTAATTTTTGCTAATATATCAACCGAAAAAATGTATGAGTTCAGAAATAAATGCACTGTTTTAAACGATATTCACAAAAATTATGAGGTAAAAGTATGCTAAAAATAATCTTAAGTCTGTTTTTTGCACTATCAATACTTCCGGCATTTTCTGCAAATGCTGATTTTAACAAGGTTATTGCAGAATCAAATATAAAAAAATCAGATATATCAATATCAATTATTGACATTGATTCGGGAAAAGAAGTGTATCAGCTTCACTCAAAACGCAAATTCTATCCCGGCGCAGTACAAAAAATTATAACCTACAGAGCAGCAGAAAATGTACTGGGCGATGATTACAGATTTAAAACAGTTTTATATAAAAATGCAAATAATGAATACTTAATAAAACTGGGCGCAGATCCGCTTTTAACTGGCGATAATCTTAAAACATTAGCAACTAAAATACAGCCAAACGCAAAAGCTATATACATTGATGACAGTATTATAGATTCAGAAGAATGGGGCAGCGGCTGGAATGAAGAAGATAATTTAAATCCGGCACTTGCAAAGTTCAGCGCATATAACCTCGACGGAAATATTGTGAAAGTATCTTTTGTACCAACAACTGAAGGCGCACCGGTCACAATTGCGCAGGATAAATTTTACCCGCTTTCATTTATTAACGAAGTTGTTACAGGAGATGAAAATAAGCTAAATCTTACCAGAAAAAACTACATTGCTCCGGATATGATTATCGCATCTGGCGAAGTAGACACTCTGGTAAGCCGGTATATTCCGGTACCTAACACAAAAAGATATTTTAAATTATCACTTGAAAGAATTTTAAATGACAGCAAAATAGACTATTCCGGCGTCTACCGGTTTAAAAAATTATCTCCTGAATTTAAAGAAATTGCTATAATCTCCCATGGCATGGCGGATGTCCAAAACGCCATTCTAAAAAGAAATAATAATATCGCCTCTGAAAGCATGTTCAAAGTCGCAGCCTCTAAAAAGGCAGTAAACGGTATTGGCACCTTTGATGAAGGGCTTGCTATTTTGATAGAATACTGTAATAGCCTACGTTTAAAAACAGATGACATAAAAATAGTTGATGCAAGCGGTGTAAGTGAAGATAACCTATTAACAGCAGAATTTACTGCTTCATTTCTCGCCAACCCTGCTAATATTTGCCTAAAATCCTTGCTTCCGACAGCAGGAGAAGGAACTCTCGCTAACAGAATGAACTATATGACCGGTAAGCTCTACGCTAAAACAGGACTTATAAAAACTAATTCTATTGCTGGATATGTCGATGCAAAAAGCGGAAAAACATACGCTTTCTGTATATTAATCAATGATAACGAAGCAAAAAACGCTGATAAAAAAATGCTTGAAGAATACCTCATAAGAGAAATCTTTACTAAGCTTTAAAAGATTTGTAAGCATCCTCCTCGGATATTTTCAGCTTTGAGGAATCAAGAACCAGCTTATTTTTAGTTTCATATTCCAGAGTCTTCTTAATCTCGTACGGATACCATAAATATTCTTTCATTCCGCCGTTATTAATTTTATCTATGACATGTTTATAATATTCCTGCAAGTGTACAACCCGTTCAGGATGTTTTTCGAGAGAAACGGAAAGCGGGGTATCACTTTTTTCCCAATTTTCTTTTGAGCGCACAAGTATACAGTTAGAAATCGAACTGGCATGCCCGCCGTTTCTTTTTGCCTTAATATGTTCTATACTGACAACAAACGGTGAAATCAAACGGTTAACAAACTGTCTTTTACTGCTGTCTTTGCTTCTTACAATAAAAGAATCAAAATCATTAACCGGTAATGGCAAACCTTGTAATGTACTGTCTATGGCAGATTTAACCATCTGATTTTCTTTTCCGTAATTCATTTTTTGTAAAATCTGCTGATATTTACACATATTTATTGCGGATTTATAATTCCCTTTCAATAAATCTTCTTCCCAACCGTCAAGAGCGGCTAAATACCGCAATCTAACTTTTTCATTCTTTATATTATCAACAATTCCTCTTAATTTCTCTACCACTTTGAGATATTGTATTTTCAGCTTATTATAACTTTTAGGGAACTGCTCTTCTGTAACCTCCTGAATTGTGGACTTGTTGTTTACATTTAATTTATGTTTATAAAACTTTAAGACATCAAGTTCAATACCATCCATTAATTCACGGTATTTAGCTATATGGTTTATTAAATTTTTGTCAGTATTTTTCTTTTTACCTGCAAGCTGCATCAAGTATTGATATGTAGAAAAACTAAGCATTCTTAAACCGGTATATGCGCATTTAAAATCATTAGCATACTTTCTTAAATCTGCCATAGCAGGATTGACAGACCTAAACGCCGGAGCAGTTTTAGAAGAAATAAAGGCATCCCCGTTAAGGACACCTTTATCAGTACTTTTTAAAATTACAGCATCATCTTTATCAGCCTCTTTCAAACAGGGCCTATCATTCTTTACTGACCATTTATAATTCCAATTAACTAAGTTCACTAAACTATTTCCTGTATATAAACAGTATACCTGTAAAATCTATTTAATGACAATTATATTTACAAAACTTAATTAATTATTTATTTGCTTCGTATAAAAACCTCAATCCTTCAAGCGTAAGTGTAGGATTTATAAAATCGAACGGAGATAACATATATTTTTCAATAAGAGTACAATAGCCGCCCGTTGCAACAATTGTAGCTTTTTCCCCAAGTTCCGCTTCACACTGGCGGATTAGTCCATCAATAAGACAGGCAGAACCGCGGATTACTCCTGATAATATAGCATCAACTGTATTTCTTCCAATTGCTGACGGAGCTTTCGCTATATCTATCTGCGGTAATTTTGACGTGAACTTATTAAGGGTTTTCAATTGTAAATTAAGTCCCGGAGTAATAATTCCGCCTATAAATTCGCCTTTATAATTAACGATATCAAATGTTGTTGCGGTTCCAAAATCTGTTACTATAACAGGGCGTTTGTACAGCATAAACGCTCCGCAAGCGTTAGCTATGCGATCAGCCCCGACCTCCTCCGGATTATCTGTTGATATTTTCACTATAGTATTCATTTTATGAATAACAAGCAGAGAATCGAGTTTAAAAACAGAATCAGCAGCCGCCTTAAACTTCTTATCAAGCTCATTCACGACCGAACCAATTATAACCGCTTCTACTTTATATTTTGACAATAACGATTTAAGAAGGATTTCATATTCCTCCTGCGGTAATTCTCTGTCAGATGCAAGTCTAAAATTTTCTATTAATGCATCTTCATCAAATAAACCTAGTGTAATACTTGTATTTCCTATATCGGTCGTTAATAGCATAAAAATAATCCTGTAAAATCTACAGGATTATTTTACATTAAACAAAACTTTTATAACAGCTTAAGCAACGTGAGATGTTGAAGCAGGCGCGCCGCTGTTTGCTGAATTAAACGCATCCCAAATGCTGTTTACAAACGGTTTAACTTGCGGTTCTTGTTTTTCCGGCAATGTTGCATAATCTTTACTAACTGATGAAATTCCGCTTATTGCTGATTCTGGCATAATATATTCTCCTTTTTCCTCTAATGTGTATATACTTGGTATATATATAAAGTATTTTTGTAACATGAAATTGCATAATTAATCAGATTTTGTAACAAATCTTAACACATACAAAACCGGCTGTACCTTCTGTGTTTAAAGCATTCCCGGGATATATACCATAAAATATATGTAAAGTTTTGTAACAATTTTTCAAAAAACTGTTATAAATTCGTAAAACCTGGGAATAGTACTTATAGAAAGGAGCAGTTATGGAAGTTTTAAATTTATTGTTCTTTTGCGGCGTAATGTATTTCGCTCTTATCTGGTGTCCGAGCTATTATGAAAAAATTATGAAAAAGCAGCACTAATAAACCGGTTTGAAATTGATAACAAGTACAGACAGGGCAGTATTGTATGCCCTGTTTTTTAGTGTATTTTATACGCTTAAAATCTTTTTTGACTGATTAAACGCTGAATTGCTTTTATAAAATCCGTTTTTGATAACGAAAGATTTTTCATATCTGAGTAATTTACGGTTTTATTATCTATTTTGGCATTTAATCCTGTACGTTCCAGTACGTTAAAAAATGCATCAGTAACAACCTCGGCAGCATCGGAACCGCTAAACTTATGTTCAAACATTGTTTTTGCGATTTCGTTTATATTAACATCCTCTGCCAGCTTTTGTTTTCTTGTATGTATTTTAAATATTTGTTTAAGACCTTCCAAATTGGGCAGCGGTACTTCTATATGCAGTCCAAACCTCCCCGTAGCCAAAAGCGCTGGATCTATAAGTTTTTTCATATTTGTTGCTGCTATAATAAATGCCGGAACTGCACATTTTTCCAAATTGCTCATACAGCCTAAAAACTGATTTACCATTGGATCATCAAACCTTGCATTACTTGAACCGTCACGGGTTTTAGCAATAGAATCAAATTCATCTATAAATGTAATAGACGGCGCATTGGAAATAGCTTGATTAAAGACTTCTCTTATATTCCTCTCAGATTCCCCGACAGATGACGATTTAAACTCATTTGCATTATATTCTGCATACGAGGCATTTACTTCATTGGCCAGAGCTTTGCCAAGCAGCGTCTTTCCGCATCTTGGCGGCCCGTACAACAAAACACCTTTATTAAGACGAATATTCTCGTATATCTGCGGACAATTTATCGGTCTTACAACATATTTTTTAAGAGTTTCTATCGCGTCATCCAGCCCGCCGATATCTTTAAATGTAATACCTTTGCTTTCCGATTGCTGCACCTGTTCGCTATTTAAAAGTTTAAGAGTTCTTTTATTTAAATCCTCTATATTATTTATTGTTTTAACATCCAGATATTTATCCGCATTTAGTGTATTAAAACCCTTCGGTGCTGCAAATACAAATTTTTCGCTTTCCCCGGAAGTCCTCCAGACCAATTCTCCAGTATGCAATACGTGACCATCTGTTAAGCGTTTTATCTCACCACCTTTAATAATATTATCTTTATTATACCCATCACCAGGAAAATCAACCAGCATTTTTCTTAATAGATGGTCTGATAATGATAAAAGGTAATAATTATTATCTCTCTTAAATACTGCAAAATTTGAATCCAAGGCCTCACGGTCTTTTAATTCTCCTTCTTTAACAAGCAGAGTATACTTTTTCATAACAGGAATATCAATTCTATCCGCAAACAATTCTAACATCATATTAGAAGAGTTTTCATCTGAGGTTACAACGAGTATAGTCTGTCCGTCAAGCGCCTCCAATCCATAATGAAACCGCCGTGATAAATCAGGTTCATTTTTACTAAACAAACCTCTAAATCCGGTCTTACAAACTTTTGACCGGTTTACACTATTATATTTATAAGTACTATTTATATTTACGGGCTGTACTTTCATACAGTAATTATACTAAAAATATATTTATTGAACCAAAGCGTCAACAACTTCTCTGAAAGCGCCTTCACCGCTAAAAGCCATCGTCACCTGTATACCGCTGACCGCTCTGACTTTTGCGACTGCTCCAGGTACAGTTATTTTATATTTTGCGTATTCTAAGCATTCCAAATCATTTATATCATCACCTATGTATATATACTCTTCCTGACTGAGAGAATATTTGCTAAGTATTGATAACAATACGTCAATTTTTTTTCTAATCCCCTGATGAATTTCACATATATCAAATTTTTTTGATAAGAGTTCTATTGCGGAATTTTTTTCACCGGAAATTACGGCAATTTGATATCCGTTCTTTTTAAGAATAGACATTCCCATTACATCTTTAAAGTTAACCCGTCTGGAAATGCCGCCGCCAGCATCAATATACGCGCAATTATCAGTTATTATACCGTCAAAATCAGTTATTACCCATTTTATTGTATCAGGAAGTTTAATCATTTTACCCTTCTCAATTTCTCAATTACCGGTTTTTCTCTTTCATAAACGCATTTTTTGCCGTCGCCAAGGAAAACAGGAACATTTCTTATATCTCTTACCAGATGGTACAGCCCGTTCTTTTCAAGACTTGCCGCCTGATCTGAACCCCAGTTTGTTCTATCAAGTGTTATATGACGCTCAATAGAAGCTGCTCCAAGCACAACCGCAATAAGTGACGGCGCCAGCCCGCGTTCGTGTCCTGAAAACCCGATCGGGCAATTAAATTTTTCTTTTAATGTTTTTATCACGTTTAAGTTTTGTTCATCACTATTACTCGGATAAGTAGATGTACAGTGATAAATTATCAGTTCATCCTCGCCTAAAATACTTACGGCATGTTCTATCTCTTCCATTGTACTCATGCCTGTAGAGAGCAATACAGGCTTACCTTTTGATTTAATATGCTTTAAAAGTTTATCATCCGTTAATGACGCTGATGCAACCTTATAGCAGGGAGGATTATATTTGTCTATAAAATCGACAGACGCCTCATCCCAGCAAGAGGCAAACCACATAATACCGTTTTCTTTACAATACCTGTCTATCTCTGAATACTCTTTTTCACCAAATTCCAAACCGCGTTTTAAGTCGCCGTTTGTATTACCAAATACGCTTTTTCGTTCTCTGGCAAGCTCTTCCGGTGAATACACAACATCAACTGTACGTTTTTGAAATTTTACAGCATCACACCCGCATTCTACAGCCATATCAATAAGCGCTTTTGCCATCTTCAAACTGCCGTTATGATTTATCCCGATTTCCGCGACGACAAAGCATGGCTGCTCATCCCCGACCAATCTATTGCCAATTTTTACTACTCTCATAAATCTTACCTTAAATATTTTTTATAAAGACCAAATTCTTCATCTATACATTCATCTTTTGATAAATCAGTGATATGAGCAGCTTTATCATAATCCTCTATCTGCATTTCTTCCGCTAAATCACAGCCGGAATCCTGTCCTTCTGACAAATCTTTAATAAGATGTATAGAATTTGCCGAAGCGCCGATGAGCATTTTTCGCCCGTCAAGTTCAATTACATGCAAAGTCCGGTTTGCGCCAAGCGGAGTTGTCGATAATATAGTTATTTTATCTTTCGCAAATTCTTTATTCTGGGATTTGAACGTCTTTATCCCAAGATGGTTGAGTTTGCTGTATATAAGGCCTGTTGCATAAATCAAACAAATCACAAATACAAGAGAAAGAAAAACCGAAAAATATCCCGGTTCATGCGCCTGCGCAAGAGTATTCTTTAACGGCTCCGCAAAGGCCGGCGCCGAATTAACTGCTATAAAAAATAGTATTAAAAACTTAGTCATACTCACCACAAAATTATATCACAGTGATTTTCGGGGGTAAATGGGGGAGGATAAAAATATTTACGTAACAGTTTGTAATAAATATAGACTTTTATTTATGTTTGTTTTTATAATTTATATAACAAATTAAAAAGGCAGCACTATGAATAAAAACAACCTCGTAACAAATTCTATTAGTATAAAAGATATTGACATTCCCTGTCCGGATTTAAAAAATGCCGACAAAACATCAACTATTGCAGAATGGTTTATAAGCTGGATTGAATCAGCTCTGAGCAGAAAAAAAATACACGCCAATGACCTTATCCCCCCAAAATCAGAACTTGCTTATATGCTGGGCGTAAGTCTGGGAACAGTCCAAAATGCAATAAGAACCGTTGAGGACAGAGGGTATTTGACTTCAAAACAAAAAAAAGGTACGTTCATCGCCTCGGCAGCAAATAATAACAGGAAATTAACTTCTAAACGCGATGCTGCGATAGATATTATAAAAAAATATTTAAAAGATAACAATTTCAAAACAGGAGATATTATTCCCTCATCAAGAAAACTCGCGCAAATCACCTCTCTGCCATTAAATACAGTGCGTACTGCATTGCAGGGACTTTGTACAGATAATATAATCACAAAACACAGCAAGCACGAGTTTAGACTTAAAAACGAAGATTTTCATATTGCAGACACAAGTTTTGAAACGCTAGTAGAAAAGGTTAAAAAAGATATCGAAAATTATATCACCGAAAACTGTAAAATATCCGACAAACTTCCTCCTAACAAAGAGCTTGCCAAAATATTCAATACAGGAATCAAAACAGTAAATGATGCCGTAAATATTTTAGTTAACAACGGTATACTTATAACAATGAGAGGAAGATACGGCACTATAGTTGCTAAAATGCCGTTAGAAACCAGCTTTGAGCCGCCGCGTGAAACATCTATATTTGCGCCGGCCGCTGATACAGCACTCTATTACTACGAAAAAACAATGCACAGAATTAAAAAAATGATTACGGGAAATTATTACCCGGGTTCAAAATTACCATCTATAATTGCATTATCAAAACAGCTTGACCTGAGTCCAAACACTATCAGACGTGCAATAAAAGAATTAACAAAAGAAGGAATTCTTGCCTCTACCCCCGGAAGATGGGGCGGAACCTTTGTTATTACAACACCCCCTGAGCAGGAAAACTCTTACCAGTGGCTGGCTGTAAGTTCAGATTTTATCCAGAGCGAAAAATAACCTATTTATTCAACGCCTGCTCTAACGCTTTTTCTAATACTTCTATTTTTGATTCAAGTACCTTTATCTGTGATGCGGATTCCGTACTGGAAATGGATTCTTTTTCTAATTCACGTTTATACATTCTGGCGGAAGAAGATGATTTATCAAGTAAAAACATCATACAAAATACACCCGCCGTTAATCCTGTCGTTACGAAAAGGCCAAGAACAACAAGCTGGGAAGAAACAAATCCGGCTGAAGGGTACATCAGATAAATTCCCCAAACCTGAAGCATCAATATTAAAATCAATAACATTTTATACAATTTACTTTTCATTATTTACCTTTCCTTCTAAAAAATTTAAAACCCTCATTAATTTATCATCTTTGGGAATTTCTACCTGAACCCGCTCTCTGCCAAAAGGTTTAGAGAATTCCAGCTTGTACGCTTGCAGAACCTGTTCCTGCGTTTTTATTTTCATTTTACCAAAACCATACAAAGTGTCATTATATACAGGATGGTTAATACTTGCCAAATGGACTCTTATCTGATGTGTTCTGCCCGTTAAAAGTTTAAGCTCCACAAATGAAGCATCATTAAAGCGTTTTAAGACACGCACTTCAGTAACCGCAGGCTTGCCGTCATCTGAAATACACATTTTGCAAGTATCTGTAAACCCTCTGCTAATAGGCTTATCTATAACAAGAAAATCCTCTTTTATAACACCTTTTACGATTGCCAGATATTTTCTTACTGCTGTTTTATCTTTAATTTGCGCAGCCAGAAACTCATGGGATTTATTATTCTTAGCAATCATTAACAATCCGGAAGTATTCCGGTCAAGCCTGTGCAGGATTCCGGGGCGGAAATCACCGTTTATATCAGAAAGATTAGCCCCGAATCTGTACAACAAACCATTCACCAGTGTCCCGCTACGCTCCGCACTTGTCGGGTGGGTAAGAATACCGGAAGGTTTATTTACTACAGCCATATTATCATCTTCATAAACAACTTCAAAAAAAATGTCCTCCGGTTTTATACACAAATCTTCCCTGGGTTCTTCTTCAATAACTATTACATCATCCAGTTTAATTTTTTGGGAAGATTTTACACTTTCTCCATTAACTTTAACGGCACCGGATTTTATTAATCCCTGAATTTTTGCTCTGGAATACCCGTCAAGTATAGCCGTTATACCGGCATCTAGCCTTTTCCCGTCAATTGTTTCATCTACAAATAATTTTATCATTTCTTATAACATTTTTTAGTAATTACAAGAACAAGGATAGCAAAAACACCAATATTAATAAATATATCCGAGATATTAAAAACCGGAAAATCAATAAAATTCAGCTTGAAGAAATCACGCACAAAACCAAAATGGATTCTTTCATACAAATTACAGGTAATACCGGCACACAACAAACTTGACCAGAATATGAATACAGCTCCGAGTCTGTGAACATTGTTTATTATCCAGTGCAGAATCCAGAAAAGCGCAGCTATAGATATAACAATTAATAGTGTTGTAGAGTGTTCAAGAATACTGAATGCCGCTCCTGTATTTTTTACATAAATAAGACTTATAACAGGATTTTCAAACGAACCATGGCTATGGATGTAAGAAGCTATGGCAGAAGAGCAGTAAAAATCAAGCCATACAAAGAATGCTAAGGTCAACCATAAATAAAAAAGCTTGCTTCTTTTTGTCATATATCTCCTTTAATTACAAACTGCTTGTACTGCCGGGTTCCTTAACAGGACAGACCGTCGCAGACGTAGGTATATCTATTGTTGATGGAGAATATGTGCCTTTTAATGATTTATCTTTTTTTTGTTTTTTATTCTTATTTTTAACTTTTTGTCCGGGTTCTGCTTTAGACTTAGCTTCAGCATTTTTTTCTTTTTTTACTTTAGCCTTTTCAGTATCAACCTTGGTCTTTTTTTGCTTTACTTTTTCACCGGGAGCCGCAGGTTTTGTAACCTCTTCAACATTAGTACCGGATTGAACTTTTTCATTTTTTATTTTCTCATCAGCAGGCTTTGCTGTAGTTTCCTGCGCCGGAGCAGCCCCTTCTTCTTTTTTAGACTTTATTTCATGCTTATCCGCTTCAAATTTTTCTTTTTCAGCCTGTTCTACCGCACGATCGTTTTCCTGCAATTTAAGCAAGCGTTCTTTTACCGGTACAATACCTTCTTTGTTAATAAATTTATTTTCAGGTATTACGTTAATCCTTTTTATAACATAAGCCACGCCTGTAACATTAATCTGTAAGTCTTTGTTTTCAAACTCTGGGCGCGTTAACCCTATAGATGCAACTATATATTCATTTACGCCGTCAGCGTTTGAAGTAAAAAACCTTTCAAGAATACCGTCATCGGGAAGTTTTCTGTAATTTTCCTTTGATGTTTCCTGAGGATAAGAAACTTTTTCCTGATTAATTGATGCAATGGCGATTGTATTTTTAGGCGGCGTATATTCCAGAGAAGCAGTATAATTACTATTTGCACCTATTTGATATGGTATATTAAGAACCGGCGCATGGTCAGCCATTTCACCGAATGCAAGATATGTATCCTCGGTAAGAATAATATCAGAAACTATCCGCCAGCCGTTAGTTGTTTTTTTCAGGAAATATACATTATTAGCTATACTTTTAAGATTTCCGCGGAGATTATACTGCGACTCAATTTGTGCATTAGCCGTTTCAATCACTTCAGCAATAGCGTCTTTCCCGTTTACTGTAATATTTTTCACTTTCTGGGCATATTGAATATTGCTGTACGCAGCCCACGTATCTTCAACAAGCTTGGAATAAATATCAAGCCCAAAACCGTCTGAATTAATATATCCGAAATCGAAATATTTAATAAAATCCGGATAACTGTATTTGTTTGCGGCCTGAATCTGGCTTTTTAAAATATTTTTAATGGCTTTTACATCTGATTTGCCAGCAGACGCCGCATCTGCATAATTAAAATTGCCAAGCAATAAAACAAGTGTTAGTACAAATAAAAATCTTTTCATAAGAACATCATACATCAAAAAACAAAAAAGTGACAGTTTTTTAAACTGCCACTTTTATAAAAAATAATTATAAAGATTCTCTATAAATCTCTGCAACGGCTTCTTTGGTAGCATTAGTCGGCGCAATAGCAAGAAGCCCGTCAAGAGATGGCGTAGTAAAAGCCAGATTAACGAGATTTTCAACATCTTTTTCGGCAAACCCTTCTGAAGCAAGTTTTTCAGAAACACCGACTGATGAAAGCCATTTATAAACACCCTCTGATGCTTTTTGAGCCTCGTCTGCTTCGCCTTTTAAACCCGGAGCAATCGGTTCAAGGATATATGCAAGCACTTCCGGTTTTGCTCTATAAATATTTTTAACAACAGCAGGCAAGAGCATGGCCAAGCCCAATCCGTGTGATAATTCGGGCTTGACGGCGCTTAACGGGTGTTCCAGCGCGTGGGTGTAGTGGAGAAGCCCGTTATCAAAACATACACCGGCCATCATAGCCGCATAAGTCAAATAATATCTTGCTTCAATATCTTCCGGTTTATCAATGACAACCGGCAGATATTTTGCAACAAGGGTAATAACCTCTCTTGCAAGTGTAACTGTATACGGAGATGCGACTTTCGATGTTGCAGCTTCAACTACATGGTTAACAGCATCAATTGATACATACCTGGTTTGTTTCGGAGATAATTTAGTCATTAAAGCCGGATCATCAATTGCATACATAGGATAAATACAATCATAGGCAATTGCAGGTTTGTAATTTTTATCAGGGATAGTTACAACAGCAAACCTGTTTGTTTCGGAACCTGTACCGTGGGTAAGGTTAATTGCAACAATCGGCGCTGCTTTTGACGGCACAAATTTAAACTCATACAAATCCTCGCAGGTTTTATCAGGATATTCAAGCAAAATTGCTACAGACTTTCCTGCATCTGTAGGAGAGCCGCCGCCTATAGATATAACAGCTTTTGCGCCAAATTCTTTTGCTTCTTTAACAGCTTCATTTACAGAAATTGTAGTAGGATTAGGAGTTACTTTATCATAGTTAATATAACCTATACCATGCTTAATTAAAGCCTTTTCAACATAATCCCAGGCACCTGTGGATTTATAAGCATTTCTTCCGCTCATAACTATAACCCTGTCATAACCTTTTGTTTTAAGCTCCTCTGCTATAAAATCAATACGCTGAATAGCACCGGCGCCAAAGAACACAGATGTACGTGTTCTGATTTCCGAAATTTGGTTTACATCAAAACCTTTTTCCCACATAATAAACTCTCCTTTCTATATACTAAAGATTTTTCATTCTAGAAGGCGGCCAGAAAAGAAATACTGCACGGCCAATAAATCTATCTTCCGGTAAAAAGCCCCAAAAACGGCTATCCTGTGAGTTGCCTCTGTTATCGCCCATCATAAAATACTGCCCTTCGGGAATAACAAACGGCCCGCAATACATCTTGTCATTACACTTAATATAATCATATTTGCTTTGAATATACGGTTCATCTAAAGGTTTGTCATTAATAAAGACCGTACAGGCACCATCCCCGGCTTCTTTTATTTCAAATTTGTCACCCGGCATACCGACTACACGTTTAATATAGGCAATATCCTTACAAAAAAATCCGGTTAAACGTTTAAATACGCCGCCAAAAGTACTATCAAGCTCAACAAAGGGCGGATAAAAAATCATTATATCACCGCGTTCAGGGGCTGCGTAAAACCTTGAGAACCTTTCAACAAAAATTCTATCGCCTTCTAACAGAGTCGGATGCATAGAGCCTGACGGAATCCAGCGGATTTCACCGATAAAAAACCTTATTATAATAACCGCAACTATAACAAATGCTACTGTTTCAATCGTGTCGACCCAAAAACTTTTCACTTTTTCGTTGTGCATAAACTCTCCTTAATCAATTGGATTAATTGCGCTTTATAAATACTGTCAGGCACTTCACTAATTATTTTTAACATTTTTTCTATCTCATTATCTATTAAAGCATTTGTTTTTTCAATCGCAAAACTTACATCATTTTTTTTGAAATAAAAAATGTCAGGAGCCGTGTAAATACCATTTTTTCTATCAGATTCTGAACATTCAATAAAAGCATTAAGGTCATTTTTAATCTGAAAAGCAATTCCAAAGGCCGTACCCAATTCATAAGCTGCATCAGGATTAACGGACTGTGACAATATAGCCGCACCTTTTAGTATTGAGGCAAAAAGCGAAGCCGTCTTCCCCGTTGTTTTTAACAAATACTCTTCCATAGAAGGAATTTCTCCTCGTTTTATGTACTGGGAAATCTCAGCTTTGCACATCTTTTCAAATGTTTCATGAAAAAGTGAGATAATTTCAGTGTTATTTAACCTGATTATTTTTTTCATCCCGAAACTTGCGAGAAAATCCCCAGCCAGAACTGCAAATTTAGAATCAAAAACAGAATGCAAGGTTCTCATACCACGCCGGAGTGATGCATCATCAATAATATCGTCATGAATAAGAGAGGCTGTGTGAAGTATTTCCCCTGCGGAAATAATCTTTGTCTGTTCTTCTGTAATACCGCCCTGACACGCCATTATATAAAGAAAAGCAAGCCGCGGCCTGATTCTTTTTGCATTTCTAAGGAGCAGATTATCCAGTATGCTTTTAAACTCCGATGTTTCAAGGTCATACCCTGTCAACTCGCTCTCTATTTGTGTAATAAATTCATCCATACATAAATCATATCACAAATGCTGCTCAGTAAAATAAACCACACAGGTCAAATTTGACTTTTAGGAAATTAAAATTAAATAATCCATATAGTGGATATTTTAGAATTCTGCTTAAGAAATTTTTAAAAATTTCCGTAAAAGATACGGGAAGGAAATTATAAGTATGTTTTCATCAATGATTCAAAACTTATTATCATCCGGCGGGCAAGCGCAGGCAATGCAAAGATATGACACCCTGAACCGTTATGTTGATAATTTTAACAAGCAGATAAAAGCACAAAATCCTGCTGATATGATTCAGCAGGGGATAAGCAATATGGAGAGTGTGCAGCCGTATAACGGGCCGAGTTTTGATAATGTCTTGAAAGCAAGTGCAAAAACACCTTTTGGGTCATTGTTAACAGGAAAAGCATTAAATGTCAATGCCCAAAGGGTAAATGATGCGGATTACGGAAACGAAATCAGCGCAGATACTCCTAATAAAAAACAAATTTTAAACCTTGTCACAAGCGTATCAAGGAAACACGGTGTTGATGATAAACTTGTAAAAGCGCTTATAAAACAAGAATCAGGATTTAACCCAAAAGCAAAATCTCATGCCGGCGCGCTGGGCCTAATGCAATTAATGCCGTCGACAGCCAAAGGACTGGGAGTAACTGATCCGCTGAATCCGGTACAAAATGTAGAGGGCGGGGTTAAATATCTGAAATCAATGCTTGACAGATATAACGGGAATGTTATTCTTGCTCTTGCAGCGTATAATGCAGGGCCTAACGCAGTTGACAAATACTCGGGAGTCCCGCCGTATAAAGAAACTCAAAATTATGTAAGAAACATTCTGTCTGATTATCTATAGAGCCGGAAAGCAGATAATACCGGCTCCATTCCAGATTGGTACTACTGTCCATTTTAGTAATGCAGGGTGTAATTTTGCTGCACCCAAAACCACGCAGCTACTCTGAGAGAGATAGAACTGCCGCGGTGCAAAATACCCTGCAATGCGTGTTAATCCGGCTAGCCGGAAAGTATTAGCTATCTCCATTAAATTCACTCTTTTGGATAATTGAACTTTTTTGCAAAAGTGTAATATGTGTATATGAAATTGGCTAAATTTTTCAAAATATTATCATACAAAATTAACAAGTACGATAACAAGTACAAAACAAATCCTTTCACCCGACCGCGCCCGATAACGCTTGTCTGGGTAGAAGAAGATAAAAAGAACCTGAAAAAATAGTTGTAAACGCTGGAATACTATAAGAGCTTAGCATTATATATTTCTTTGTTTATGTTATAATTATAAAAAAAGTAAATGAGGGAATTATAATGCTAAGAGCCGGAATAGTGGGACTACCAAACGTTGGAAAATCAACATTATTTAATGCACTTACCGCGACAAAAAACGCTCAGAGTGCAAATTATCCGTTCTGCACAATTGAACCAAATGTCGGTGTTGTCGTTGTGCCGGATGAAAGACTGCAAGTACTTGCAGATTTATGCAAATCAAAAGAAATTATACCAACTGTTATTGAATTTGTAGACATCGCAGGTCTTGTAAAAGGAGCCTCTAACGGAGAAGGACTTGGCAATCAATTTTTGCACAACATTAGAGAGGTTGATGCAATTATTCAGGTAGTACGCTGTTTTGATGATGAAAATACAATCCATGTATCAGGCAAAGTTAATCCGCTTGACGATATCGAAACAATTAATACAGAACTTGCGCTTGCTGACCTGTCCACTATAGAAAAACGAGCCGCAAGGATTTCAAAACAAGCAAAAGGCGGCGATAAAGATGCCGTTCTGGAAGATAAAGTTTTGAAAAAACTCACAGAACTCCTTGCGGATTGTTCTTTTATAAATATAAAAGAACACTTCAATGAGGATGAACAAGCGGTTATAAAACAGCTCAATCTAATGTCTGTAAAACCTATTATTTACTGTGCAAATGTTTCAGAATTTGATTTAAAAGACGGAAATGAATATACAAAACAGGTCGGCGAATACGCTAAAAAACACGGCGCTGAAATGGTTATTATTTCCGCTAAAATAGAAGAAGAACTTGTAGATTTAGGCCCAGAGGAAGCAAAAGAATATTTGCACGATTTAGGTGTTGAAGACAGCGGCATTGATAAAATGATTAAATCTGTATATTCACTTCTCAATCTGATTACATTTATCACGGCAGGCGAAAAAGAAGTGCATGCCTGGACTATTGTTAAAGGTACAAAAGCTCCTCAGGCAGCAGGGGTTATTCATACTGATTTTGAAAAAGGTTTTATAAGAGCAGAAATTACCCCCTACAAGGATTTTGCCCAGCTCGGCTCCTATGTTGCCTGCAAAGAAAAAGGTGTAACAAGACTCGAAGGCAAAGATTATATTGTTCAAGACGGAGATTTAGTGCATTTCCGGTTCGCAGTGTAAACTAAGCCTCATTATCACGGGTATCAATTACATTACCGGAGGCCTGCTCTGCCTCATAAGGGTTGTATTTATTTCTGAACTTAACCTTAGATGAAACTATGTCAAGTTCATACTTAACATCTTCCATATCCTTCTGGAGTTTCTGAATATTCTGTCCTTCTATTTCTAATATTTCTTTCTTTATTTTTTCAACAATTTGTTTTTGCTTAGTTGTCATTTTAAGATAACGCAAAATTAATCCAAGTTCTGTAACAACTCTTTTTCTATGGTTAAGCATAGTCAGCGCATCATTATATAATTCCTTTTCCAGCATTCTGGAAATCTGGATTGCCATTTCTTTTAACTGGTTATAATACATCATCAATTGTTGAAACTGTTTTTCCACCACTAAACTCCATAATCATGCTGCGAATTTTGCTCAGCGTTTAACTCTTCTTCATAGCGCAATTTTTCTTCTTCCTGCTCAGATTTCGATAAATCCTGATTTACAATCCGGATAGCCTCTAAGAACGCATCTCTTATGCCTGTTAAATCAGTTATCACGGTATTTAATTCATTCAAATCTCTGTGTATGCTTATTTTAGTCAATTTATTTATCTGTCTGTTATAAAACAAATACAGGTGTTTAGATGTATCGTTCCCGTTTTCTAAATCTATAGTCCGCATAAACTCTCTTAAAATCTGTTTAGCACTGTTAATATTTGATGTTTTTTCTGCGTACTTCTTTTCTTCTATTGCAGTCTTAGCTTTGCCCAGAAATTGTATACAAGCATCAAACAACATAATCATAATTTTTTTTGGATCAGCAGTGTTTACATTGCTCTCCTGATATTTTTTTACATATTTGTTATATGGATTATAACTCATAGTTTTAAACTTTCTTGTTGATAAAAATACCTGTACCCATATTTAGTTTAGATATTAAATAACTTAACTCTTCCGGAGTAATCGTACCTATCAGTCTGTCTGTTATTCTATCATATAATTCAATGTTTTCCAAGTTCTTACTTAATTTAGTATAAAATCCTTTATTATCACCATCAAGAAGAAGTAAATCATCCGGATTAATCCCGCCTTCTTCGCCTTCCTGTTCTTCAGGGAAATCTTCGGACTCCTCTTCCTCTCCGTCAGCCTCCTCTTGATTTTGTTTTCTGCGTTTACGATTTTCTTCTTTCTCTTCATTAACCCGTTCTTGCTGGGTTAACTCCTGAACTATCATACTTTTTTCGGTATCTTCTTTGGATATTTCTTCACTTTCACGGGAATAGTCAAGGGAAGTAGATTCCTTTATCATCCCTGTATTAGACATTGATAATCCGTCCATTCCCATTTTAATATTCCTTTACATAGTACCTTAATATATGATATAATTCTTTTGTGTTTATTACTATCATTTAAAAGAAGGATTAAGAGCAGTGGATAAGAACAGTTACAGTGAATTTATGGAGAATTTGTATAAATTTCCTTTATGGATTAAGCAGGCTATTTATATTAATCTCTCAACCGATTTAAAAAAATACCTGAGTCAGGATTTTATCTCTGCACAACAGGATGAGTTATTTCACGTGTATCAGCCTAAATTATCAGAATTAGGGTTGCAGGAACTCGAAAGTAAAGATAGCTGCTGGGATGATTATATTTACACCTTTCTTAACTGCTGCAAAAACAATATGAATTTAGTTGAAATTGCACTTGCAGGAGAATTTTCGATGGAAGAAATGGCTAAAGCCTTTACATTCTGCATGGATCAAAAATATTTCACTGAAGATATCCCTATATTAGTTTCCTCTATAGCAGGATTTATCGCAGGAAAATACAGAACAGGCGAGTATTTTATAAGAGCAGGGAAAATGACTATTGATGACCTCGAAAAAGTACTTGCCAGGCAACAGGAGCTGCAAGCAAAAGGCAAACACGTATTTATTGCAGAGTTAATGGTTCAAATGGGCATAATAAAAGAAAAAGATATGAGAAGTGTTATGCTTATTAAGGAAGAAGCCGGCAAAAAGTTTGTTCTTACAGAAGATAATATTCCTAAAGTAATCGGCAGCGAGCAAGACCTGGATATCCTCGCTGAAAACCAAAAACTAAAAGAAGAATGTGAAATTTTAAAAGTTAAACTATCGCGTATACTTACCTTTATCAAAGAAAATAAAATGTAATCATGCTTTTAAAATATGTACGGAACGGGTTAACAGAAGAAGAGCATTTAGTAGAGTTTTCCGACGGGAAAACTGGCGGAGAGAACATATATTACCTGCGTTCCTGCGCAAAGCCGCTGCAAGCGTCTTTAATGTTAGATTTTGATATACCACAAATATTCAAACTAACATCAGAAGAAATAGCTTTGACATGCGCATCACACGCCGGCGAAAATGTGCATGTACGTTTGGCAGAATCTTTATTGACAAAATTCGGTCTGAAACTCTCTGATTTAAAATGCGGTGTCCACCCGCCGATATCAAAAAATTCAGATTTTGATTTAAAAATCAGAGGGATTGCCCCCAATGAACTCTACAACAACTGTGTCGGCAAACACCTGCTGTTTCTAGCTATCAGCAAAGCTAACGGATGGGATTTAAAAACATACGACCTTCCCGAACATCCGCTTCAGCAATTAGTAAAAAAACGCATCAACGAGCTTTGTAATATAAATAAAGATTATCCTGTAACAAAAGACGGCTGCGGAGTTCCTATACTATCTATGCCTCTTAATAACATTGTTCAGGGATACAAAAATCTGTTTTCTAACCCAAAATACGAAATAATAAAAAACGCATTCCTCAAGCACCCGTATATAATCGGAGGAGAAAACAGACTTGATACAGAAATAATGGAAGCAAACAAGAAATTAATAGCAAAAGTCGGAGCCGGCGGGCTTTGTATTATCTACAACACCAAATCAGAAGAGTGTATAGGAGTCAAAGTAAAAGACTGCTCAATGGAGGCGCGCCGAATTGCGGCACTTGAATATCTTAACAGCCTGGGATGGGGGGTTTTTAACTGCGATAATACAATCAAAACTCTGCACGGCGATATAATAGGCAAAATCATTCTCACATAATTATTAAAATTCACATTAATATAAGATTGCAGAAGAAAAATGTTTGTGTTAGAATTAACTTGTTTAAAGAGGAGAGATTATGCCAGTACTAGAAAAAAATGAAGGTTTAATTACACAAATAATCGGCCCTGTTGTTGACGTTGAGTTTCAACAAGGAGAATTACCGGAAATCTATAACGCACTTAAAATAATAGGCGAAGATGGTAAAATTATTATCGCAGAAGTTCAACAAATGCTCGGTTCTAACAGAGTAAGAACAGTTGCAATGTCCTCAACCGACGGACTTAAAAGAGGAATGAAAGTTATTAATACAGGTGAACCAATTAAAATTCCTGTAGGAAAGAATATTTTGGGCAGAATTCTAAATGTAACGGGCGACCCTGTTGATAATATGGGACCTATAGACACTCAGGATTATCTGCCGATTCACAGACCTTCTCCGTCTTTAATCGACCAAAATACAGATATTGAAATTCTAGAAACAGGTATCAAAGCTATCGACCTCTTACAGCCATACCAAAAAGGCGGTAAAATTGGTCTTTTCGGAGGTGCCGGTGTAGGGAAAACAGTTCTGATTATGGAACTTATCCACAACATTGCAATGGAACACGCCGGTGTATCAGTTTTCGGCGGTGTCGGAGAAAGAACTCGTGAAGGTAACGACCTCTGGAATGAAATGAAAGAATCAAATGTTATCGACAAAGTTGCGCTTATCTACGGTCAAATGAATGAACCGCCGGGTG
Source organism: uncultured bacterium (assembly GCA_949284715.1). Classification (GTDB taxonomy): domain Bacteria; phylum Cyanobacteriota; class Vampirovibrionia; order Gastranaerophilales; family Gastranaerophilaceae; genus CALUTH01. The sequence goes on from CASDWH010000021.1 coordinate 34,013, forward strand.
CAAGAATGAGAGTCGGGTTATCAGCTCTTACTGCGGCTGAATATTTCAGAGATTTTTCTAAACAAGATGTATTATTATTTATTGATAATATCTTCAGATTTACACAGGCAGGTTCGGAAGTATCCGCACTGTTAGGCAGAATGCCTTCTGCGGTAGGTTATCAGCCGACACTTGCAACAGAAATGGGTGAATTACAGGAAAGAATCACCTCAACAAAAGACGGTTCTATCACCTCCGTTCAGGCAATATATGTTCCTGCCGACGACTTGACTGACCCGGCTCCGGCAACCACTTTCTCTCACTTGGATGCATCTACAGTTCTCTCTCGTCAGATTGCGTCTTTAGGTATTTATCCGGCGGTCGATCCGCTGGCTTCAAGCTCCAGAGCGTTGACTCCTGATATACTGGGAGAAGAACATTACGAAACAACTAGAAAAGTTCTTGAAATACTTCAAAAATACAAAGAATTGCAAGATATCATTGCTATCCTGGGTATGGATGAGCTTTCTGACGAAGATAAAGGTACTGTTAACAGAGCCAGAAAAATTCAACGTTTCTTGTCACAGCCGTTCTTCGTTGCCGAGCAGTTCTCCGGTATTAGCGGCAAGTACGTTAAGCTAGAAGATACAATTAAAGGCTTCAAAGAAATTATCGAGGGCAAGCACGATAATCTGCCGGAACAAGCCTTCTATATGGTTGGAACAATCGAAGAAGCAGTAGAAAAAGCTAAAACACTTCAAGGATAATTTATGCATTTAAAAATTATTACACATAACAGGCTAGTATATGATGGCAATGCTGATGAAATTCAGGTTACTGGTTCAGAAGGAGCTATCGGCGTACTTCCGGGCAGGCAGCCTGTCACAACACCTCTAGCTATTGGCGTTACAAGGGTTGTTATTAACAACGAAAACCATTATTATGCAACAATGGGCGGTATATTCCAATTTAGTAATGATAATGCAATAATATTAACTAATGCTTGTGAGTCGGAAGCTGATATTGATGTTAAGCGTGCTAAAGAAGCAAAAGCCAGAGCCGAAGAAAGATTGTCCAAGTCCGGTATGCAAATGGATGTTTCCCGTGCTGAAATGGCTCTTGCACGTGCAATGACCAGACTAAAGGTTGCTAACCATGAATAAAAAACTTCTGATATTTCTTCTTACAGCGGCTATTTGCGGCTGTATTGTATATGCTCAGGAAAAATCAGTATTAGATAATACGGCTGAATTCATGAAAGCTTTTAAAACCTGCGCTGAATTCAAAAGTGTTGATGAAATTGAAGTAGACGGGATAACTTCTAAAGTAACCAAAAACATTATCGGCTGGGATGGATACACCTGCAAGTATCGTGAAATAGTCGAGTTTAAAGAAATAAACTTTAAATCAACTGTTAATTGCGAATTTTCAGGGGAACAAGTCAGAGAAATTTACTCCGTAATGGAAAAAGAAGCTCTTGACGCGGCCAAAAATCCTAAAAAATACGAGAATATGTCACTTGAAGAAGCTCAAAACAGTCCGGTGCTTAAAGTCTGGAATAAGTATCTTGGAGATTCCAACGTTTGTAAAATAGAGATGTAGAAGAGAATCAACTCTCCACTACAAGCTATCTGTATATTTGTCTATATCGGACTCAGAAATCATTTCTGTAGCACAGACCAGTATTTGTGTATCGGATAGTTTTAGCCCGCCGATAATATTATTGGCTTTTAGTCGTTTAAGCGTTTCATCAGCATCAGCAACTTCTATTACAAATTCATTATAAAAATCTTTATTGAGCGTTTTAATTCCGATTTTTGCAAGCCTGTCAGATAATAAATGCGCTTTCTGGGCAGACAACAGCCCTGCCTGTTTAAAGCCTTTTTCACCCATTAATGACAAATACAATGTGGACATAAGCGCAATTAATGACTGGTTTGAGCATATATTACTTGTAGCCTTTTCTCTTTTTATGTGCTGCTCTCTTGTTTGTATAGTCAATGTAAAAGCTTGATTACCGTCTTTATCTACAGTCCGGCCGACTATTCTGCCCGGAAGCTGGCGCAGATACTTTTCTTTACACGCCATATACCCCGCATGCGGGCCGCCAAACCAGACGGGGATACCGGCAGGTTGAACATCACCGACAACTATATCAGCATTTCTAGGAGGCTCTATTATTGATAAAGCGGCTAAATCATGAATAACAATAGTCAGAACATCTTTATAAGAAGAAATTTCCGCTAGTTCACCATAAAAATCGGGATTTTGGTATACTACCGCAGAATAATCAGAAAGATTATCCGGTAATACATCAAACCAGTCAGCTTCATAATTACCCGCCCATAAATAAGTTTTAATAACCTCTTTATACTGCGGATTAATTTTATTAGAAATTAGAACCTTATGTTTTTTAGTAATTCTCATACTCATAAGAATAGCTTCAGCAGCAGCTGTCGAAACATCATACATCGAAGCATTTGCGACATCCATGCCGGTCAATTTACAAATCATAGATTGAAATTCATAAATAATTTGTAATGTCCCTTGAGAAATCTCCGGCTGGTAGGGAGTATAAGCAGTCAAAAATTCAAACCTTTCAGCCACATAATTAACAGCAGCAGGGATAAATTTGTTATACACACCTGCACCTAAAAATGATACATAATCCGTCTTATTTTTAGCAGCAAGCTTTTTTATTTCCCTTTGAGTTTCAAGTTCACTTAACGGTTCAGCAAGTTTAAAATTCTGTATGATATTTGGAACCTGCTTAAACAAATCGTCAACAGAACTGCATTTAATATCTTTAAGCATTGCTGCCCGGGTTTCCGCATTATGCGCTAAAAAGTTATCCATATATTATTCTACTTCCTCTTTATAATCTGAATAATCAAGTAAATCTGCAAATTCTACCTGATCAGCATCTGATTCAATTTTAATAAACCATTTATCCTCAGCCGTTTCATCATTGAGAATTTCCGGGGCGTTTACAATTGCTTCATTGACCGCTATAACTTTACCGCTTATCGGCATATAAACTTCAGAAGCTGCCTTTACAGACTCTATGGTTGCAAAAACTTCATTTTTTTCAAATTCTGAACCTGCCTCAGGAAGCTCAACAAATACTATATCACCCAATTGTTCAATAGCATAATCCGTTAATCCTATTTCATACTGGTTATCCTGAAGTTCAAGTACATATTCATGAGTTTTTGAGCATAAAGCGCTTTCATTCATTTCTTTAATCTCCTTATACTTCTGTCTTATTTCTCTTTGTTACAAAAGGTTTTTTAATGATTTGAGCGGCATATAATTTATCTCTTATCATTATACTAATTTTAGAATCTATTTTATATTCCGGTGAATTCTCTATATATGCAAGCCCGATATTATCACCTCTAACAGGAGAAACACCGCCGCTTGTAACCACACCTATTTTCTTATCTCCATCATACACTTCATAGCCATGACGCGCAATACCTCTATCAAGCATTTTAAAACCTGCAAGTTTTTTTCTGCCGCCGTTTAGCAACTGTTCTGTTATTATCGCTTTACCGTTATAATCATCAATTTTATTTTTAGAAACTGACCATGACAACCCTGCTTCAACAGGCGTAGTATCTTCATCCAGGTCATTTCCGTAAAGATGCAGGGCCGCTTCCAATCTTAATGTATCTCTTGCACCAAGCCCGATAGGTTTAATACCGAAATTTGTCCCTGCCTCAAGAATATTATCCCAGAGCATTTCAGAAAATTCATTTCTAACGAGAATTTCGACACCATCTTCTCCCGTATAACCTGTTCTTGAAATCCATAAATTAACATCAAACAACTCGGCACGTTTGATTGAGAAAAAAGGAGGCAAATCTTCAAGCCCGATAGAACGCATTAAATCGCACGCCTTAGGCCCTTGAACCGCAAGCAGCGAATAATTATGCGACTCATTTATTACATCAACATAAAACCCTTTTTTATTCCTCACCATCCAGTTCAAATCTTCGTCTGTTCTTGAAGCGTTAAATATAATAAGATATTTTTCATCTTCTATTTTATAAATAATCAAATCGTCTATTATACCGCCCTGTTTATTAGTCATCTGGCAATAAACAGCTTTACGCTCAACAAGCTTAGTTAAATCTTGCGGAACAAGTTTATTTAAAAAAGGTAAAGCATCTTCCCCTTTAACTACAACCTCACCCATATGTGAAACATCGAATAAACCCACGGCATTCCTGACGGTGTTATGTTCTTCTATTATAGATGTGTACTGAACCGGCATATGCCAGCCCGCAAAATCTACCATTTTGGCGCCTAGTTTTATATGCTTATCATGTAAAAATGTCTGCTTTGTCATCCTAACATTCCTCTTTTTTGATTTTCGCGTTAAAAGTACTCGTTGTCAAGTAATTTTAAACAAACTTCCCTCTTCTATTCCTGATTATTATAATATAAAATATAATTATGAAGAAAATCTTAACATTTGTTATAATTTCAATCTTAGCGCTACTGCCGGTATTTTCAGAACCGGAAATTAAAGGTTATGCTGAATTTGACATTCCGGCAGGCAGCTTTATACCTGTAATCAATTTACAGGAATTTTCAACTGCATATAATGACGAAACGGATATTCTTCATTTTGTATCGACTAATGATATTTATCTTTATGAACATAAAATAATCCCCGGCGGAACAAAGTTCAGCGGCAGCATTGAAAAGAAAAATGAACCCATAATTGGTACACATGCCTCTATGAAAATATTTATCAATTCAATGGAATTACCTGACGGATTCAAAATACCAATAAAAGGATATTTATATACTGCAAATAATAATCTTTTCGGCGGCGGTCTGACTGAGCCTGAATCTTATATAAAAGTTCCACACTATCAAAGAGGAATTACAAGGAAATTTATGGGTGTAATACAGTTTCGCCCGGGGCCGACGCGTAAAATGGGAGAACATATAACAATAGCATCGGGTGCAGACTTACTTATTGTTTTAGTAGCACCTATACACATGACCCATCTTCCGGTTGAATACTAACTCAAATTCCAAAAGTAATTTCTTTTGCTGTTTCTTCTATATTTCTTGTTATAAACGGCTTATTAAGCGCTATCGCCGCTTGCGTATTAAGAAAATTCAGGCTATTTAAAACATTCCTATTTTGGCGTAAAGTTTCACTGGCCTCACGCATCATGCCTTCTCTAACTGCCGCCGTATATAGTTCATTATTAATTCTTGATGGAAATCTCTTAGGTTTGCTGTGTTTATATTCTACATCTCTTGAATGTAATATTTCACTTTTATGAACAGTTTTAGCCGGCTGCGGCTCAATAGTTTCTTCCTTTTCTTCCAAAAGATTTATAAAAGGATTATTACGTACACTTAAGCGGGCGCTTTCCATAATGTCAGCCTGCACATCATTGGTATAGCTTTCTTTAACCTCAGTGCTAAGAGCTTCGGCTTTTTCGCGGGCGCGTCTGAATATTGCCTCTTTTAAGGAGGTAAAATCTTCTTTTCCGTTATTAAGATTTAAATTAATATTGCTCATTATAATCCTCTTATATATTATAAGTCAGAATTGTAAAGAAAATTGACAATATAATATATAAAAAGTATATATTTGTTACATATCTTAATACACGTCGGCAGCTTTTACAAAAAAGAGGAAGCCAAATGACTTCCTCTTAAAAAAATGTTTATTTGACAAAAGCTTAAGCGATAATTTTGTCAACAACACCGGCACCAACTGTTCTGCCGCCTTCACGGATAGCGAATCTCATACCTTCTTCGATAGCAACCGGAGCAATGAGTTCAACTTCCATTACAACGTTATCACCAGGCATTACCATTTCACCATCAAATTTGATTGAACCGGTAACGTCAGTTGTTCTGATATAGAACTGAGGTCTGTAACCAGGGAAGAAAGGAGTGTGACGTCCGCCTTCTTCTTTAGTTAATACGTAAACGTTAGCTGTGAACTTGGTGTGCGGATGGATTGTTCCCGGTTTTGCAAGAACTTGACCACGTTGGATTTCAGTCTTGTCAATACCACGAAGCAATGCACCAATGTTATCACCTGCTTGACCTTGGTCAAGAGATTTTCTGAACATTTCAACACCGGTAACAGTTGTTTTCTTGGTTTCACCTAAACCAACTAATTCAACTTCATCACCAACTTTAACAACACCACGTTCTACTCTACCTGTAGCAACAGTACCGCGGCCGGTAATAGAGAATACGTCTTCAACCGGCATTAAGAACGGTTTGTCAAGGTCACGAACAGGAGTCGGGAAGTAAGAATCAACTGCATCCATTAATTCCCAAATCTTATCAACCCATTTGTCTTCGCCGCGTTGAACATTCGGATTAGCTTGAACAGCTTCTAATGCTTTTAATGCTGAACCGTGGATGAAAGGAATATTGTCGCCGTCAAATTCATAAGAAGAAAGAAGTTCTCTTACTTCCATTTCAACTAATTCTAACAATTCCGGATCATCAACCATATCGCATTTGTTTAAGAATACAACAAGGTTAGGAACACCAACTTGTCTTGCAAGAAGGATGTGTTCACGAGTTTGAGGCATCGCACCATCAGTTGCTGCAACTACTAGAATTGCACCATCCATTTGAGCTGCACCGGTAATCATGTTCTTAACATAGTCTGCGTGTCCCGGGCAGTCAACGTGTGCGTAGTGTCTTGCATCTGTTTCATATTCTACGTGTGCTGTAGAAATGGTTATACCTCTTGCTTTTTCTTCAGGTGCAGCGTCAATTTCATCAAATTTCTTTGCTTGAGCTTTACCTGCGGCAGCCATAACACCGGTAATAGCTGCTGTTAATGTTGTTTTACCGTGGTCAACGTGGCCAATTGTACCAATGTTAACGTGCGGTTTGGTTCGTTCATACTTTTCACGTGCCATGAGATTAATCTCCTTTACTCTTCATTATACTACGTTAACTTACTTACACTAAGTTATAGTAATATAATACCGTTTCAAACATGATTGTCAACGGTTAAAATTTGGGGGCTTATATAGAAGTTTATACAGAAATTCTTAAAAACAGTAATAATGACAATCCGAACTTGTTTCAGAATATCTCTTCAGACAGTTCTCATTAAACAAACCTGATTTTACTTATTTAATAGCCAGCAGTATCAAACATAGCCGCTAATTTTCTACTTAACTTCTGAACTGTCGGCGAAACTGTAATTTCGTGTATCGTAACTTTTCCCTTCTTAAATTTCACAATGAGATTACATAATTCATTTAATAATGATACATCTTCTATTGAATTTACATTTGCCGAAACAAATGCCATAAGAGTATAAAAATTTAAAACTTCCTTACTGATATTTTCATTCTCATCAAATTTTGTTATTGGCAAATTTTGTTTTACTTTTTCCTTAACTAATTTAAATACTTCAGTATCAAAGAATTCTTTTTTGTCACCTTCTAATATTTCATCTCTACTACGGGATTTAAATTTATGTGTTAAATTTAAATTTTTCAACCGAAGGTAAATATACGAAAAAGAACAATTAAATTTTTCGGCAATTTCTACCGGTCTTAGACCCGCATTATATGCTTCAATAATCATACTATCCGAAATTGCAGCATTATTCCGCCTCTGTTTTTGACAAATTGTTGCAAGATTATATTCTTGAAGCTTCTTATAAAGTGTTCGCTGAGGACAACCAAAAAAATCAGACATTTGATGTCCTGATAATCCCTGTTCTAAACATTCTTTTAATTTATCTATTGTAATATCCGGCAAATCGGTTTTGACATCGACAGGGAATTTAGCGTCATATTTTACAGGCATTACTCCCGCTCCCCGAGCAGCCGATACTGTTTGCCTTGGTGTTAATCCGGTTAATATTGCAAGTTTTTCAAGCGTAATATCATTCTTTTTACAATATTCAAGCAGCTTTTTTGAAAAAACAATTTTGGAATAAGCCGACTTTGCCTGCTTTTGAGAAATATCTGATAAATCTTCAGGCAAAGATTTATTACTTAATCTTTCAAAAATTATATTTTTTGCAATTTCCCCGAAATAGCCTGTCATTTCTTTGGATAGCGGTTTTGAATCAATTACTATAGTTTTTATTTTTCGTTTCAAGTATTCATCCATTTTCCCGGGGCTGTCTTTTGAATATTCTCTTACAACTGAATACATATCCCTGTTTAAATACGGTTTCAAATGTTCGGAAATGCAAGCTTTTACCTCCGGTTCTTCAAAAAATTTCTTATTTTCTACTCCTTTACCTATCATTGCAAATGCAGCCCCCATAGCCGCAACAGCAGCACCCGCCGTTTTTATTGCTAATTCTGAAACTTCGGAAACCGGCACTTCAGGTATTTTTCCGCAAAAAGAAGTTGAAATTTTCTTGGACTTTGTTAAATTACTTTTATTCAAATTATTAACAGGAACTATCTTCATATTTTCAAACCTATATAAAATGTAACCACTAAAAAAACTTTTTTTTGCTTATTTATTACAAATTGTAAACTTAAAATATTATAGACAGCTCTTATTTGATTTGATATAATACTAAGCAGGAGATTTAAGAGGATGGAAGAAAAGTTTAATATAATAAGCTTTTTAAAGAAAGCTGTGGCTATGGGTGCCTCTGACGAACATTTACGCGTCGGACACGCACCATATATAAGAAAAGACGGTGTTATATGGAAAGTTAATGTTCCTAATCTTACAGAGGCGGACTTGCGCGATGCTCTTGCAGTTATTGTACCTGACATACTAAGAGATTCTATATACAGCGCATGTGATATGGATTTCCTTTTTGAAATCAGAGGCTGCTCCAGATTCAGAGTTAATTTCAGCCAGCAATTAGCACATCCGGCACTGGTTCTTAGAAATATTCCATATTCGATTCCTACAATAGAAGACTTGGAATTACCTAATGCCGTTAAACAGTTTTCAAAACTTAACAACGGTATTGTTCTAGTTACCGGCCCCACCGGCTGCGGTAAATCTTCAACTCTTGCTGCTATAATTGATATAATCAACGCTGAGTACCAAAAACATATCGTAACCCTCGAAGACCCAATTGAATTTGTTTTTGCTAACAAGAGAAGTATTGTTTCCCAGCGCCAGATAGGGTTTGATACCCCTGATTTTCCATCAGGCTTAAAATATGTACTAAGACAAGACCCCGATATTATCCTTATCGGAGAAATAAGGGATGAAGAAACAATGGTTGCAGCACTGAAAGCCGCTGAAACAGGACACCTGGTTTTTGCTACGCTGCATACAAATGATGCTATCCAAACTATTAACAGAATTATAAACATGTTTGAACAATCCTCTAGAGATATTGTAAGAAAACAAGTAGCTGAAACTCTCAGAGGCACAATTGCTCAAAAACTTGTATACTCAGCCGCAAAACAAAAGAGATTTCCGGCCTGTGAAATCATGGTTGTAACACCGACCATTCAGGATTATATTGTCAAAGATAATTTCGATGAAATCTATAATTGCTTAAAAGAAGGCTCCTATAACGAAATGATGACTCTTAACGCCTCTCTTATGAATCTTGTCAAAGAAGGTAAACTTTCAGAATCCGAAGCATGCGCCGTTTCTGAAGATGAAAATGAATTAGTCAAAATGCTTAAAGGTGCATTTACCGGAACCAAAAATTACTATGAATAGTTATAATTATGTTACTGATGCTATTAACCTGAAATCATACAGCCTGAGTGATGCCGATAAAATTATCGTTCTATACTCAAAAGATAAAGGACTGATGAGAGGCGTCGCAAAAGGGTTAAAAAAGCCGCAGAGCAAGCTTGGTGCAAGAATGGATTTACTGGCTGCTAACAACTTAACTCTGATAAAAGGTAAAAACATGGACAGAATCTGCCAAGCTCAAACCCTTAATCAATTTAAAAATATAAGAACTGATATGAACAAAATTGTTTATTCTTCTTATATATCTGAAATTGTAACCAATTTTGGGGTTGAAGAAGATCCTTCAAGCAAAGAAATATATGACCTTCTGTTTAAAGCCCTTTGCAGGATTGATACAGCCGGTTCACGAAAAGAAATCCTTATTGCCGTTATAAAATTTCAATTAAAAATTATGTTAATAGAAGGCTTTTCCCTTGAACTTGATTCCTGCCTTTGCTGCGGAAACCAGATTCTTGCAGAGGACATGTTCCTCTCGCTTGCAATGGGAGGGGTTGTTTGTAAAGAATGCTGCAAACCGCTTAACGTAAACCTTAAACTAAACCATAAAATCAGAGATTTTCTACAGGCAATGCTTCAATTTGATTTCAATTATGAAAGTGAGTACGACAAAAAAGCAACTGACAAAGTTCTTGATGTATGCTTCAATCTGTTAAACCGACATATTGAATCACATTCCACAAAGAAATTCAAATCATTAAAAGCACTCAGCGTTGTACCGGCGTAACCGGTTTTTAATTCTTTGTTTTTTCCTTCTTTATTTTATTTTTATGCTCATCAGGAAGTTCAACACCTTTGTCTAACTGCACTTCGCAGGGTTTCAAGTTTTTACCTACAGATTTTTCAAGATACGCCAGCGCTGAATTATACTGGTATAGAGAATTCAAGTAGCTCAGCATTGCATTCTGATAAGCAACCTGCGCATCTTTTAACTCAGTAGGAGAACCCACGCCTACTTTATACCGTCCAAATGAGAGTTCGTAATTTTCTTTTGCCTGTTTAACGCCTAATGTTGCTACAGGTATCTGGTTTTTCTTTTCATTTAAATTATAATATGCCTGTTGAATATCAAGATAAATATTATTTTTTGTATTTAAAGCTTCAGAAATTTGTTTGGTATGCAAAGCTTTAGCTTCCTTAATCTGGTTCTTTAACAACATTCCGTTAATTGTAGGAAATGTTAAATATCCGCCCCAGTTGTAACCATAGTTATTAACAGGTGTTTTCCCGCCGACCTGAAACTGTCCTTCAAGCGTAAGCTGCGGCGCCCAGGATTTCTTCACAAGTTTTAAATTCTGCAAAGCACTCTCTACACGCAAATCAGCCATCTTATACTCGGGTCTGGATTCTTTTGCTATACACTCTGCCTGATCAAGAGTAATATGAACAGCATTATATGTTAATCTATCAGCTAAAGAATATTTATCAAAATACGGAACACCCATTATATTATTTAATTTTGCAACAGCTACATCAACAGCATTTTCTGCCTGTATCAATGTCAATTTGGAATTACTTAAATTAACTTCCGCTATTGTAACATCAACCTTAGGGCTTATACCTGATTCGTAATATGATTTTGCCTGATTATAAAACAATGTATACTTATCGACCATATCTTTAGCAACATTCCGGTTTTCTTGCGCATAAAGTAATTGATAATATGCATCTTTGACTTGATAAACTACGTCGTTTATTATTTCAGACAAATTCATTTTATATATTTTATTATCTATTTTTTGGATAGTTACCTGATTTTGGGTTACACCAAAATCGTAAAGCATCTGGCTTGCAGTAATCTGCCCCAAAACCCAGTAGTTAAATATAAGGTCACGGCCGATAGCATCAGATAACTGGAGCTGTTTAATTCTTGTATAACCTGTCTGCCAGCTTAATGTAGGGAAATAATTAGACCACGCCTGACGGACACGGGCATCAGATGCAAGTATATCTTGCATTGCTGATTGTATTCTTGGATTATTTCCAAGCGCAATCCGCAGACAATCATCCAATCCTAAATCCGGAACACCTTGCTGTTCAGGCCCCGCTTCAACAGATCCTTCTATTCTTAATGTGTCATGACTGTTATTATAAGAAGGAACAAGCGGTTCAACCTGAGTACTATCGGGATACTCTTCTTCTACTATTATATTGCCTAATTCAAACTTCGGTATCACATTTGCTAAAACCGGGGTTTGAGCAACAGAAAATACAGTTAATAGAAATAAGGCTGTTATCCTTTTCATTTTCTGCCTCCTGACTTTCTATTTCCCATAAATGCATAAAATCTTTGTTTCATCTGGGTAATCATTGAGAAAAACGCAGGTACCAAAATTGTACCGAGAGTTGTAACAGCTAACATACCGCCAAATACGGATATACCAATAGAATGTCTGGAACCGGCACCTGCACCCTGTGCAAATACTAGCGGTAGCAAACCAAGAAGGAATGCAATAGCCGTCATCATAACCGCCCTGAATCTTAATTTAGCAGCCTGCATCGCCGCATCATGATAATTCAGTCCGTCTTTTTCCATAGCATCCTTTGCAAACTCAACAATAAGAATTGCCTGCTTTGTACTTAAACCTATAAGCATTACCAGACCGATTTGCGCATATATATCAAGAGATAAGCCGCATACATATTGTAAAAACAGCGCACCCAGCATTGATACCGGAGCAATAAGCATAACCGCCATAGGCAGTGTCCAGCTTTCATAAAGCGCTACAAGGAACAAATATACAAATATTAATGCAATTGTTAATATCGGCCCGATTTGTCCGGCAGATTTTTGTTCCTGCAAAGAAGTACCAGACCATTCAAACCCCATATCACGCGGGAGAACTTCATCCGAAATTTTTTCCATCTCTGCCATTGCCTGACCGGAGCTTACGTTATCTGAAGGTGTACCATTCAGTGTAATTGCCGGATAAAGGTTAAACCTTGTTAATGAGTACGGCCCGATAATATCTTTAACATTAATTACTGCCGTCAGCGGAACCATTCTGCCGACTTTATTTTTTACAAAGATTTTGGATAAATCAGACGGTACTGTACGGTACTCTGAATCAGCCTGCATATATACACGGTAAACCCGACCGTATTTATTAAAGTCGTTTATATATGTAGAAGCAAACTGGGCTGCAAGCGTATTATAAATTTCAGATATATCAACCTGCTGTGCAGTTGCTTTTTCTTCATCAATTTCTATAATTTTTTGAGGCATAGAAGCTGTATAAGAGGTATATATACTCTTAAACTTGGGGGATTGCATTACTGCACCCATTAGTTTTTGTGCCTCTGTATACAGTTCATCAGGTGTTCTATCACCTCTATCAAGAAGCTGATATTCAAACCCGCCGAACATACTCATACCGGAAATAGCCGCAGGCTGGGTTGTAAACACGGTTGCTTTTGAATAACCGGAGGTAATTTTATTAATCTCGGAAATTATATTATTAATCTGAAGCTTAGCAGATTTTCTTTTGCCCCACGGTTCTAAATCTGTGATAAGAAGTGCTGTATTATCACCATTAAATCCTACAATAGAAAGCATCGTTTCTACCCCCGGAATCTTAGCAAATTCCGAAGCCAATTCTCTTGCGACAGTATTTGTTCTGGTTAAAGTAGCACCATCCGGAAGTTGAATTTGGGAAATCAACGCACCGCGATCTTCATCCGGCAGAAATCCGGTCGGAATAACCTTGGACATTCCAAGAATAAAAATAATTATTCCTAGTAATACAAGTATTGTTTTCTTTGGTGATGACACAAAATAATTTACAACGACCAGATATTTTTCTCTCAACTGGTCAAACCATATATTAAATTTTTTAATATACTTATTTTCTTTAATCTGGTCGCCTGATTTAAGAATAAGAGAACATAGAGCGGGAGAAAGCGTAAGAGCTACAACAGCAGATAAACCTATTGAGGTTGCAATGCATATCGCAAACTGCCTGAACATCTGCCCGGTAATACCTGACATAAACGATACAGGAACAAACACAGCCATTAAAACAAGAGATGTAGCAACAACTGCATTAAATACCTCTTCCATTGTTATTTCGGTCGCAGTTTTTGGATCTTTACCCTCCTGTATGTGCCGCTGCGTATTTTCAAGTACTACAATTGCATCGTCAACTACCAGACCAACGGCCAAAACCAAACTAAATAATATTAACAGGTTTATTGAGAATCCAAATAATACAAGGAAAATAAATACACCCAGTAAAGATACCGGAATCGCACAAAAAGGAATAAATGCAGCACGCGCAGTTCCTAAGAACACATAAGTTACTATACTTACAAGAATAATAGCAAGAACTATCGCGTGTATAACTTCATTAATAGATTCCTGAATGAACTCTGTCTGGTCATACTGTATAGAGTATACCAAATCCGGCGGAAAACGTTTGCTTAATTCAGCAATTTTGGCCTTAACTTTTTTAACCAGATCAATAGCATTTGCTTCAGGTAACTGGTTAACCATAATAACCGAACACTCATCACCATCCACATCGGACATAGATGTATATTTTTCTGCTCCCAGTTCTACGCGGGCAATATCTTTAATTTTTATATTTGAACCATCTGTATTTGATTTAATAATTATATTTTCAAATTCTTCAACATCCTTTAAACGACCGGTTGTCCGAAGCGTAAACTTAATCATTTGCGGAGTATCAATCGGTTCAACACCAATGTTACCGGCAGGAGTCTGAACGTTTTGCGCAGAAATTGCAGCAGAAACATCTGCAACAGACACTCCTAAACTTGCCATTTTATCCGGCTTTAACCATATACGCATTGAATAATCGCCTGCGCCGTAAACATTAACTGTACCAATACCGTGAATTCTGGCGATTTCATCTTTAATATACATGGTAGCATAGTTTGCAAGATACAACGAATTATAAGTATGGTTCGGCGAAGTTAATGCTATCATTAGAACCCCGGGGCCGCCGGTTGATTTTCTTACAGTCAGACCGTAGTTCCTTACCTGATCAGGCAAACGCGGAGTTACAAGCTGCAACTGGTTTTGAACATTTACCAGAGCCATATCCGGGTCTGAACCGATTTCAAAATATAACGTCAATTGATAGGAACCGTTTGATGATGTTGATGACATATATATCATATTTTCAACACCATTCAACTGTAATTCTACCGGTGCTGCGACTGTTGACGTAATAACGTCAGAACTTGCTCCTGCATACGTTGCCTGAACTATAACCTGCGGCGGAGTAATAGAAGGATATTCTTCTAACGGCAGCGTAGGTATAGCAATTAAACCGGCAAGTATAATTACCAGAGATATTACAATTGCAAACTTTGGTCTTTGTATAAATAAATTGCCTGCCATAACTAATCTGCCTTATTATCCTTCTTATTAAACAAACCTTTAATCAAATCAATCAATGAGCGTTTTTCTTTAACGGGAGCTTTTGCCACGATTTTATCAACAATTTTAACCGGCTGACCCGCTATAACTTTTTGTAATCCTGCTACAATAACTTTATCGCCGGGATTAATTCCGCTTGATACTATCCATTTGCCGCCTTGCTGAACAGTTGTTTTTATATACACAAGTCTTGGGAGGTTTTGTTCATCAAGTTTATATACATATTGTCCCTCCTGATTTTCCATAACAGACTCAACAGGAACAGTCGGCATCGGAGCTTTGTTATTTGAGAATATGATAATTCTCCCGTAATCTCCCTGTATCAACTCCCCGTGCGGATTTTTAAATGTAGCACGCAAAGTTATTGTTCCGGTAGTTTCATCAACTTTATTATCGCGAAAATCTTGAACACCTTTTTCACCATAAAGCATACCCGTTGAGAACTTATATTCGACTGTCCGGTTAACATTTGCACTGCCGTCTATTTTATTTAACGTAGCATAATCTTTTGAATCAATCGGGAAAGTTACATACATAGGATCTTCACTGTTAATAGTTGTTAAATACCCGGCCTGTGCGTTAACATAGTTTCCGACTGTAACATTAATTATACCGATACGGCCGTCAACAGGGGCCTTTACCTGCGTATAACCGTAATTTCTCAATGCATCATTATACGCGCCTTCGGTTAATGAAACCTGCGCTCTGTACGCATCGCGCTGTGCGAGCATATTATCATAATCAGACCTCGCAACATAATCTTTTTGGACTAGTTCCTCATATCTTGCAAGCTGTTTTTCATAATAGTTAAGCTGCGCACGGGCATTATCAAGGTTGCCTTTTGCCTGTTGAACAGCAAGTTTGTATTCAAGAGGTTCAATTTCAAACAAAAGCTGACCGGCTTTTACAAAATCACCTTCTTTAAAATAGCTTTTTGTAAGATAACCGCTTATACGTGCTGTAACCTCAACCCGGTATTTTGAGCTAACTCTTGCAGGCGCTTCAAAAGAGTACGTTACAGGGGTACTGCTTACCTCCTGCACAGTTACCGCCGGAGCAGATGCAGCACCGCGCTTCCCCGCGTTCATTGTAGAAAAATGACTGTACAATGCCCGTGCAGCAATAAGTCCGAACATTATCAATAAAATTAAAATAATTTTGCCTCTCATGTTTCCTCACCGTTTTTGCGCAGACAAACAGGTTCCTTTTTTATATTTCTCCTGCCCAATGCGTAATATATATCATGTTGTCCAGTTTTTTATTTTCCCCACGTTATATGTGGAACTTTCCACACAATGATAACACTAACACATGTCATTGTCAAGAACAGTTATATAAAGAATAAGGGTTATTTTTTATTAAAGAATTCTGCCGTATAATCTGCCGGAATCAACAACAATTTCTACATTTTGCAGAGTATTATACAAACCGGGTTTATCAGACTTAATTATTAATGTCAAATAGTTGCGCGTAATTCCCTTATACATACCAGTCCGTTTATCCGGGCGCTTTTCTATTAATACCTCTTCTTTACTACCATTATTTAAATTTAAAAATTCACTGTATTTTTTAGCCGATAATTTTTTTATTATATCTGCCCTCGCAGTTTTTTCTTCCAATGAAACCTGATCAGGCATAGTTTCAGCAGCAGTCCCTTTCCTTAATGAATAAGGGAATGTATGTATTCTAGTTAACCCTGAACGCTCCAAATTTTTATATGTACAGTTAAAATCTTCATCAGTTTCCCCGGGAAAACCTGCAATAATGTCAGCACCTAAAAAAGGATTTTGCCATCTCTTTTTTATATCTTCTATTTGGTCAAGATAGTCTTCTGTTCTATAAAACCTGTTCATTGCTCTTAATGTCTTATCACAAGCCGATTGCAGCGATAAATGAAAATGCGGGCAGAATTTTTCTGAGGATTGTAAAAAGTCTAATAATTCTTCATCTATTTCAGACGGGTTAAGAGAACCAAGACGATAGCGCGGAATTTTTGTTTTTTCTATCTCTTTTAAAAGGTCAATAAGTGACTTACCAAACTCTCTACCCCACTGTCCGATATGAATCCCCGTAAGCATAACCTCTTTATATCCATGCTCTGCGTAAAGATTGATTTGTTTGACAAGAAAGTCCGCTTCCGCACTCCGGCTCTTTCCTCGGGCAAACGGAATTATACAATAAGAACACCGACTGTTACACCCATCCTGAATTTTTAACCCGATACGGGTTTTGTATATATCATTGAGAACAGTGTATGTAAACCCGTCTTTGTTCATCAAATCAGTAACGCTGCAGCTATTTTTATCAGAAAGATACCGGCTTATATTCAATTTTTCATCATTACCAAGAACAATATCAACATAATCAAGCGCTAAAAGTTCTTCCTTCTTAACCTGAGCAGTACATCCGGTTATAACATTAATAATATTAGGATTTTCATGTTTTGCGTTCCGTAAAAGGTAAAGGGCTTCATTATCACTTTTATGTGTAACAGTACACGAGTTTAAGATAAAAAAATCCGCCTCGGTAGTTTTTTCTACTTCCTGATACCCGTTAGCAACAAGATTTTCGGTTATTATACCGCCCTCATACTGGTTAGCTTTACACCCCATAGTTTTTAATACAAACTTTAACGCCATAATACTTAATCTATACCCTGCCGTACATATCTTCGTATCTTATAATATCTTCTTCAATAAGCGGGTCGCCTAATTGAACTTCAATAACTTTTATCGGCTCTTTATACGGATTTTGCAAAGAGTGAATAGCCTTTAAAGGTATATCTATACTGTTTCCCGGACTCAATATATAATCCTTGCCCTCTAATACAACTTTAGCAGTACCGGCTAGTATAACCCAATGCTCGCTTCTAAAGTTATGTGACTGGACAGATAATTTCTGCCCGGGATTTACCTGTATCATTTTAGTCAAAAATCCGTCACCTTGATTCAATACAGTATAAAATCCCCAGGGGCGAAAAACCGTCTTATGAATAAGATGTGTATCGTCATTTTGTTGTTTTAAAATATCATATATTTTTTTTACATCCTGTGTTCTGTCTTTTTTGCAAGCCAGTATTGCATCTTCTGTTTCAACAAGAACCGTATCTTCAAGGCCTATTGTGGCACAAAGCTTGGAGGAGGAATAAACCAGCGAGTTTTTAGAATCCAGGTCTATAACATGCCCGACTAAAGCATTTCCGTTTTCATCCTTTTTTTCTGATTCATAAATAGATGACCAGGAACCTAAATCGCTCCAATCACATTCCAGTTTTACAAGTGCGATTTTATCTGATTTTTCCATAACTGCATAATCAATAGAAATATTCGGCATGCGTTCATATTCTATATAAGGAACTTCGTCTGATTTTGAAAAATCTAACCTGTCAAATATACAATATATTTCAGGAGAATACTTTTTTAATTCGTTCATAAATACAGACGCTTTAAACATAAAGATACCGGAATTCCAAAAATATTTTCCGGTTGTCACATACGCCTCTGCCTGTTCATAATCAGGTTTTTCAACGAATTTATCGACTTTATAACCTTCATTCAGTGGTTCAGAAACTTTAATATAACCGTACCCCGTTTCAGGATAAGAGGGCTGAACCCCAAATGTTACCAAATACCCTGATTTAGCAAGATTTTCACCTTTTTCTATTGAACTTCTAAACTTCTCAATATCTTTAATAACATGGTCTGAGGGAACAACTAGTACCACACCATCAGCTTTGTTTGACAGAATATTTTTCACCGCAATGGCTATTGCAGGGGCAGTATTTCTGGAAATAGGTTCTGATAGAACTTTTAAACCTTCACCGTTCTTTGAAAGCTGGGATTTAACATTTGCTAAATGCTTTACTCCGGTTGTTGCAATAATATTCTCATGCGGAATAAATTTTGCCAGTCTTTTGTATGTTGCCTGCAACAAACTATCTTCATTTTGAATATTCAACAACTGTTTCGGATACAATTCCCTGGACATAGGCCATAAACGGCTGCCGGATCCCCCTGCTAATATAATTCCGTACAAAATACCCTCCTAAACTTTATAATATATTTTACAAGAAATATAATAAAATCACAACATTATAATAAAAAAGGGCGGGAACACTCCCGCCCCTTTGATTTCTTAGAACTTATGCTTTGCTTGCTCCGTATTTTTCGATAATTTCTTTTTCGATATTTGCAGGAACTTGTTCATAGCATTTGAATTCCATAGAGAAGGTACCGCGCCCCTGAGTATTTGATCTCAGGTCTGTTGCATAACCGAACATATTAGCAAGAGGAACGGTTGCTCTTACAATAACATTTCCGGTATTACCCTGCGGTTCCTGGCCTTCTACACGTCCGCGGCGTCTTGAAATATCGCCGATGATTGTACCTGTATATTCTTCAGGAATTTCTATTTCAACCTTCATCATCGGTTCAAGAATACACGGAGAAGCTTTCTTCGTACCTTCTTTCATCGCCATTGAGCCGGCAATTTTGAAAGCCATTTCAGAAGAGTCAACTTCGTGGTAAGAACCGTCATAAAGTTCAACTTTAACGTCAATCATCGGGAATCCCGCTAAGATACCGCCTTCAAGGGCTTCTTCCATACCTTTTCTTGCCGGTTCGATATATTCTTTAGGAATAGCACCGCCGACAATTTTATTTTCAAATACGAAACCTTCGTTTTCACCGGCAGGAGAAATTCTAACTTTAACGTGACCGTATTGACCTTTACCACCGGATTGACGGATAAATTTAGAATCCTGATCAGCAGTACCTCTGATTGTTTCACGGTAAGCAACCTGAGGTTTACCGATATTTGCCTCAACCTTGAATTCTCTTAACATACGGTCAACAATAATATCAAGGTGAAGTTCACCCATACCTGAAATGATTGTTTGACCTGTTTCTGTATCAGATTTAACTCTGAATGAAGGATCTTCTTCAGCAAGTTTTTGCAGCGCAATACCCATTTTATCCTGATCGGCCTTAGTTTTTGGCTCAATTGCAACAGAAATAACCGGTTCAGGGAAAGACATTTTTTCAAGGATAATCGGAGCTTTTTCATCACACAGAGTATCACCGGTTGTTGTGTCTTTCAAACCGACTGCTGCACAAATATCACCTGCATATACTTCAGTTTCTTCAAGCCTTTGATCTGCATACATACGAACGAGTCTTGAAATACGTTCTTTTTTACCGTTTGTAGCATTAAGAACATAAGAACCTGAGGTAATAACACCTGAATAAACTCTTAAGAAAGTTAAACGGCCTACATACGGGTCTGTCATAACTTTAAAAGCAAGAGCTGAAAACGGTTCTGTATCAGATGAATGTCTTTCAACTTTAGTGCCGTCTTCAAGTTCGCCTTCAATTGCTTTTACATCAACCGGCGACGGCATTAATTCAACAATGGAATCTAACAGTAATTGTACACCCTTGTTTTTAAATGCTGTACCGCAGGTTACAGGAACAATCTTATTATTGCAGACTGCTTTTCTTAAACCTTTTTTTAATTCATCAACAGTAATCGATGATGGATCTTCAAAGTATTTTTCCATCAAATCATCGTCTTCACCTGCAATTGCTTCCACAAGTTCATCTCTGTATTTTTGTGCCATTTCAAGCATATCAGCAGGAATGTCTTCTTCTCTTATATCAGTACCAAGGTCGTTTGTATAGATTTCAGCTTTCATCGTAAACAAATCAATAAGACCTCTGAATTTATCTTCAGCACCAATTGGAAGTCTGATAGGATAAGCATTTGCACCTAATCTGTTCTTAATCTGATCAACTACACGATAGAAATCTGCGCCTGTTCTGTCCATTTTGTTAACAAAAACCATACGCGGTACTTCATATCTGTTTGCTTGCCTCCAAACAGTTTCAGATTGTGATTGAACACCGCCGACAGCACAGAACACAGCAACAACACCGTCTAATACACGAAGAGAACGTTCAACTTCAATAGTAAAGTCAACGTGTCCCGGCGTATCAATGATGTTGATTTGGTGACCTTTCCATTCAGCAGTAACTGCCGCTGATTGAATTGTAATACCTCTTTCACGTTCTTGTTCCATAAAGTCGGTTACTGCGGCACCATCGTGAACTTCGCCGATTTTATGCGTTTTACCTGTATAGAACAATATACGTTCTGTAGTAGTGGTTTTACCTGCATCAATGTGTGCGGCAATACCAATGTTTCTAATTTTTTCCAGTGGAGTTTTTCTAGCCATATTCTTTTCCTTTTCTACATTAATTATTTAAAAATAATACTATTAAATATCGCAGCTTGTGCAATTTAATAACATTGTTGCATAAACAAAAAAATCATACAAGAACCCGTTAAACACCACCTTCACATTAGTTAAAAATACGGTTTAAGATAGTAATAGTAATGCTTCTTGCTATATATATTTTTTGTTTTATAATTCTTTATAGGTACACTATGTTTAACGAAATAAAAACACACGAAATAACTGTTGACATTGTTATTCTTACTATTAAGAATAACTCTCTTCAGGTGCTGCTTATTAAAAGACAGAATGAACCGTTTAAGGGGAAATGGGCCATCCCCGGAGGATATGTCAGAATGTCCGAGAACCTTGATGAAGCAGCTATGCGCGTTCTTAAAGAAAAAACAAATGTTGATAATATTTATCTTGAACAATTGTACACCTTCGGCGACCCGCTGCGGCACCCGATTTCCAGAGTTATTACGTGTGCCTATTTTGCTCTTATCAGGGCAGAAGATATCGAAATTGATTCAACTCCTGATATCGGCTGGCACAAAGTTTCAAATCTTCCGCCGCTGGCATTTGACCACAAAGAAATTATCAACTATTCTCTCAAAAGAACACGCGAACGGCTTGAAATGTGTCCTGTTGCTTATCAGCTTCTTAATGAAAAATTTACTTTAACAGAAATGCAGAAGGCTTATGAATTGATTATGGGCAAAAGCCTCGATAAACGTAATTTCCGCAAAAAAGCCCTGCAAACAGAAGGACTTGTCGAATTAGACGAGTTCTCAAAAACATCGTCGAAACGTCCTGCCAGATTATACAAATTTGAAACTATCAAATTGAACTCTAAAAGGGCGCACTTCATTAAAAAGGAGAAAAAATAAATGCTTATTTTTACCTGGGGATTAATGTCAATCTCAGCAATATTACTTGTTGTACTTATCCTGATGCACTCGCCAAAGGGCGACGGAATTGCAGGAATCGGCAGCGCCGCTAATATGTTCGCATCACAAAAAAGCGCAGAAAAAGGATTAAACAAGCTTACGGGTATTGTTGCCGCAATATTTATTATTTGCACCTTCCTTTTAGGCTTTGGCATCATAAAATAATTTTATGAAAATTATTCTTACTCTATGCGTTTTATCAATAATATGGGGCTTTTTTATAGAGCCGCGGTTTGTTTTTGTTAAAAAATATAAATTACACAATAGTGATTTGAAGGGTTTTAGGGCTGTATTTGTAAGTGATTTTCACATTGCACCCAATGAAAGAAACAGATTAAAACGGATTGTTAAACTAATAAACAAACAGCAGCCGGACATAGTTCTTTCCTCAGGAGATTTTGTAAAAGGTTACAAAGCTTCTAAAACACTTCCTATTGAAGATATAGCGGAAGAACTTGCAAATATAAAACCGCTATTTGGATTTTTTGCAGTGCTTGGCAACCACGATTGGTGGCAGAATGGAGCAAAAATTAGAGAAGTCCTTAGAATAAACGGCGTTACAATACTTGAAAACAGTTCACAAAAAATTAAAATAAACAATAAAAATATTACAATTGCCGGAATTGAGGATATACAAACAAGAATTCCAGATACAGAAAAAGCCCTCCGTCACGCAGAAAAAACAACAATTCTTTTAACCCATAGTCCTGATCCGTTTTTCGATATAAATAAAAATGTATTCTTAACTCTTGCGGGACATAACCATGGCGGACAAGTGCAAATACCTTTCTTTGGCGCCCTTATTGTTCCTTCTAAATCCGGAACAAAATATGCAAACGGATTATTCAAAATAAAAGAAAATACTTTAATTGTAACGAAAGGACTCGGCAACAGTATCATGAATGTCCGCTTTTGCTGCCTGCCGGAAATTGTAGTAATTGATTTCATTTAGTAAAAAATAAATTTTTCTTTTTTATAATTAGTGCTAAAATACCGTTATGTTGGAAGAAAATAAAAAAAGCAAAGCTGTAGGCTGGTTATCCGCTG
Source organism: uncultured bacterium (assembly GCA_949284715.1). Lineage (GTDB taxonomy): Bacteria > Cyanobacteriota > Vampirovibrionia > Gastranaerophilales > Gastranaerophilaceae > CALUTH01. The sequence goes on from CASDWH010000021.1 coordinate 57,336, forward strand.
CCCACCTTGTTTGTGATTCATACACCGGTTTTATGAATCCTTTAATGCCGTTTATTGCGCTAAAACTTGGTATTGCACTTGGCACAGCAACTGTAATAATTAGTATTTCACATATTTTTTCATCAATGCTGCAGCCATTCTTCGGCTTTTTTGCAGATAATACGCTTAAACGCTTTTTTGTATTCTGGGGATTAATTCTCGTCTGTGTATTTATACCGCTTACAACAATTGCCCCTAATGTATATCTTCTTATCCTGTTTATGGCCCTCGGAAGCTTGGGAAGCAGTTTTTTTCACCCGCAGGCTACAGGATTTGTAAACAGATTCGGCGGAAAGTCCGGTATAAATTATATGGGACTGTACATGAGCCTCGGGTCTATCGGTTATTCTTTCGGCCCGCTGCTTGCGGCATGGGTTGCACAATATCTGGGTATGAGTAAAATGCCTTACACAACTTTTATCGGATTAATAACCGCAAGTATAATGTTTCTGTTTGTGCCTAAACTCTCAAATCGCGGAGAAGTTATTATTAAGAAAAAATTTGCACAAACATTCATTGATATTTTTTCTCACAGAACAATAAAATATTTATTAATTATATCAATGATGAAAACTCTTGTAACAAACAGTACCTGTATTTTATTACCGTTTCTATGGAGGGACATGGGGTACAGCCCGTTTTATATCGGAACAGCTCTTTTTGCCTTTATATTTGCAGGCGGAATTGGTTCACTGTTAAGCCGGCGTGTAGAAGAAATCATGGGGACAAAACAATTACTGTACTTTTCAATGTACATAACTTTCCCTCTGATGATTCTCTTCGCACTAACTTATGAACATCATCCGATTCTGTCACTTGTAATATTTTTAACAATGGGATTCACAACCATGCTTGCCCAGCCTGTTACTGTCGTTATGGCTCAAAATATTCTACCGGAGTATAAAAGTGTAGCAGCAGGGTTAATGGTTGGTTTTTCATGGGGAATAGTCGCTGTTATACTATCTGCAATAGGAATTATTGCAGAGCATTTCGGAATCATAAATGTACTTATTGTTTTATTTATCTTTCCGGTACTTTCGGCATATTTCATTAAATATCTTGCTACAGATTATGACAATTAAAAAAGAATAAAGCAGCTCATAAGCCGTGTTCTGTTTCAAGATAATCATCTGTCTGGTATTACAATTACTTGTAATCTCTAGCGATTACTCGGAAGTAGGCGGACACCTTTAAAGCCTTCCCGTCAATCTTGCATTCGTCCGGGGTTTACCTGGCAGATACCTCTCGATATCTCCGGTGAAGCTCTTAACTCACCGTTGCACCCTCACCTGTGAAACAATGTTTCCATCGGCAGTCTACATTTCTGTGGCACTATCCACCGGCTTTCGCCGTCCGGAGTTTCTCCGGCGGACTGTCCTTGAATGCACGGACTTTCCTCACTTTATTATATAAAGCGCGATTATCCGGCTGCTTTATTCTTTTTTATTATAACAGAAATTAAATCTTAAGATATGTAAATTTTTTTAGAAAAAATATTTGTAAAAATAAAAATTTGCTGTAGGATGTTTAAAAAGATAAAAAGTTGGTATAAAAATATCGGGGTAATATGAGTACAAATTTCCAAAAGCGGAATAGTATTACATTTTTTATAGGAACAAAACAAAACTGCGGTTTTGGCAATAGTTATCCCAGAAGCGGTGTCTGAATTTTCAGACGCCGCTTTTTTAATACAAAATTTTATTTTTAAAAGGAGTTGTTAATAAATGAGAATACAAAAAATCGGACAGACGGGAGATAATATACAGGGGACAAAAACGCATAATAAAAGTTTTACGGCAGGGAAAGTAAACCTGTACAGCGACTTTGACGGAACATACATTCCTGCTAAATTTAACCACGACAGTGTTTGTAATTATGCCCCTCCTGTAAACAAAGGAGAGTTTAAGTCTTACTTTGATAAAATATGGGAATTATTTGGCAAACTTCGCGGACAGGGTGAGGAAAACAAATTCAATTTTGTTATTACTACAGGAAGAAACCTTACCGAAACTAATTATTTTTTAAACAAATTAAAGCAGCAGGATTTATGGGTTCCGCTGCCGGAAAAACTTGTTACCTGTAACGGACAGGATGAGTTTTATAAGAATGTTAAAACGGAAGAAGAGTTTTACAGAACAGAGAAAGAGGCTTTTGTAAAAGAAAATGCAAACGAAGCAAAGCGTGAATATTATAAATCAAAAGGGTGGGATTATACCGGTTTAATGTCTAAACTCAAAGAGCTATTATCAAAGAAATATTATGAAAGAGAAATTGAGTTTCTGATAGGAAGCCACCCTATTTCGCAAAAAGTTAAAGATTTTCTGCGTTTGACAAATGATATAGAGTTAGAAAAACTATTAAACGAAATAAATACTGTAAATACCGACGAAAATGGAATCAGGAAGATTTTAGAATCGAAATCAAGAGTTACCTTCCCTGATTTATCCGGCATAAAAAATGAAGAAGAAAGAGCAAAGCTTCAAAAACAAATTAATGATTATAACTGGCACATGGGTGAACTTGCACATATTGTGTATATGGAAAAAGCAAGGCGGCATGAGGTTTTAGAAAGTATACCGACAACACGTTCAAACAAGGAATACGGCGGTGGAATTTCTTTACAGAGTGCGCTCGAAAGAATTGGACTGCATAAAGATGATGATTATGTCGCATTCTCGGATGATGGAAGTCTTGGGGTGAGAATTGGTGTCAGCAAATTATATCAAGATAATGTAAAGGCATTGCTAAATAATTCAAGAGCGTTTAAGCAGCAGCTTCCCGGCGAGTTTGAAATGACAAACCTTTCTAAAGGCTCTTATGCAGGAAAAGAGTTTGAAATCAAGCCTCCATTTATAAATAAGTTTGAAGATACTAAAAATTTAATAAAAGACATCATAGAAAATAACAAAAACGATTTAGTTATAGTGGCAGGGGATGGTGATAATGACTGCAAAATGCTTAATATAAAGAAATATGTTTCTAACCAGCCGGGAACCTTTATTCCGGAGAATAAAAAGCAGGCAGAACTGTTTAATAATATTCCGCTCGTTGCTATTTTTGTAGATAATCGTACAGAAAAAGAAAAACTTGAAAGCGGAACACCAATAAGTGAGCTGCTTGCAGATGCGCAATATTTTAATTATGACGGGCGTTTACGTTTTATTCATGTTGATGCAGCAGATCCTGCTAAACCACATACTCTGGAAGAAGCTATAAAGATGGCTGTTTGTGATTATGCTAAGTATAATGAAGAATTTAAGAAAAACCTCCCGCCTGAAATACAAAAAATGGTTGAAGAGTATAAATATTCTTATCCGCATGATAAAGCTATTGATGAAAAAATGTCATCATATTTTAATACAGAGTTGTATGAAGATAATTTTGCGCAGGAGAAAATAACAAAGATTTCTCATAATTTTGAAAGATTATTTAACTACGGCAGGCGTTATGATGTTGACAATATTGAAGATGAAGCACTTGATGAAAATTCGGAACTTGATACTCACACAAGAGAATTAGTTTTATCCGCACTATCAATTATAACAGCATCTTATACATCACTGTTTTCCGGGCTGGATGAGAACAAAGCAAAATATCACGTTCAAAAATACTTAAAAACACGACAAGCCAAAATAAGCGACGTACAAACAAAACTACGCAAAACAGGTGATAAGAAACGCAAGGCTGAAATAAGAGAAGAATTAAACAAACAGAACGCAGTATATAAAAAACTAAAATTATTTCTTACGGGTAAAAAACAATACATTATGCCAGAGAATATAGATAATTTTATCAAGGAAACTGAAAACAAAAAATTACAACAGAAAACACCGAAAACCAAACAAGATAAGCCGGTAAAATCAGGCAGAAAAAAACAGGAAATTCCTATTTTTAGAGAAGAGCCGCATAAACCTGTAAACATAATATTGCCTGAGGCGCCTCTAAAACCCGGACATATAATACACCCGGGTGAATACGAACCAATTGACGTAACTATAATATTACCGGAAAAACCGGAGCCGCCCGAAGAGTTATGGCTGCCTGAGAAATATACAGCAGAAAATACACCTAAAGATACGCCCGCTCAGCCATCATCTCCGGCTTCAACAATAGAGGAACAGCACGGGAATTCCCGCCCATCAAATAGACGAACCAAAACAATAAAAAATAAAAATCTTCCTGCAATTATAACTGATTTTATGAAATCCAGTAAAGGTATGATTCTTTTAGCCGCAATATTTACGGCTGCATCCGCTTTTTGCGTAATAAAATGCAAAGCAGCATTTAATCAAGATAAGAGAAATAATATAGAGAATGTAATAGCAAACATTAAGTGAAAGAACTAAAAGGAAAAAGGAGCAAATCATTATGAAAACACAGAGTATCAATTTAATCAGGGGAAAAGCCTCAGTCAATTTTTCACAGCCGGAAGTCAAAAATTCAAAATCAACAGTTACAACCGAACAACAGGAACAAAAGCAGCAGGAGATGCAAAAAGTTTCTGCACCGCTTATGCAAGCATACTGCGGGGTAAATTTCAAAGGCGGCGGAAAAACAAACTACCGCTGGATACCAACAGTAGCAGGATATGTTCCGCTTGTAATAGCCGCAGGTTTAGATTTGACAAGAACAATAGGTGCAGCAGCATATCCGAGGCTTGTGTGCAGAGACAGCGACTGGACAAATGTTAATATGACAGATGTTTATGCAAAAGAGGCTCAACTTACAAATTCAAATTTCCAGAATACACAGATGTCCGGGGTCGAACTCCATAATTCTGATTTATCAAAGTCAAGATTTGACGGTGTAATCGCAAATTTGGGCAGGTTTTCTCATTCAAATTTCTACGACACATACCTGTTAAATTCTGATTTCCAAAAAGCAAATTTCCAAGGCGCAAAATTCAAATGGGCAACAATAAAGAACTCAAATTTCAGCAATGCAAATTTTGCAGGCGCTGATTTAAGCGAAATATGGAGTGTTGATGATGAATCCATATTTACAGGCGCGTTATATGATAGAGATACCATTTTTAAATCTGGTTTTGATCCGGATTTAAGGGGCATGATAAAAATTGAAAAAGGTGTTAATTTAAAAATGCTTCCGGGTGAAATACAACAGATATTTTCGAGGGTCAGCGTAAAGCCGTATAAAAATGAGTTTCCATATGATTTATCAAGTTCAGATTTTTCAGAAGCCGATATGCAGGAGGGGAAATTTGATAAAATTGATTTTTCAGGAAGCAGTTTTGAAGATACAATAGGGAAAGGCTCAATATTTATTGATTGCGATATGTCAAATTGTGTATTTAATGAAAACAGCGATTTTTCGGAAGGCAGTTTTAATAATTCAGTATTTTTAAATACACGTTTTAACGGCGCAAATTTAGCAAAATCTAACTTTATAGGAGCTGATTTATCTGGTTCGGATTTTGCTGAACTACCGGACAGCAAGGTTGCAGGAAGTATTTATGATTTATCCACCTCTTTCCCTGAAGGGTATGAACCGCAAGAACACGGGCTTGTTCCTGCCGGAAGAAATGCAGACATGCGTGATAGAAAATTTTCTCACATGAAAGTGCGTCAAAGTTTGTGTCCGGATGAGCAGTTTGATTTTTCAGGAGCAAAGCTAAACCGTGCAGATTTTTCACAGGCAGAAATAGAGAAGGCTGTATTTAAGAATGCAAAATTGCAGGATGCCTGCTTAAAAGAAGCTGTTATGAAGAATGCTGATTTTGAGGGTGCAACATTGTTTGGTGCAAATCTTATCGGCGGTGATTTCAGAAATTCAAATTTCAGAAATGCAAATTTAAGATGGGCAAATATGAAAGGTGCAAACCTTGTCGGTGCTGACTTTACAGGTGCTACTTATACAAATAATGCAACAGTATTTCCTGACGGATTTAATCCTAAGGCTCACGGAATGATTGAAATTCCCTTAAAATCTGCTTAACAGGGGGCAAAATGAAAATATTTAGTATACAGAGTAATAACTATTCAAGGTTACAGTACCGGCCTGATTTTACCAGCAAAGTAAAAAAGGTGAATTACGGACAAATTAACGACAAATTTAAAGATAAAGTAGATAAGTTTGATGACGGCGACAAATCAGAAGCAAAATATCTCGGACACGGAATGTTTGCAAGTGTCTACCGGTTTTTAGGTACAAATTTTGTAATCAAAAAATTTAACAAAGATGTATCCAAAGAAGACAGCCGGCAGGAAGCAAAAATGCTTGCAAAGGTTGGTGCTGTCCCTGGTTCGCAGCAGCTTATGGCGCAGGTTACAACAGAAAATAACAATGAGTATTTAATCTCGACATTTATTAAAGGCGAAGAGCCGGATCCAGTTGAAAATCCTTTTAAACTCCAGCCGCTCAGAAGCTTTATGAATACGCTTTATGAACTGGATAAGAAAGGGGTATATCACAACGACCTTAATACAGGTAATTGTAAGGTTGATCCTCAAACAGGCCAAATAGGGTTAATAGATTATCAATTTGCGTGCGATATGAAACCCGAAGAGGGAATTGATGCTGACGGGTATTTACTGTTCCCAAAAGAAACACTTCCTGCTAATCTCCAGATGTTTGAGATGGCAACATTACCGCCTTATATAAAGAAACTGGGAAGATATCAGGCGCCTGACTTTTTTAAGGATTATTTAAAATTAAAAGGAGAATATTACAGAAACAGATATTACTATTATAAGAACGCCAATATTCCTGATATAACACAGGAAAATCTGGATTATGAACGGTTATCATCTGTAGTTTTACGCAAACCAACTGAAAAAATTATACAGATATATGCAAAAAAATTACAGGTATTTCAATCCTTCCGGCATGCCTTTGGACTGGTTGATGAAAATACTCGTTTACAGAAACGTCCGAACTTAACTGAAGCGATACCTGCATATTTGTATGCATCTGCGCAAGCTGCGGATTATCGGGATAAGATAGACGAACTGATGAATTCTACGTCTGATTTAAATACACAAAATTTAATGAAGATAGAAAAAAAAGTTGCGGAATTCTGGCTGGAATTGCTTTCTTCAAGCGCTCTGGGATGTTCACAATGGTTTGTCAGAAACGCTGTAGACCGTTTACTGCCGGGCGGAAAAGATGCATATCCTGAAAAGATTGACTATTACTGGAATCACAGTTATCAAAAGGTGAATGATATATATTCTTTAATTGCCGGCGATAAACAACCTGAAAAAGCTGATGTCCTGCGTTTTCCGTCAGATTCGGAATTAGAGCCTGATTATAAGCAGCTATTTAATATGACCGATGATTTTTCTAACCGATACATCGACAGAGAGGACAATAAATTATTTGCAAGGTTTAAATCACAGTTTAATCTTTATAAAAATGCGTTAGACAGCGGCAAAGTAATTTTACTTCCTGCTCTGCATATTTTTGCAATGTACGGAGCATTTATGCTATATAAACACGGAAATTCTAATCGGGCATTCCGCATATACGAAAAACTTGATAAAATGTCAGAGCCGCTTTTTAAAGCCGTTATAGATGCTGTAAAAGGAGAAGGCGGGGTATTAACTACGATTATAAAAAATGACCCGTCACTGAACAAATTTAACGATTACGGGCGCATGACAAACCGTAAATTTTCGGATTTTATAAAAAATAGTTATATTTATTAAGGTAAATTCTGCATTCTTTTTAATAAAAAAGTTTTTTACAATTGTTTACAAATTGTAGAAAACTTTTTATGTTTCTACTCCATTGGTAGGAGTGATTTGTAACTTAAGTATAAATTTTTGTAAAAAAATCAAAAAAATCCTAAAGTTTTTCAAAATTGTGCCGTAATACTAAATATAAGTAGAGATTATTATGGAAGGACAAAACATGCCGGAAGACCAAAATGGAGTATCTTTGTTTGGCAGAACTCTTGATCTGATGGAAGGCGACCCGATGGAAGAAATTTTTGCCCTCAACCTCGGGGACTTTATATCAGAGTATTTTATATCGGATGAGCTTGCTACAAAGATAGGTAAAGATATCCGCTCTAAATCCGAAAAACTATCATCACAATTAAAAGAACTTATATCAATATATTCTCTTGATAATACCCTTCGTGTTTTAGGTTTTAACTCCAAAGAAGAGTATGTCATATATAATGCTATTGCAAAAACAATGACTCAAATCCTTGATATAGATGTTTGTCATATATACCTGACAAAAGAATTTGCCAGAGAATTCCAAAATTCAGACAAAGATTTGCCGCTTGTCGGAACCTCATTAGAATTTGATTATAATATTTATGATAAAGATTTAGGCTACAAATTATCACGTAAAAATGTTGTTGTTACTGCCTATAAAACAATAAAACCGATTGAAATAGAAAATATTACCGATTGTACAACTTTTAAACCTATAAAAGAACTAAATGAAGATAAGGTTAAATCATTACTTGCGGTTCCTATGCACAACAATGCTAACATTGTCGGCGTGGTTGTCATAGAAAACTATAAACCCAAAAGAATAAAACGGTCTTATCTTAAACTGCTGCAATCAATAGCAAGCCTTTTTGGAACCTCACTTTCATTACAAAAGTCTATTGATTCCACCCAGGAACTCTTAGATGATGACACTGCATCGGTACCGGAACTCCAGCACAAACGGGCAGAATTAACCGCTCTTATCGGTGATTTGGGAGATAATCAGCAGTCATTTGTCGAAAAATTAGTTAAGGCGGTTGATGATAAAGGACAGTATAAAGTTGCACACTCTCAAAATGTTGCAAAATTATCCCGTAAAATTTGTAATCAGCTTCACCTGAACGAAAAAACAACCGATTTGATATATTATGCAGGGCTGCTGCAAAATATAGGAAGAATTACACTTCCTGAGTCTTTATTTACCTCTGATAAAAAACTAACAAAAGAGGAATGGGAAAAACTACAAAATCATCCAAACGTAGGTGTTAACCTCTTAATGAATATAAATTTCTTATCAGAAGTTATTCCGTATATTCATTATCACAAGGAAAGATGGGACGGCAGAGGCGAGCCTGAAGGATTAAAAGGGAATTCCATACCTCTGGGTTCAAGAATTATTGCAGTTGCCGATGCTTATTGCGCAATGATTTCTGATCGTGCATACAGAGCCGCAATGCCAAAAGAAGAAGCAATTAGAATTATAAAAGAAGAATCCGGTGTAAAATGGGATCCTGTAGTAGTGGAAGCCCTTTTGGAAGTAATTAAAAAAGGCCCGCATAAAAATAAATCTTAATAAAAGAGGATGCGGAAAAAGTCGAAAAATGACAATTTTGAAGAAATCTTGCTTGCCGGCATAAAACGGCATTTCGGCATTTGACTTCGCAAATGTCTTCAGCCTCTGCCGGCAATACGCTTTTCAAATCCGACTTTAGGTGTGTGAACATCAGGTCGTGTGCGGGATAGCACACAACCTGATGTGTAACCGTTCCCCGAGTTTGCGAGAAAAATGTATATTTTTCCGCAAACTCAAAAGGCAATTTTTCCGATTTAAAATACTTTATATATATAAGAGTATTGGACATTAAGGGAAAAAGATATGCCGGATAGAGATAAAAACATTGATACTTTCGGAACACTTCAAAATTTTATAAATTTTGACGGGACAGGGACTTCAATGGCAACAGCGGGTGTAAAACTTGCTGACGGAGTAACGATTGAACAATCTATTTCAAAAGATTGGAATGACGCAGGAAAAATTACGGCCTTTAAAGGTGTTACGGATTTAAAAACATCAAATAAGGCTGCTGATTTAGGCAGGCGGGCATCACTTAACTTCACCACCCGTACAAGATTTTCATATAACAATGACGGCGGAGCGCTGGCAGAAAGACTTGCTCTGGGCGTTAATTTCCCCGTATCAGAACATGTATCTTTATATTTCACACCGAATTCAACAACTACATATAATTTCAAAACCGGTAAATTGTCAGAGCCGACTTTAAGCGTATACAGCGGTGCAAATATAAATTTTAAAATGATGGGTAACGATTGTACTCTTACCGCGGAAGGACAGGCTTATGATTTAATAAGAAAGCCGACAGCGGCTTCTAAAACAGGATTTAATTTAATGTTTAAAATGAATTTTTAGGTTAGTTAGTTGTATGTAGGGTTTGTTCCGCCGGCTAAAAAATCCAGCCGGCGGTTAATTTTTTTGTATGGTAATTAATTCTAAAGAATTACCACAAAAGAGTTAATGACACTTAAAAAAATAGTTCTTTCGGGGATGAAAAACACCCTGAAAACAAGTTAACATATACATGTAAGTCGGTCACACCAAATGACAGATTTCGGGGTTACGAAAGATTTATAAATTTTTGCATTCTTGATGGGTCGGCTTACGCTTTATAATTTTTATATTATAACTTTATTTTAGTTTTGTTTCGACAAAAACGCCCGGCAAGGGCGTTTTTGATTGCTTGATTAAAATTATTTAGCAAAGATTTCAGGACAATCTTTGGAAGTAATTTCTTTTTTCCCTATAAAAAGCCTGTCACCTTTTGCTATTGATATTGTTTCAAAACATTCTTTTAAATCCTTCAGACATCTAACTGTTTGCATCCTTAAATTTTCGCCTCTTCTATAACTTGAACAAATTGTCCAGGTATCATCTTTAACTGAATAATTGTAATGAGATTCCGAGTTTTCGTATCTATGTTTTTGAAAAAGTGAAACATTTTTCACACGCTCAAGAAACACTTTTTTTAGCCTTATAAACTGCGATATAGAATAAGGATTTCCTTCCAAATCTTTACTGCCGATAAGAAGCCCCCGTTCCGGGTTTTTGACATATCTAAAAAGTGAATTTACGATATCCGGAAATTTTTTATTATTAACTAAATCATCCCAAAGGTGAAAACCTTCAGCTTCTACCTGCGGATTAACAAGACCGCCGCCGGTACAGGTTCTAATATTAAGTGTATAAAACTCTTTGGCTTTTAAGATATTAGGTTTATCGTGAAAAAAATCAATATAGTTTTTTTTCTCCATTTTTCTATAAGCCGGCAAATCTACAAATTTAATTTTAGACTTAAACGTTATTGAATTATTGTTCATAGTCTATTTAAAACAAAAGAAAAATATAATTGCTTAAACTAAGTACAGGATGTTAATATTTCGTAATATATTGATTAGAAATTTTATTAACAATTTACATGTTATAATTTATTTATATGGAAAAACCGGATAAGATAGAAATCAGAGGGGCAAGGGTTCATAATCTAAAAAATATAGATATTGACATTCCGCTTAACAAAATTGTAGGAATCGCAGGGGTATCCGGTTCCGGTAAATCATCACTCGCTCTTGGAGTTTTATACGCCGAAGGCTCAAGACGCTATTTAGAAGCACTCTCAACTTATACAAGACGAAGAATGACACAGGCGGCGAAAGCCCAGGTTGATGAAATTTTATATGTTCCGGCCGCCCTTGCTTTACACCAGCGGCCGGGAGTTCCGGGTATTAGAAGTACTTTTGGCACCGGTACAGAACTATTAAATAGTCTGAGGCTTATGTTTTCAAGACTTGCAAGCCACCGTTGTCCGAACGGACACTACCTTGAGCCGACTTTACTGGTCGCAGCAGGTAAAGAACTTATATGTCCGGTTTGCGGGGTTCATTTCTACGCTCCGGGGGCAGAAGAATTAGCATTCAACAGTCAGGGAGCCTGTGAACACTGCGGAGGCGTCGGTACAGTCAGAACCGTAGATGAATCAACTCTCGTACCTGATGAGTCGCTTACAATAGATGAAGGCGCGGTGGCGCCATGGAACTCACTTATGTGGTCGCTGATGACAGATGTATGCCGCGCAATGGGAGTAAGAACAGGTATACCATTCAAAGAACTTACCCCGGAAGAAAGAGAAATTGTTTTCCATGGCCCTGCGGAGAAAAAACACATATTTTATAAAGCCAAAAATTCTAATCAGGCAGGAGAAATTGATTTTACTTATTATAATGCTGTTTATACAGTAGAAAACGCACTGAAAAAAGTCAAAGACGAGAGCGGTATGAAACGGGTTGAAAAGTTTTTAAAAGAAGATATCTGCCCCAAATGCCACGGCACCCGCTTATCAGAGGCGGCACGCGCACCGAAGCTGTGCGGAATTTCGCTTGATGAAGCCTGTAAAAAAACGCTTTCAGAATTGATTACCTGGGTTAATGGTGTTCCGGCATCGCTTCCGAAGGAAATGCGCCCGATGGCTGAATCCATTTGCGAAGCTTTTCAAGCTACAGCAAAAAGGTTAATGGATTTGGGGCTTGGATATCTGGCTCTTGACAGAGCCGCATCTACACTTTCTACAGGCGAGCGGCAAAGAATGCAACTTGCACGCGCGGTCAGAAACAGAACAACCGGCGTACTTTATGTTCTCGATGAACCATCAATAGGGCTGCACCCAGCTAACATAAAAGGACTTAACACCGTAATGCATGATCTGGTATCCGACGGAAACTCCGTTATTCTGGTAGATCACGATACGCAGATTTTATCGGAATCTGACTGGATTATAGAAATGGGGCCTGAATCAGGCGCCGATGGCGGTGAGGTTATAGCAGAAGGTTCAATACCCGATATAAATAATAATCCTGCATCAAAAATCGCACCATTTCTGGCAAAGAAAGTTAATACCCGTATGCGTACGATAATAAATAAAGAGGAAATGTTTGCACATGGAGAAATATCTCTTTCAACCACTGAAATTCATACAGTTAAGCCGTTAAATATATCTGTTCCGAAAGGGCGGCTTACCGTTATAACAGGAGTTTCAGGCTCCGGAAAAACAACTCTTGTTTTAGAAAGCCTTGTTCCGGCGCTTGAGAACCTTATAAACAGAGAAAAGCTTCCCGAACATATAAAATCAATTAGCGCAGAAGGCATTAAACACGTCAAACTTATTGATGCCACCCCTATCGGTATAAATATCCGCTCAACAGTTGCTACCTATGCAAATGTCCACGATGAATTAAGGAAAGTGTTTGCTAAAACCGCGCAGGCAAAAGAAAACAGTTTCAAAGCCGGCGATTTTTCCTATAATACAGGGAGTTTAAGATGTCCTTCCTGCGACGGCACAGGAAGTATAAGTCTTGATGTACAGTTTCTTCCGGACGTCGAGGTTCCATGCCCCGATTGCAGAGGTAGAAGATATTCTAAGAAAGCCGAAACGGTTAAATACACTTCAAAATCAGGAATTTCTTACTCTTTGCCGGAAATTATGGGGATGGACATAAATCACGCACTTATGGCCTGTCAGGATTTAAATATAGTAAAACAGCGGCTGCAAGTATTGAAAGATTTAGGGCTGGGATATCTTACTCTCGGCGAAGCAACGCCCTCTCTGTCCGGCGGAGAAGCACAGCGATTAAAACTGGCCTCAGAAATGGGACGAAAGCAGGAGGATTCCGTCTTTGTCTTTGATGAGCCGACAATAGGACTGCATCCGCTTGACGTACAATCACTATTAGGAGTTTTCCAAAAACTAATTGATAACAAAGCAACAGTAATTATCATAGAACACGATTTGGATATAATACGCAATGCTGATTATATTATAGATATGGGGCCGGGCGGAGGTAATGACGGCGGAGAAATTGTTGTATCAGGTACTCCTGAAGAGGTTTCTGTCTGCCCCAAAAGTGTAACAGGTCAGTTTTTGAAAATCAAATACAATTCTTAATAAATACTAATTTATATCCACCAATCCCCCGTAAAATGTTGACGGTACAATATTTGTATGCTAAACTCAAATGGCCGAAATTCTTACAGATTAATTAATACAGGAGGAGAGATGATTAATATTGAATCAATAAAAAAAGATACTCTGGCATCCGTCATTGTTTTTCTTGTAGCTCTTCCGCTTGCTATCGGTATCTCTATCGCCTGCGGACTCCCGGTTTACAGCGGGCTGATTTCGGGAATCATCGGAGGAATTATTGTAGGAGCCTTATCCGGAAATTCTCTGCAAGTTTCAGGCCCTGCCGCCGGTTTGATACTAATAGTCGTTGATATTATCGGTACAATGGGACTTGAAAAACTATTCTTAATTATTTTCCTCGTCGGCATCATACAAATAATATTCGGTCTGCTCTCCTGGGGCAAGTTCTTTAGAGCAATCTCTCCCGCTATAATCCAGGGAATGCTTGCCGGTATCGGAATTTCTATCTTTCTCTCACAACTCCATATTATGCTTGACAGCACGCCTAAAAATACATTCTGGGGCAATATATCCGATTTATGGAGCGTATTTTATAACTCCGTTTTGCCTCTTAACGGTTCTGTCCACCACCTTGCCTGCCTTACCGGTATAATTACGATTTCTATTATCATTATCTGGGAAGCTCTGCCGGTTAAAAAACTAAAATCAATTCCTGCCGCTTTAATCGCCGTGATTATTTCTTCTTTAGCAGCAAATCTATTTAATTTTAACATTGAATACATTAGAATAGGAAACGATTTCTGGGAAAATATAAATTTTCTGGATGTATCACTTTTAAAAAATTTATTTGATTTTAAAATAATTATCGCAGCACTCACTATAACATTTATTGCAAGCGCTGAAACTCTTTTAACATCAACAGCTATTGACAAGATGACACCTAAATCTAAAACAGATTACAACAAAGAAATAATCGCTCAAGGTATTGGAAATTCTATTGCAGGTGCTGTCGGCGGTCTGCCAATAACCGGTGTTATCGTAAGAAGTGCAGCAAATATTAACGCAAACGCTCAAACCCGTTTTTCTGCAATGCTGCACGGTGTTTGGATTCTGCTGTTTGTAACCCTGTTCCCGGGAATATTAAACTATATCCCGATTTCTTCCCTCGCAGCAGTTCTTGTCTACACCGGCTACAAACTCGTTGATATTGAGGCCGCAAAGTATATTTTAAAACTAAGCAAGGGCGAATTTGCCATTTACCTCATAACCCTTATCGCTATCTTATTAACAAACCTTTTTGAAGGTATTATAATCGGGTTTATTTGCGCAATTATTAAAAGCGCTTACAAAGTCTTGAAAATCAACATAGAAACAGGAGAAACCGACGATACAATCACCGCAAAGCTATACGGTAACATCACGTTTATTCAGCTTCCTATCCTTATTGAAACACTAGAACATCTTCCTGAAAATAAAAAAATTATATTATGCGTCGACAAGCTGCATTTTATCGACCACGCCTGCATTGATTATATCAAAGAATGGGAAGCAGAAAGACTAAAACATAATCACCCCGTAGAAATTAACTGGCAGGAAATGGAAAAAACCTATAAATCTTTCAAATGGAATTTTTTCCATAAAACAGGTAAATCAAAAAATTCTCACTAAAACTATCAAATACACATATTTTTCTAACTTATATCTGTATCACCCAACAGGAAAGGAAGAAAATTATGTCAAATGTAGAACCTATAAGAAAAATTAAAGACTTAAGAAGAGTTGAAAAAATTTTGAGTGAAAATTCAAGAAACCTTTTATTCTTTACTATCGGAATAAACTGCGGATTAAGAATTTCAGATATTCTCGCCCTGAATGTTTGCGATGTAAAAGAAAAAACTTATATTGAAATTACAGAAAAAAAGACAAAAAAATTTAAAAAACTGCTCATAAACTCAAAATTAAAACCAATGCTTAATGAATACACCAAAAATAAAGCTAATAATGAACCGCTGTTTATGACAAAATTCCATAACAGACTTGACAGGGTCGCAGCCTATTATATAGTTAAAAATGCCTGCCAAAAAGCCGGACTCAATGACAAATTTGGAACCCACACTATGAGAAAAACCTTTGGTTATCACCATTATAAAAAATACAAAGATATAGCTATGCTACAAAAACTATTTAATCACTCATCTCCGGAAATAACTCTAAGATATATAGGAATAGCTCAAGAAGAATTAGATAAATGTTATACAAACTTCATATTGTAATTATTCAATACATTTTAAATAAAATGTATTGAAGAGAAGATTGTAAATGGAGGATGATTATTACGTTTTTTATTATTAGGTAATATTTGTTAACAAAAAATTACAAACTATTTTATCTTTATTTGTTTATGTTAGTATGATAGAAACAAGTATTAACAATACATTTTATTTAAAATGTATTGAAAAAGAAATAAAGAGGTCATAATGACGATTAGCGTTCCTATATCGGATATTCAAAGTATTAATATAATCAAGGATTTATATCTAAAAAAGGGGCTTAAACGGGATTTATTGTTATTTACGCTGGCAATAAACACCGGAATGGCTCTCAATGATTTATTAAGCCTAAAAGTCAGTGATGTAAAAAATAGAGAATATCTGCTTCTGGACAAAAACAAATCAGTGCCGTTAAACGAAGAAATAAAGGAGCAGATAGCAGAATTTATAAAAGATAAAAAAATTAGTGACTTATTATTTACAAACAAAAACGGTGATAAATTAGACAGATTTACGGTACTAAACACATTTAAGAATATTTGCAGAGAACTCGGACTGCCTGCGGAGATATCTGTTGCATCGTGGAGAAAAACATTTGCGTATCATTACTATCAAAAATACAAAGATTTGTCATATTTACAATGGTTATTCAATCAAACGACGGTGGGAGTGACTTTGAAATTCATCGGAGTAAAAGAGAATATGAATTTGCGCTACAGAGAAGGAGTGGTGTTGTAGTGAGAAAGGGAATAACGATTCTTGCACACCGCGGCTGGTGGCTAAAAGAGGAAGAAAAGAATAGCAAATTTGCATTTGAAAGAGCTTTTGACAGTGGTTTCGGTATAGAAACCGACCTTAGAGATATAACCGGGGAAATTGTTATATCACACAATATGCCTGAAGGCGGGGAAATGTCATTTGATGAAGTTCTTAAGCTTCTTGATGGAAGGAATTTACCGCTGGCTCTCAATATCAAAGCCGATGGTATGGCTGATAAAATTAAAGCATTGCTTGAAAAATATAATCACTCTAATTATTTTACATTTGACATGAGTATTCCAGAAATGGTTTACCAGCACAAACTCGGGCTTAAAGTGTTTACGGGTTTAAGCGATATTGTCCCGGAGCCGATTATGTTTGATAAAGCAGAAGGTATCTGGCTGGACTCTTTTAATTCTGATTGGTTTAAAGAAAAAGAAATTAATGATATTCTAAATCTCGGAAAGAAGGTTTGTATTGTTTCTCCGGATTTACACAAGAGGGAATACAAAAACATCTGGGATAGATACAAAAATATATCTGGAATAATGGTCTGTACTGATTATCCTAATGAAGCAAAGGAGTTTTTTAATGGCAAAAATTAAAGCAATTATTTTTGATATGGACGGAGTCTTGATTGATGCAAAGGACTGGCACTATGAGGCCTTGAATCAGGCTCTGGAACTGTTTGGATTCAAAATTTCAAGATATGACCACCTGGTTACTTTTGACGGGCTGCCAACTAAGAAAAAGCTTGAAATGCTTTCTATAGAAAAAGGATTACCCAAAGGGCTGCACGGTTTTATTAACCATATGAAACAGATTTATACAATGGAACATGTTTATATGAAATGTAAGCCGTTATTTTGCCATCAGTACGCTTTATCAAAATTAAAAACAGAAGGCTACGGACTGGCGCTTGCTTCCAATTCGGTCAGAGTAACAATTGATATGATGATGGAAAAGGCGGATTTACAGAAATATCTTGATTTTACTCTTTCCAATCAAGATGTTACAAAATCCAAGCCTGATCCTGAAATTTATCAGACAGCAATAAAAAGATTTGGGTTAAAACCTGAAGAATGTCTTGTTGTTGAAGATAACCCAAACGGAATAAAAGCAGCTTTAGGAAGCGGAGCAAATCTTTTAAAAGTTGAAACTGTTAATGATGTAACTTATCACAACATTAAAAACCGTATCAGAGAAATTGAAAATACAGAAGTTATATCTGACAGCAAAGTTTTAACCGCAGGAGGTGCCAGATAATGAATATATTAATTTTAATGGCAGGTTCTGAAAAAGATTTTACAGAAAAAGGGTATCCTAAATATCTGATTGAAATTCAAAACAAACCGATGATACAGCGTACTATTGAACATTTAAAAAGCGTCGGACAAAACATAACCTGTATTATAAGAAAAGAAGATCAAGATAAATATTTCTTAGGCGACACATTAAAAATACTTTGTCCCCAATGCAATATTATACAGGTAGCAGGCGACACTAAAGGAGCAGTTTGTTCAGCGTTGTTTGCCATTGATAACATAGATAATGACAGAGAATTACTTATATTAAATGGAAGCCAATTAATAAAGACCGACATAGTACCAGCAATAGAAGATTTCAGAAGAAGAAATCTTGACGGCGGAATTGTAACAATTAATGCAGTTCATCCGAAATACAGTTCGGTTTTGCTTGATGAAAATAATCTCGTTGTCCAGACGAGCGAAAAACGCCCCATTTCAAATATAGCATCAACCGGCTGCTGTTATTTCAAAAAAGGTGCTGATTTTGTAAGTGCTGCTTTTGCGGTTATTGAAAAAGATGTTAATACACAGGGGCAATATTATATTAGTGCGGCATTTAACGAAATGATTCTTGATAATAAAAAAATAGGAATTTTTGAAATCCCGAAAAAAGATTACATAACTTTTTCTAGTTATCAGATGTACGAAGAATATCTGTCGAACAGGAGGAGCTATTAAATGAATATGATTAATATTGTAATACCAATGGCAGGAGCAGGTTCAAGATTCGCAAAAGCCGGATACGCAAAACCCAAACCGTTTATAGATGTTTTAGGCAAACCAATGATTTGTCATGTTCTGGATAATCTGAATATGCCAAATGTAAAGTTTATTCTGCTTGCAAGGGGGGAACATTACAATAACGAACAAGAAACTGTGAATTGGATTAAAAGCAATTATAATGTCGAATTTGTTTTGATTGATAAATTAACCGAAGGTGCTGCTTGTACAGTTTTGCATGCACACCGTTTAATCAACAATGACATTCCGTTGTTAATCGCAAATTCTGATCAGATTGTTGATATGAATATTGAAGATTATATTAACGACAGCGAGAAAAGAGGTTTAGACGGCTCTGTTCTTTGTTTTGAAGATAACGACAAGAAATGGTCTTACGCAAAACTTGATAATAATGGATTTATAACTGTAATTAGAGAAAAAGAAGTTATTTCAGAAAATGCTACCGTTGGAATCTATTATTTTAACAAAGGCAAAGATTTTGTAGAAAATGCAATTGATATGATTGTAAGAAATGAGCGTGTAAATAACGAGTTTTATGTCGCCCCGGTTTATAACTACGCAATTAAACAGGGTAAACAATTCGGGATTTATACAATAGACAAAGCCCAAATGCACGGCACCGGGACTCCGGAAGATTTGGACAAGTATGTTGAGATAAAAAATGGAGATATATACAATGAAAAACTTAAGCAAAAATAAAATTACATTTTTAATGCCAATACATCCACCACAATATAATTATGCTAAAAGTTTCTTAAAGTCATACAAAAAACATAAAATAGATAAACAAGCTGATTTTTACTTTGTATTTTCAAACGAAAATGATAAAAATTTATATGATAATCCTACTAATTATATTATCATGCCTACAGAATTACAAAATTTAAAAAGAGAAGAAGGAGTAATAAATGCAAAAAAATTTTATGGTATAAATCAATTAAAAGATAAATATGACTACATTATAGTGATTGATTCGGAAAGTTTCATAATAAAAAATGCTGATATTCTGAAAATTTGCGAGGATTTCTGGACACGTAAAACTTTATGGGGTAATTTTGAACACGTAAATAATCCTAGGTTTTATAAAATAAAGGATGCTTCAGAATGTTGGTTTAATGAAGGTAAAAAAAATATATCAAAACTGGATTTATGGTTTAATAACTTATGCATATACAGATGTGACACATTAAATGATTTTTTCAATAAAACAAATTTGTTAAAAAGTTTAAACAAACTTACTTTTTGGGATTTTGATTATAATATTTACATGTTTTATTTAATACTATACCATGGTTTCACAGACAAATTAATTATCCCAAGTGCAAATACCTGTCAAAGCAAAACTCCAACATATGATGAAAATTTTATAAAAAACTGCATGTATATGTGTACATATGAACGCCATCAAGAAATCAAAAAACTTAACGGAGGCAATAGTGTATTCCTATACATTCATCTAGACAGAAAGTTAAACATTAATAAAGATATTAAATTCAAATTATTGAGAAGATTAATATCTTGTTTTATTCCTGATAAATTCTTAAGAAGAAAAATTAGAGGTGTGTAAATGAAAACAGCTAAACTAGATGAAATGATAAAAGGATGGTTTGTCGGGAATTTTGAGCCGACACTGTTAAAGACCAATGATGTAGAAGTTGCAGTGAAAAGCTACAAAAAAGGAGATTATGAGGGCAGGCACTACCATAAAATCGCAACTGAAATCACTGTAATTATAACAGGAAAAGTAAAAATGAACGGGGTTGAGTACAATGCCGGTGATATTGTTGTTATGGAACCGGGTGAATCAACAGACTTTGAATGTCTTAAGGACTGGACAACAAACGTAGTTGTAAAATACCCCGGTGCTAATAATGATAAGTATTTAGGAGAAATACAATGAAAGTATTAATAACAACATCAAGTTTTGGAAAGAATGATAGCAAACCGTTAGACTTAATGACAAATAACGGGCTTGATTATGTATTAAACCCGTATAAGCGAAAACTAACCGAAGATGAACTTATTGAACTAATTAAAGAACATAAGCCGGACTATTTAATCGCCGGAACCGAAAAAATGACTTCCAAGGCTCTTGATGTAATGAAACCTTATGTCAAAATGATTTCACGCTGCGGAATAGGTATGGACGGAATAGATTTAGGATATGCTAAACAAATCAATATCCCTGTGACCAATACCCCGGATGCGCCGACAATGCCCGTTGCAGAGTTGACTCTCGGAGTAATGCTTGATTTATTAAGGAAAATCACATTTTCTGATAAATCTATCAGAAATGGCTGTTTTGAAAAGCCTATGGGGAATTTGTTATATAAAAAAACTGTAGGAATAATAGGCTGCGGCAGAATCGGCCAGCATTTAGCAAAACTTTTAGCCCCTTTTGAATGCGAGATCTTAAGTTATGACCCGTATATCAAAAACAGGCCTTTAGTTAATATTAAATTTGATGTCTTTGAACACATTGTTAAACAGGCTGATATTTTAACCCTGCATATTCCAGGAACTCCTGAAAATAAATATATAATTAACAAAGACGTATTATCAAAAATGAAGCCTACAGCGTATCTATTAAACATTTCACGCGGCGGGCTTGTTAATGAACAAGATTTAATTGAAGCTCTAAAAAATAAAACTATAGCAGGCGCCGGTTTAGACTGCTATGAAGAAGAACCCTATACTGGAGAGCTTATTAATTTTGATAATGTAGTACTTACAAGCCACATAGGTTCTTATGCGAAAGAAGCAAGATTAAGACAGGAAATTGATTCTGTAAATAATATTCTGGAGGTTTTATAATGCCCAAAGTACTTGTAACAGGTGCATCAGGATTTGTCGGAAGCCATATTGCAGATGAGCTTACGGCAAACAACTATGATGTTATCTTGTTTGATAAGAGGGAATCAATATATAAAAAAACGAATCAATGTTTTATACAAGGTGATTTGCTGGATATTGAATCGCTGAATGAAATTCTTAAAGGTGTCGATTATATATATCACTATGGCGGAGTCGCTGATATTGATACGGCTAATAAAATACCGGCAGCAACCCTTCAAACGAACATTATAGGAACAGTTAACCTGATAGAAGCTGCTCTTAAGAATAAAATTAAACGCTTTATGTTTGCCAGCACCGTTTATGTACATTCTGAAATGGGCGGATTTTATGCAGTATCAAAAAAAGCCTGCGAAAATATAATAGAAAATTACGGGAAAACATACGGGCTTAATTATACAATTTTACGATACGGCTCTCTATACGGTACAAGAACAAATGAAAGAAACGGATGTTACAGGATCATAAAAGGAATTCTGGAGAACGATGTATTTAAATACAATGGCACAGGCGAAGAGTTGAGAGAATACATTAATATTCTTGATGCCGCAAAAATAAGTGTTCAATGTCTGGATGATAAATTCAGCGGAGAATGCCTCATTCTGACCGGGTCTGAAAAACTTAGAATAAAAGACCTGATAGAAATGGTTAAAGAAATAACTCAAAAGAATACAAAGGTTGAATATACGCAGAAAGTTAATGCTCTGCACTATAACATAACCCCGTATAACTATGTTCCTAAACTGGGGAAGAAAATTGTTAATAATCCGCATATTGATATGGGGCAGGGTATTCTTGAACTTGTAAAAGAGATTAGAAAAGAGGAGGAGTATGAAGGTAATCTGGTTATCTCATCTTCTAAATAACAAACATCTTTGTTATAACAACGCTTATAACATTAAGATAGAACATTATAAAAATAATGAAATGCAAATTAATATGCCGCTGCATAGCGGAACACATATTGATTTCCCGCTGCACATTAATAATAACGGCAATAGTTTAAACAATTATAATGCAGAAGATTTTATATTCAACCATGCATTTGTAAAAGTTATCAATACAGAGAATAACTACTTTAAACCGGAACAGCTTACCGGTATTCCTGAGGATGTTGACTTTTTGATTATAAAGACAGGAAAAGTTTCTTATACTAATACAGGGATTAGCGGAGAATGTGCGAAATTTATCCAAAACAATTTTAAAAATATAAAATGCATCGGCACGAACAGCCTTTCAATTAATGCGCTTCAGGATAAAGAACCCGGAAGAGAGGCACATAGAGAATTTCTTAATATAGAGCCTGCAATATTAATTGTAGAAGATATGGATTTGTCTGCGGTTTCAGAAGGTAAATTAGGGAGAGTCATTGTTGCTCCTCTTCGGGTTGAAGCAGCCGACGGTGTTCCTGTGACAATATTTGCGGAGGTTGAATAAAATGAAATATAAGGCTATATTTTTTGACTGGGATGGTGTAATTACAGATTCAGTAAATATTAAAACTGACTCCTTCTACGATATGTTTGAGAAATACGGGCAAGAAATACAGGAAAAAGTTAAAGCTCACCACCTTCAAAACGGCGGGATGAGCAGGTTTGAAAAATTTAGGATTTATTACAAAGATTTTCTCGGAATTGATATTGATGACAAAAAAGTTACGGAACTTTCAGAACACTTTTCTAATCTTGTAAAGTCAAAAGTTGCTCAGGCTCCGTTTATTGATGGTGCTGTTGATACAATAAAGCAGGAATATAAAAAAGGAACTTTACTCTTTATTGTATCAGGAACTCCAACAGAGGAGATGAAAGAAATTGTAAAAAGTAAAGGACTGTCAGAATACTTTACAGAGGTTTGCGGCTCGCCTAAAAAAAAGGCGCCATGGGTAAAAGAATTACTTAACAAATACAATTTAAAACCTGAAGAATGCCTGTTTATCGGCGATGCGATGGCTGATTATAATGCAGCAAAAGAATGTTGTTTAAACTTTTTAGGGATAAAAATTCCGGGGTGCAAAACAGAATTTCCTGAAAACACAGTTGTAAAAGAAAGGGTAATAATATAATGCCAAAAATCAAAAATGTTGAAATACTAAGATTTATTTTTATTCTACAAATTGGATTATGTCATCTTATATGTTCAAAAGGTTTCTTTAATACCTTAGCCAATAATGTCCCTTTATACAAAGATTTAGGACAAACCGCCGGTAAGGGGGCATATGGTGTGGAATTTTTCTTTATAATTGCAGGATTTTTTTTAGTATATACATTTAAAGATATAAGTGTCAAAGAGTTTATTATAAAAAAAATTAAACGTCTGCTGCCTCCGGTTGCTCTTTCTTTGTTTGTACTCTTAATTGTTACATTATTTACAGGAAACACAAAACATTTTGACTTATACATATCAATATTTACACTCACTTTTACAAGCCATCTGGGATTTTTACATAACCAAAGAGGCTATATCTGGTTTTCAAGTGCTTTATTCTGGGGACTAATATTTTATTTCTATTGCATAAAATATTTTTCTGCAAAATATAATAATTTAATTTTTGCTATATTCGCAATCCTATCTTATGCCATATTACTAAATCTACCGCATGGATTTGGAAATGTAACCCCAAATGTATTCAACTTCTTGAATGTAGGATTGTTAAGAGCAATCGGGGGAATTGGTGTTGGATATTTCATAGGCTGCTGGTATAAAAATAATCATGAAGCTATAAAAAATGCATATGTTAATAATATGCAAAAGATAATGTACACAGCTGCTGAAGCTTTTTTATTATATTTCATAACTATTTACCGTTCGTTTCACACATTTCGCCATAACACGATGATTTTCATTTATGCGTTTATTGCTTTATTTATATTATTTCTCTTAAAAAGAGGATATATATCAAAATTATTTGATTGTAATCTTTCTGCCGGATTAGGAAAATACACATATTGCATATATTGTATGGAAACAGCATATTATGAGTACCTTTCAGTATATATAAAAAGATATCTAGCAGGGGGGGGGGTAGTATATACTCACCCCGGGGTAGTACTCTTTATTGCAATTTGTGTTGAAGTATTCTTAGGAGTAATTGCTTATCACATTATAGAAATAGGAAGAAATATTTATGAAAAATATCGTATTAATTACAGCAAAAGGTAGTAATTCTACTTTAAAAAATAAAAATTTAATAGAAATAGAAGGAAAAACATTTCTTGGCTGGCAATTAACAGCAGCAAGAGAAGCAAAGTATATTGATGATATTTTTGTTTCAACAGAATGTCCTATGATAAAAGAAGAAGCCATAAAATATAGTGCAAAAATTATTGACCGGCCCCAAGATCTTGCGCAGGCTATGACTAATCACGGAGATGCAATCTTACACGGAGCAAAAAAAGCTCAAGAAATGCTGGATGAAGAAATCGGGATTGTTACGATTTTGCTGGGAAATACTGCATATAATCGCGGTGAAGATATTGATAAAACAATTGAAATATTAAATAACAACAAAGAAGCTGATTCCTGTATGACAGTCTGGCAGGCACAGGATGACCATCCTTACAGAGCTATGACAATTAATACAGACGGATATCTTGAAGGATTTTTAAAACTAAACACAACTGATACAAACCGGCAGAGCTACCCAGAAGTATACTTCTACGATCAAGGCCCCTGGTCTGTAAGATATACATCACTTATGAACTCAAAACGCGGAGAAACAGGCCCTGCCTGCTGGTGGTGGATGGGGAACAACTGCGTTCCGCTTGTCAGAAACTGGGTAACAGGTAAAGATGTACATACACAATTGGATGTAGAAATGACAAAAGGATGGTTGAAAGGAGAATTATGGAAAATATAAACTCAAATATCATTTATAGATATTCTTCTTGCAAGAGAGGGGATTATTCATCATTTGATTGTCCTCATTATTGCGGGCCTTAAAGCCATATCAGGTATAATTGCTTATCACTTAATAGATGCAGGGGAAAAGATTTATGGGAAATATCTTGCAAAAAAACAAAGCAAAAGAAGCTCAGAAAATACTAAGTGAAATTTATGGGAGTTTTAAAATGGATATATTAATGGTTTTTGATGATAAATATAGTAAACATGCAGCAGCCACAATGTGTTCTATCATAAAAAACAATGGAACCTGTATTAATTTTCATGTCATGTACAGTTCCATATCACAAGAAAATATACAAAAACTTACAGGATTTATAAAAAAAGAAAACTGCAATATTACCTTTTATAAAGTTAATAAAAACGATTTTAAATACTGCCTGGTTGATCCTAAAATTTTAGATGTTACCCAGGAAACATTTTACAGAATTCTTGCTGTAAAATATTTGCCAGAAACGATACACAGATGTCTTTACATTGATACTGACGTAATTATACTTGATAGTATAAAAGAACTATTTGAACTTAACCTTGATAATTATGCTCTGGCAGCAGTCCCAGGATATGCTGAGGGCGAAAGGAAAGTATCTCTCGGAATGCCTGAAGATGCATCATATTTTCAAGCCGGAGTTATTTTATTCAATTTAGATTATTGGAGAGAGCATAATACAGCGGATAAAGTAATGAATTACATTAAAAGTATTTACCCCCGTGTTTTATTTCGCGTAGACCAGGATGCTTTAAATTCACAATTATATAATCAATTTTATAAATTACCACTAACATATAATACCCATGTAATTCCAAACAGACCTGATGAATTTTATCTACAGGATAAATATTTCTCACAATTTTCACTGGATGAAATAGCACAAGCTAAAATTTATAAAAAAATAATTCATTACACCGGTCATAAAAATTGGAAACCCTGGTGGCAAAATTCCCAAAGTCCCTATAGTTATCATTATTTTTATTATCGCTCCATGACACCTTACAAAGTAAAAAAACTGCCTAAATTTAAAACCACAAATCACCAGAAAAATAAAATAAAAATATTTAATAAAATGGACTCTAATAACATTTCAGTTGTTGTACAGGGTGCAATATCTGCTGATACAATAACATGTCTGAAAAGTATCCGCAAACACCTTCCTAAAGCCGAAATAATATTATCTACCTATAAGGATTCTATAACACAAGGGCTAGACTATGACAAACTTATATTGAATGATGATCCTGGTGCTATAAATATAGGCGTCAATTTTAGACCGTTGAATATTAACCGACAAATCTTTACAACTCTAAGCGGTATAAGAGCGGCAACAAGAATGTATGTTTTAAAAATAAGAACTGATGCAAAAATGACAGGATTGCATTTTTGCCAGATATTTGACTATGCCAATACAGCGTTAAATAAAACAGAAATTAAATATAAAATATTTAAGAACAGAATTATATGCTCTTCTAATTTTACCAGAAACCCTGAAAGTGATGTTAATGGGTTGTGTTTTCAAATTTCTGATTTATGGTTATTTGGTTTAAAAGAAGATTTAAATGATTTATTTGATATTCCTTTACAGAAAAAAGAAGAGGCTTTAGTCTTACATAATAACAATTTAGTAAGAAAATATACACCAGAGCAGTATATATTATTAACATGTTTGAAAAAACACGGATTTACAAATGGTTTTGATTTAAATTTTATGAATCAAAAAGATAAAAATTTGATTTTAAATACAAAAAAAATACTAATAAACAACTTTTTAATTTTAAATCAAAAGAATTGTGGTATATCAGAACCCAAAAAGTTTAAGTACCATCCGGCTATAAATAAAGCTGGCATAATGACAACGTATGATTTGTTAACGATCTACAAAACATTTTATGAGAATAATTACACTATTCCTTATATCTTTGCGAACCACACGACCGAAGTTTTGCGAACAAGGAAAATAAAAGAGAAATTAAAAAAATCGTATAATATTATAAAAGAAATATGCATGTTTCCCTATTACATATTACAGTATTTAATTACTTATACGCGTCATATTCCCAAATTACTGATTTGGTATTTCTACAATTAATAGAAAGGATTCAATAGACATGTTTGATAAAAAGATAAAACCAATTATGATATCAGGACCGTATTGTTGCGCTAAAGGCATATTAGCCTCTCTTTTGGACTCATCTTCTATTCTGGCACTTCCGCAGTGGCATGATATGCTTATTGATATTTTTTACAGATTTATTAATATCTTTAATTGTAATAAGCAAATTATAAGCTGGCGGGATAAGGATGATAGGGTTATACTTTTAAGAAAACTTCTGTCTGAGCATGATTATCCTATGATTGAGCAATATGCTCTTCGTAAAAAAATTGTATTTCCTTTCGCTGCAAATCAATTTAAAGAACTGGATTTTAACTTTGATTACTATAACCAGACAAAAGAATTTTTTGAGCAATTTTATAATATGGATACAGAAGATATAAACCTCGAAAATTTATCAAATCTATTTCTACAAACTTTTGTTAATAACCTTGATAATGCTAATTTTTTTGATTACAAATACTTTGTTAGTGCTTCGGAACCTGGTTTTAATAATTTTGAAAACATTATCAATATGTGGCCTGAAATAAAAATTATATATATTAACAGACCTGACTGGATTTTTTCTCAGGCTGCAAGACTGGAAATGATGAAGCATGATACGCTACATGTTATCTTTAATGATAGAAGATTACCAGGAATCATACAAGCAGAAAATAATTACCGGAATTTAGCAATGCAATACCCTGATAATTTTAAAATCATAGAATTTAAAGACCTTATAGAAAATACACATCCCATAATGGTTGACGTAATAAATTTTATTGGAGCTGACTGGAACGATATTTATGATATTCCCACATATTTTACTAAAGAGATCCCTCAACAAATCACAGGAAAAATAATCGACACTCCTGAGACTTTGGGCCTTTCGCCTGCCCTCATGCAAAAACTTGAAAAGGAATACCTTAAAAGGAAAGGAAAAGCACAAAAAAGCATTACATTACCAGCATTAACTAATTTCTTACACATAAAAGAAAACAATACGATAATAAGCAGCAACGATATTTCGGTTGTCGTGCAAAGCAATACCTATGACAAACAGGAAACTGAAAAGTGCCTTAAAAGCGTAAGGAAATATCTTCCAGACGCCGAAGTTATTCTGTCAACCTGGGAAGGTTGTGATGTTGACCACTTAGATTATGATGTTCTCGTTACAGGTAAAGATCCTGGCGGAGTGGATATGCTGCCAATAATAAATGAAACAAATAATGTAAACAGACACATAATAAGTACTATAAACGGACTAAAAAAAGCAAATCGAAAATATATACTAAAACTAAGAGCAGATTTAACACTTAACGGTTCAGGTTTTCTTTCATGTTTTAATAATCCCATTGTTCAAAACTTAAAGAGAGAAAAAGAATATTCTATATTTAACAACAGGATTATTACCGATTCCTGCTTCACACGAAATTCCGAGTATAATTCCTGTACCCAGATAGGATTATGTTTTCATCCATCAGATTTATGGTTTTTTGGTGAAAAAGATGACTTAGAAACACTTTTTGATATTCCTTTACAGGAAAAATTCATTGCTGAGGTAAACGGACAAAAGTTTCAATATAGAACCCCTGAACAATATACCTGGACAAGCTGTCTGGAAAAACATAACTGGCATATCTATATGGATACTTGTCTGTATAACACACCATACACCTGTGAAATTTCTTTAAAATCAATAGTAAATAACTTTTTTATTCTTAATCATAATAAAACTGGTATACAATTTCCAAAAACTTTTAAGAAATATCCTAAACGGGCATTTAAATATGTTTTGAGTACAAAACGATATCTAGAGTTGTATCAAAGCTATTATGATCCCTCTTACAAGCTGCCTAAAGAATTTAAATACTATAAATTATCAGATGTATATCCTATACAAAAATATATAAACGAAATGAAAGCCTCTCTACAACCGGTCAAAAACTGGTGGAAAAAATTTCGTGAATTTGTATCTCCAATTAGTTTTTTATGGAAGGTACCTTGTTGCCTGATTAAAATCTTATTTAAAATAATATTTAATAGTTATAAACTTATATGGTGGATGAAATGATAGCAACCCCAAATTGGAGTCTTTTGAGCATGCCAGAATGTATTTCACCAATAATTATTACAGGGCCATATACAAGCGGTAAGGGAGTTCTTGCTTCCTTACTGGATTCCCATGAAATTTTTGCTATTCCTATGTGGCATGATATGCTTATTAGTACATTTTTTGATTTTACCAATTATTATCAAAAACATAACACTACTTTAAAATGGCTGGATAATGATGATAGAATTATACAATTAAGGAAATTCCTCTCTAACGTAGATTATCCAACCTTGGAACAATTTGCACTACAAAAAAAAATCGTTTTTCCTATTTCTGCCGAAAATTATGAAATTTTTGAATTTAATTTCGATTACTACTGTCATACTAAAGAATTTTTTGAAAGTGTTTATAAACTTTTACCTGAAGAAATAACTACCAGAAATTTATTTAATCTGTTTACTCAATCCTTTATTAATAATTTTAAAGATTTATCACAAAAAAATTATAAATATTTCGTAAGTGTAATTGAGCCAGGCTTCTACAATTTCAAAGAACTAATATCACAGTTTCCTGATATAAAAATTATTTATATTAACAGAGACTGGCTCATCCCGCTTTGTTCCAGATATTTTTATCATAATTTTAATCCTTTTTGTGTCTTTGAAGACAACAGAATACATGACATAATTCGAGTAGAAAAAGAGGCTCCTTTTTATCAAAAAAAATATCCTGAAAACTTTAAAATTATCGAGTTCAATAATCTTATTAATAATACAACAACCACAATGCAAGAAATTATTAAGTTTATTAGCTTCCAGTGGAATGATATTTATTCCCAACCTACATTCTTAACTAAGACTATAAAGTCCAAACAACTTATAAGCGAAATTATAGATACAAAAGACAACACAAAAATTCCAGCAAAAACAATTAAAAAACTTGAATCTGAATATAAACGAAAAAAATCTATAATAATGACAATAGAAAATAATAAATATGAAATTAAGCTGGAAAAACACATACAATGTTTAAAAAATTCTTTAAAAATTAAAACTTGCTTCAAAGAAGTTTGTTCCATATTGTTTTACCTTTTTGCTATATTTATATCAAAGATTAAACGGGAAGGCGCAAATGATTAGTAGTAACGATATTTCCATAATAGTCCAGGGTGCAATTAATGATAAAGAAACACCGCAGTGCCTGACTAGTATTCGTAAATACCTGCCGGGGGCGGAGATTATTCTTTCGACCTGGGAAAGTGAAGAGGTTACCGGGCTGGATTATGATATCTTAATCCAGAACAAAGCCCCCGGTGCTGTTTTTATGGATATAAACGGGCGTAAGATTTACAACAATATTAACCGTCAGCTATATTCTACACAGCAAGGACTAAAACACGCAGGCCGAAAATACGCGCTTAAGCTCAG
Source organism: uncultured bacterium (assembly GCA_949284715.1). Lineage (GTDB taxonomy): Bacteria > Cyanobacteriota > Vampirovibrionia > Gastranaerophilales > Gastranaerophilaceae > CALUTH01. The sequence continues at coordinate 88,450 of CASDWH010000021.1, forward strand.
GAGCGATTTAATTCTTACCAGCCCACAATTCCTTGAATATTTTGACCAATTTCAAGAACGCACAGGAAACTACAGACTGTTCAATCGTAAAATTTTAACCGATGTATTTTTTTCCAGATACAAAATAAAAACCGGTAAGCATTACACAATTATCCCTTTTCACATATCTGACTGGTGGTTTTTCGGGTTAAAAGAGGATTTGGATACTTATCTTTTACAAACTCCGCTGGTTAAAGAGCCGGAATTTACCGATTATTTTAAACTTAATCCGGACAAAACCGGTACGTTCGGGCTTGCAACCTTCAAATTTGCTCCGGAGCAGTATTTCTGCTATTCCTGTTTTGCCAGAAATTTTGACGATATTTATATGAAAGACTGTTCTGATATAAACGATACTATTTCCCAAAAATCAAGGGAAGCCATTATCAATAACTTCATAATCCTCGGTTATGAACAATCAGGGATATATCTCAACAAATATCCGTGCAGCAAACATCCGCAAGCACACGAGTTTGTCGGGATGTATAATTTTTATAAATACCAGAGCGAGTACAAAGAGTTTTGCGACAGCTCTTACAAAATATCAACTCCTAAACCTGTATACGAAGACGAAAATGCCGGATTTGCAAAGCTGCGTATCCAAAAACATTTAACAAAGCTAAAATCACCATCAACTCCACTTGTAAGAAAATTTGAGGAACTCTTTATCAGTTTGCCGGTGTCCGTTTTCTTATACATATACAAACTCTTAAAATCCTGCTTTACACATAACCACGATACTAATTAAAAATCTATCCAGCTTAACAGTGTAAAGATTAATCTGCCGGTTCTTCCAAAAACAAATAGTCTTTGATACAATATCTGGTGGAAAGGATAATGGAGAATACATTAAGATGTTAGGATTCAAGGAGCTTGCCGATAAAATAACCAGCCAGAGGGTTTATATTAACTATAAGCGGATGTGGCCGTACGTTAAACCCGTTTGGTTCAGAGCGTTATGTTCAATGCTGATTTGTATACCTATCGGTTCGCTTGATGCTGTTATTGCTCTTGCATTAAAACCATATATGGATTTGGTTATGGTTGAAAAATCCATCGCCTCGCCCTGGTATATTCCATTAGGAATTGTCGCCTTTACCTCTATTCAAGGGGGGCTTAAATATCTTTCAGCATACCTTTCCACCTGGGTCGGAATGCGGATTACAAACGGGCTGAAAATTGATATGTTCAAAAAGCTTATGACCCTGCCAACCTCGTTCTTTGACAAACGTAATTCCGGAGATATTGTTTATCAGTTTAATAATCAGGCAGATGTTGCCTGCAATGGCTTGCTTAACAATTTGAGCATATTTACCCAGAGAATTTTTTCTTCAATCTCGCTTGTTTGCGTTCTTTTCTACAATTCCTGGCAGCTTGCCTTGATTGCCGTCGTTATTCTCGGCTGTGCGTTCGCTCCTGTTGCTAAAATTCAGGAAAGAATAAAATCCGTTATGGATAAAGCCGTCAAAGCAGACTCTTCAATTATTACAGAATATAATGAAGTATTTAACGGGAACAAGACAATAATTTCATATAACCTGCAAACAAATGAAACAAATAAATTTTTAGATATCTTACAAAATATTTTCAGACTCAGAATAAAAATGGTTCAAAAAACCCAGTGGTTATCCCCTCTTATGCACGTAATTGTATCAGTAGGTATCGCTGCTGCAATCGGGTACGGATCGCACCTTATTATGTCTGGACAGATTACCAGCGGGAACTTTGTTTCATTTATTACAGCCCTAATCCTTCTTTACACACCTGTTAAAAATATCGGAAACAACCTTAATGCTGTACAATTCTCGTTTTATGCAATAGAGAGAATTTTTAAGGTTCTTGACTCTGTACCGGAAATCCGTGACAAGGAGGATGCTGTCGAACTAAAAGACGGGCATTCAAATATAGAATTCCGAGATGTTTGTTTTGAATATGTTAAAAATGTTCCTGTATTGAAAGGAATTAACCTAAAAATCAACAAAGGTGAGACGATAGCGCTTGTCGGAAACTCCGGCGGCGGAAAGACTACTCTTGTTAACCTGCTGCCAAGATTTTATGATGTTAAAACCGGCTCAATAACGATTGATAATGTGGATATCAGAGATTATACGCTGCGTTCGCTGCGGCAGAATATTGCTGTTGTGTTTCAGGATAATTTCCTTTTTTCCGGAACAATAAGAGAAAATATTCTTTTAGGGAACGAAAATGCAACGGATGAAGAGTTAAATAATGCGCTTAAAATGGCATATCTGGATGAATTTGTCAGCACACTGAAAGACGGACTAAACACCCAGATTGGGGAAAGAGGGATTTTATTATCCGGCGGTCAAAAACAGCGGGTTGCAATAGCAAGAGCATTTTTGAAAAACGCACCGATAATCATTCTTGATGAAGCAACCAGCGCGCTTGACAACAAAGCCGAAGCAATTGTTCAAAAGGCAATAGACAACCTGATGAAAGACAAAACGGTATTTGTAATAGCACACCGGCTTTCAACTGTTAGGAATGCCAATAAAATTGCGGTTCTTTACGAAGGAAAACTGGCAGAACTGGGCAATCACGAAGAACTGATGGCTATCCCTAACGGAAAATACAAAGCGTTGTATGATATGCAGTTTAAAAAACAGGAAGTTGCTGTATAGCCGCTTCCTGTTTGGTTCCTACATAAATTTATGTTTTAGATATCTAATTGCTTCACGAGGAACATGAGATAAATCAATCAGAAATGGCGGCAAGAAATAATGCCTCATTTTTTTCATAGATATTTTTTTTGCTTTTCTATTCGCTTTATTTGCAGACACTGTTTTTTCAATATGCTTTATACTTTGTTTAGCAATTTTGTTATTTACGTTCGCCGCTAAACTTGCCCAGTATGAAATAAGTAATACCAATTGTTGACATATTTTTTGATGAAATATAAAATTCGTTTCTTCATTTACATCCAACAACGCTCTGCATATATTTGTTAAACGTCTTTCAGGGCCGGCACCACTCCAAACACCACCAACCTTTCTATAAACAGAACAGTCCCTGTCAATCCAATACATTTTACCTTTACTAAATAAATAATAAAATTGTGCCACATCAAACAAAAAAGCTTCTTTATTTTTTATACTATCCATATCAACACAGCTCATTCGTATTAATCGCGTTGACAGATGAGTAGTATACGCACATTTAATTTTCTCTACATCAGAAAAGTTTATTATGGATTTCGTATAAATTCCTTCTTTAATATCTTTACGACCATTCTTATAAGTAAGTGCCTCGTTTACTTCTTTAACAATTAATTGAATATTATTTGTCGAACAAAAACTGCATTCGGGGTGTGTTTCTAATGCATTTATTTGCAATTCTAACTTATCTTTATCACACCAGTAGTCATCACCTTCTAAATAAGCTGCGTATTTTGTTTTAACGGATTTATATGCATTCCATAAATTAGCCTGTACACCTTGATTATGTTCTGCAATAAACGGAATAACTTTATCCGGATATTTATGAGCATACTCTCTTACAATATCGGAAGTACCATCTGTTGATGCATCATCAAAAACATGTATAACAAAACCATAATTTGTGTCCTGTTCAAGAATTGAATCTAATGCCTGTTTTATATATTGAACCTGATTATATGTAAGACAAATAACAGTACAAACTATATCTTTCATTTAAAAAGCACCTCTTACAGCTAATATTTCGTCTATTGACTTGTTGCAAATAATATCATTAATTATATTTTTTTCATTTTGAAATATTTTTAGAACACGCTCAATAATTTCTGATTCATATTTTGAATAAATTACAACCATAGCACATTCATCAATAAAAACCAAATCCCTCGGATTAATAACTTTATTATCAATTTTTATTGGTTTATTAATATAATCAACAGTTGCACGCCGCCTAACATCAGCGGCATTATAATTTCTACAAAAAACGGGGAAATTTAACACCTGCGTTTGCCTTAAATCCCTTGTTGCGCCGTCGATTACAACACCTGCGGCACCATTTTTAATTGCAAGCCGTGCATTTAAATCTCCAAAATAAGCATAATCCTTAATTTCATTTTCTACAATTATTATATCATTTTGGGCTATACCCTTATAAGAGTCAATCGCTTTATATATTCCTCTATAATCCTCTCCGTCCTTTAATGTTCTCAGGCGAAGGGTATTTGCACGTCCTAACAATTTAATGCCGTGAATATTTGAACACCAGTTGTTAATTACAACTCCACACTCTTCACCTTTTTCTATTTTCATATCATCTAATAAATCGGATAATGCGGGTGATGATATAAAATGTTTCATTAAATGTAATTTTTCATTTTCTGTCTGCCTTACGCCTTTTGCATATATACTTGCAAATTTCAAATCTTCCGGCGTATTTACATCAATTAGTTCTTCTAACTGACCATATATTAAATATGGCTTATCACCAAAACGTCTATTTAATTTTTTTGCTGCATCTTTTCTTATTATATATAAGCCCATCGATTCAATAATTGAGTCAGGCAAATCTTTGCTATTTGGTATATGGTTAATATCATAAGTAGGTTTACCATCCTGCCAAAAATAAAATTTATCTTTTTTCATTAATACTACTGAATCATAATTATTATCATTTTTCAAAACTTTAATTGCATTATCTATTGTTTCCGGTTTTATAAATGGAGAAGTACATAATAATTGAACATAAATATCTGCATCAGGATACGAATTTAATTCATTCATAAACATTTTATGTCCGTCTGTTTTGTTATTGGCAAGCTGCGGATCTCTTTTCATAAATGTTACCGGCAAATAGTCAATATCGTTATACATTTCTTCTGATTCCGTATCAAGGAAAACTTTATCTATTTCTTTGCACTGCAACAATATTTTTAACGCTCTGGCGTAAAGCCGCTCCCCGTCCAAAAATCTTTTATTTTTATTTTCTACTCTTTCACTACTTCCTTTAGCAGGTACAAATGCATACACTTTCATTATTAACTTATCCTTTCTAATCATGCTATCCGTTATATTCGTTTATTATTAATATGCCTATTTACTTACTGATATATATCTTTAAACAACCCTTTCAATCCAACCGGATTAACAGAAATAATCTCTGTTTCTGGATAATACATATTTGCAAAATACTTTAATTTATTCCAGTAATAGCGTATTCGCTTCGGTTCCATTTGAAACATTGGAGGGCCATTAAAATAACCATTATTTGAACAATCACATCCTACTAAATAAATTTTTGCCGGATTAGTATATAAAATAAACTGCATTGCAGTAAACGCTACAGTACCATGGCAAACAAGCGGAAGACTGGCGATATCATAAGTGTAATCATAACTATATTTACTTGATTTTGGATCCCAGGGAGAACAAGCATAATATCTTTCAGCACTATGTCTTATAGCACAAGATTCCGGAATAACCCAATTGTCGACTAATTCGGATTGCATAATACCATAAAAACGTTTTAAATTTTTATTTTTATAATTAAAAGATTCTTCTATATAATCTTTGACAGCCAAGTAATCTTGCATAAATAAATAATCGAGACAAATTTTATCACACATAAATGCTCTGTTAACCCCGACATGTATAGCTCCATCAATAGGGATATAATCGTTTAAAGAAGGTCCTGTTGCTACAAGAACTACTTCCCTACCATAATTTATATTTTTATATTTAGGAAAAACTTTAGAATGTAAATTTTGAGCAGAAACAACTACTTTTAACTCATTTATAATTCTGTCACGTCCGCCTCGCACAATATCATCTATAGGATTAAGCTTTAATTTAAATTTTATAAAACCGAATAAAGTAATAACTTTATGTCTGCGATTTAAATCATTAGTAATTGAAAAAATCGGTTTCAAACAATCTTTAAGTTTCATCTTAATTCCTCCAATCCATTAATACTTCTATTCCGTCGACGTCAAAAACCGGTATATTATGTTTTTTATGCACGTTATACCGTTCTTTATACGCATTGTCTATAAATACTGCTCCCTGGGGATTAATATAATCAGCCTTATTATCATCAGGCGCAATATGAATAATTTCACTAAATAAATTCTTATCTATACAATAGTTTTCTAAGCTTTTATAAATCTCTTTTTCGTGTTTGGTCAATAAAACAACCTTCTTTCCAAGGTTTTTACACTGGTATAAAAACCAGATTGCAGGCAGGTGTACTTTCCCTTCAATAACTAATGTGTCATCAAAATCAAAATAAACCCTTTGGTAATCATAATCTATTTTATACCTGCGTATAAGCGCGGCATCAGATTCTACATTATACTGGTTTTGAAAAACTTCAATATCATACCCGGCGGCTGTGTAAACGCTCAACAGGGGTAGATTCACTCCCAAGGCTCGTGTTAAACCGCTTGAAGTAGCCGCGCGAGCCGCAGTTTCCAATAATCTCCATTTACCATTTACATCTTTTTTTATTTGAAAATTCCAAATCCCTAAAAATTTCAATCTGCTGTTAATACATTCTGCTATATTCTGAATATCCGGTGTTAACTGTTCCGTTTTTCCGGCAGCAGCAATTCCGGCCATTGTACGTTTTCTGGAACGCGGGGATACAAACCGAAGCCTGCCATCCTTATCAGTAAGACAATCCACTGTATACTCAATCCCGGGTAAATACTCACTTATTACATATTCATTCCAGTTTACATTTGCAGGAATATCTTTCCCGCTCTTTATTATCATTGAACCATTACCACCCTGGCTGTTCCTCGGTTTAATAAAAACAGGGAATTTCTCGATTTTTGAATAAATCTCCGGACAAAAATCACAATCTTTAAATAGTTCAAAAATCAGCTTTTTATCTCTGCAAATGCTGGCAGTTCTTTTATCAGGTGCAACAATTTTTGCCGCAAGCTTTTCGCTATTTATTGCAAGAAACTCTTCCACAGTATCGTGTGTAGGGAAAATCAAATCAATATTATTTGCTTTTAAGACTTTATTAAATTCATCAATAAAATCAGTATCTGTAATCATAGGCAGACCAGATATATAATTTTTAAAAATGTATTCTCCATGCCGGTCAATTGAAGAAGCACCATACAGTCCAATATTTACACAGGTTGACAGCGCATTATGCAATTCAACAGATAAGTTCTCACCTGCCGGAAATATTAAAACATTTAGTTTTTTTGATTTAACAATGACTTCTTCCACTAATTCTTTAATTCCTTTTTTATAACAATTCATAATCATCCAGCATTTCTCTAATTTTTTCAGGCGGGTTAAACATCAATACATCAATAATTGATAAATTGGGTACAAATTCATTATTATACTGTTTGTACTTAATATCTTTCATTTTAATAAACTTCAAATCAATACCATTATTTTTAAATATTTCTTTGTCGTACAATTCAATACCGCCTATTGCGTTAATATACTGTTCTCCGTCTAAATGTTTTACAATATCTATTACTTTATCCTGTCCCTTAAATTGAGTATCTTTTTCTATCTCTGAAGATTTCAGAATACATGTTTCTATATTCAAATATTCCTTTAGCCATAATATTGACTCTAAAATAACATCTACAATACTGCCGTTTGATAATATTATTTCTTTTATTTTTTCAATTACATCATTGTAATATTTTGCTTTATTATAGTTATACTCAATTGTTTTTAATAATTTCTCTTTAATTTTTATATTGGATGTAACCTTTATATCTTTAATTAAAGAAAAAGATGAACTATTAATAAGAGGCAGTGTCAACATATACCCCGCGGAATTAACAAGAATTTTATTTCGGTTAATCCAGCCGCCTTTTATAAAATTAACATCATCATAAAGGACAAAAGTATCAACAGCATTTATTAACTGCCAGTATCCTATATACGGGAAAAAATACGGCTGCATTATTGCTATTTTTTTCATAATGCCTCCTTTATGAGTTTTGTTATAAATTCAACATCTTCCCCGCTCAAATCCACAAACAGCGGCAGGCAGGCTATCCTTGAAGAAATCTCCTCTGATACCGGACACGGGGTATACTCTTTTAAATACGGGAGTTTGTTCAAGCTCGGATAGAAATACCGTCTGGGGTAAACACCTTCTGAATTAAGTTTTTCAAATACTCTGAGCAGTTGTTCCTCAGACTCAAACAAGACCGGATAATACGCATAATTATATTCAAGCCCGTTTTTATTTGCAGGGCGCTGCAATTTACCGCCAAGCAGACTATCATACAATTCCGTAATCGCTTTACGTTTCGCTTTTATCTCACCAATATGTGCAAAATTAGCCAGTCCCATGCCGGCATGGAACTCTGATTGTTTGCCGTTAATTCCGAGCGTAAAATGTTCATCACCGTTATGTCCGAAGCGTTTTATCAAATCCAATTTTGCTGATACATCTTTATCCTTAACAATACATGCGCCGCCCTCTACCGTATGAAAAAGTTTCGTTGCATGAAATGAAAGGGTTGAGATATCGCCGTAAGATACCAGTGATTTTCCTTTATAAACCGACCCGAACGCGTGAGCCGCATCATATATAACTTTAAGTCCGTATTTATCAGCTATCTTTTGTATCCCGTCAACATCACACGGATACCCGAATACGTGAACCGGCATTATTGCTCTTGTATCAGGTGTTATTGCCGTTTCTATTTTACTTACATCAATTGTGAAATTATCCGGCTCTATATCTACAAAAACCGGTTTACATCTCTCCCACAATATTGATGAAGTTGTCGCTACATAAGAAAACGGTGTCGTTATAATCTCGCCATCTTCAATGCCCAGAGCCTTCAGGGCCAATTGAAGCGCGATTGTACCGTTTGTAACGTACTGAAAATGCTCCGCACCTAAATAATCTGCAAGCACTCTTTCCAATTCACAAACCAGCGGCCCCGCATTTGTTAACTGTCCTGATTCATATATCCTGTCAACATACGCCAAATACTCTTCCTTTGGCGGAAGGTACGGTTTTGTTACAAATATTTTTTCTCGCGCCTCTACTGTCATTACTCTACCAGCTTTCTTATATAATCGTAGTAATCATTGTTCTTAATATTTTGTATATTATTTAATATTCTCGTTCTGGATAAATACTTCATCCTGAAAGCGACTTCCTCCAGGCACGCTATTTTTATCCCCTGATTTTCTTCTATCGTCTGTACATACTGTCCTGCCTGCAACAGAGATTGATGGGTGCCAGTATCTAACCACGAGAAGCCGCGCCCGAGTTTTTCCATCCTTAAAGTTCCATTCTTTAAATAAATATTATTTATATCCGTAATCTCCAATTCCCCGCGTTCAGACGGCTTTAACTCCTTTGCATGTCCGACAACGGAATTATCGTACATATAAAGCCCTGTCACCGCATACTGTGATTTCGGTTTCTCCGGTTTCTCCTCAATAGAAAGAATTTTATCCTCCCTGTCAAATTCAACAATTCCAAACCTCTCAGGCTGTTTTACCGGATATGAAAAAATACACGCGCCGCCCTCTTTTTCTATAAGTTTTGAGCGGTATTTCAAAGTTCCTGAAAACCGCGGGCCAAAGAAAATATTATCGCCGAGTATCAGCGTCACACAATCTTTCCCGATAAAATCCCCGCCGATTATAAACGCCTCCGCGAGTCCGTTCGGTTTTGCCTGGGTTTTATATGACAGGTTTATTCCAAACCGCTCGCCATCCCCAAGAAGTTTTTGAAAATCCGGCATATCCTTTTCTGTCGTTATTATCAATATATTTCTTATCCCTGCAAGCATCAAAACAGAAAGCGGATAATATATCATAGGTTTATCAAACACCGGCAATAGCTGTTTTGAAGTTACAAGGGTTGTAGGATACAATCTCGTTCCTGAGCCGCCTGCTAAAATTATCCCTTTCATACCAGCGCCCCTCTCTTATAATTAATATTATTTATCCACTCCTGATTGTCCAAATACCAGTCAATCGTTTTTCTTATCCCTTCTTCAAATGTAACAGACGGCCTCCAGCCAAGTTCTGACGTAATTTTATCATTAGAAATTGCATACCTTCTGTCATGCCCCGGGCGGTCTTTGACATACTCAATAAAAGATTCATCCCTGCCCATCGCATCCAGAATCAATTTCGTAATTTCAAGATTTGTTTTTTCGTTATGTCCGCCAATATTATATACTTCGCCGGCCTTTCCACTATGAAGCACCGTATCAATTGCACTGCAATGATCATACACATACAGCCAATCTCTCACATTTAGTCCGTCGCCATAAACAGGAACTTTCTCGCCTCTAAGCAATCTAGAAATAAAAAACGGAATAAGTTTCTCAGGATACTGATAAGGCCCGTAATTATTTGAACACCTTGTAATCATTGCCGGGAGTTTATAGGTTTCGTAATACGCTCTCACAAGCATATCCGCGCCGGCTTTTGAGGCTGAATACGGGCTGTTCGGGGCAAGCGGTGTTGTTTCATAAAAGTACCCCGTTTTACCCAGTGTACCGTACACTTCATCCGTTGACACCTGCAAATACCTCTCTATCCCCGCTTCTTTTGCTGCCTGCAACAGGTTTAATGTTCCCTGAACATTTGTTTCTACAAAAATCTCCGGCCTTAAAATTGAATTATCAACATGCGATTCCGCAGCAAAATTAACCACGCAGTCTACTTCATTAACAATTTCCCGAACCAGTTTTCTATCACAGATATTTCCGTATACAAATTTGTAATTCGGATTATCCTCAACATCCTTTAAATTCTCCAGATTTCCGCAATAAGTCAGCGCATCCAGATTCACAACCCGATAATCAGGATATTTATTAAGTATGTGACGTATAAAACAGCTCCCTATAAATCCGGCTCCGCCGGTTACAAGTATCTTCATACCCTTTCTTTCTCCCTTCTTATCTCAAACACTAATGACATTTTTTTATTCAAAGGTAAATCCAGCAGCAACACAGGCTTTCGCTCACGATTGTTTAAATACTTCCGCTCATACCGCGCTAATATTCCGTTATACATTTTCTCCAGCCGTTCAGGATTCCTTGTATATTTGAGAATTAAATATTTATAGAAAATGAGATTCAGTCTGGTTGCAAAAAATCTCGCAAGTAACCGGTTGTATTTATACCCGAACTCAGTATTTAATTCCTTAATTCTCAATGCGCTGTTATACCGCTGCCTGTAAGATGATACACCGGAATAAACACCTTTTCCGGTATAATTATACACAGACATAACTTTATCTATATAATACAGACTCCCTTTGGTTAAAAAATAGAAATTTGCAGATATATCAGAAGAAAGTACAAACGCATTTTTTATTTCATCTAAATTCATAATCTCTGTTCTGCATACCCGCGATGATGTATGCGGTTCAATATAATATTTTTTAGTAATCTTCCGCGGCGGAAATGTAAATTTACCAGTTTTTACACCGTTAAAATATTTCTTTGTTCTACCCTCTACAGTATAATTTACCAGTGTATTATGGGCGCAGAATGAGCAGTCCGGATTATTTTCCAGAATATCAACCTGTTCTTGCAGTTTATTATCATCGCACCAGTAATCATCAGTTTCTAATACAGCAAAATATTTTGTATCAACAAGTTTTAAACCTTCAATTACTAAACCGCCGGAATTTTTTTCCCTCAATACACATTTAACCTCAGGTCTATCCTTATACCGCTTTATTATTTCCTGCGACCCGTCTGTTGACGCATCATCCAGCACTATAATCTTTACGCCGAAGGATGTTTTCTGATTAAGTACACTCTGAATTGCTTTTTCAAAACTATCAGCGTGGTTATAACAAATGAGTAAAACCGTGACTAATGGAGCCGTCATCCTCTAACCTCCAGCGGCTTCTCACTTACTGTAAGACCCAAAACCTGCACACGTTCCGTGTTTAAGCTCTCCTTAACTCTGTAATATACAACCCCAAAAATAGATTTCTCCCGTCTAACCGCCCAGAAATCTTTATCACGGATTTGAGCATTTTTTTGTTTTAAAAACTCGAGAACCGCCCGATTTGCTCTGACTTTATCCTGATACGTTTTAAATGAATTATTAGTATTTTTAACAGTAGAATCAGGGTTTCTAAAATAATAGTAATTTACATCAGGTACTGAAACAACGCCATTTGCATAATACACAGCCTTTATAGTAAAAAGTTTGTCCTCGCAATAGCATCCCTCCGGCCAGATTACCCCGCTATTTTCAAGCATTCTCTTTCTGTAAATCTTATTTGTCGGACACGGGTTACACGCCTGTCTATTAATATCAAGTTTCTCCTGCAAACTCGTAACAAATTTTTCTGTTTTTATATCAAGACGTTTCTTCCTAGGGCCATGACCCACCCGTATATTTGCAGCGAGCGCAATATCCGCATCATACTTTTTTGCCGAAGAATATAATTTTTCGTAATAATCCGTATCCACCCAATCATCAGCATCTACAAACCCGATATACTCGCCAAAAGCCAATTCCATTCCTCTATTTCTTGCAGCACCCTGTCTTTTGTTCTCCTGTGAAAAAATCCGCACCCTAAAATCTTTTTTGGCGTACTGTTTTAAAATTTCAAGAGAATTATCTGTTGAACCGTCGTTTATACATATTATTTCTATCTCTTTTAAACTTTGATTAATCAGAGAATCCATACATTTTTTGAGATATTTTTCAGCATTATAGACAGGAACTATTACAGAAACTTTAATCATTTCTTTTCCTTTCTGTTAAATTTCCTGCCCAAATAGCACTATGTTTTTGAGTATAGTTAATCATTCTCAAATATTTATCATCCTCAGATTCATAATAAATTTTCACTCTTTGTTCAAAATGTGATAATTCATGTATATATTAACACAAAAAGATATTTTTACACTGTTTTTTATTAAGAATAAACATTTATTTACATTATTAAAGAAGTTCTAAAAATTAAATATATTTCACATTTTATATAATATGTATAAAAGATTAAACATTACAAATCTTAACTTTTTTGAACATTTTTTATTCGTTTTCGTTATAATGATGTAGCGCGCAAAACAGGAATTTAAGAGAAAAGGAGAAATATTATGAATAAGAAAATGTTATCACTTTTAATCGCTGGATTTTTACTAACAGGAATCGGGTTTAGCACCCAATCTATAGCCGCTCCGGCAGGACATCATAAACATAATATCTCCCGCGCAAAATTCACACCTAAAAAGCCAGAAAAAAAACAAAAACCTGCTATCAAAAACAACAACCGCAGACCTGATTTCGGACTAAAACAATCTCCCAAAAATTTTAACAAAAAACCTGACCATAAAAACTTCAAAGCCGATAAAAAACACCAGAAATTTGAACAGAAAAAACATAAACAGGAGTTTAAAAGAAATGAACACAAATACGAGAATAACGGCTACCATAAAGGTATAAAAAACGGTCAAAAAAGTTTCAAGCGCGGCGGCAAATTCTTCGGCAGCAATCATAAAAACAGACAGCCAAGAAACCACAGAAGATAAAATAATACAATAAAAAAAATACACCTCTGATAAGAGGTGTGTTTTTTTAACTGGCAAATTTTTTTATGTTCATGTTTTAACAAGTATATGAAAATCTTTTTCTACCCAAATATAAGACAAGTAATTTTAACGCTGGCTGCCGCAGGCAGCATAACAGCAGCGGCTCAATCAATTAAAACAACTTCTGAAACATTACAAAAAGACACCTTCACTACAACAATTGCAGAAAATATTCCGCCCGCAGGCACCACCGCAGATTCTGTTCTGCTTTATGCCCCCTCTCCCAAAATAAAAATTCAAGAAGAAATAAAAAATGCACGTATTGTCGTAAAACTTTCAACAAATGTTCTATACAAATATAACAAAGAAGGAGAAGCTGTATCAGCATACCGTATAGCCAGCGGGAAAAAATCAACCCCTACCAAAACAGGAGTACGTGTTGTAACCCATGTCGAGCAATACCCGTATAAATCCGCCTCTCCTAAAACACGCCGGCACCGCAAACCGCAGGATTACGGCCCCAGAGTAATTTGTCTTGAAACAATTGATACCCAAACAGGTAAAAGAGGAACAACCGGACAGTTTATCCACGGCAACAATAATCCAAACAGTATCGGAAAACACTCTTCTCTAGGCTGCATAAGAATGGACAACGAAATTATCAAACAACTTGCAGCAGAAGTAGAACGCGGAGATATAGTTATTATACAAGATTAATCAAACCTAAAAAAAAACCTCTCTTTTAAGAAGAAAGGTTTGGAATTCTTTTTAATAATTCCTCATGTGTAGAAGGTTAGTGTGTAGGTTGTATGAAAGGTTTGGAGTTGTATGTTCATTTATTATTTATCGCTCGCATATATATAAAGTATATCTGCATCTCAAAATTGCGCGTTTTAAAATATTTGTTACAAAAATTTACATTCAAGCATAAATCGTTCCACTTATATTACATTAATTGAAAAGGCAAAGATTAAATCTTTGCCTCTTTTAAATCAAATAAATATTTTGATTTTGATTTTGATTTTCCTTTGCAATACAAGATGTGTCCAAATTGTATGCCAGAGAAATACAGTAAAAATCATCTTCAGTAAGCCCAAAAATAGGAGCTTCCGAGAGATAATCTTCCAGATACCTGACGGCATCCGAATAATTTAAGGAAGTAACATCGATTGTCATAATAACGTCTCCTGTGTTTTATTAGAAAAGCTACATATATATAAAGTCCATTTAAAGTATCATTTTTCAGAGAAACCTCATGTTCGTTACAAAAGTTTACATATACACACCCAAAAGCTATTTAAGCAATTCAAATAAAGAAGTGTTAGCTTTATAAAAAAATATAGTAATGCAATGCTATTATTCCTGAGCAGCAATTGCAGGTGTACACTAACAACTGCATCTTTTCCCCACCGACTTTTGGGTAAAATTTTCGATTTTTCCCCTGCAAAACCTATAATAAAGCGGGCGGTGCAGAAACTGCACCGCCCGCTCAAGTTTTCTTTTCAGATAATTCCTAACATTTAACGAGGCATTTTTGTTCAACGACAGCTTGCGCTGCAGCCAATTTTGCCTGAGGAATTCTGAACGGAGAACAAGATACATAGTCAAGTCCGATTTTGTGAGCAAACTTAACTGAATCCGGATCACCGCCGTGTTCACCGCAAACACCGCCAAGAAGCGAAGGATTAACGGATTTGCCTTTTTCCATTGCCATTTCCATTAACAGACCGACGCCTTTGGTATCAAGTGTTTCAAACGGATTAGCAGGAAGGATTTTTTGTTCTACATAACGTTTGAGGAACTTGCCTTCTGCATCATCTCTTGAATAGCCAAATGTCATTTGGGTAAGGTCATTTGTACCAAATGAGAAGAATTCAGCATGTTCTGCAATTTCATCAGCAGTTAACGCTGCACGCGGAATCTCAATCATTGTTCCAAACTTATATTCAAGAGAAACATTCTTTTCTCTCATTACATCTTCTGCAACTCTTTCAAGAATTTCTTTTGCAACTTTAAGTTCATTTACATGACCTACCAGCGGAATCATTACCCACGGTTTAACATTTACGCCTTCTTTCTTAACGTCGCAGGCTGCTTCAAAAATTGCTCTTACCTGCATTTCGTTAATTTCAGGATAAGTTAAGCCTAAACGGCATCCTCTTAAGCCCATCATCGGGTTAGATTCGGACAGACCTTCAACTATGCTCAACAAGTCTTCTTTTTCTTTTGAATCTTTGCCAAGTGCTTTTAGAGCGGCAACTTCCGCAATCAAATCCTCCTTAGAAGGTAAGAATTCATGCAGCGGCGGATCTAAAAGTCTTACTGTCATCGGTTTGTCATCGCCTAATGCTTTAAACATAGCGTAGAAATCGCTGTATTGCATAGGAAGAAGATGTTCCAATGCTTCTTTTCTTGCTTCTGCTGTACCTGCAATAATCATTTTTTGAACCCAGGGAAGTCTGTCAGGATCCATAAACATGTGTTCTGTACGGCAGAGGCCTACACCTTCAGCACCGAATTTCTTAGCGTTTTCAATATCTTTCGGTGTATCGGCATTTGCTTCTACATGCAATGTTTTGATTTCATCAACCCAGTTAAAGAAAGTTGTGAAGTTTTCATCAATTTTTGCTTCCGCAAGTTTAACAGCGCCGTCCATAACAACACCGGTACCGCCGTCTAAAGAAATAATATCATCTTTCTTATAAACAGTACCGTCAGCACCTGTTAAGGTTTCGTTATCAAGGTCAATCTTCATATCTTCGCAGCCTGCAACGCACGGTTTACCCATACCTTTTGCAACAACTGCTGCGTGAGAAGTTGCGCCGCCTCTAAGGGTTAATACACCCTGAGCAACTGCCATACCGTGAATATCATCCGGACAGGTTTCTATTCTTACAAGAATAACCTTTTCACCGGCTGCGCCTCTTTGTGCTGCTTCTTCCGTATCAAATACGATTTTACCAACAGCAGCACCCGGAGAAGCGTTTACACCGTGAGCAATCTTGTGAGCTTCTGCCATTGCTTTAGAATCAAAGCAAGGTAATAAGATTTGGTTAACAGCGTACGGATCAACCAGTTGAATAGCTCTTTCTTTATCAATAATACCTTCTTTACACATTTCAACAGCAATTCTTACAGCAGCAGCCGCAGTTCTCTTACCGTTTCTTGTTTGGAGAATATACAATTTACCTTTTTCAATAGTAAATTCCATATCTTGAACATCTTTATAGCCAAGTTCAAGCTTCTTCGCTATATCAACATATTGTCTGTATAAATCAGGCATTTCTGTTTCAAGTTCAGCAATTGGTTTCGGTGTTCTAATACCGGCAACAACATCTTCACCTTGAGCATTTGTTAAATATTCACCATAGAATTTATTTTCACCTGTTGCAGGGTTACGTGTAAACGAAACACCTGTTGCACAATCATCGCCCATATTACCGAATACCATTGTTTGAACGTTAACAGCGGTACCATAGTTGTGGTCGATTTTGTTCATGTTTCTATAAGCAACCGCACGCGGAATATTCCAAGAACGGAATACGGCTTCAATAGCTTCTTGAAGCTGTACGTACGGGTCTTGCGGGAATTCTTTGCCTGTAACTTCTTTAATTGTCTTTTTATAGATAGGAATTAAAGATTTCCAGCCGTCTGCTGAAACTTCTGTATCAGACTTAACGCCTTCTCTTTCCTTAACTTTTTCAACTTCGGATTCAAAGTATTTTTGTCTGTCCATTTCCCATGCAACAGAACCGAACATTGTTAAAAATCTTCTGTAAGAATCGTAGCAGAATCTCGGATTATTAGTTAATCTAATCATCGCTTCGACAGTATCATCGTTCAAGCCGAGGTTGAGGATTGTTTCCATCATACCGGGCATTGAAATTCTTGCTCCTGAACGTACTGATACTAATAACGGATTGGTAGAATCACCAAACTTTTTACCTGTTTGTGATTCAACATCAAACAACGCTGCTTTTACTTCATCCATCAAACCGGCAGGCATAGTGTTGCCGTTGTTAATGTAATCCATACAAGTTTCGGTTGTGATTGTAAGACCCGGAGGAACCGGTAGACCTAAATTGGTCATTTCTGCCAAATTTGCGCCCTTACCACCGAGGAGATTACGCATATTTGCGTTACCTTCTCTAAAGAGCCATACTCTTTTTTCTGCCATCTAATTCTCCTTTATTCTTCGTGTTGTAATACAGAAAAGTACTTTATGCCATGAATTCTAGCACAAACATAAAAACTTAACAATTGGTAATAAAATATTTTTTGTCAAAAAATTCTGATAAAAACATAATTATTTGAGTTTTATTTAGATAAAACTGACACCGGGCATGCCGGAGTGCTATCACAAATAATTTTATCAAAATTATTTAAATAACTATTAATAACTTAAATAAAAGTTATAAAAAAAGAAAGACAATAATTTATACAGGGGGTTATGCACCCCTGTACCCGCACTTTATTTCTTTCTTTTGGTTGCGAAGCAAAAGAAAGAAATAAAGATAAAGAAAGAAAACTACGCAATCAAAAACAGTCACTAAACTCAACACAAGGCAAAATAACTCGCTGCGCTCAAACAAATTTTGCCCTGCTATTGTTTCGTTAAGTGACTGTAGAAAAAATGAAAATATTTGTTTGAAATTATAATGGACAACAGCCGGAGTGCTGTCACTACAGTCTAAACCCAACCTGAAAAAATTTTTCTAGACTTTCTGCCGCATTAGTTCATAATGTATGTTACACAAGTCAAATAATTTGAAAATTAAACCGGTGTGCTGTAAAATACCAGAAGGAGGATATAATGAAGAAAATTTTATTATTAGCAGCTATTATATCAGGGCTTTTATCAGGTTCTGTACAGGCTGCAACACCTGATGAGTTATACGATTGTGTATGGAAATTAATTAATAAAAAATATGTTGACCCGACAAATAACTACCAGGACTGGTCAACATGGAGATATAAATATAAAAATAAACTTAATACTTTTGATGATTGCTACGTCGCAATTGACACCATGCTGGCAAGTCTTAATGACCCTTATACACGCTTCTTAGATGAAAAGGAGTTTAACGAGGAAACCACTTCAATAAAAGGCTCGCTTAAAGGTATCGGAACACAAATAGGACTTCGTGACGGAAATCTGGTTATTATCGCTCCTATAGAAAATTCACCGGCAGAGCTTGCAGGCTTAAAAGCTGATGATTATATTCTTGAAATTGACGGTAAAAGCACAAAAGGTATTTCAATAGACAAAGCAGCAGACCGTATAAGAGGTGAAAAAGGCACCACAGTAAGCCTGCTTATCAAGCGCGGAGATGCAGAGCCTAAATTATATGTTATTGTACGCGACGAAATAGAAATAAAATCTGTTTCGACCAAAATGCCGATTGAAACCCCGATGCCGGAGGACATTCAATATATAAGGCTAAGTTCTTTTATCAGCAAAAACGCCTCAAATGAGATACAAAATATTTTAAGGAACTGCGGAGATAAAAAAGGTATAATTCTTGATTTACGTTCCAATCCGGGCGGACTATTATCAAACGCAATATCAATTTCAGATATGTTCCTCAACGGCGGCGTAATAGTAAGCACAGTCGACCGCGACAGATACAAAGACACTACTCGCGCAACATTTACTAACCTTACCGACAAACCATTAGTCGTACTTATCAACAAAGGTTCCGCCTCTGCAAGTGAAATTCTTAGCGGCGCATTAAAAGACAACCACAGAGCCGTTATTGTCGGAGAACAGTCCTTCGGGAAAGGTCTTGTTCAGGAAATAAATAAGCTTCCTAACAGCACCGGTATAAATGTTACTATCCAGAGATATTTGACCCCAAGCGGCTCTGATATCAACCAAAAAGGTATTACACCTGATGTTATAGTCGAACTTACAGAAGAAAATCTAGAAGCCAAAAATGATGTACAACTAAAAAAAGCAATTGAAATTTTACAGGGAATGACATGTATATCACAAAAGAATGGATAGTTCAGGATAAATTAGATAAACACGAGCCGCTATTAAAGCGGCTTCTTGCTTTGCGCGGAATCACAACAGATGAAGATATCAATGACTTTTTAAACCCGATGGATATAACAATCACCCATCCAAATGCTTTTTGCGGCATGTCTGATGCCGCAGACAGAGTTATAGCGGCTATTGAAAATAATGAAAAGATTTTAATATATGGAGATTTCGACGCAGATGGCGTAACTTCGACCTCACTGCTTCTAAGAACATTAAAAGAGATTGGCGCCGATGTAGATTACTTTATCCCTGACAGGGAGAATGACGGACACGGGCTTAACACAAAAGCTCTTGTAAAAATAATGACAACAAAAAAGCCAAAACTTTTTATTACCTGTGACTGCGGTATCAGTAATATTGAAGAAGTAAAATTCATAAAGAGTTTCCAAAAGGATATAATTATAACCGACCACCACGAAGCGCCGGATATTTTGCCGGAGGCGCTTGCGATAATCAATCCTAAAGCCCCTTTTGCGCTGGATGAACGGCTTACAGCGTCGCAAATTAACAGTTTAACAGCACTAGCAGGTGTTGGTGTAGCGTTTAAGCTTGCTCAGGCGTTACTTGAACGCGTAAACAAACTTGAATTTATATACGAAATTCTGCCCTACGTCGCTGTCGGAACAGTTGCGGATGTTGTACCGCTAATTGGCGAGAACCGGTATTTTGTATTAAAAGGGCTTGAACTCATATCGCAGGGGAAACACTACGGCTTGAAGCGGCTGCTCGAAACCGCAGGTTATACACTGGATAATGGAATAACCGCAGAACAGATAGCGTTTGGCGTCGCACCGAGGATAAACGCTTCCGGAAGGCTGGATACCGTAGATGCCGCGCTTAAATTAATGATATCCGATAACAAGCAGGAAATTGAACTTGCTATTATAACACTTGAAAATTTTAATAAAGTCAGACAGGAACTAACCTCCCAAACTTACGAAGAAGCACTTGAAATGCTGAAAACAGGCGGAAATTACAAAAACTCTATTATTCTCTATAATCCTAAGTGGCACCTCGGCATAATAGGGATTGTAGCGTCAAAGCTTGTCGAAACCTTCTACAAACCTGTTTTTCTTATGACATATTCTGAAGAAACAAAACAGGTAAGATGTTCCGCAAGAAGCGTTGAAGAAGTGCCGCTGTACGATATGATTTCTAATATTTCAGAACTTCTTGAAGGTTTTGGCGGACATACAATGGCAGCAGGGCTTTATTTTTCAACAGAAAAAACAACACTGGAAGCAGTTGCGGAAGGACTTTCTAAAACTATAGATGAATACCTTGACGGAAAAGAATTAAAACCCGCAATTAAAGTTGATATGGAACTATCACCTGAAGAGGTAGATATAAACCTAGTTAACGATATATCAAGACTTGAACCGTTCGGAGCCGGAAACCCCGCCCCGGTTTTTATTATGAAAAACCTTCAAATTAAACAAAAAAAACTAATGGGTTCAAATAAAGACCATTTAAAATTGACCGTTCAATCAGGTGAAAAAGTATTTGACTGCATAAGATGGTCGCAGGGTGATATTGCGCTTGCTAACGGGGATTATATAGACATTGCTTTTTCACCGCAGATTAACGAATTTAACGGAAATATAAGTATCCAGCTTATACTAAAAGATGTTCACTCAGAATTCTTAAAAGCAGCAGAAGCCCCGTCTGTAAAAATATATGACCACAGAAAAAAAACAAATATTCTAAACATGGTTGAGCAGTACGTTAGTGAAGGAAAAGCTAATATAGCAGTATTTGCAGAGGACAGGGAAATAATAGAGGCGCTTAAACCGTACCCTGCATTATCATCAAAAGTTGTTTCAAGACTCAATGTTTCAAAATGCGACGGACTGATGTTCTTTGATTACCCGGCTGATGAAAATATTTTAAATCAGGTAATAGAAAAGGCCTCGCCGTCTGCTATACACTATATGAAATACGACAACAGGAAAGCGGATATTCCAAAGTTATTAAAAACATTTACCGGAATGATGAGGTATACAGCAAACAATAGAGGCGGTGAATTTAGTATTCCGGGCTGCGCAGCGTTCCTTTCTGTTCCGGAAGGGCTTGTAAGAACTATACTTGAACTCTTTGCAGACGCAGGTATTATTACGGCCGACGGACTGGATGAGGATATTTGTTCAATCGCTTTTTTAGAAAACCATACCACAGAAAATACCCTCTCATCACTACCTAAGTACAAGGAAATCGCAGCAGTAACTGCTGATATTGATGCTTACAGAAAACTGTTGATGAAACAGGAATTATAGATTTATCTGTTTGCTCTTTTTATATAAAGTAATTCCACAAAAGATAATATAAGACTCTTTATGTCCAAATCTGAGCTGTATTGCTTTTTTACGTAATATACTAAGCTGAAGATATAGTTGTTTTAACACAACAGGAATAGCTTTATACCAATACGGAGTCATAAGTAAATATTTCAAATAAACATTTTTTAATGGACAACGCGTACCATTCCAGGGCTTTTTGTCACCAATGTAGTGAACTATACAACTACCTTTTAATGCTATCGCGTTGTAAATACGGCTTATGTCATATTCACTAACTTGAGCGTTCCATCTGTTTTCAAGTCGTTTTATTTTACCAGCCATTATGACATTTATGACGTCCTGATCTACCCAGACAATTTTATCCCTGTTATTTTTTGCATACTCAAACAGTTTTACTGAAATATTATCTTCACGCCATTTTTTCAGGTTAGCAAGCATAACTCCGGTATTGTAATACTCTTTTAACCCAAGCCGTGCCATTGATTCATCTGTTACTACATCTTCCGCCAAAGCACAATACTTATCATCAACTTCTATGTTATATAATTCTTTAAGGTTTGTAAGTACATTAATATCACAATCCAAATACAAAACTTTATCAAGAGAAGGCAGTAAATCAGGAAGCTTGAACCGGTAATAGGTGGCTATGGAAATATGTTTACACTCAGCTGTTAATGGACAATCTTTAAACATATCTTTGTCTACATATATAAAATTTACTGAACACTTGCCGCTTTTAGAGAATGTATTAATCTTTGATTGAGTATTGTTGTTCAATCCGGAGTTAATGATATAAAAATCAAATCTGCAATCTTCAGACGAATTGTTTAGTATTGAAGCTATAGTAGAACACATATGCGGTACATAGTTTAAATCAGTACAAAACATACCGGCACTGTCAACATATTACCTCCCAAGATAACCGTTTTCTATGCTTTCTATAATATCAAATCACAACAAAATACACAATATGTATTGAAAAGAGTCCTATTTAATGATTGTACCATAATATTTCCAAATATGTACATAAAATTTTTGTTTTATAGATACTGAAATGTATAAATAACAGACTATTACAGAGTTTCAATACATATTGTGTAAAATGTATTGAAATACCAAAAGGGGAATTAAGAATGGGTAATATAGCAATTTGTCTTAGCAGTGATGATAATTACGCGCAGCATATGGGTGCTGTTATATCTTCTGTCTTAAATAATAAAAACGGGGATGAATACTTTAATTTCTACATAATAGACAGCGGAATCAGCAGCAGCAACAAATCAAAACTAAAAGAATTTGAAAACTCAAATGTTTGTAAAATAGAATTCTTACAGCCGGACTTTGAAAAACTGAAAAATTGTATTATTTTTAAAGGAAATCATATTTCACTTGCTACATACAACAGGCTGCTCATTCCTGAAATCATTCCAGGAGAAGATAAAATACTTTACCTTGATTCTGATATCATAGTAAGAAAACCGCTAACAGAATTATTTAATAAAGATTTTGATAACAATCTGGTTTTAGGGGTTGAAGATATTGCAGCTATAAACAGCGCAAAACGGCTAGGTCTTGAAAAATACATAAATGCAGGCGTTTTACTTTTAAACACTGCAAAAATGAGAGAAGAACGCTCTGTTGAAAAAATGTTCAACTGGATAAATGAAAACAAAGAAAAAATAGAATGCCACGATCAGGATATAATAAATGCCGCACTTCAAGACCGAATAAAATATATTGATGAAATCTACAACGCACAGGTGCTAAGAGAAAAGAACAGCCGGTTTGACGAAATACCGGATCCGGTTATTATCCACTTTCTAGGCCCCAAAAAGCCATGGACTATAGTTAAACCGCTAAATTCTACACACTGGGGCAGAGAATATTTTACAGCACTAAAAAACACCCCTTGGGAAAGCTTTATCAAAGAATACAGGAAAAAAGTTATCCTCTATTCACCACTTATCCTGCTGTACCCGACAGGCTGGATTCGGACTCTTATACGAAATATCTTTTCTGTAAAAAATACGGGATTAAAAGATAAAAAAATAATTACAATCTTAGGGATACAAATTAAAATTAAAAGAAGAAAAAGAATTAAAGAGGGGAAATAAAGCCGCGCAGGATAATAATACTCCTTCCCCAGAGTTGGGAAAGGCAGGGATGGGGGACAGCCCAGTATCTTTACCCTGCTGAACTTGGTTCAGCGCCTTGCCAATATGGCATTATACTTGCACCGAAAAATGCACCCCGCCCCTAACCCCTCCCCAAGCTGGGGCGGGGAATCAATAATATTTGTCATGCTGAATTTATTTCAGCATCTTGTCAATTGGGCGTTTTACTTGTATTCTGGTAAGCTCCCGGAACAAGTTCGGGATGACAGCTTTGCAGGTGGCGGGGATTCAATAATATTATTCCTTCCCCGGGTTGGGGAAGGCAAGGATGGGGGTCTGTCCTGGGTGACAATTATTTCTCGTGTCGAAAAACCGCACCCCGCCCCTAACCCCTCCCCAAGCTGGGGCGGGGAATCAATTGAAAAATTACTAGTAATCCTTTTTAAACCCGTGGGCAGCAATTCTGCCGCCGCAAGAGTGTTTGTTAGAAGCAGGCGTGAATGATTCAACCTGAGAATCAGAACAATTGCTTGTCCATAAATCACCATAATCAAGCCCGTAGATAAGAATTGCACCATTATTATTATACGCCAGTTCAAAGGCGTCTTCGCCGATAAGGAGAATATCTTTTTTCATCCAGCCTAAAGGTAGAAAATAGAATTTGCATCGTGGAAGTTCCGCATCCTTTGATGGTCTGTTAGGATTGCATTCATCAGGAGGAATTAAAACAGCGGACTTATCCCTAAATACAAATAAAGTACCGCCGCCCGATGCAATAATATCGCCACCGGTAACAGATTCTTTAATAGGCGGAGATGTAGTTGATTCATCAATTTTCATCCATACAAGAGCCTGTAGTCTTTTAAATATTTCCACAGGTGTTTTGCCAACCGTTGGATCAGCACTAAAAATAGTTTTAGAATCATTACCATATATATAAGCTTCAAACCCTTGACTCAAGATTGTAATAGCTCTAGACATAGCGGGGCCGATTTTAGCACTTGCGGCATGCTGGATAAGCGCCGGAGTAGTAAGCGCTGCAACAACAGCAATAATACCTAAAGTGATAAGAATTTCAGCGAGAGTAAACCCTTTTTTAATATTA
>CASDWH010000022.1 GCA_949284715.1 uncultured bacterium
AATATAGAAGATGATGATACCATCGGTGATGTCCTTCAAAAATTCCGCGATATCGGAGTTACTGCATACCTCGAAGACGGAGTAATAACCCTCCACAACGGACTCGGGCAAATCCAAATCACAGGAGGTTCCTCTAACCTCATTGATAACCTCAAACTCAATAACGCAGGCGTCGAACAGTGGATGCAAAACGATGAGGAAATTACTGTCGTATCCGATGAAGTCAGATACCTCTCCATCGTTAAATACGCCGATAACTCCACTACACTCGAAACCCTCGATGTTGTGTCAGGGGACTTCTCTCTCGGCGTCAACGGCGCTATCGTTAACGTGTCCGTTGATTCAACTGATACCATCCAAAACGTCATCTCCAGAATTTCTAAGGCTACAAACGGCTCTGTTACGGCCTCTCTTACTTCAGACGGCAGATTTACCCTCGAAGCAGCTGACGGCGTTGAACTGCTAATCGGTACCTCCACTGATACAACTAACATCGCTACTATCTTTAACTTAACATCCAACGGCTCTAACAAAATAGTCGGCGAAACCTCTCTCTACAAAGCCTCCGCCGCCTCCAAAATCACACAGAGCGGCATATTCAGGCTCGGTGATGTCACAGAAGGAACCTTCACTATCGGGAACGCAGAATTCACTATTACATCAGAAACTACTATCTCCTCCCTCGTTAACGAAATTAACAGAAATGAAGCCGCTAACGCCTCCGCTTACTGGGATAATATCAACGGTAAACTCGTTATTACCTCTAACTCCCTCGGCGCCTCTTACGTTAATATTCAATCTGGTACAAGCAATATCGCTGAAATCTTCGGGTTAGTCACCGTCGACAATAACGTCGAAAGATTGGCTACTTACAACCAATCTCTCGGTAATAACGCTATCGTTACTATTAACGGCACTAGAATCGTCGCTACCTCTAATACCATCACAAGTGATGTTTCAAGAATCGAAGGGCTTACTGTTAACGTTAAAGAAGTTACTGAATCCGGTTACGTTACTATTACCGTCGAACGCGATACCCAGGGCATTATCGACGCAGTTCAGGAAACCCTCGATGCGTATAATACCCTAATCTCTGAACTTACCTCCGCATTATCTATCTCCGGCGACCTCCACGGTGATACCGCACTCAACGGACTTAAAAACCAGATTGTTTCTATGCTCACCTCTAAAGGCACCAACGGCACTACCAAATTTAGAAACCTCGCTGCCGTAGGTATCTCAACTGAAGGCGCAAGCTCTTCTATGACTTCCGATATCTACTCGCTTTACCTCAATACCGAAAAATTCACTAACGCTCTCAACGAGTCCGAAAACGACGTTAAACTCCTCCTTGTCGGTACCGTCGATAACCCCGGTATCTTCACTAGAGTCGAAAACCTCATCGAAGAAATGCTCTCCTCCGCCGGATACTTCACTACAAAAAACAACTCCATCAACAGAGATATCGCTAACTACGATACTCAAATCGCCAAAGCCTCCGCTAAAGTCGACTTCTACAAGTCCATGCTCGAAAACAAATTCTCCAACATGGAACTCCTCTACTCCAATATGAGATCTAATTACTCTAACTTCTTCTCCGGAATTTAATAAAAAACTGCCGGCATAAACAGCCGGCAGTTTTATAAAATTCACTTATCTTCCAGCAGTTCAATCAAATAGTTTGGAAGTGCAAAGCGGGCATTATGATACTCTTTATTATAAATCTTACAGGTTTTTATAATATCCGCAGCTCTATCCTCCGCATAGTATGACAGAGGTTTAACATCAACCGAACAGAATGCCCACGCCCAATATCCGCCGGGATACGTCGGAATCGGCGAAGTATATGTAGCACACACCGGAAATACTTTCTTAAGTAATTTATACATCTTTTTAATTTCGTTTTTATTAACAACCGGAGATTCCGACTGAGCTGCAACTATCCCGCCCTGTTTCAGTGAGTTCTTTACATTAGTATAAAATTCTTCCGTAAACAACCCTTCTCCAGGCCCCATCGGATCGGTTGAATCAATTAATACTATATCAAATTCGTTCTTTTTATCCTTTATATACTCAATAGCATCCTGCACAAGGATTTCAACACGTTCGTCACTTAAGCCGCAGGAAATTGACGGCAAGTACTCTTTACAAGCGTCTATTACCATACCGTCGATTTCGCACAGCACTACCTTCTTAACACTGGAATGTTTTAAAACCTCTCTCACGGTTCCGCCGTCACCGCCGCCGATTACCAGCACAGTTTCCGGATTCTTATGATGCATCATAGGTATATGTGATATCATTTCGTGATAATAAAATTCATCACCTTCAGTTGTCATCATCAAGTCATCAAGTGTTAAAACTCTGCCCAATTCACTGTCTGATTCTATTATTTCTACCTTCTGGAACGGCGACTGTTTAGAAAACAATACCTTCTTCTGTTTTATCGCAACCCCGAAACCTGCCGGTGTTATCTCTTTATAAAATTCACTCATTTCCTACACTCCTTTTATATTTCCTGATAGTACATGTATATGGAGGTGAAATACCTCCTGTCCTGCATCTTTTCCGGTATTTATAACCGTCTTATATGATTTTAATCCGAGTTCTGCGGCTACTCGTTTTACTCCGCCTAGAAGTTTACCCAGAATTATTTCATCATCAAGTTCATTTAATGAATCATAATGTTTTTTAGGAACAACAAGTACATGTGTATCGGCTTTGGGATTAATATCCCTAAACGCAACATAATCCTCCGTTTCAACTATAAACGGTGTATTAAATTCTCCGCCGGCAATCTTACAAAATATGCAGTCAGTCATTTATTCTCTTCCTCCTTATGTTTAATTTTCTTTTTCTCATATATAATATCTTTTCGTTCTAAAACATTATAGAGCTGCGAGTTTATTTCGCCGCCAATTAATATCAATGTAGAAGTGTAATACAGCCATACCATTAATACGGCAAACGCACCAATTGTTCCATAAACAAAATTATAAGTATGAAGGTTATTTACATAAACAGAAAACCACCATGACCCTGCCAGCCAGCATACGCAGAAAAATATTGTTCCGGGAAAAGCGCTCTTTCTCCGCAGCA
This sequence comes from uncultured bacterium, assembly GCA_949284715.1. Lineage (GTDB taxonomy): Bacteria > Cyanobacteriota > Vampirovibrionia > Gastranaerophilales > Gastranaerophilaceae > CALUTH01. The sequence continues at coordinate 3,100 of CASDWH010000022.1, forward strand.
ATTCTTTCCCGCTCAAATCCGGTAAAATATAATACTGCAAATAAGCAAGAACAAACAGCGCAAGAAACGCTACCGGCCATCTTAAAACTAATATCGCATTTGCTATATCTATATCCAGCCCCAGCGAGTTTGTTAAAAATTTCAAAATAACTTTGCCAAAAACTATCAAGTTAACCGTTAAAAACAGAATCGCTGTATTTACAAATACCATTGTAAGAGAAAGAAGTCTTGTATATATAAAAGACCTTGTTTCCTCAACCTTATACGCCCTGTTCAACCCCTTTAATACAACAGCCATCGCATTTGTAGAAAGAATTATTGTTATAATAAAACCGATTACGGCAAGCAGTCCGCCTTTTTCATAAAACGAAACTTCATTTATTACCGAACGAATTAAATCCAGTGCATCATTTGGCATAACTTTACTTAATGCAATAAATATCGGATTTACAAACGATTTTCTTCCTAGCCTGCTAAATACTTCTATCAAAAACAGAGCAAACGGAAATATCCCGATAATCAGCATAAATCCCATCTCCGCTGCCATGCCGGGAAAATCATTGTCAATGACTGACTTAATTATACTTTTTATTACCTTTAAATATTTTCTCATACTCTTTCTTTTATAAGGTTTAAAATCTTCTTAACCGTAGTATTAACCGAAGATTTCACCACACACCCTGCTGCGTATGTATGACCGCCGCCGCCAAATTGTGCGCATATCTCTGCTACATCCAAATATTTAGAACGCATCGACACTTTACTTGTTCCGGAATCAATTTCTTTAACCAGAAATGCCGCGTCTACACTGTCAATAGTCCTTAATTTTTCAACAAGTCCCTCTGTAAAGTCTTCTGTTGAACTATAGCCTTCCAAATCTTTTTTATAAACAGTAATATACGCTATACTGTCATTCTCACAAAACTTCGCACGGCATACAGCTCCCGACTGAAACATTACATTATCTTTTGTTTTGGTTTCATATACAGATTTGTAAACTTTATTAGGGTTAACACCCAGCTCTACTAAGCCGCCGGCTATTCTTAATGTTTCAGCCGATGTATTTTCGTATTTAAACCCGCCGGTATCAGTTAGTATAGAAACGTACAAACACTCTGCTGTATCCTTAGATATCGGCCAGTTATTTTCACAAAAATATTTATACAATATCATACCGGCAGAAGAAGCATTGCTGTCTATTATATTTATATCTGCATAACCGGGATTTGTCTTATGATGATCAATATTTATTGTACAATGCGCTCTGTTAAAAAGTTCAATGGCCTCACCCATCCGATCTTTTGCAGCTATATCCACGCATATAACCACATCATAAACAAGTGATTTGTCATATTGATTCCGCGCTAAATTAACAAATGGTAAATCTCTGTATGTATAAGGCAGTTTGGAGGGCATATACATATCCGCCTGTTTCTTATATTTGTCCTTTATTGCATTATATAATGCACACATCGAGCCTAATGTATCGCCGTCAGGGTTAATATGTGATGTTATCAGTATCTTTGATGCCTGTTTTATGGTATCATCAATATTAATCTTACTCATACTAGTTTATCTTATCACAAAAAGGCAAAATGAAAAAAATTCTTTACACCAACTTTGAATCCGCTGACGATATTATAGCTTCGCTTCTTGAAAATAAAGACATAAAAAAAGCTGTAACACGCTCAAATTTGTACTCGTTCTGGAAAAAAATTTCCGGCAAATACAAAGATAAATCCCGCCCCTGGGGGATGGGTGCCAACGGTTTAATGATAATCGCCTGTGAAAATTCTATTGTTGCTCAGGAGCTTGCAATGTCTAAGGCTATGCTGCTTACTAAGCTTGAACCTTACCTTAAAACGCTCAAAATAAAAGTCAAAGATTTAAAATTTGATGTTAAACGCTGGGATGAAACCTAGCCCCGTATAGCAAATTTTACTATATTGCGTTACAATAGTTTTATGAATAAAGGGCAGATTTTTAAAATTCATTCAGATTTTTATTATGTCTATTATAATAACATTTTACACGAGTGCAAACTTAGAGAAATTTTAAAAAAGCAGGGAACAAAACCGTTTGTCGGAGATTTTGTGCTGTTTGAAAATACTGCAATAACAGAGGTTCTGCCCCGCGCTAATTTCATTCCAAGACCCGCAGTTGCGAATGTCGACCAGCTTATTATTGTATCGGCTCTCAAAAATCCGGATTTAAACTACTTGCAGTTAAACAGGTATATTGCATTTGCTAAATACTATAAAATAACTCCCGTTCTTTGTTTTAACAAAGATGATCTTCTTTTAGATGATGTTCTCTTAAAAGAAGTTCAATCAATCTATGCTCCGCTAAATTATAAACTCGTGTTCACCTCGGCAAAAGAAAATGACGGAATATCAGATTTGCTGGATATCCTTGCCGATAAAACATCTGCATTATGCGGAACATCCGGAGTCGGTAAATCAAGTTTAATTAACGCTATTAATCCGAAGCTATCTCTTAAAACAAAAGAAATCAGCAAAAAAACACTTAAAGGGACACACACAACAAGACATTGCGAAATTATTCCGATTGATAATTTCCGCATAATTGACACACCGGGTTTCTCGAACCTTAAGTTTGATTTTCTCTTCCCGAGAGATGTGGACTCGCTTTTCGTTGAAATGCTTCCATTTAAAGGACACTGCAAATACCCTGACTGCCTCCATATTTCAGAAAGCGGCTGCTGCGTTTTAGAAAATATTGATAACATTCATCCGTCGCGCTACCAGAGCTATCTCACTCTTATAGAAGAGGCTGAAAACTACAAAACCAAAGTTAAATACGAAGGAAACAAAATAGAAGGAAAAAGCAAATTCAGCGGAGAAAAAAAATTGGCAAAAATTAGTGCTAAAAGCAGGACAACCGCAAGAAAAACACACAAACAAAGTATCTATAAGGAATTAGAAAATGGAAACATTGATTAAATTAGTAAATCAAAAGCTTGATGAGTATATTGAAATTAAATATCCTAAAACTATTTTTGAAGCAATGAAATATACTCTCTCTTTAAAAGGAAAAAGACTCCGGCCGGTTATGTGTCTTGAAACAGCTAAAATTCTGGGCGGAAATATAGAATCAGCCTTACCGGCTGCCTGCGCCATAGAAATGCTGCATGTACAAAGCTTAATCCATGATGATTTACCATGTATGGATAATGATGATTTCAGGCGGGGCAAACCTTCTAATCATAAAGTCTTTGGAGAAGCCGCCGCAGTCCTTGCCGGAGATGCTCTTATAACTTACGCTATTCAAACAATTATTGAACAATCTAAAAATCTATCGGACTCTCAAATCCTAAATATGGTTCTTGAATACTCAAAAGCTGCCGGTGTATACGGGATTATAGGCGGACAAATTGTCGATATAGAGAGTGAAAAGAAACACTTTGAAGATGGAAAAGAAAAAACTCTTTATTATATTCATCTAAAAAAAACAGCTTCGCTCTTCAGATTAGCAGTTAAGCTTGGATGCATTGCTGCAAATGCCTCTGCTGATACAACTATAGAATTAGACGAATTTGCTCTTGGTTTTGGATTAGCATTCCAAATATACGATGATATTATGGATGAAATTTCTTCTTTTGAAGAAATGGGTAAAACCATCGGGAAAGATAAATCTGCTCAAAAGCTGACATACACAACTTTATACGGTTTAGACAATGCAAAAAATAAATGTTTTGAACTAATTAAAAAATGTCATGATATAATTGATAAGTACGAATCGAATGTATTTGAAGAAATACTCGGGATGGTTGAACATAGATTGGAAGCGAGGACAAATTGACAGAATTTCTTTCAAAAATATACGGCACAGGTATGGAAGCACTTTTAATAGGATTAGCTTCAGCATTTACTGCTCAATGTATAAAATTCTTTTTACATTTAATAACAAAAAAAGAAGTTGATTTAACGTTATTTACAACGACCGGAGGTATGCCAAGCTCTCACTCGGCAGGAGTTGTCGCACTTGCTCTGGTAATCGGTTTATTATCCGGTTTTACATCGGTTGACTTCGCACTCTCGACAGGATTTGCACTTGTTGTTATGTATGATGCCGCAGGTGTAAGAAGAGCCGCCGGAAAACAAGCCGCCTGCCTTAATAGAATTATTCTTGATTTTTACAAACACGATGTAGCACAGTTTGGAGGAAGGCTAAAAGAACTCTTGGGACACACCCCGCTACAGGTCTTTGCTGGGGCTATCTACGGAGCTTGCTTTGCATTAATAATCCACCACTACTGGGGCGTTTTATTTAATTAAGATTCCATATACGCTTGCGGATAACAATAATCTTCCTTAAAACCAACCTGTCTGTACATTTTTAATGCACGATAATTATTGGTTTCCGTTGTTACATTCAGTTCTTTACAATTATTTTCGCCAAGCTTAGCGGAATCTACAATACTGCGGACAGTCCGTTGTAAAAGATGTTTAGAAAATCCTTTTCCTCTATGTTTTTTTGCGATACCAACAAGCGGAATATTTGCTATCTCGGAGGTTGTCAGATTCGCAAATGAAATGCCGCACACTCTCTCCTCGCAGAGAAGCACACTTGTACTTCCCGGCAAAAACTCTCCGTATATATTTTCAACAATCTTATTTATTATATCTTCAACTCCGTTATAACTGCGAAACCTTGTGTCAAATAAAGCATCAGAGGTATCACGGAAAGAGTCCAAAATAAGTTCAATTACCTGCTGGAGATAGTCATCAGACCAGCCTGTAACTTTGTATTGCGGAGGCAGTGTACTTAGTTTAACATTCTCTAATATTCTTTCACTCTGCGCATCACCCATTTTGAAGCGCAAAACGGCCTGTCCGATAAACTTAAAACCGAATTTTGATATTTCAGAAACAAAAGAGGCCTGTGTTCCAAGCATAGGATAACATATCACTTTTCTCTTACGTTCCTGTTCGGTTAATTCCAAGAATTTATCCATCAATACTTTAAATTTTATATTCTTATCATCTTTTCCGAGAAAGTGAATCATATTTAACTCTATCCCCTCGGATATAGAAGTTGTATAAGCAAGAAAGCCTGTAGGAATATCATTTTCAAGCAAGGATATACATTTTATGAGTTTTTCATCAATAGCCAATATAAAATCATTGTACTCCAACGGCTCTAGTTCAAATTGATAATCAGTTTTGGCTTTGTTTTTAAAATCGTTATAAACACCAGTAAAAAACTTATACATTGTCGGATTTAACAATTCCGCTTTGTAAATATTTTCGTTCATAAAACTCCTTTAAATGTATGCTGCATTCTGTCTTGTTTAGTTTTTAGATAGTACATGTTATACTTGGTAACATCAGCTTCCAGATTAATTGTTTCAACTATGTTTAAGCCATAACCTTTTAGACCGATAATTTTTTTAGGATTATTAGTTATCAATTTAAAATTATTAAAACCCAAATCTAAAATAATCTGCGCACCAACCCCGTAATTTCTCAAATCCGGCGGAAACCCGAGAGATACATTTGCGTCAACCGTATCTAAACCTTCTTCTTGTAGATGATAGGCTTTTATTTTATTAATAAGTCCAATACCGCGGCCTTCATGATTTCTAAGGTACACAACCGCGCCTTTTCCGTATTTATCAACCATCTGTAAAGCGTGGTGAAGCTGTGCATTACAATCACATTTCAAACTATGGAAAATATCACCTGTAAGGCATTCGCTATGAACTCTTACAAGCGGTATTTTGTCAGAACCATCATCTTTTAATAAGGCAACATGCTCAAAACCGGTTAATTGATCCTTATAACCAATTATTTGAAATTCACCAAACTCTGTAGGTAAAAAGGCTTCCGCCTCTCTTGTAACCGTTCGTTCCGATTTTAGCCTGTAAGCAATCAAATCTGCAACTGTGATAAATTTGAATCCGTATTTTTTGGCAAATTCAGCAAGTTCATCCCGTCTTGCCATTGTCCCGTCATCAGACATAATTTCGCACATCACGCCGGCGGCGGTCAAACCGCATAAACGAGCCATATCAACAGCAGCCTCAGTATGTCCGGTTCTTGCAAGAACTCCGCCCTTTTTTGCCGTACAAGGGAACATATGCCCAGGCCGTCTTAAGTCTGATGGAGTAGAATCAGGCGCTATAACTACTTCTACGGTTTTTGCTCTGTCAAATGCCGATATTCCTGTTGTTACGCCATATTTCTCGTGGGCATCAACACTTACGGTAAATGCTGTCCGCATGCTCTCGCTATTTTCAGACACCATTTGATGCAAATCCAGTCTTTTAGCTATATCATCGGATATTGCAAGACAAATCAGCCCTTTGCATTCTCCTGCCATAAATTTAATTATATCAGGGGTTGCATATTGGGCGGCAACAATTAAATCCCCCTCATTTTCGCGATGCTCATCATCTGCAATAATCAGAGGTTTCCCTGCCTTGTAGTCTTCTAATGCTTCTTCTATTTTATCAAATTGAATTTGATTATTTTCCATTATGCAAATCCGTTTTCTTCCAGAAATTCAAGATTAATTCTAGATTTATTATGATATATTATTAAGTTTTTTTCAATATACTTAGAAATTATATCGAATTCTATATTAACGCTGCTGCCGGCGTATAAATATCTAAGCGCGGAATTATTCCAGGTATGCGGAATTATAGCAATCTCTATGAATCCTGCTGACTCGCCCGCAATCGTTAAACTTACACCGTCTATTGCAATAGAGCCTTTTTTAACAACATAGTTCTTAAATTCTGACGGCAAAGCAATTCTTATTGTATGAAAATCATTACTTTTAATAACATCAACAACTTTTGCAGTTGTATCAATATGCCCGTATACAAGATGTCCATCAATACGCGAAGAAAGCAGCATTGCCCTTTCTAAATTAACAATATCACCTGCTTTTTTTTCCAAAAAATTAGTCACAGAAAAAGTTGCCGGTGATAAGTTTGCCAAAAACACATCTTCGCCAATATCTGCAACGGTAAGACAAACACCATTCACTGCCACACTGTCGCCTATCTTTAATTCTCTTGATAATGAAGTATTAATCCTAACCTTATTTTTATCTATTCCTGTGATAGTTCCGGTCGCTTCTACTAACCCTGTAAACATACGTAAATTATATCACAAAAATTGGACATTGTCTTAAAAAAACATGCCGGTAATAAAACTTGCCTTTTAAAGTATCAACATTAATCATACAAACAGAGGTACGCAAATCACCTGCCTGTAAATCATAATAAATATGTATAGTGAGATAATTCGATGCCGTTTTCATACAGGTTGCAGAAAGTCCTTGATTTCAGAATCAGAGAAAAAGAAAAACAGCTTCTCGTTGTTCAGGAAGCGCAGCAAAGAGTTGCAGAAGCAGAAGAAGCAATCTTAAGAAACAACGAAGAAATTGAAATAACTATAAAAAATAAACGAGTCGCGGACTTCAAACTAATGGAATATTATGACAAATATTTACACCATCTGTGGGACAAGGCTGAAGAATTAGAAGCACACAGGCAAGAAGTCCAAAAAATTTTGGATCAGGAACTCATAACATTAACACATATGGAACAAAGAGTTAAAGTTCTTGAAAAACATAAGGAAAAATTAAAAGAAGAATATGATTACGAACAAAAACAAATTGAAATGAAACAATTTTCAGAAATAGGCGTTCAGCGATTTTTCCAACGCAAGAACGAAGAACTTGAAGAACTTGAAAATATAAATAAACAGGAGCAGCAATGAATATAGGAACAGAAACAGTATCAAATCTTAAACAAACTGAGCAAATCCATAAAACATCAGTACAGCCTAATGCAGATAAAAATTTCAAGTCAGAAATGGAAGAACTTAAGACTGAAAAAATAGCAGAAAAGGGGCAGACTCAGCACAATGTATCCGAGGAAGAAGGCATTACAAAAAATTCGTTCGCGGAAGATGCAGACACGACAGACGATAACACAAAAACAATAGCTGAAACCGACACAAAAAATCTTGTATCCGCAATTGAAGAAATTAATAATTCTCTCAATCAAACAGATGATTTTACTTCTGATTCACTAAACACCGGAGAGCAGCAGACCGATATTTATAAAAACAAGGAGTTTAATAACCAATTGCTAAACAATGATATGAATATGCAAAGCATTAAAAACGACAAAATGTCTGAATTAAAAACAGACATTAACTTTGCACAAAATAGCAGTGAGTCCTTCTCCTCATTTTTTAATAATAATTTTCAGGAATCTACAGACGAAATGCAGGAAGATTCAGCCATATTATCTACAATGGCGGAAAATATTGCAATGGTCAACCGTGTACTCGCTGAAAAAACATCTTCTGTAAAAGCAGCAGACAAAACAGCTTCTGTAGGCGAAGTTATAGACAAGACAATTAATGCATCCACTCTGAACATGACAAGGAATGATGTCCAATTTTTCATTAACCTTACAAGCGGAAATACTCAAGATTTCAATGAAATATTTCAGACGCAAGAAACAGCTAAAAGCAGTGCAATTTCTGAAACCCTCGCAAATTTGATTGCAGACAGTATGAAAACTGGAAAACCATTTAGAATAAATTTTGACAATGACATTTCTGTCATTATAAAACTAAGCAGAGAAGGTAAAATATCCGCAAATTTTATACCCGGATCCGATGCGGCCGAAAATTACCTTAGAAATAATTTGTCCGGACTGGTTCAAAGATTTGAAGATGAAAATCTCCCCTACGATGATTTGAGCCGACAAAGACAAAAACGTGACAGTGAACAAGAACAAAACAAGAAAGGCAGCCAAAATGAATGATTCTTTTACTACCGCACTTAATACGCAGCGTGCAACAAATCAATGGATAAATGTTCTTGCTGACAACATGACAAATATTTACACACCCGGTTTTAAGGAAAATAAAGTTAATTTTCAAACATTCCTCGGCGGAGCAATAATTGATCACCCTTTAAAAAATCAGGGGCAAGGTAAATCAACCCCCGGAACATCAAATGAAAACTTATTTTTTGAAGGTTCAGGTTATTTTATAGTAAGAAATGCTGAAGGAAAGGTAGCCTATACACGTCACGGTGAATTTACTTTTGATGCAGAAGGTGTATACAGAGCCGCTGACGGAGATACCGTACAGGGCTACATATTAAATGATAAGGGTGAAATTATGTCTGGAACAAAATCTATCAGTTCCGACTTATATCAGGAAACAGCACTAAAAGGCGGCGCGCTAAGCATCCCAACAACAAATATTAAACTTTGGATTGACCCTAATAACGGTAAATTCCTTGGCAAGTATGATGAATATGAAATAAGAAACGACGGAACTATTTATGGTAAAGCCGATAACGGCAACCGCTCTGTTCCTCTATATAAAATAGCAACAGCTAATTTTCATAATCCAAACGGCTTATATGAGATAAGCGACAGCAAGTATGTTGAAACCACAGAATCAGGGAAACCTGTCGTCGGGCGGGGGGAAATCCGTTCCGGTTTATTAGAAATGTCCAATACTGACTTTAAAAATAATATTGCAGAATATCAACAGGCAAAAGTTCAAATGGAACTTGTCAATGCTTTAATTAAATCAAACAAAGAACTGCTTGAAAATGCTATGCAGCTTGTAACCTAGACTTAGCAAATATAGTTAAACTCCGTTTAAAAAGGAACTTTTTAGTTCCTTTTTTATTTTATTTATGCACCCCAGTCAAATACCGATGATATAGCATCATCTATTAATGATTGTACAGATTCTATTTCTGTTTCGATAGCAGATAATTCAGTTGAAAGATTTTGAAGTTCAACGTCCCAATAATCTTCTTTTAACGCAATTTTTTCTTTCTCTGCATTATACCAGGCGGTAATTTCTTCCTGCTCAACAGAATCCCTGCGTTCTGTTACAAACGCAGCGTTCAAATAATATTGAAGCGAAGTTCCCGGTTCGTACTCACCGTAATCATCTACCGTTTGTAAATGAAAAATTCCGCTGGTAAGAGCGTTACTCATATAATCACTATCGCCAAGATTACTTGTATACTCGGTTGTCCACCCGTTTGAAGCGCATGCCTGAAATATTGGTTTATAAAAATCTATCATTTGTTGATAAGCCTCTATTCTTGTAGAGGTCGTAAAACCGCCTTCAACAACAGTACCATCTTCTTTAGTACCGTCGATATTAGATGTTGATAATTCCAATTCTTCCAGAGCTGCTGTATCATTGTTATATACAGCTATTATTGCCTGATATTCTTTGGTCCCTTCAGCAAATCCCATATATGCAGCAATTATTTGAGGAATATAAGAAGCCTTGAAAGTACTGCCGCGGCCGTTGCCGTCACATTTGACATCCTCCCCGCAAGTTGCTATTATGGCGTTTGCATACTCATTATTTAAAACTACAAGACCTCTGTAATCAGTTAATATTACAGAAGTATCAGTTTTAGTCGCAGGAGTGCCGGAAGATGTAATTCCGTATTGTTCGGCTATATCGGAATCTGTAATCATTGAGGCTGCATAATTATCAACAAAAGAACTCTTTAATGAGCTATCCCCCATTAAATAGCTGTATGTAATCGGTACATATGCTCCATTATTATAATAATTAATTTTTTTAGATTGCAATTTACTGTAATACTCTTGCGATAGTTCGCTTTGTTCACGGGAAAGAGCTAATTTTTTGTTAGAAACCAGCATCGTATCAAGCTCGTTTTGATTTTTACGGCTGATAAGAGTCATCAATCTAACTTGTGATGTAGCTAAACCCATTTTGGCTCCTTTATCTTTTCCCTTATATTAGTGTTATCGGCATTTTTACCGGAAACTTTAGTTTTTTAAACAAAAAATTTACAAAAGTTAATATTTCAAAACAGATTATGAAATTACCGGAAAAATTTATTTGTTAATTTTTATAATTACTACATTTTCCACATGCGAAGTATTTGGAAACATATCGAACGGCTGTATAAATTTTACTGAACATCCTTTTTTTAAGAGAAACTTTAAATCCTGCGCGAGGCTTTTCGGGCTACAGCTTACGTAAATAATTGTACTTTTTGTAATTCTCAGTACATTATTTAAAACTTCTTCACCACATCCTTTCCGCGGCGGATCAAGAATTGTAATATCAAATACATCTTTCGACTGTTTCATATATTCTAAACTATCAGATGAAATTATATCTATATTGTTTATATTGTATTCTTTTGCTGTAGAAATAGCATTTTTAACAGAATTAGGATTCAATTCTACACTTACAGCTTTTTTACAGAGCGGGGCAAGTGTTATTCCAAACGCAGCGATTCCGGCATAAGCATCTAATAGGAGCGGCAAGGTAAAATTCTTTGAAATATAATCTTTAATAAAATTGAACATCAGATTAGCACAGGCAGGATTGACCTGAAAAAAGGTGTCAGCACCAACCTTAAAGACCACATTAAGAAGGTTTTCTTCAATATAATCTTGTCCGGCAGTTAATTGTGTATTTTCGCCAAGAATAACATTAGTTTTCTTGTTATTAAAATTAACAGCAACACCTTTTATCACATCAAATTTAGCGTATATATTCAATGCCAGTTTTTTAATATTTTCAGGGAGTCCGGTACTAAGATTAAGTACAAGAACAACTAAAATCCGGTGATTATAATTAGAATATCTTAAAACAATATGCCTTAAAATACCTGAATTATCCAGTTCATTATACCCGCCTACACCAAACCTGCTCGCTTCTGTCTTTATAAATTCTATTATTTCATCACAAATTTGAGGATGAATGGGACAATATTTTATATTTAAGAGTTCATGAGTTCCGGGCTTAAAGTATCCGGCCAAAAGTCTATCGCTTTCTTTCTTAGAGCGGACAGGATACTGTATTTTACACCTGTACCCGTAATTTTCACCGCTGCATAATGGAGAACGAACATCTAACTTCTCACCCAATATAGAATACAAAGTATCCTCTACAATTGTTTTTTTATACTCGATTTGTTTTTCATAAGAAATATGCTGTAAAGTGCAGCCGCCGCAGACTTTTTGAAGTTTACATTTTGGCTCTGTTCTATATTCGGATGGATTAATAATTTCAAGAATTTCACCTGACGCATAATTCTTTTTAACCTTAATAACTTTACATTTGATTCTGTCACCAGGGCAAGCATTATTAACAAAAACAACAAAATTATTATAACGTGCAAGTCCGGCGCCTTCACTATTAAGCTTTACAATATCAAGAATTATGACGTTTCCTGTTTCCATTTTATTTACCTAAAATAACCATCATAACCGAAATATCAGCAGGTTTAACACCGCCTATTCTTGATGCCTGAGCGAGATTTACGGGTCTTATTTTTTCAAGTTTTTCACGGCTTTCTGATGAAATACTTTTTACCCTGCTGTAATCAAAATTTTCGGGAATTTTATATTTTTCAAGCTGTTCGGTATTTTCTATCTGGCTTTCTTGACGCTTAATATAACCGTCGTATTTAATTAAAATTTCAGCCTCCTGAGCAATATCATCAGGCAGGTTAAGACTTGCGGTTTGCTCATCAACAGCCTTCAACACAGAATAATCAATATTTGGGCGTTTTAATAATTCAGCAAGCCTTACACCTCTGTCTATAGATTCGCCATACTTAGCCAGAACACTATTAACTTGCTCACAGCAAGGAAGTTTTGTTTCTTTTAGGCGTTCTATTTCCTGTTTAATCTTTTCCTGCTTTGTCTTAAATATTGAGTATTGATTATCGTCAATAAGCCCGATTTTATATCCAAGCGGTGTTAACCGCTCATCAGCATTATCCTGCCTTAGTAACAGGCGATACTCAGAGCGTGAAGTCAGCATTCTATAAGGTTCCTGAATATCCTTTGTTACTAAATCATCAATAAGCGTGCCGATATATGAGGAACTCCTGCTGAACGTAACCATTTCAGCATTATCGAGATATTTAACCGCATTAATTCCGGCAACAAGCCCCTGTGCAGCAGCCTCTTCATACCCGCTGGTACCGTTAATTTGTCCTGCAAAAAATAGTCCCTTTATTGGTTTTGACATTAAAGAATGAGTGGTTTGTACAGCGGGAATATAATCATATTCAACAGCATATGCAGGTTTTATTATATGTGCATTTTCCAACCCCGGAAGAGAACGAACCATCTTTACCTGAACATCCGCTGGCAAAGACGTTGAAAACCCTTGTATATAAACTTCATAAGTATTCAGACCTTCCGGTTCGATAAATATATGATGTGAAGGATTTGATGAAAAACGTTTAACTTTATCTTCGATAGAAGGACAATATCTCGGCCCCACACCTTCAATCAGCCCCTGATACATAGGCGACTTATCAAGATTATCTTTGATTATTTGATGAGTACGCTCATTAGTTCTTGTCAGGTAACACGGAACCTGAGGTCTTACAGGTCTGTTGGGTTTAAACGAATAAAATGTTAGTTTTTCGTCCCCTGGCTGAATCGTCATTTTAGAATAATCAATAGTCCTTTTATCAACTCTGGCAGGTGTGCCTGTCTTTAATTTTTTTACAACAAATCCAAGTTTTTTAAGCGAATCAGAAAGCCCGATTGCCGGCATTTCGCCAAGACGGCCGGCATTATATGATTTTAACCCTACATAAATTTTACCGTTTAACGAAGTACCCGTTGTTAAAATTACAGCACCGGCTCTGTACTCATTTCCAAATTCATCTACAGCACCCGTTATAACATTCCCATCCGCAATTAACCCTGTTACCGTCGCTTGTTTTAACCAGATATTATCAATACTTTCAATCAAATTACGCATATAGCGCATATATTCTTTTTTATCTGATTGCGCTCTTAATGCGCGGACAGCAGGTCCCTTAGAAGAATTTAATACTTTCATCTGTATATATGTAGCATCCGCGGCCTCACCCATTACTCCGCCAAGTGCATCAATTTCCCTTACAAGAGTAGATTTTGCCGGGCCGCCTATTGCAGGATTGCAAGGCATAAGCGCAATGTTATCAAGATTAAGACTGAACAGCAGGACCTTTGCACCAAGTCTTGCCGCGGATATTGCGGCTTCACAGCCGGCATGACCTGCGCCTACAACAATTATATCAAATTTATTATCTAAATATTCCATAAAATGATTATAATACAAAATCCCGCTGTACAATATCCGTTTAAATTTATTCTTAGCCAGATACATGGTATAATTATTACAAACGAGAGGTTTCAATGAAAAAAATAATATTTTGTTTTATAGCTTTAATACTACTTGCATCTGTAGTACGTGCAGAAGATTTACTATTTCAGGGTTCCATTGTTTTCAACTGGGATGAAATTACTCAGGAGGAACGGGATGAAGATATCAGACAAATGCAAAAAAATATCTTTGGAGAAACTCTTCCAGAAAAGAAAATTAAGATGGAAGAGTTTAAAGTTAAGTATAAAGACTATCTGAAAGATAAAGATTATAAAAAGCATTATATGGCTGCCGCCGCCGGCTACAAAGAGTACAAAGAATACAATATTTCCGCAATGTATTTTAAACGTATGAACTCGCTTTATATGTACGGTTTACAAAAAAAAGATGAGCCGCGGACAATTTATTACTATGATGCAATGGGAAACTTAAGATATGTAGACAACATAAAGGGGATGTATCCTGACTTCCCGTACTTTGCAGAACAATACAGAAGGAGCGGTACCCTTGCCGGTATAAGTTATTTTACTTCCCGTGAAACCCAGTATATTTTCAAGGGCAACGGAGATTTTAAAGGGGTCTGGAATCAACATAAATTCTATAATAAAAAAGGAAAAGTTATTATGCAGAGGAGTAATTATTAATGTTACCGGAAGAAGAAATCGGCAAAATATTAACAGATAATAATCTGACTATTTCAACAGCAGAATCCTGCACCGGTGGGCTTCTTAGTTCTAAATTAACAGATGTCCCCGGCAGTTCTAATTATATAACATACAATGCAGTTACCTACTCTAATGACATAAAAAACCGTATTCTGAATGTAACAGAATATACTCTTCAAAACTATGGTGCAGTCAGCCCTGAGTGTGCTAAAGAAATGGTTCAAGGACTACAAGCCCTGACAGGTGCAGATATTTGTGTTTCAACAACAGGAATCGCCGGCCCCGGAGGCGGCAGCCCGCAAAAACCTGTAGGACTATGCTACATAGCTGTTTTATACAAAGATAAAATAGAAGTAAAAAAAATCCTGTTATCTCCGGATATTCCGCGAAAAGAAATGAAAGAACAGTTTGCCAATCAGGCGCTTGAACTTGTTAAAAAAGTTTTATATTCTTGATGCTATTTTTTCAAGAAACGGCTGACAATCCTTCATTAAATATTCTGCAAACAACTGCGTATCAACCTGAACCATTACTATTGATAAATAATTTTCATCAAGCTGAGATATCATTTCCATCAATGTTTCCTTTTCCAATACCTCCATCGGTTTGATAATATCAGGCTTCATCAATGTACTGAGCATTTTTATATAAACCTCATTATCAAATAACTGTAAATATTCCGGTTCATCAGAGGACATAGAAAATATTATCTGACGAAGTATAAAAGGATCAATACTTGCCATAACAGCTTCATAATCTCTGTCGCCTAAAGATGTAATCTGGTTAATAATTTCTGTAGAATTAACCTGAAAAGAAGGCTGACCTGTCAATGATTCCATAAGCTGCTGCATTAATTCCGGCGGCAGGCTCTTTAAATACTTTGCAACATCCTTTTTCTCAACCTCGGTATTTGCAAAAAAGTTTTGAAGCTCCTCCTCAGGCATCATTAACATGATTTCTTCAAGGTCAAATGTATTCAACATTAAATTAACCATTTCTTCCGGTTCAAGATCACTCAATAATGTTAATAATTTATCTTTGGTAAAAAATTGCATCCCTATTACCATATCTTCAGGGTCTAGCAACGGTAAGATTTCTTCCCGCATTTGATAATCCATCTCAGAAATTAATCTATATTTATTTTCAGGATCAAATAATCTAAAAAGTTCAATAAGTTCATCAGTACTGTTATATAGTTTTCTTGCATAATTAAGCGCATTTACATTCCCCTGTGCAGCTTCCGCCTCCAGGATTTCATCAACAGTAGAAGTTGCATAATTTCTCATTCTAGTATTAGATAAATTAAGCACACTTTGTAAATGAAAAATATTTGTATCTATTGCGACCATAATATACCTTTATTATATAACTTATATATATAAAGTATCTATGCATAAAATAATTGCTTTTTTGTTACAAAAGTTAATATTAGAAGAATTTCTCTTTTAATTCATAAATTGAATGACTTTCGCCAGAAAATACATAATTACCAATAACTCCCGTTGTATAATTTTTATTTGTGTTGTTTTCGTATCTCAAGTTAGTTGTTGGAGTCATAAGAATTTTATTGTAAACACCTGAGTTTCTAAGTTTATCAACCTCAAATAAAGCAGCTTCATATGTTCCTTCTATTACCTGAAAAATAAACAAATAATCTACCGGAGCCTGCGAATGAAGAGCGTTAAAAAAGAAACACAGACGGGAATCAATTGTATCTATATTTGAAAAGCGATATACATATCCTTGTTTATATTTGACAGGAGCAGCGTTCAATTTTGAAGCAAGGTATTTATTTAACATTTCATACTGCTCTTCAAGATTAATTTTTTCCGAAATGTTTTCTTTTACACGCAGCTCAATATATATTAAACAGGTAGTAATTTTCTTATTCATCTTTTGAATATTATTGTGCAGCTCCTTATTAATCCGTCTTTCTTCAGCTTTAAGATAATCAAATTTCATATCATTAAACAATACTACCAGTTTGTGAAACCTTTGCATCAAAAACTGTGAAAAAAGAAAGATGGCGACAATTAAAAGAATTCCAGTAACAAATGTTCCTATCTG
The DNA here is from genome assembly GCA_949284715.1 of uncultured bacterium. GTDB lineage: Bacteria > Cyanobacteriota > Vampirovibrionia > Gastranaerophilales > Gastranaerophilaceae > CALUTH01. The sequence goes on from CASDWH010000022.1 coordinate 20,021, forward strand.
GCTTACAGCTGCCGAACCGTTTTTCCAAAAAATTCCGGCAATTGAGATTATTACATTGGCTATCGGTTCAAAGAAATCAAACACACTCGAATTTGCAAGTGTAAACATCATATACAATGTATATAATAATAAATAAAATAATGCTACTATCGCAAAAAATTGAAATAAATTTTCAAGCCCTCTAGCAACAATAATTGCCAACGAAAAAAACTTCTTCAATGTTAATCCCCCAGTTTTATATTATCAATAAGTCTTACACCCTCTACTCTGCAAGCAATAAATGCGCGTGAATTGTCATTTGCAAATTTTGTACATTCAAGACTGTCTGAATCATAAATTTCTAAATATTCTAACTCAACATTATTATTATTCAGAAAAGAAAAAGCCGTTTCTTTTAAGTATTCAATATCTGTTATTCCCTGTTTATAACATTTTCTAATATTTTGCAAAATTTTTGATAAAACCAGGGCATCGTTCTTTCCAGACTCAGTAAGATATTTGTTTCTGGAACTTAATGCCAGTCCGGTATCTTCTCTAACTATAGGGCAGCCTATGATTTCAATTGGAATATTCAAATCTTTCACCATCTTTTTTATAATAATCAACTGCTGCGCATCTTTTTCTCCAAAAAACGCAAGATCAGGCTGTACTATATTGAATAATTTGTTAACAACAGTACAAACACCGTCAAAGTGACCGATACGAGATTTACCGCAGAGTTTATCAGTATAGCTAAAAGGAGGGCATACATAAGTAAGATTATCATTAGATAGAATGTTTCCTTCTCCGTACATTTCCGCAGGAGATGGAGAAAAAACTACATCCACCCCGTTAGCAGAACACAACTCATAATCCGCATCCAAAGTTCTTGGATATTTATTGTAATCCTCATTTGGCCCAAACTGTATAGGATTAACAAAAACAGACACAACAACACGGTCACATTTTTCTTTTGCAGCTTTTATCAAGCTTAAATGCCCGTTATGCAATGCTCCCATCGTCGGAACCAATCCGATAGATTCATTATTTGACTTATAAGGTGATATATATTCCCTTAATTCATTTATCTTCTTAATTAACAAAATATTTATCCTCTCTTAATTTATTATATTCTTCTTCAGGCAGTTTAAATATTTCCGATTCTGACGGGAAATTATTATCCCGCACATCTTTGGCATATGCAGATATCGAATTTAAAACTACATCATTTATATTTGCATATTTTCTTGCAAATTTGGGGGTAAAATCAGTATATTTGCCTAACACATCATCTGATACAAGAATTTGCCCCGAGCAGTAACGTCCGGCGCCAATTCCAAGGGTAGGAACAGAAAGGTTGTCTGTAATATACTTTGCACTCTCCTCCGGAACCATTTCGAGAACAATACCAAAAACACCTGCATCTACAAGTCTGTTTGCCCATTCTAAGAGTTTAATAGTTGACTCATACGTTTTCCCCTGAATTTTATACCCGCCGAGAGTATTCATAAACTGAGGAGTAAATCCTAAGTGTCCTAATACAGGAATACCACTCTGAACACATCTCGATACAAGTTTTAAAAGATGATTATTTGCACCTTCGATTTTTATTGCAGAAGCACCTGATTTAAGCATTTTCCCTGCATTTTCCAACCCTTGCTCAAGTGATACATTATAGCTCATAAACGGCATATCACCGACAACAAAAGAGTTTTTAGCACCTTTTGAAACAGCTTTAACAAAAACAATCATTTCGTCAATTCCAATAACATAAGTATCCCTATAACCAAGAGCGACCATAGCCAGAGAATCACCGACAAGAATCAAATCAACTCCGGACTGCTCGATTATTTTAGCAGTAGAATAATCATAGGCGGTTATTCCAACAATTTTTGTCCCGTTTTCTTTTAATTTTTGCAATTTTGGTATATTCATTTTTACCTCTTAAAACAATGGAAAATTATTTTTTTGTTTTTTTTCTTAAACCAGTAATAAATAGCTCTTGCAACGCGGTTAGAACTATGTCTTACAAGTCCGGACTTGTTTTCCATTATTAATTTTGACGAAATTATTTCAATATTTAAAGATGCGAGTTTATCATCATCAATAGCAACAGGGAAGGAGCCGGCTTCAGCATACCCTTCGGAAATCACATCAGGCAAAACATTATTAACTAACACGGCATCAATAATTCTTTTCCCGCCCGCATGTTTAATAAGCGCTTTAATATGATCAGAAACGGTATAATCATCAGTTTCACCGGGTTGAGTCATAATATTACATACATAAAGCTTTTTAGCTTTCGACACGGCTATCGCCTCTGCTATCTCACTGATTAAAAGATTAGGAATAACACTTGTATACAAACTTCCCGGGCCTAAAATAATCAAATCCGCCCCTTTAATTGCTGTTAAAACATCAGGCAGCGGCTTACATTTTTCAGGTTCTGTATAAAGACGTTTAATAACTCCGCCAGCCTCAGGTATATTAGATTCACCGTGGATAATCCGGCCATCCTCAAACTTGGCTACAAGCTTCATATCATCTAATGTTGCAGGTAAAACAACTCCGCGGATTGAAAGAACTTTTGAAGATTCTTTAACAGCCGTAACCATATCTCCGGTTATAGAACAGAGTGCTGTTAAAAACAAATTACCAAAACTATGCCCTTCAAGCCCTTCACCGTTTTGAAAACGGTATTGGAAAAGCTGTGTTACTAAATCCTCATCATCAGCTAATGCAGCAATACAGTTTCTTATATCGCCGGGCGGCAAAACTCCAAGCTCCTCCCTCAAGCGGCCAGAGCTGCCGCCGTCATCTCCAACAGTAACAACGGCTGTTATATTATTCGTAAAACGTTTTATTCCCTTAAGAAGCATTGATAAACCCGTACCGCCGCCGATTGCTACAATATGAGGGCCTCTGTTTAATTTCCTGCGCCTGTATAATATTTCTAAAACAGAACTCCGGTCTTTCTCAGTCCTTAAATCCATAATAGACATATTTGTTTTTTGCCACCCAAGGAAAAATAACACCATTCCGGCAATAATTAATATTAATGCAAGAATATCATTTGGAATATAATTAACCGTTGATTTTGCAAACGCAAGCAGCCAGGATAGTATACCTATATTTAAAAGAATAAGAATACCAAATAAAATCAAAAATGACCCGAGTAAAATAAGCACAAACCATCGTTTAACCTCTAGTCCCGGTATCAACCATCCAACATTCTTTGGAACTCTTATATGTCTGAATTTTTTTAACATGCTACTCTGCCCAACCTGCTTCTTTTGCTGCGATGTAGTTTATCGGATAAGGTTTTATTAACTCATTTGCTTGTTTTATAAGCGCTAAAGATGCCGGATATTTATTATTAAAATGGATTGTCTGAACATTAACACCGGTCATCCCTTGATTAATAGTCCTAATCTGGGAGGTATGCATAAAATGCTGCAAACGCTTCATTATAGAATAATTATCCATATTATCCGCAATAGAATAATCAATAGTTAAATCAGTATTATAAGTTTTTTCCGGAAGCAATTCCTGAACAACTCTTATATTAACAGCTTCAGATGTTTTTTCGGCAACATCACCTAACGGAGAATAAAGGGATAACCAGTTTGAACATTTTTTTACTGCTCGAGCTACAGAGCAGGAAAATTGAAAATCTTCACCCATTTTCTTATACATAGCACCATGAGGGCGAACAAACTCAATATCAAGACTGTAAGCCCTGGCAAAAGAGATTAAAGCACCAACCTGATATACAACTAATGTTTCAATTTCCTCAGCGGTCAAATCCACATGTCTGTAGCCAAATCCCTGAATATCCGCATACCCGATATGAGCGCCTATTGCAATACCTCTGTTCTTTGCTTCAAAAAGAGCAGATTTAATAACAACTGGATCCCCTGCGTGAAATCCGCAGGAAATTGCAGCAGAACTAACATAGTCCAATATTTCTAATTCGGTAGAATTCTTATATACACCAAACCCTTGCGCAAGGTCACAGTTAAAATCTATATTTTTGACTTGTTTTCTCTCTAAAGTTTCTTGCATTATTTCCAACCTCAATGTAATACTATTATAACATAAATATGAATCACGTTTGAATTTGTGATTTTAAAAATGACTCGATAAATCCATCTATTTCCCCGTCCATAACGGCATCAACATTGCCTGTTTCAAATCCTGTACGGTGATCTTTCACCATTTTATACGGATGAAAAACATAAGAACGTATTTGCGAGCCAAAATTTATATCAAATGCTTCACCTTTTAATTCCGCCAATTTTTTTTCATGTTCAAGCTGTTTTAGCTCTAACAGTTTTGAAGCAAGCATTTGCATTGCATTTTCTTTATTTTGCAGTTGAGAACGTTCCTGCTGGCACTTAACAACAATACCTGTCGGTTTATGTACTATTCTTACTGCGGTTTCTACTTTGTTAACATTCTGACCGCCGGCACCGCCCGAACGCATTGTATCAACTTCTATATCTTCAGGAGGAATATGTATTTTCTTTTCCACATCGGGAATAATCGGGGATACCTCACATGATGCAAAACTTGTCTGTCTTTTATTATTTGCATTAAACGGTGACAGCCTTACAAGTCTATGGACTCCTTTTTCTGCTTTTAAATATCCATAGACATATTTACCTGTTATTTTTAATGTGGCTGATTTTATTCCGGCTTCTTCACCATCCGATTTTTCTATTAATTCTATTTTATAATTATGCATCTCAGCCCATCTTATATACATTCTTAAAAGCATATTTGCCCAATCTTGTGCATCGGTACCGCCTGCACCGGCATTTATACTCAAAAAAGCATCCGCATAATCATACTCACCATTTAACAGTTTTTCAAACTCATATTTATCAAGCTGTTCATTAACTATTTTTAAATTTGATTCTGTTTCTTTTAAAAAATCTTCATCACCCAGTTCTAAAGCAGCTTCAGCATCACAAATCGTTTCTTCCCAGTATGCGAACTGTTCAAGAATATCTTTTATCTCTCTTATCCTTGCGCCAAGTTCAGAAGCTTTACGCTGATTTGCCCATACTTCAGGTTTTTCCAGCTCTGCTTGCAGATTATTAAGTCTTTTATTTAAATCTGCGAAGTCAAAGACACTCCTTATTTTTTTCTATACGTTGTTTTAATTCAGATATATTCATAAAATAATTCTAGTATAAATTTTTTACAAATACAAGCAAGCAGCACCCCTGAAAAGGAGTGCTGCTATTTAAAGTCTAATGAACAATAATTTAGTTATTCTTCTTCATCAAATTCATTATTATCAACCAATTTTTGAAGTTCTGACGGTTCATAATCTTTATTCACAAACTCAATTGTCGCAGCATTTTTCAATGATGTCAGCAGTCCGTTGATAACATTCATTTGTCTTTGCATTTTTATAGTTTGTTCAATTTCATTCTTAACTTTGCTGAACGGATATGTTCCAGGCTCCATTCTGTCTGTTACAAGAATAATATGATATCCGTATTTAGATTTAACAAGTCCGCTTATTTGACCTATTCCAAGCGAAAATGCAGCATCAGAAAATTCTTTTACCATTTCTTTTCTGGAGAAGAAACCGAGTTCCCCGCCCTGTTTAGCACTTGTCCTATCGTCTGATTTAGCTTTAGCTATTTTAGCAAATTCTTTTGGGTTATTCTTAACATCTGCAAGAATTCCTTCTGCTTTTGCTTTCCTTGCCGCCATTTCTTCATCCACGCGTTTTTTTAATTCTTCCTCTGTTATATCAGGACTTTTCTTTTTTAATTCTGCTGCATATTCGTCGGCATCAGCAAGCACTAAAATATGCGATGCACGTACTTGCTCCGGATAAGAGAAATTTGCAATTCTTTTTTTATAGTAATTAGAAATATCTTCTTCAGTTACATTTGTCTTTGATATTGAATCAGCAAGTTTACTTACTTGCAACTGATTCATTGTAAACCTTTTAAACTGCGAAGGTGAAATATTCCTGGCTCTTAAGGATTTATTCAATTCATTTTTAGAACCTACCGTTTTGATTAATTTTTCAACCTCTTTTTCATACTCTTCATTTGTTACAACAATATTACGTTTTTTTATTTCCTGTTCAAGAAGTTTATCGTAAATCAATTCATTAACAACTTTGTCTTTAAATATGGTATAAAGCATATTATTAGGATCTTTTACCGCATCTTTATTTTGTGCAAAGATAGATCCGCCGACCCACTCATCAAATCTTTTGTCAAACTGTCCCTGTGTAATAGGCTCTCCGTTGACCTTCATAATTACGTTTCCACTGTTTAAAGAACAACCTGTCGCAAGCAGTCCAACAAACATTAATGACAGTAGTAATTTTTTCATTTAAATGCCCTCTCCCTTATATTTGTAACTAACCTCTTTTATATGATAAAACAAACCGGTCAAAATGTTAAATAATTCATCAAAATTTGAATATACATTTTTTAACAAAAGAATTGATTTGGTATTTTCTATATTTTTAGGCGCCTGCGTAAATTTTATACATCTGGAGATTTCAGGTTTTAGTTTGATTTTAATTAAATTCCATTCATAAGCAGTGTAAGGCGTATATATCCGGATATTATCTTCTGTTTCTCTAACAACATAAATACCGGCTGCCGTCGCTAGAAGTCTTATTCTTATCAGTTTAGTAAGGTTGTCGACTTCATCAGGAAGTTTTCTTGAAAACCTATCTCTCCATTCAGACATAATATAATCAAGCTCTGTTTCAGAATTTACATCGCTCAATCGTTTATATTCAATCATTTTCTGTTCTGTATCACCAACCCAATCATCAGGTATAAACGCTGTAACATTAATATCAACTATTGCCTGCTTAACATCTTTAACAGCTTCACCTTTTAACTCATTAACGGTGTCTTCTAATAACTGGCAATATGTATCAAAACCAACATTTACCATGTGACCATGCTGTTTGGTTCCTAAAATATTACCGACACCTCTGATTTCAACATCTCGCATTGCAATTCTATAGCCGCTGCTTAATGTTGTAAATTCTTTTATCGCTTTTAATCGCTCTTTTGCTTCATTTGTTAATTCTTTATTTTGTTTATAAAAACAATAGCAATATGCCTGACGTTCGCTTCTGCCGACGCGTCCGCGGATTTGATAAAGCTGAGCAAGTCCGAGTTTATCAGCATTATGGATAATTATTGTATTTGCATTTGGAATATCAATTCCGTTTTCAATAATTGTTGTACAAAGCAAAATATCATATTCATGATTTGAAAAATCAACAATTATCTTTTCAAGTTCTTTTTCCTCCATCTGCCCATGCCCTATGGCTATCCTTGCATTTGGAACAAGATTTTGCAATTTAACTTTAAAATCCATAATTGTTTCTACACGGTTATAAAGATAGAATACCTGTCCATCTCTGTCTATTTCGTGTAAAACAGCGTTTCTTAAAACCTGTTCATTATATACCCCGACAAATGTTTTTATCGGAAGCCGGTTAGAGGGCGGAGTATTAATAACGGAAATATCTTTTATACCGGAAAGTGACATATAAAGAGTCCGCGGAATTGGTGTTGCAGACATTGAAATAATATCAATATTCTCTCTCATTTCTTTTATTTTTTCTTTATGCCTTACCCCGAATCTGTGTTCTTCATCAATAACCAGCAGTCCTAAATCTTTAAATATAATATCTTTTTGTAAAAGCCTGTGTGTCCCTATTACAACATCACATTGCCCCGTTGCCATACGTTTTAATGTTTCATGCTGTTCTTTTTTTGTTCGGAATCGGCTTAATAATTCTACATTAACCCCGAATGGTTTAAATCTTTCCTGCATAGTGTTAAAATGCTGGAACGCAAGAAGTGTTGTAGGAACAATAACTGCCGTTTGTTTTCCGGATGCGGCAGCTTTAAATATCGCGCGCATGGCTACCTCTGTTTTACCAAACCCGACATCACCGCAAATCAGTCTATCCATCGGAGTGCTGCTTTCCATATCTGCCTTTACATCATTTATAGCTTTTAACTGGTCAGGGGTTTCCATATATTCAAAACTCTCTTCAAGCTCTATCTGCATAGGCGTATCAGGCAAAAACTCTATTCCCTGCTTCATTTTTCGTCTTGCATAAAGTCTTAAAAGGTCATAAGCAATTGTTTCTACTTCCTTTTTAACTCTGCTTTTTGTTGTTTCCCAATCACTTCCGCCCATTCGTGATAGCTTAGGTTTAATATTGCCTGCACCGCGGTATCGTGAAAGCAGATTTATTTGCTCAGCCGGTATATGCAGCCTGTCTTTTCCTGCGTATTCAATAGTTAAATAATCTTTTAACTGCCCGTCAATTTCCTGTTTTGAAAGACCTGCATATATCCCTATACCATGAACTGAATGGACTATAAAATCTCCTACGGATATATCATTAAGGCTTTCAATATATTCCATCTTGGTCTTATAAGGACGTTTTTTTGTTGTCGTAACATTTTTGCCGGACTTGTTAAATAACTCCCGATCGGTAAGGTAAATCAAATTTAATTCTTCAATAAGGCATCCGGAGGCCGAAGTATTCTCGATTAATTCAAATTCAAAAACCCCTAGTTCGTTTAATTCTTCTTTAACTCTGTCAGGATAGTCCGTTGCTATTACAAGCCTATAATCCCTGTATGTATTAACATATTCAGCCAGTTTTTCAAAGTCAGCATCAAAAAGAGGGACAGAAAGTGCATTTAAATCAATTACTTCCAAATCAGCATCATCCAGAAAATTATTAAGATAAATCTTAGGATTTCCTGCTATTCCGGCTAATACTTCTTTCCCGGACAGATGGTTTTTACCTTGAATGGGCTGTATTAAGCCGCCTTTAACATTTTCCGATAACTGGTTATTGAAATTTTCATCTAAATTTTCGAGGCGCGTAACTACTTCACTATACTCGTCTATTATGTATGTGTAATCAGTAAAATATTCACTAACCGGTCTTAGATTATTATTAAAGTAATTTTGATAGACATTTATCCCCTCAAAGAACCCCTCCTCTTGTACGTCAGTACGTAAAAAATCAGGCAGTGATAAAAGATTCTCAGGTAAAATAAATTTAAACAAAGGATATACGATAACCTCATCAACTTTTTCTATAGAACGCTGGGTTTCGTTATTAAAATATCTTATATCAACAATCTCATCTCCCCAAAATTCTATTCTTACAGGAGAATCCGTAAATGGAAATATATCTGTAATATCACCTCTGATACTGAACTCCCCAACATCCGAAACCATTGTTACCCTTTTGTATCCAAGTTTAACAAGTTTTTCGGATAATACTTGCGGGGATACTTCATCCCCTGTTTTGAATTTTAAAGCATTATTGTTATAAAATTCCTTATCAGGAAAACACTCCATAAGCGTTCTCACCGGGATTATAACAAGCTGCGGCGGATTAACAAGAGTTCTTATCTGATTAGATAAATCGTAAAAATCAGGATATAAAAGTTCATACGGTGAAATGCTTTGATAAGGTAAAACAGCAGCGTCTTTATTAAAAATCTTTTTTATATCACTACGGTATTTTTGGGCATTAATATCGGTTGATGTAAGTAATACAACTTTTCTCCCCTCATCAAGACATTTATTCACAATATATAATCTTAAATAAGAAGTAAGTCCGGTAATTATAAAAGACGATTGTTTAAACTTATTAAGGATACTCATTATGATCTAGATGTAGACTCGTAAGAAATGCCCATTTCTTTTAATGCCTGAATAAATCTTTCAGCACACGCAGACTGAACCTCCGGGGGAACAACCCTTAAAATTTCTACAGTCTTTGATATAACAGGATCCTTGTCATACCATCTGCTGCCATTTACAGGTTTAACCATATCATAAAAACGGTCGATTGCTTCCGGGGAAACTTTTTGCGCCAATTTATCCAAAAACAATTTTGCATGGGAATGCAGTTCTTCCGGATAATTTTTCAACAGCTCGATAACTTCTAAAAGCTTTGGATCATGGTCATACCATCTTTTATAAGCGGGAGTCATTTTTCACAACCTCCTCTGCCGAAATAACCGGACTGTCAGTATCAGTTACTCTTACAATTTTAGCACCGAGGGTTCTCAATTTTTCGTCAAAATGTTCATACCCTCTGTCAATATGATACAGATTTGTAACTTCAGAAACGCCCTCCGCCATAAGCGCAGCAACAACCAAACCGGCCCCGGCTCTCAAATCACAAGCTTTAAGAGTCGTTCCGGTAAGTTTTTTAACTCCTTTAACAATAGCATGGTTTCTATCCTGATGAATATCAGCACCCATTCTGCGAAGATCCGGAACCTGCATAAAGCGGTTTTCATAAAGGCTTTCAGTTATAATACCAACACCTGCGGCCGTTGTTAGCAGTGTCATAGCCATTGACTGCAAATCTGTAGGAAATCCGGGATACGGCTGAGTAACAAAATTAATTGAATTAAGCCTGTTTTTGCATGAAACTTCTATAGCCGTTGGTTCCAGAAGCTTAATATGCGCACCCATTTTTATTAATTTATCATTAAAGAAAGTTAAATGGGCAGGAAAAACATTCCTTATTATCGCTTTCCCTTTTGTTGCAACAACAGCAGCCATAAATGTACCGGCTTCAATTCGGTCAGGAATAGTAGTATATTCTATAGAATGCAAATCATTTTGTTTAACACCGTTTATAACAATTTCAGAAGTACCGGCACCGGAAACATCAGCCCCCATTGTATTAAGGAAATTAGCCAAATCAACAATTTCGGGTTCCTGTGCTGCATTCTGTATCCGTGTTGCACCCTCAGCAGTTATAGCAGCAAGCATTAGATTCTCTGTTGCACCGACAGAAGGTATATCAAGGTAGATATCAGTACCGGTTAATTTTGAAGCTTTGGCATGAACATATCCATTTTCTATTTTAATTTTCGCACCGAGGGCTTCAAGCCCTTTAATGTGGAAATCGACTCTGCGTTCACCAATCGCACACCCGCCCGGAAGAGCAACGACCGCTTCGCCGCAGCGTGCCATTAACGCCCCTAAAACAATAAACGACGCCCTCATTTTGCTGACATATTCATACTTTGCAGTTACAGAATTCAAAGATTCTGCATCAATTACTACAGATTTTTCTGTTTTATCATAAATTGTTCTAGCGCCAAGTCCCTCAATGACATCAAGCATAATATTAACATCAGTTAATTCAGGAACATTATAAATTTTAGTTTGCCCCTTTGCAATTATAGATGCCGCCAACAATTTAAGGACAGCGTTTTTAGCACCGCCTATAGAAACTTCTCCTCTAAGAGAATATCCGCCTTTTATGTTGTATGATTCTGCCAATGTCACTCCAATTCTTACAATTATTATAATACAACTATATTAACAAAATGTAAAGGTTTGTTACATTTTATAACCTTTTTGGAGGACAAAATACTACTTATTATCGGCCGTTTGGGGAATTGAGGTTTTTATAATATTTATAACAAAATCAAGTGCGCCATGCTGCGCCTCAAAAACATTCCTGCACGCCTGTGAAACTTTATCATAGAAATTATTATCTGATAAAAGTTTATCTGCAATCTGTTCAAATTCCTCAGAAGATTTAACAACAAATCCCGCGTTGAAATTTATCAACAGTTTGTATATATCTTTAAAATTATGAGTATCAGGGCCGGATATAACAGGTTTATCCCATATTGCAGCCTCAAGCGGGTTATGTCCGCCTGTTTTGCAAAAACTCCCGCCGATAAAAGCTGCATATGCAAAACTGTACATTTTTGCAAGCTCGCCTAATGTATCAAGGAGAATTATATCATATTCCTTAAAACTATCATTATTTGAACGCAAGCCGTATTTTAACCCCATGCCTGACAATATTTTTTTTATATCATCAAGCCGCGTAAGATGTCTTGAAGCGTGTAAAAGCTTTAAATCGGGATGTTTACTTTTTAATTTTTTATAAACATCAAAAACTATTTCATCCTCACCCGGATGGGTAGAACCTGCAAGCAGTATTCTGCCGCCTCCATCATCAATAGATACATCAACAGCAGGAGGAGTTATATCAAATTTTAGATTTCCCATTACGTTTGTCGTATCAGGAGATGCCCCCAGATATAAAAATTTTTCATTATCATCCTCTGACTGGGTAAAAACTCCGGAATAATTGTTAAGTACGCGTTTAAAGAAGAATTTAAACGGCTTATAGTATTTGAATGACGAGTCTGAAATTCTGCCGTTAATTGTATATATTTTTATCCCTCTGCGCTTACACACAGATGAAAAATACGGCCATATTTCCGTTTCAGCGATAAAGACAATATCAGGTTTTATTTTGTTTAAAAACTTTTCCACAATAACAGGCAAATCAGCTGGAAAGTATGTAATAAAGTCTGCTATTTTTCCCAATTTCTTATGCGCAATTTCTTGTCCTGTTACAGTACCCGTTGTTAAAACCATTTTTATATCAGGAAAAACTTCTCTGGTTTTCTTGAGAAGTTTTTCCAATGCAATTACTTCGCCGACAGAAACGCCATGAAACATAACAACCGGCTTTTTATCATTATTCCAGTTTTCAGGAGCTTTAAAGCAGCCAAGCTGCGTTAGGTATCGGACTTTTCTGTTAAATTCCATATTTTTTAGCCTGCTATATACTTAACAAGAGTTCTGACCCCAGCACCTGTTCCGCCTTCGATAAACTCTTTCTGCGGTTTTTCAAAATATGCCGTTCCTGCAATATCAATATGCGCCCATTTTACATCTTTTACAAATTTTTTAAGGAACACACCGGCAGTAGAAGCACCGCCCCAGCGGGAGCCGGTATTTTTCATATCAGCAATTGAACTTTTTAAACTATCGCCGTACTCATCCCAGAGCGGAAGCTCCCAGAACCTTTCGCCGGCTTGTTTTGCTGTTTCTATTAAGGCTCTTACAAACTCTTCATCATTTCCCATAATACCCGCTGCATAAGTACCCAAGGCAACCATACAAGCGCCTGTCAAGGTTGCAACATCTATTACTTCATCAACGCCTAATTCGCAGGCATAACATAAAGCATCAGCCAGCGTTAAACGACCTTCCGCATCGGTATTATCTACTTCAATAGTTTTGCCATTTTTTGCTGTTAAAATGTCGCCGGGTTTGTACGCTCCGCCTCCAATCATATTTTCGCATGCAGCAATAATACCATGGACTTCTACATTCGGATTTAATGCCGTAATAGCTTTCATTGTCGCAATTACGCACGCTGCACCGGACATATCATCTTTCATTGTCAACATTGATGAAGGCGGTTTTAAATCCATACCACCGCTGTCAAAGGTTATACCTTTACCAATAATTGCAATCCTTTTAACCGGATTATCACAAGAATATCTCATATGTATAAACTTGGGCGGCTGGACACTACCCTGTGCAACTGCAAGGTATGCCCCCATGCCGAGTTTTTCTATTTCATCGGTTTCATATACTCTTACATCCAAATCAAGTGATTCTGCTACATCAGCCAGGAACTGCGGTGTAATTATCTGCGCGGATTCATTAATTAAATTTCTAGCAAGAGTCATAGCCTCAGCTATTTTTTCTGTTCTTTCTACAATTTGTTGATTTGCCTGTACAAATATGGTGTCTACTTTATCACTTTTTTCTGATTTATATTTGTCAAAACTGTAATCTGCAATAGTTACACCGTATACAAACTGCTCTGAATAATCAAAGTCAACGCCTTCAAGAGAAAAAGCAACCGTTTTAGCTTTCATCTGCATAGCTTTTTTGATAGCTTTAGCAACAGCCTCACGCAATCTATCGGGTGTAAACTCTTCTTTCTTTCCCAACCCCAGAACCAAAATTTTACTTGCGGGGACTTTATCATAAGTTTGCAGCAGGTATGTATTACCAAACTTTCCTTCAAATCCGTCTTTATCTATTGCATAATAGTTTGCAATTTCATTATTCGTCTTTTCACCTTCAAACTGGTTAACAACCAGTATATTACAATGTATTTCGTTTACATTATGAACTACTTGTATATTCATATAACACTCCTCTTTTATTATAATTCTATCACTTATTAAAGATAATGTAAAATATTAGACTTTCATACTATCTGTATGCCGGGGGTATAATACAGGCCTGTACTTTAATTGCAATGCCTTTGAATCCTTATTATCTATATCCTTTTTAGTGAGAATTTGGCTTGTGCCTTCGTTTGCACGATTGACTATAGTTTTATGAGAAATTGATGCAAGTTCATTTCTTAGTATCGGTGTGATAACATTGCAGGACAAAACAGACGCAGCAGTAGTTGCTCCAGTTGTAAAAATGTTTTTGAACGCTGTATACTGCTTTTTATACGGTTCAAAAGAAACTAAAGGCTTCATCTCTTTTTCCATATCAAAATTACTTTTACCGTAAGATGTTTTAAATGGTGATTTATCCATAAAATCTTTTATTGATTTTGGAAGTACTTTCCCTGTTGTTACAAGTTTTTTTGAAAAATTTTTTATACCGGTAGTCAAGAGATAAAACGAACCAATATTGACCAGAGCATCAAAAGTTTCCTGCGGTATTAAAAAGGTTTTTTCTTTTGCTGAAATTTTATCATTGAATAAAATTGCAGTAATTTGCGCTGCAGAAGATAATGCCCAGCCTATTGTTCCTGTATGTATCAGTATTTTAGAAAGGTCTTTACTGTAGTTATTCCAAATATTTTCAAGGTATCTGTCAAAATTAAATTTAAACATGAATACCTTCTTTCCTTTGTTCTTTTGCTTTAGTTCTTGCGATAAACTTGTTTGTTAAAATAGCTGTTAAAGGGGCATCTACAGCAAAGTTTGTAAATAGCATAACCCCTAGAGCAAGGAGAGTAGATACAACAATTCTATGACCTTTTAAAAACACACTATCTTCCTTCAGCCCTTGCAGCTTATGCTTTGGAATCAGCCATTTTGAATATTTTTTATCACCTTCAGGATGTGTCATTGCTTCAACGAGATTATAACTTGGCTGCCTTACGCCAATACCTGCCAGCGTTCCAATAATTACTTTTGCTCTTGTTCTATCTTTTGAAATATCACGCGTTGTTTCGTTTACATGCTTGTTATGCCCGTCAATATAAGGCTGGGTAAGATATGCTGTCCCGCCCATAATAAGGCGATTGGGCGCCGGTCTGGATATCCAGTCTGCTACTTTATTCCAGGTTTCAGGATTTCCATTACCCATTGATATATTAGGCAGGTGATTAAAAAAATTATTAATACTTATTGGCATACAACGACACACTCACTACTACAGTCATAAAACGCGTCAAGATAAAAAATTGACTTTTTTTGAAACAATATTACAAAATTTTTACAATTATTCTTCATTAAGACTCAGAACAGCCATGAAAGCTTCCTGCGGAACTTCGACTTTACCAACAGCTTTCATACGTTTTTTACCGCGTTTTTGTTTCTCTAACAATTTTCTTTTTCTTGTAATATCCCCGCCGTAACATTTATCAAGAACGCTCTTCCTCATTGCTTTGATTGTAGTCCGGGCTATCACTCTGCCGCCGATTGCCGCCTGGATAGGAACTTCAAATAATTGTCTTGGAATAATATCTTTTAACTTCGCTGTCAGTTTCTGCCCTATATAATATGCACTGTCTTCATGACAGATAACAGACAGAGCATCAACAGTTTCGCCGGCTAATAGAATATCAAGCTTAACAAGTTTTGAACGCTTATAATCTTCAAATTCATAATCCATACTTGCGTATCCTTTAGAACGGGATTTTAACTGATCATAAAAATCTGTAATTACCTCGCTTAACGGGATATGATAAATAAGTTCTGCTCTTATTTTGTCAAGATAATTCATATTTATAAATATTCCGCGCTTAGTTTGCGCTAAATCCATTAATGTACCGACGTAATCATTTGGCGCTATTATAGAAACTTTTACATAAGGTTCTTCAATATAATCTCTATATTGAGCAGCGGGAAGGTTCGCCGGATTATCTATTTCAACTACTTCACCATTTGTTTTATGAACTCTGTAAACTACAGAAGGAGCTGTTGTTACAATTGAAAGATTGTATTCTCTCTCAAGCCTCTCCTGAGCAATTTCCATATGCAGCATTCCTAAGAATCCGCACCTAAAACCAAAGCCAAGAGCAGAGGATGTTTCCGGCTCAAAAGTTATACTGCTGTCATTGAGTTTTAATTTTTCCAATGATTCCTTTAATTCATGATAATCCTCATTATCAACGGGATAAAGGCCTGAAAATACCATAGGCAGCGCCTCTTTATATCCCGGCAGTGGTTCTGATGCAGGATTATCAACATGCGTAACTGTATCACCTACAAACCTCGTCAATTCTTTAATTGATGCAGCAAAATATCCAACATCACCGCAGACAAGTTCATCCACCTGAACCCTGTTAGGAGTCAAATACCCCAGCTCTACAACTTCATACTCCTTTTTAGAGGCCATGAATCTGATTTTATCACCATTCCTTAGTTTTCCGTCCATTATTTTAAAGAAACACAAAGTTCCGAGATACTGGTCATAAGCACTGTCAAAAATTAACGCACGCAGCGGCTTCTCTGTCGTATCCTCTGGCGGAGGAATAAAATCAACAATTGCTTCTAAGACATTTTCTATTCCTAATCCGGTCTTTGCACTCACAGGTATCGCCATAGAAGTATCAATTCCAAGAATTTCTTCAATCTCGGCCTTTACACGTTCAACATCTGCTGATGGCAAATCTATCTTATTAATAATTGGAATTATTTCAAGATTTTGTTCTATTGCCATATAAACATTTGCCAATGTCTGAGCCTCAACCCCTTGTGTTGCATCAACAATAAGCAACGCCCCCTCACAGGCAGCAAGAGAACGGGAAACCTCATAAGAAAAATCAACGTGTCCGGGCGTATCAATAAGGTTCAAAATATAATCCTTACCGTCTTTTGCTTGATACTTCATCCGCGCGGCATTTAATTTTATTGTAATTCCGCGCTCACGCTCAATATCCATTGTATCAAGAAGCTGCTCCTGCATATCACGTTCAGCAATCGTACCTGTTGCTTCCAGCAGTCTATCGGCTAAAGTTGACTTCCCATGGTCAATATGTGCTATTATACAAAAATTTCTTACATTATCTCTATACTTCATAATTCAATTATAACCAAAACAAAAAAATATTTATTTACATAAGGCAATTTTTATCATTTACCTGTTTTACTACCTATATGAAACCAATAGGAACTGATGAAATAAAAAATCTTAAATATGCAATACAATACTTTCAAGACTGTTATCTTGTATCCTCAATAGGCGCTTTGGCACATTCAGCTAACGGCAGAAAAATTTTATCAGAAAATATTGCACATACTAAAGACGGGTTTCGTATACGATTTAGAAATATAAACCAGAACAGCGAAGATTTTTTTGTTACGCAAAAAGAAATGGATGATTTAATTTACATGGATAAATTTCTAAATCCTATTCCTATAAATAAATATTTTCCGCATAATCCCATTGTTAAAGCTATAGAAGTAGCAATGAATAAACTGCTCTGTCTTTATCCCTCAAAAAAACCTTGGATTTGCCGTTTTCCAAACTGCAATGAAAAATTTGAATACAATAAACCCTCAAACTTCCTTGAAATGTTTACAGGAAAGCCCCCGTTAAAATTAAATGAAGGAAGTTTTAGTATGACTCTTAAATCAAAACGAAAAGAAAGTACAGCTCTTTTTGATAAAATAAAAAGCGATAATAATTGCAGTTTTGTTGCGGGAACAGCATTCAGCACAAACAAAAATTTCAGCGATTACCACTGTTACAGTATAACAAAAATTACTAAAAACAATATGTTAGGACTATTTGACCACAGATTATCAGGTTCAAATTATCTTACCTATAATGAAGCTATAAAAAAATTAAAATTCATTGTAGGATATTTTAACAAAGATTTGATTTAACAAGAAAACGGGCTTTAAAAAGCCCGTTTTCTTGTAATATGTAAATAAAGAGATTAACGTTTTGAGAATTGGAAATGTTTTCTTGCTCTTTTTCTACCGTATTTCTTACGTTCTTTAACACGCGGGTCACGGGTTAAAAGACCTTCTGAACGAAGAACGCTCTTATATTCTTCATTAGATTTTAACAACGCTCTTGCAATACCATGTCTGATAGCCCCGGATTGTGAAACAATACCGCCGCCTAATGTCTTAACTCTTACATCATATTTATCTTGATTTTCAGTCAAAACTAAAGGTCTGTATATCATCATTTCAACAGCAGGTCTGTTTCCTATATATGCCTTTAATGTTTTACCGTTAACAAAAATTCTGCCTTTTCCTCTTACCAGAGTAACAACAGCGACAGAAGTTTTTCTGCGGCCGGTAGCTTTAATTTCTTCTTTATTAAGCGCCATTATTTAGCCTCCTTTTCTAACAAGATAGGTTTTTGTGCAGCATGCGGATGCTCAGAACCGGCATATACTTTTAATTTTGTAAATTGAGTATCGCCTAAAGTATTGTGTTGTAACATACCTTTAACTGCTTTTTCAATAGCCAATTTAGGATCTTTTTCCATTAAGGCTCTAAAACTGGCACTTTTTAAACCGCCGGGATAACCGGTATGGTGATAGTAAATTTTAGAATTTTCTTTGTCACCTGATACTCTAACCTTGTCAGCATTGATTATAATAACAAAATCACCTGTATCAACGTTAGGAGTATACTGTGGTTTATGTTTTCCTCTTAAGATGTTAGCAGCTCTTACAGCCAGACGGCCAAGAATTTCGCCTTCTGCATCAAGAACATACCATTTTCTTTCAACTTCAAGAGGTTTTGCTGAATATGTTTTCATGCGTATTCTCCAATATAATTAATTAGTATTCTACTTTCATCAAAGTCAATCCGTACGGACTAACTGTTTGTCCGGCTTTAGACCGGTCTTTCGCCTCTAAAACATCTTTCATATGCCAAGGTGAAAGATTATGCCCTTCTATTTTTAGAAGAGTACCGACAATAGTCCTTACCATATTATAAAGGAACCTGTTCCCGATAATATCAATAAAAACTTTGTCATCAACCCGGCTGCATTTTACATCATACAGCGTACAGACTCTGCTCGGGTTCAGCGTACCGGAACTCTTAAACGAAGAAAAATCATGCTCGCCTAACAAGTAATTCAAAGCCTCCTGCATTCTAGAAAGATTTATAGGAAATTTAACTCTTAATAAATCTCCGTCAAACGCTTGTTTGTACTTTCTATTTACAAACTCATACCGGTAATATCTTTTTTTTGCCGATTTCTGAGCATGAAAATCATCCGGTACAATCCTTAAATTAGAAACAGAAATGTCGGGCGGTAAAATTTCATTTAACTGATAAACAAATTTTGAAGCAACAATATCATTGTCCCAGTCAAAATGAGCAACCTGTCCTTTTGCATTAACACCTCTGTCTGTTCTTCCGGAAAAGACTGTCTTTACGGGTCTTATTTTATTAAAGGATTCTATCAGAACCCCGGTTAACAATGTACAAATTCCTCTTTCCAGTTCACCTTGTATAGTCGGCTTTATTTCTAAACCATCTTTATCAAACTGTATCTGACTTCCGGCATACTGCTTACCGACATACTGAACGTCAAGAGCGTACCTCACAGCATAACCCTAAACTAATTGGATTAAAGCCATTTCAGCAGCATCACCACGGCGTGGCGGGATACGATAAATTCTTGTATATCCGCCTTGTCTTGATGAGTATTTTTTGCCGATAACTAAGAACAATTTTCTTAATACTGTTTGAGGAGCAAGTTTTTTGTTATCTTCAGCTTTGTCAAAAACTTCGCCTGTAGATAAATCCATAAACTTGCCAGTTTCTTTATCAAATATATACTTGGAAGCGATTCTTCTTGAGTTCAAATCCCCTTTTTTTGCAAGAGTGATAACCTGTTCAGCATATGGCTTTAACGCTTTTGCACGTGCCATAGTTGTTTTGATTTCACCGTGTACAAAAAGTTCGGTAGCAAGTGAACGCAAAAGAGCCTTTCTCTGGTCTTGAGCTTTTCCAAGCGTATGTTTTTTTGTTTGGTGTCTCATTGTCTTTATTCCTTTTATCTAAATAGTTACTAATCGTTTGTTATAACAACACCATTTTCATCAGTTTCTGGATTTGGAGCCAAATCTAAACCAAAATGGTGAAGTCTTTCAATTACTTCGTCTGAAGATTTTTTGCCGAAGTTCTTAATATTAAGAAGATCATGTTCAGACTTCTTAAGAAGTTCCGCCATTGAATTGATACTTGCTCTCTTCAAGCAGTTATAAGCTCTTACAGATAGTTCAAGTTCATCAATTGTAATTGAAGGTTCTTCACTTGCAGCTTCTTCAGCAACAGCAGGTTCGGGTTCTGCTACAGAATCAACAATAGCAGAAGACTTGCCTGTTATATTAGAAATTTGTACAAAATGTTCGATTAACAAATCAGCAGCCTGTGTAAGCGCGGTTGTTACATCTATACAACCATTTGACCAAATTTCGATAGTTAATTTGTCATAATCAATACTGTCACCAACACGTGTACTTTCTACTTCATAACTTACACGCTTGATAGGCATAAATGTTGCATCAATCGGCAACATATCAATTGCCTGACCAGCCTTGGCATTTCTTGGTACATCGTGTGCAACATAACCTTTACCGGTTTCTACAATAACATCGGCATGGAAACTGCCGCCGTCTGCAATTGTACAAATTAACCAGTCAGGGTTAACAACTTTAACACCTGCGGGCAATTGAATATCACTTGCAAGAACCGGGCCGGGTCTGTCAACATCAATTCTTAAATGCTGAGGTTCCTTAGAATCGGTTTTAATAGCTAATCCTTTAAGGTTAAGCATAACGTCAATAACGTCTTCTAATACACCAGGAATTGCTGTATATTCGTGAGTAATACCTTCAATTCTTGCAGATGTAACAGCCGTACCTTCAAGACTTGATAACAAAACTCTTCTCAAAGAGTTACCAATAGTGGTGCCAAATCCTCTTTCAAGCGGTTCGATAACGAATTTACCGTATTGTGAACCGTCAGAGCTTGTCATAGTATTAACTGTTTTAATTTTTAATTCCATATTTAATATCTCCTATCAGAATTAGCTTACTTAGAGTAGTACTCAATTACGAGTTGTTCTTTGAAATCAGGATCGAGTTCTTCGCGTTCCGGAATTCTATCGAATACAATTTTTAATGCATCTTTATCAATAGTCATCCACGCCGGTGCGCAAGGCATATCAATTAAGCCTGTAACACTCTTAAGGAATTCAACGCTCTTTGTTCTGATTGTAATAACATCGCCTGCTTTAATTAAATATGACGGGATATCAACTTTTTTACCGTTAACTAATACGTGACCGTGGTTAACGATTTGTCTTGACTGCTTACGGGTAATACCAAACCCTGCTCTGAAAAGAATATTATCTAATCTTGATTCAAGGATTTGAAGTAAGATTGTACCTGTTACGCCTTTTCTTCTTGCAGCTTCGTGGTAGTACTTAGCAAACTGTTTTTCACTTACAAGATATGTAAGTCTGATTTTTTGTTTTTCATTTAAGTGTATTGCATACTCAGAAAGTTTTTTTCTGACTGCACCGTGCTGTCCGGAAGCTGTTTGCCTCATAGAAACAGTCAGCTTTCTGTTAGACAGGTCTTTTACTCCGTAGTTGCGGAATAATTTATTGGTTGGCCCTGTGTATCTTGCCATTGTAATTTCTCCTTTAACTTGCCGGTGAGGCACCTATGACTTGCTTATTGCAAGCTCTCACCGCACTATACTCTACGTTTTTTAGGAGGACGGCATCCGTTGTGCGGAATAGGTGTTACGTCCTTTATTAATGTAATTTCAAGGCCAGCGGCTTGAATTGCTCTTATAGCTGTTTCTCTGCCTGAACCCGGGCCTTTAATATAAACTTCTACCTTTTTCATACCCTGGTCAATTGATTTTTTAGCAACAAGTTCAGCCGCAGACTGAGCAGCGAACGGGGTGCCTTTTCTTGCACCTTTAAAACCGGTAGCTCCGGCAGATGCCCATGCAATAGCATTACCTTGAGTATCAGTAGAAGTTACTATCGTATTGTTAAAGGTGGATTGAATATGTACAACACCTTGCAATACGTTTTTCTTTTCTTTTTTCTTTGTTTTTTGTGGTCTTGCCATTTTATTTATCCTTTATCTTTTCTTTAATTAATTTCTAAACTATGCTTTTTTCTTACCTGCAATCGGGCCGCCTTTTTTACCGCGTCTTGTTCTTGCATTGGTCTTAGTTCTTTGTCCTCTGCAAGGAAGACCTCTTTTATGACGCATACCTCTGTAAGAATTAATTTCTTGTAGACGTTTAATATGCATTGTAACTTCACGTCTTAAATCACCTTCTATATGATAAGCTGATAAAGCTTCACGAAGTTGTTTAATATCATCGTCGGTTAAATCATCTGTTCTTAAGTCCGGAGAGATACCGGTTGCTTCAAGAACTTTTGCAGCTCTGGAAGGCCCTATTCCGTATATATAGGTTAATGCAACTTCCAGTCTTTTGTTACGGGGCAAATCAACCCCTGCTAATCTTGCCATTTATTTTCTCCTTTGTTATTTTATTTAAATCTTTTAGTGTAATTACCCTTGTCTTTGTCTGTGCTTAGGGTTATCACAAATAACGGCAACTCTGCCTTTTCTTCTGATAACTTTGCATTTGTCACACATTTTTTTGACTGATGCTCTAACTTTCATTGTTCTATTCCTTTATATTTACTACGTTACTTTAATCTGAATGTAATTCTGCCTTTTGACAAATCATACGGTGTCATTTCTACTTTAACCTTATCGCCCGGCAAAATTCTTATGAAGTTCTTTCTGATTTTTCCTGAAATATGAGCCAGAATTTCATGCCCGTTTTCAAGTTGTACACGAAACATTGCATTTGGCATTGCTTCCAGAATAGTACCTTCAATTTCTATGACATCTTTAGACATATTGTCCTCATTTTTCGGCTATCAACGTGCGTAATTAAACGCTTATTTTTATCATATCTGCTAAAATTCAAAATGCAAGCAATTTTGAGGTTAATCATACAAAAAACCGAAATAAAATCTTAGATTGTTTTTATAATACTAGCACGCATTCCTTGTATTATGCCTTCTTCCGAACTCAATAGTTTTAGTCGTTTTAAGTTTTTTGCTTAATATTTCTTAATAAATTTAAAAAGTGATTGTTTATAAAAACAATCACTTTTAGAAACCAGTTTTTTATAATTATTTACGCGTGATGAAACCAATTACAAAAATCTTCGCTGCATAAATTTTTATTTAGCAGATTCATAACCTCTACATTTGTCATTTCAAACGTAATTGGTGTTACTGATATCTTATTACTGCGGACTGCTGAAATATCCGTATTAGCATCTTCAGGCTCGTTTATTAATTCACCGGCCATCCAATAATAAACTTTTCCCCTCGGGTCAATACGTTTTTCATAAGCATCCGTAAACATACGTTTTCCAAGCTCAGTAATCGCTATCCCGCCAATATCTTCTAAATCCAATCCCGGAACATTAATATTCAAAATCGTTTTAGGAGGTATTATTTTAGTATCAAGCTTATCTACAAACGCCGCTATACACGCCGCGGATACCTTAAAATCTTCATATTCATTTCGCATACTCGCCAGCGAAGTAGCAATACTTGGAAATCCAAGCATAGCACCTTCCATCGCACAGCTTACTGTACCTGAATACAAAATATCTGCCCCTAAATTAGGCCCGTGATTTATACCTGAAATGACCAAATCCGGCATTTCTTCCTCTGAAAGTATAGCATTCAATGCTATTTTAACACAGTCACCAGGGGTTCCTGTTGTCATCCAGCAGCGCTTTGTACCGTATTTTGCATCAACCTCTTCAACACGCAGAGGAGTATGCAGGGTTAACGAATGCCCCGCAGCACTTCTTTCACGGTCAGGTGCAACTATATACACATCATTCTTTAGGCTCAATGCCTCTGCCAGCGCACGGATGCCATTTGCTAGTATACCGTCGTCATTTGAAATCAAAATCTTCATGATAAGCTCCCTATACAATATCCACCTATTATATAGTACCACAATTTTTAGATTTTGTATCGCAAAATAATTAAACTTTCATCTCTTTCTCAAACCCAAATAAAGAACTTACGGATTCTTCATCATGAATTCTGGAAATAGCCTGCCCTAACAACGGAGCTACTGATAGCTGCACAATATTTTCAGGCAATTTATCTTTATCCCATGGAATAGAATTTGTAACAATACAAAGCTCAATGGGTGCATTTTTTAGTCTTTCAATAGCAGGCCCCGAAAAAATAGCATGTGATGCGCATACATAAACCTGTTTTGCACCTTTTGTTTTAAGAAGCTTTGCAGCCTCACAAATGGTTCCGGCAGTGTCTATCATATCATCAAACATTATACATACTTTGCCATCAACATCGCCAATAACGTGAGAAGCAATTGCTTCATTATGTTTATCCCGTCTTTTATCAATAATTGCAAGCGGACAATCAATTTTTTTAGCAAATTGTCTAGTTCTTTGTACACCGCCTGTATCTGGACTTACCGCAACCATATCATCAGCCGGAATATTAAGACTTTTGATATAATCAACAAGTATTGGTGTTGCAAAAATATGGTCTACAAGAATATTGAAAAACCCTTGAATTTGCCCTGTATGCAAATCCATTGCTAAGACCCTGTCAGTACCTGCCGTTGTCAGTAAATCTGCGACCAATTTTGCTGTAATCGCTTCTCTGCCGGAGGTTTTTCTATCCTGTCTTGCGTATCCATAATAAGGGATAACAGCAGTAATACTCTTTGCACTTGCGCGTTTAAATGCGTCTATAATTATTAAAAGTTCCATCAAGTTTTCATTAACAGGATTACAAAGCGGCTGAATGATAAAAACATCATCTCCGCGTACACTTTCCTTTACCTGTACATAAATTTCTCCGTCAGCAAAGTTTTTAACAACCATCGGGCCTACAGTTGTACCCAGATAATCCGCGATTTCCTGAGCAAGCTTTGGATTTGAACGTCCCGCAAAAAGCTTTATATCGTGAGTTGGATTGACTGCTTTTTCAAGCTGCGGATAAGAAACTTCAAGAACCATTTTAAATCCTTTCATACGATTTGTGATGTCTTTATAATAATAGAAAATTATATATATTAATAGTATTTTTTAAGAAAAATTAAGAAGGGCTGATAATAATACCAGCCCCCATTATTTTTATATTATAACTTATACCGCAGCACCGCCGTCATCAACACCGCCGCCTTTCTTTGTAAATAACTTTGCAATCGGATCATACGTATGTGTTTTTACAAATTTGGCTGAATTGTATGCACCGTCAATACATTTATTTATTCCCCTTTGCATAAAATTCAAGTCTTTGCCTTCTTTTGCCACAAACTTACCAAAAGTATGTTTACCAATTTTCAAGCCTTTACCACGGCCTAACAGTGCCGCCAGGGTATATAAGCCAGCCGCAGCAACAACGCCTGCCCCAATTGCTACATTTCTGCCAACATGTGATTCTTCTTTTTCAAAAGAATCATAATCCCGCCGGCCTTCAAAATTTGCAGTCCCAACTGGCGGCTGTTCAATACCCTTATCTGGTTTTTGAACGGTTGTTTGCTCCTCAACAGGCGAAATTCCATAATTCTTATAGCCGATACCTTCAACCATAATGTTACCTCCTAAATATAATATAATTAAACACTAACCTTTTTTATTATACTTTTATAAAGTTTCAGTAAATTTATTTATTGCTAAATTTTAACAGAAAATTTACAAATATTTACAATACATCATATAATTATTTTTTAATTTAATACTTGACAAATTTCCTGCCGATATAAGATAATATTTTTAGGAACATAATGGTTCCACATACTTACAATGCTTTTAAACGCTGCATTCAATTTATTGATTGCAGTTTTTCTTTTTTATGATAGGCACAAAATAAATTAAAATTATTAGAAGGACTTAATCACTCTGGTGCAAAGACACGATAAAAAGCATATATGTAGGCAAATCAATTGTCACAAGTAGTGTTTAACAATGGGATTATTTATGTTATATTTCTTGTAAGGAGTAATATATGCAAAAAAAATATAAATATATAGATACGAATTCTGTAGAATTGTGCAAAATAAGAGGAAATGCAAGAGCTTTGATGAGAAAGTACGATTCATTAGATTTTAACGATGAGCGTCAAAAACATCAAACTCTTGAACAATTATTCGGTTCAATAGGCTCTAATGTTGTAATTGATGAGAAATTTCACTGTGAATATGGAAAAAATATTTTTATAGGTAAGGATGTTATAATAGGACCTAATTGTACATTTATTGATAATGAAAAAATTATTATCGGAAACTGTGTTATGATTGCGCCTAATGTTCAGATTTATACTGCATATCATCCGGTTTTGCCGGAAGAAAGATATATTCTTAAAAGGGCTGAAGATGATCCGATTTATTATAACACCTGTGCTGACCCTGTAGAGATAAAAGATGGGGCGTGGATTGGCGGAGGTGTAATAATTCTGCCGGGTGTAACTATCGGTAAAAACAGTATAGTCGGCGCAGGAAGCGTGGTAAATAAATCAATTCCTGATAATTGTGTAGCTGTCGGCAATCCCTGCCGCGGTATAAAATACTTTGACGATATAAGGAAACATAATGTATAAACATATGGTTTTTGATGTTGACGGAACTTTAATAAATACGGAATATGCCGTTTTGCACTCATTGCAAGACACATTGAAAGAAGTACAAAATAAAAATTATAAAATTGAACAATTAGAATTTGTACTCGGTATTACAGGCGAGGCTGCAATAAAACAGCTTGGTATTACAAACATAACTGAAACCGTTGATTTATGGAATAAAAATCTGAATAGTTACAAAAATTCTGTATGTGTTTTTGACGGGATAAAAGATTTGCTGCAAAAACTTTCACTTAATTATAAATTAGGAATAGTAACATCTAAAACAAAAGCTGAATTTGACGAAGAAGTTACGCATTTTGGGCTTAACAACTATTTTGGAATTATTATCTGTGCGGATGATACTAAAAACCATAAGCCGAACCCTGAACCTCTCCTAAAATATATGGAACTTGCAGACGCAAAGCCAAAAGAAACTCTTTATATCGGCGACAGTATTTATGATATGCAGTGTGCAAAATCCTGTAATATTGACTTCGCCTTTGCAAAATGGGGAAACAGAAGGCAAAATATTGAAGCCAAATATATTCTTTTAAACCCGGCTGATTTATTAAATTACCTGTCAAAAGACTGACTCAAAATATCAAAGAGAACACACAAAACTAGATAAAAAACAACAAAAAATAGACCAGGTGGGATTCGAACCCACGACCAAAAGATTAAGAGTCTTCTGCGCTACCACTGCGCCACTGGTCTATATTTAATTGTAAAACTTGTTTGGTGGTAGCGCCTGCGCTACCTTCCTCTCCTCGAACGTGACATTTAGTCACCTTCTCGTCGGCAGAGTGCCACTGGTCTATATTTAATTGTAAAACTTGCTTGGTGGTAGCGCCTGCGCTACCTTCCTCTCCTTGAACGTGACATTTAGTCACCTTCTCGTCGGCAGAGTACCACTGGTCTATACCAACAACCGTAATCATACCGCATAAATAATTTTGTGCAAGTTTTTTATTAATATTTTTTAATATATCATTGTAGTATACTATTACATATATTACAATAATACCATTAAAATAGCTTTTGGAGAATTGGAATGTTAAAAGTTCAAGAATTACCCTTTAAACAAATAAAACAAAGTATGCTTGTTATAAAAAATAAGTTATCCTCTAAACCGCAAAAAGCAATGAATAAACTGGAAAAATTAATCTCCACGCAAGATGATTTCGCTATGCAGGTAAAGCAGGATTATTCTAAGGGCAGCATTACTCTTACTTTATATAATCCTGTAGTTTATGTTTCCTCAAAAGGGATTCAGGGGTACCCTGTATACAATATAAAAAACATTCCGGTCACAAGCGCGGAAAAAACATATCTGAAAACTGCAAAACAAATGCTTGATGAAACAAACGCTGCTGTAAAACTATCAGGAAAAGACTTCATAAATCATCCGCTGATAAAAAAATTCAAGGATACATTTATTAAATAACGTCAGTTTTTATTAAATCTAAGCTGCTCAGATTTTATCCAGTCTTTACGGGCTTTTCCGGTTCTCAGCATTGTATTGTGTATTTCGGCTCGTTTTTCATATGCAGAGTAATTCTTTGGATTTAATTCTATAGCTTTATCATAATCTTTCATAGCCTCACGGTATTTTCGCATATAAGCTTTCGCGTACCCTCTGCGAAGATACAAATCAGAATTATCCGGATACAATTCAATAGCTTTATCATATTGTAAAACAGCACCTGAGTAATCTTGATAAGCAATACAAATAAGCGCACGTGTTAAAAAGATTTTCAAGTCTTTTTTATTTTTTGTTTCTGCTATAGCCAAATATTCATTGGCCGATTGAATATCACGATTAAAAACAGAAACATAAGCAAGTTCCGAATACAATTCCGGATAATCCGGATTAAGTTCTGCAACTTTCTTAAAATCCGTTATCGCACCGGGATAATCTTTAAAAGCATCATATCTCAGCACCCCTCGGGTAAACAAGTAAAGCTCATTTTCCGGCTCTTCTGTTATTGCTTTATTCAATGATTTTAAAGCCGGAACATACTTTGCTTCTTTATAATCAGAAATTGCTGAATTATAAAGTTCAACAGACTTATTTAAATTTGCCTGCTCATCTGCTATTGCCGGAATTATACACAATAACATAAAAAACAAAACAGGAACTAATCTTTTCATACAGCCCCCCCTAAAAAATAATATCACTCAAAAAAATGATAAACAATAAAATAATAACAATTATGAAGTTTGTTAATTACAATCAAAACCTAATTTATCACCACTTGCATACTGTTTGCTATTATCCCCTCTTTACCCGTATTGTTTTTGGAGTATGATATAAGTATGGGCGAAGCTATTGATAACAAAAAGAAGATAGACATATCACAATACAAAGAATTGATTGAAACAATAAGCAAAGTAGAGTTTAAAAAATTCTCTTCGCTCGGTTTAATTGAATACAGCGAAGTTGTAAATGTCGGGAACTACACTGTTTACTATTTATTTAAGAACGCTCGCTCAAATTCTTTCTTTAACAACGCATATTTATCAAACGCTATAAAGTGGGCTATCAGAAACGAAGTTCGCAGACGTTATAAGTGGTATCTTTTAAAAACGCAGGAAAATGCAGCACCGCATTATACACCAATCCTGTCAATTGATGATGTTAATGATAACGAAAACCCTATTGTACTTAAAGATACATCCGCGACACCGGAAAATTATGCGCAAATGGCAGAAATTAGGAGATGCATAGATTTAGCTATAAATGAACTGCCTGAAAAAGAACGGGAAATTATTAAAGCAAAATTCTTTTATAATAAAAAGCTTAAAGATATATCATCAGAATTTAACCTTTCACAATCACGTATATCAAGAATTATCCAGTATGCACTGGAAAAAATAAAAAAGGAACTAATAAAACAGGAGTGTGAATGAAAACCATTTTTGAAAAAAGCAACGGAGTAGACGGGATATTATTAGGTAACTGTGTTAAATCCTGCGAATGTATTTCATCAAAATATTTAAGACAGGGAAATATAGGCTTGCCGCAGCTTAGCGAACTTGAAGTAATGCGGCATTACAAAGAATTATCCGACAGAAATTTTTGTATAGAAAAGGGATTCTATCCGCTCGGCTCATGCACAATGAAATACAATCCCAAAGTTAATGAACTTTTAGCATCATTAGAAGGTTTTACAAACCTGCACCCGCTCCTAAATGATGACGATTCTCAGGGGGCGCTGGAGTTAATGTACAGGCTGCAAGAAGCACTCAAAACCATAACAGGAATGCAAGCCGTAAGTTTACAGCCATGCGCTGGCGCACACGGTGAACTTAGCGGAATGATGGTTATAAAAAAATATTTTGAAGTAAAAAATGAAAAGCGTACAAAAGTTCTTGTTCCTGATTCTGCACACGGGACTAATCCGGCAAGTGCAAAAATGTGCGGATTTGAAATTATCCAAATAAAATCGAACGAACGCGGACAGGTTGATATAGAAAATCTTAAAACCAACCTTGATAATAATGTAGCCGCAATTATGATGACAAACCCGAATACACTCGGTTTGTTTGAAGAAAATGTACTTGAAATATCAAAATTAATGCACGATAACGGCTCTTTACTCTATTATGACGGTGCAAACTTTAATGCGGTAATGGGATATACTAATCCTTATATAATGGGATTTGATGTAGTTCATTTAAACCTGCACAAAACTTTTGCCACCCCGCACGGAGGCGGCGGCCCGGGTGCCGGCCCGATTTGCGTTACCGAAGAGTTAAAAGAATATCTGCCTTCGCCTGTCATAGATTTTGACGGGGAAAAATACTATAGAAACTACAACCTTAAACACTCTATCGGGAAAGTAAAAGCATTTTTCGGAAATTTCGGAGTGCTGGTAAAAGCTTACGCATACATTCTTATGATGGGTAATAATCTCAAGAAAGCCAGTGCTGATGCTGTTCTCAACGCCAACTACATAAAAGAAAAGTTAAAAGGGACATACCTGCTCCCCTACGATGAACCGTGTATGCACGAATTTGTACTAAGCGGAGATTGGCAAAAAGAGATGGGCGTAAATACTATCGGCATAGCCAAAAGGCTTATGGACTATGGTATACACCCGCCTACAGTATATTTCCCGCTTATTGTTCACGAAGCAATAATGATAGAACCAACCGAATCAGAATCAAAAGCTGTATTAGATAATTTTATAGACGTTATGCTAAAAATTGCAGATGAAATAAAAGAAAATCCGGATTTTGTAATGGAATCTCCTCATACAGCGCCAGTCAAACGTGTTGACGAAACACTCGCTGCCCGTCACCCTGATTTAAAATACAATGAATAAAATGAGGCATATATGAATAATAAAGAAAAAAAAATTAAAGTAGCATTTCCACATATGGGAACAATATCAATCGCCTGGGCAGCAGCTCTGCGAAAAGTAGGGGTAGAACCCTACATTCCGCCATACACCAATAAAAAAACACTTTCTCTTGGAACAAAAAATTCACCGGAGGCTATCTGCCTGCCCTACAAGCTTATTTTAGGCAACTTTATTGAAGCAATCGAAGGCGGTGCTGATTATGTTGCAATGATTACATCTCCTGGGATTTGCAGATTAGGCGAATACGGACAGAATATCCACAAAACTTTACAGGACATGGGCTATAACGCTAACTATATTGAACTTTCCCTGTATGACGGTATAAAAGGTATTTATAATTTTTTAAAAGAACTTACTCAAAAAAATGACCCGATTTTATTTATGCGCGCTATCAATATTGGCATAAGAAAAGTTTTTGTAGTAGATGATTTGGACTCAGCACTCTCATACTACCGTGCAAGAGAAATTACGCCCGGAACGGCAGAAAAAAATTACAAAAAAGCTATAAAGCTTATTGATAAAGTAAACAGCACACACGAATTAAAAAAAGCTTACCATAAAGCTCTTGCTGAAATAGAAAAAACACCGATTGACCCTAAGCGTGAAGTATTAAACGTTGATATTACGGGAGAAATTTATCTTGTAAACGACGACTTTTCAAACCAGAATATTGAACGGGAATTAGGCAGAATGGGTGTTCAAACAAGACGAAGCCTTACGGTAAGCAGCTTTTTAAAGGATGCAATAATACCTAAAGCTTTCAGAAAGGGAGAAACGCACCTTCAGAGAGCCGAACGTCTTGCTAAACCGTATCTTATGAGGGATATCGGCGGTGATGCGCTTGAATGCGTATCAGATGTCGCTTACGCTAACGAGCAGCACAAAGACGGGATTATCCATATAAGTCCGTTTACCTGTATGCCTGAAATTATGTCACAAAACATTTTCCCGGCAATGCGCAAAGACTGCGAAGTACCTATTCTTACACTAATCATGGATGAACAAACAGGAAGAGCAGGCTATATCACAAGGCTTGAAGCTTTTGTAGACCTGATGAGAAGAAAACAGCGCAAAGCTAAACAGTCAAAAACAGCCGCTACAGTATAAAATTTATCTGGTTTTATAATCAGCGGGTGCAAGCTTTTGCCACTCACGATATTTTAAAATAAGTTTAGTAATCATAATAACGCACAAAAGAACAGCCGCTATACCAATTGCATACCAGTAGCCCATAATATTCAGATTAAAACGGAAAGCAAAAAGCGTACCTAAGGGCAGAGATACAATCCAGTAGCTTATAAAATTTGCAAGCATTACAATATTTGTATCCTTAAGCCCTTTAAAAATTCCGGCAAGCGTTACCTGCATACCGTCAAATATTTGGAAAAGCGCCAGAATATACACAATAGGAACGGTTACCGCGATAAGTTCTTTATCCGGCGTAAACAAACCAATCCAAAAATGCGGAAATGATGCAACTGTCACTGCGCTGCAAAACATAAATATTTCTGACATTATAATTCCGGAAACAGCAAAACGCCGCACCCCAAGATAATTTTTTGCGCCGTTTGAATATCCTACTTTTACCGACAGGCCGTTTGCAATTGCAAGCGGCACCATAAACGAAACAGTTGTTAAAGTAGAAACTATATTCTGAGCCGCAGCATAAAGTCCTGAAATTCTGCCCATAATAACCGTTACAAGATTGAATGCAACAAACTCTATTAGTATTGCAAACGCTATTGGTGTTCCTATTATAAGCAGGTTTTTATAATACGAAGTATCAGTATACATAGAAATAGAGAGCCTGTACAAAGCATAAAAATACAAGCCAAACCCCATAATATATCTGGTAATTAAACTTGCAAGCGCAAGCCCAGCTACTCCCATTTCAGGAAGACCGAAGTAACCGAATACAAAAATAATGTTCAATCCAAGGTTTAAAAATACGGCTATAACAGTTAGAATATTTGGGAAAAGTACAATTTCAAACGACTGCAAAAAGTCCTTAATAGAACTATGCAGCAGCACGCCAAATGTTGAAAATGCCGTAATAATTGAATATGTTTTTATAAGTTTTGCAAGTTCCGGCTCATATCCTAAACGGTCAATAATCGGAACAGTGGCAAATATACAGAGCGATATAAAAAGACTCATTACAAGAGCGAATTTAACTGTGGGATAAAAATATTTTTCAGGCTGCTTACCCTCACCGCGCATATTAGAAACAATAGGAGCAACAGCAGAAAGAATACCTATTCCTATCATCATAATGCAGTTAAGAATAGCATTTGCAATACTAACCGCAGCAAGTGTTTCAGTTGAATGTCTGCCGGCCACGATAACATCACCAACTCCGATAAAAATAAAACCCAGATTTCCCATAATAATCGGAGCGGATATTTCAGCTATCTCTTTCATATAACGTGTAAATCTCATAAAGAAATTCTAAGATAAACACAAGAATTTGTCGATAAAGTAAAAGACCTGTAGTATATTAACAGGTCTTTTCTTTGAATTATGATGCCAATGGATCCGGTGCTATTTCATCTTTTCCATTGTATAAATTTACAAGCCCTTGAAGTTCAGAATATTTTGTAGATGCAACACCATCAGTGAATGTAATCAACCCTTGCTCTTGAGCATATTTCAATGCTTCTGCACGTCCGTCTTTTTTAAGTTTTCTCAGACATTTTGCAATATTTGCATCAGGTGTACTCTTATCAGCACCCCATAGACCGCCTTTCTTATTAAACCAGTTTTCAGGGTTAATTACAGTACGATTCCACCATTTACCTGCTTCTCTTGAATCTGCCGCCCTATCCTGTATAACGGCTTCTTGAGATGCTTCTCTTGCAAGCGCGCTAGTATACGCTTTTGATAACTCGGTATAGCGTTTATATGCTTCTTCTTTTTTAGCAAAAATTTCTTCTTTTA
The DNA here is from genome assembly GCA_949284715.1 of uncultured bacterium. Taxonomy (GTDB): domain Bacteria; phylum Cyanobacteriota; class Vampirovibrionia; order Gastranaerophilales; family Gastranaerophilaceae; genus CALUTH01. The sequence goes on from CASDWH010000022.1 coordinate 54,091, forward strand.
ATTTTTTATCTTCAGATTTTGCTATATTAAAAGCATCCAAATTTTGTTTTGCCTCTTCTAATGCTTTTTGTGCAGCAGCTTTTTCAGCTTCAGCTTCTTTAATTTCTTTTTGTTTAGCTTGTATTTGAACATTCAGATTATTTAGCTCTGTTTGCTGTTCCAATGTTAATTTAGATTTATTTTTGACATCAAGCAGCGGATTTCCTTGCAAATTTTTTAATTCCGATAATAATCGGCTTAAATCTTTATCTTTATTTAATAAATTCTGTTCAGCATTTGTTACTGCTGCTTTTAAATCAGCAGCTTTAGTTGTTGTATCAGCTTCGTATTCAGAAATTTTTGAACAAAGATTTATATATTGTTCATATTCTGCATAAGCAGCATCCATCTGAGTTTTCAATGCTGCCGCAGATTGATTTTCTAAAGGTACATTTGTTGTTACGCGTTGATTATTTGTATAAGGAGTTACGCCCATTGAGCCAAAGATACCAGGCATACCACACTGCATAGCAGTTTGCAAACCGGCAATACTCCAGATATTCATCATTGTTCCCATTGTACCGGGTGACATTCCGAATGAACCGTACCCGCCAAAACATCCGCTCATTAAGTTCATAAATGGAATCATAACTTTATCCTCATATATCTTACATCTTATATATATAAAGAATATAGCCTCACCCTAATTTCATCAGTTTAAAAAATCGTTACAAAACTTAATAATTATTCTATCTTTTTTCAATCTTTTATCAGCAGAAACCTCAATATTTATAAGAAAAAACAGGATACTGCCCGATAATCTTAATTCTATAATTTTCTTGTAAAATGTTTGCTGCCATGCTAGTATCAAATTACAACTATCATATAAATAAGATATATATTAAGGAGCTGTCACAAATGCTGAATTTTTTATTCAAAAAAGAAACAAAAGTGGACAAGGCCGCCCAATTAACAGAATTTGTTATCAAATTAAAAGAAATTTATTCTTATGATTCAATATCTGAGGAGCGGAAAAATTACTTAAATTCGTTATTAGAAAATAATGGTTATCTTCCATACCCGCATATAAGAGCGCTGGAAGAAATCAGCGACGCAGAAGCACTTTATTGTCTGGAATACAAATGGAAACAAAATAAAGTCTATGATGAACATAACGAGTTTCATTTTGATAATCCATCAGTACTTGCAAGAAACAATGTCCAAAACTCTGACTGGATAAAAAAAGAAGGACACAATATTAAACTTATTAATCTGGCAGGCCTTGGAAACGGGAATGAAAAATCCGACACCGGCAAGCTTGCTGACTGGCTAAAACAGATTGCCATACTGCCTACAGGCAATCTTGAAAATAATATTTTTTCAACAACCGTTTATCTTATTCCTTTTCATCCGCGCGAGTTTGGCTGTGCATATCTGCCAATGTCATCAAGCGTAAGTAAAAATTTGGAAGATAAAAATATTACAGAAAAAACCGGATTTGATGAAAACGGGCAGGTAAAACTATTTATAGAAATGGCTCAGCTTGCCGGACACCCGGTAATTTATGACATTCTGCCGCAGACTGCAAGGTATTCTAAAATTGTACTTGCAAACCCTGAATGCGCCAGATGGTTTGATATTAATGCTTTAATAGCAGAAATAGAAAAAAATGTCGATATTGTCTGTGAATCCTTAAAAGAAAAATATTCACAGGAAGATATTAATATCGCAAAAGATTTATATAAAAAATCACTTCACTCCGGCATCGGAGATTTAGCAGAAAATTATAAAAATATTTACAATGATATTGATGAAGCCCTCATTGAAAAGAAAAAATACCTTTCCAATGCTATGCTTGAAAAAGATATTCAAGTAAAACTTCACCGTAAGGCAAGAAATATAATTGCATCTGTTTTGAATAACCATTCTAAAAAATTGAAAGAATCCGATATAACAAATCAGGATGGAGTAATACAGAAATTAATTGCCGAAGGTATGTGGCCGGCACCCGGCGGGGCATGGTGTTCTGCCGGCGTTCCAGTGTTTAACAAAATGAGCGACTGCGGTTCTTATCCGATGTTCAAACATTATAATTACAAAGGTGAAGATGTTTCACAATTTGCAAATCTGGACTGCCAGACCCCATACTATTTTGTTAACCTTGAAACAGGTGAATATAACAACAACGTAATATACTTCTTTATCAATTATATGAAAGACTTACAATCTGAATTCAATTTTGACGGGTTCAGAGTTGACCATATTGATCATATAGTTGATGATGTTTCTGAAAAAGACGGAGTACCAATCAGTTACAGGGCGCCAAGGAAAGTTCTCGGCAAACTTAACACGGCTCTTAAAAATAAAATACCGTACTTCGGTACTCTTGCTGAATATATGCTCTGGGATAATTATCTAAAAGAATATCACGAGGACATGAATTTTGACCTTCTCTGGGGCAGCGACATCGTTGCACAAAGTGATAAAACACCGGAAAGAATCGCAAATGATAACCTTGAGCTTGCAAATTATAATACCTCAAGGAATGCGAAGAATTGTTTATCAATCCTGAAAACATACAATAATCAAGATGGAGAATTTTCTGCAATAGACAGATATCCCGGGCAATTGGGAGAGCAGGGTGCTTTGTTCAAATGGTTTAAATACAAATTTTTACCCGGCGGTAAATTTGCCCAACGTTCTGTTATGTATATTGACGGAGATGAATCCTTTACAACAAGGGGGATTGAAAGTGTTATCGGTGCAGAAATTTCAATGCCAAGGGAAAAGGATTATGAATTCTATGCTAAATTTAATGCAATAGACCGCTTTGTTAAAAATTCACCAATAATCTCCGGCGGAGAAGCCCATATTATACGCCAGGATGATGACGGCTTTGTTGTATGGCAGGTTTCAAAAGAAGGACTCAAAACTTCCATACTTGTTGCTGCTAACTACCACAACCCCTCAGAAAAATTCTGGGTTTGGGAAGGCAGCGAACAGCATATCGAAGTTCGTGAAGGCAGAGAAGTTTTTGACAAAAATATTTCTCTCTCCTGTGATTATAAAATAACCGGACAATATGTATTTGACGGAGATAACTATGTAGAAGAAAAATTCCAAACACCGACAGATCAGCTAATGTTCAGTAAAATCATGCCGGCGGAATTTAAGTTCTATACAGTTGAACAGGTGTAATATTAAAAAAGCCCCGAAATCTTTCGGGGCTTTTAATTTTTATATACCTATAACGGCAGCAACTGTGCGGATATAACCCGTTCTATACCTGCTAAATCCTTATCTATCTCAATATTTCCAAAACCGTTTTTAGCAAGTATTCTTTTAATTTTCTGCGCCTGCCCCAAGCCGCATTCAAAAAGCAAATAACCGCCCTCTTTTAATATACCCCTTGCTCCTTCAGTAATCCTCTGGTAATACTCAAGCCCCTCACTATCCTTTGTAAACAGTGCAAGCGGAGGATCAAACTCCACCTCTTTCTGCAAAACTGTCCCCGCCGGAATATATGGCGGATTAGATATAATCATATCAAAAGTTTCTCCGGGATTGATTTTACTGTAAACATCAGATTTTCTAAAAACAGCTTTGTTATTAAGATTTAACATAGATGCATTTTCAAGAGCAATCCTTAGTGCATCTGATGAAATATCTACACCTAAAACATAGGTATCGGAATTAATAGCAACAGAACAGGCAATACAGCCGCTTCCGGTACCTATATCGAGAATTGTTTTAAAGCTGTTTGCGGAAATTATCTTTAAAGCCTTTTGTACAAGGAGTTCAGTTTCATCTCTGGGAATAAGAACATCCTCCGTAACCCTGTACCTGTTACCATAAAAATACGCAAAACCGAGTATCTGCTGGATTGGTTTTCTGCTTTCCGCCCGCCTTCTTGCATACTCAGCAACTTCATCAAGACGCGAAGTATCAAGCGGGCGTTCCAATAGTATATCTACCGGATTCCATTTACAAATATCTCTCAGCATTAATTTAACTTCCGCTTCTGCTTCATTTAATTCAATTCCAGCTTCCGTTAATATTTTTATAATCTCCTGAATGTTCATCTAATATTCTCTCTATTTCATTTCTCAAATCCAGCCTGCTTGCTGTTTTGGTTTCTATACCTTCTATATTATACCTTTTACATAGTTTTTCGTAATAGTAAAGTTGTTTTTTGGTGGGTTTTTCTTTTGACATCTTTACTTCCTGCAAAAATTTGCGTTTCTTTTTTTCAAATTCCTTGTTTGCAGCGATAATTGGTGCCTGCGCTTTTTTATATTCATAATACTTTTTACACTCTTTTATATACAATATTGTATCTGTATAAAACTGATTATCATCAATCATTTCTACCAGAAATTCAAACTTTGAAACATTAAGTTCTTCGTAATACTTTTCATCCTCCACGAATTTATCATATATTTCATCTACAGTTAAATCCAAATTCTGTTTAACAAGCGCCCGCAGAAAATTACAGAGTCCTGTTTTCTGAACTCTGTTTAATTTTCCGTAAATTCTGTTTTTTATTTCATACATACTATACTAAATCTTTTGGCATCATTTTTTTTGCATGCCTGAACTCTAAAAACTTTTCCAACATAGGGTTAGTCTGATGTCGTGATGTTCGTATCTTATTCTCCGACTCAATACGTTCTTTATTTTCTATCACTCGATACTCAAACTTTTTTAAATCTTTTTCCATTTTTCACCTCGTGTATATATAAAGTATATAAATGTTAAAAAATTGACTTTTTTGTTTGAGTTTTCTTAACATCTCTTAACATTTTAACCCATTTTTCTCTAAAATTCAATTATATAGACCTCCCGTGTAAAAAAATATTTACAAATAAGCAATTTTTATCTTTAAACTGTTTTAATAATAATATGATAAGGTTTGATACGATTAGTCCTGCCGTTTATAATACGGTAAAGCAAAATAACGTAAATAACAAAAGCGAAAAAACAGAGAATAAACAATACCGGCAAGTTTTAACATTGCCGGATATTAAAGCGCCGCTTACCGTAAATATTCCATCCGGTTATACAAAACTCGGAGTTCTTAAACTTGAAAACGGACAGGAAATTCATAACTATAAATTATCAAACGGTCTAAGAGTATCTATTCTCCCGATGGATACCAATTTTACAATGATTAGAACATTTGTTAATACCGGAGCAATTAATGAGGATGATAATCAGAGAGGAATAAGTCATTTTCTTGAACACATGGCCTTTAACGGAACCCTCGGTCAAGACGGCTATAAAAAATTATCAACAGGAGATGTTTTTAAAATTGTAGGTAACATAGGAGGTGATACTAATGCTTCTACAAACTTTGCTCTCACTGATTATTATATACAAGCCCCAATTTTCTATGATAGCGATCTGGAGGAAATAATCAGTATTCAGGGGGCTATGATGAATAATCTGGCTTTGCCTGATAGTATGATAGAAAAAGAACGCGGCCCGGTTATTTCTGAAATAAATATGTACAAAGATTTTCCCGATACAAAAGCTTTTAATCTCGCGCTTAAAAATCTTTATAATCTTAACAGCACATCGGAAGATTACATTGCTGGCCGGGTTGAGAATATAAAAAACTTAACAAGGGAAGATGTACTAAATTATTACAGAAATAACTACTATCCGGCAAATATGTATACAACGCTTGCCGGAGATGTAGAGCCTGATGAGGCAATTAAATTAATTGCAAAACACTTTCATACAAAAATCGCCCCCCCGCCAAATAAAAAAGTTAACAAGCTCACCCCTACAGAAAAACCGATACGACGGGATTTTGTATCCTCAAAAACTAATAATGCAAACGGATACATAGTATTTAACGGCCCTGAAAATAAAAATCTCAAAGATTCAGTCACTTTACAATTTATTTCTGCACTATTAATAAAAAATTCCAATTCACGTCTGCGTAAACATTTTATAAATGAAAATGTTTCAGTCAACATCGGACTGGAAAAAATAAGCACACGCAAAGATGACCCGCAGGCTTTATACTTTGAATACACATCACCTGAAAGTAAAAATGATTTTGCGCTTAATACAATTTATGATGAACTGGCAAATTTTAAGAAACCCACAACAGAAGAAGTTGAACTAATAAAAAAATCACTGTTGAGTAAATTTGACAGACTTATACAAACTCCGGATAATATGCTTACAGTATTAGGGGCGCTTCATTTCAAATCAGGCGACGGCTCTATTGCAGAATACACCAATACAATACGCAGTATTACTCCGGATGATATAGTCAATTGTGTTAATAAATATCTGGATTTAAACAAAGCATCTATTGCAATAGTTCACCCGAAATCGCCGGATAAAACTTCTAATCCCGCTTTTACAGGAATAAAAGAAAAACAAATCATAAAACCGGAAAATTTACATATCTATACCCTATCAAACAATTATGATACAGCTGCCTATGACACTCAAAGAGATTACAGGTATCTGGATTGTAAAATTACATGTGAAAAGGTTCCAAAGTCTAAACCAGGAACCGCTGAATTATTGAATATAATGCTAAATAACGGAACAGCAAATATTTCAAAAGAAAATTTAACTTCAATTTTCTCTTCTAAATTAATCTCTAATTATATCAGCGCAACTCCTTACAGCATAAATATATCAACAAATGCAGACAAAAAAGATATGAAGCTGGCTGTAAACATTTTAAAAGAACAATTTCTCCATCCGGCACTGGAAGAAGAAAGTTTGATGCTAGCAAAAAAAATATTAAAAGAATCATTAGCTAACTCTCGGCCGACACCAAAAAAAATGATTTATAGCCACACCTTCCCAAATTCACCTGTATACAGTTCTGATAAAGAGATTTTAAACAATCTTGATAATATAACTATTGAAGATATTAAAGCTCTTTACAAAACAATTATGACAAATGGATGCGGGAGTATTGCTTTTTCGACATCTAAAGATGAACCTGAGTATACAGAAGAGATTCTGTCAATCATCAGTACATTACCAAAAACTGAACGCAGAACTTATAAATTAGAAAACAATTTTACTCCGGAAAAAAATCCTGTTGTTTTAACCCATCCAAATAATAATGCTCAGGCAAATATAAGAATCGGATACAAATATAAAACCAATCTTAATTTAAGAGATGATATTACGTTTAATCTTTTAGGATTATTACTAAACAAAAACGCTTTCAATGATTTGCGTGAGAAGCAGCAATTAGCCTACAGCGTATACAGTTACAACAGCTATAGCCTGGGTAATACAGGATTCCTGTTCTGTAATATTCTAACAACAACAGAAGATTCAGAAACCGGTGAAACATTTTACAACAACATATCCAAATCAATTGACGGTTATCAAAAATTAATTAATGACTTAAGAAACGGCCGCTTTAGCAATGAAGAATTGAATGCGGTTAAACTTGAATATAAAAGCAGCCTATTGGACAAAGGAGAAACTCTACTAGATAAAATATATACACTATCGTCATATTTAGCTTCTCCATATGGCGCGTTAAGTACAAATCTTGAATTTTCGATTATAGATACAATTACAAAAGATGAAATAATTGCAGCTGCAAATTATATTTTCAATAACAATCCAATATATGCAATAACAGCCACACAAAAAACATTAGACGAAAACGCAGAGTATTTTAAAGAGCTGGAAAATAGAAACAAGAATTAATTGCTACTCATCAGCATACTCATCCGCGTACTCTTGTAACTGAGCCTGACGCTGAGCAATAATTCGTTTTCGCTCCTCCTGGCGCTTATCAGCTGCATAAGTAATCATATTAATAGCATCCTGAACATTGCTCATTCTCGGATCTATAGTTTCTAAATCCGTACGATAAAAAACACCCAGCTCATTATCAAGAATACAGAATTTATTACAATTATCAACAATAAACTTTGTATATATATCTTCAGCATTATTAGAGAGCGGCACTTTACCGCCGAGTGTAGTCTTTAAGAACATTCTGCGCGGGGAAACAAATACAATATTATAATCATAGCTTTGATCTTTAAATGAATAGAGCGCCTTACGCAAGTTACCTACGAAATGCGAGCTGTGAGCGCCGTCAAAAACAATAATTTGCAGCCCTTTTTGTTTAAATACATCTTTAAAGGGATCCGTAATAGTAGAATACTCATTTAACGCAGTTTTTAAATTTTTAGGGACAGTTAGCATTTTGTATTCCGGCAAAGCTTTTGACTCTCTTTTCTCGTTCAGAGAAATAGAAGCAGGAAGCACAAGACAAAATACAATGACTGATAATACAACAACCGAAGTTATAAAAGTAAACAGCGGATTTTCGATAGTAGCCTGAGTAAAAGAAGAATCATACTCTACTTTAGTATAATTTTTTAACCATTCTACTACTTCACGGAATTTATTTATATCATTTGTTTCATAATAAATCGAACGAGATCTAGAACCTTCTTCAGAAAGAAATATTTCCATTTTACAAGAAGGGCTGGTACGTTTAAAACATCTCCTAATGTTAACCTGAGATACAAGGGCTACAGGGAAACTATTACCATCTAACACAAAAAATTTCTTTCTTTTTTGGATTTCAAACGGCTGTGATTCGGAATAAATCGGCAGAACACAAATAAAAGTCATAAGCCCTGCAAGAAGGTATAGCATCGGCTTATAGTAATCTGCCGGAGAAGAATTCGTTAAAAGAGATATCACTGCACCTACAGAGCATAAAGCGAAAACCATAGCGCCAAGAGAGAGCGCTCTGTCTTCATACAAAATATTAGTAAGCTTCAAGATTAACCAGACCGCCGGCACACCCAATAATACGAACAAAAATTCCAATGAATGGCTCGTTACCTGAAATATCAAAAATTGTATATAAGAAAATAATACCTCTAGCACAGATATATTTTACAATAAAATAAAAAATATGTAAATATTATATTCTTTTTGAAATATATATCTACATTTCTTCCGGAATATAAATAACTGCATCCGATAATGCCGAACGTATTTCTCTACAGGTCATACAACCGCGTGTTATATTTTGATATTCTCTTACTATACTTATCACATCATCAGTTGATAATTTAATCATTTTGCGTTTTCCATCAATATTTTCAATTACTTGTGCCATCTTTTCCATCCTTTCATTTTTTATAACGGCACTATTAAAAAATCCTTTAAAAATATCCTTTATTAGCTTTATAAAGAGTGGTTTTAATGATATAATGGATTTGAAGGAGAAACTTCTATGCAAATAAAATATCTGGGACACAGCGCATTTGAATTCAATTCAAAATCCGGAAATATTCTTGTGGATCCGTTTCTTGCGGCAAACAGAAATTATACACCTGCCGGCATAATTGATATTTTTGTAACCCACGGACACGGGGATCATCTGGGTTCAGCTATTGAAATTTCTAAAGAGCATAAAGCACTGATTACAACTATTTTTGAACTTGCAAACTATTGCCAGAGCAAAGGAGGGTTTGCAAATGGCGTATCCTTCGGCGGGAAACTCTCTTTCTCCTGGGGATGGGCCGTTTTTACACCGGCATTTCACTCTTCCTCCACTCCTGACGGACAATACGCCGGAGAGCCTGCAAGTATTGTTTTTCATATTGACGGCGTAACAATCTATCACGCAGGAGATACATGCCTTAATTCAGAAATGGACATTATAAGAGATGTCTATGCACCAAAAGCCGCAATACTGCCTATTGGCGGACATTTTACAATGGATGTGGATCACGCTGCACTTGCAGCAAAAAAACTTGGTGCTGAAATAATTATTCCAATGCATTATAACACTTTCCCTGCAATTACAGCTAATCCGTACGAATTTAAAAACATTGTAGAAAGCAATGGACAGCACGTAGAAATTTTAGAAATAAACCAGACTCTAAATCTTTAATAAGAAGGCTGCCCGAGCATTATAAACTTATTTTTTTCATTCTTTATACTAACCGTCTTATAATAATCTTTTATCAATAAGATATCCGTTTGCGATAAGAGAAATTTATTTTTCATAAAAAATTCCTCATAGCCTGCACCGGACTGAGTATACTTTTTAGATTTGACAAAAAGAACAAAATTTAAATTTCTTTTCTTTATTTCCGCGCAGGCAAATGCTATTATATCGTTAATTGGAGCTTCATACCATGAGGTCTGGACAATATCCAAAATATAATTTTCATTATCGCATGAAGAAATAGAAATATACGCCAGAATATTAGAGGAAACCGCATCTTCTATTATATATTTATACTCCACGCAGGGACTAATTCCCGGGAAAATTGTTTCATTAAAAGATTTAGCAGCAAGCGACAATGATGTTCTAAAATGTGATATTAACGATTCATTATACATTACAGCAACAGAAGACGCATCACTATTTCTAAATGTTCTGACATTTAAACTATACTCATACTCTTCATACTTTCTTCTGCTTACCTTCCATAAACGCTCATACGAACACTGTCTGAAATTGTACTGGGTTACAAGTAAATTCAACAATTCAGAATAAACATCACTTACCTTAATACCAAAAGAAACCGCACCCTTAGCCCCGTAATATGATATAATAAACTCCAACAACTGTTTTACCACATCATAATTCTCCTCTATAAAGAAAAGTTCATCAATAATAACTTTATATGGCACGCCTTTCAGAAATCTTACAGCTATACTTCCCAAAAGACAATTGCCCTCAACAGCTTGAAAATATTCTTTTATAAACTTATATCTAAGAGGCACTATATTATGAAAAAATAAAACAGGACTGAATCTGTACGACGACAGTGCGTACATATTTTTCTCCTCTATCCCTGAATGTTTTTTCTTTTTACAGTAATATTTCCTAATTTTTGCCATATATGAATTATATCGTTTAATAAAAATATGTTCAAGCAGTCCTACAAAGGTACTGTTCTATATATTGTATAATATTTAAAATCACCCCAGTACAAAATTAACTGTAAAAAGTTATTATGTAAATCATTGACTTCTAAATACGATCGTTTTTCTTTGGGACGTTTAGAACTTTTAAACAGCCCCGCAAAATTAGTAACAGCATTTCTTACTTTCTGCCCCGCAGTTAATTCCGGTTTGGGGATATTTTCATCATAAAAACTTTCAGGAGTATATCCCCGCTCATAAACAGGAATTATATATTTCACCTTGCCGGCCTCTTTAAACAGCAAATACCATTTATCAGCCTTCTTGCGGGGAGTTAAAAGATAATACCCTGGTTCAATAACTAAATTTTTAAAATAAAGTGCAGAATTCAAACGTAATAATGGATACGGCGACCATGTAGTATTCTGGATATCATAATACTGATCAGGGTCAACATCATGCTGATATGAAAAATCAGGAACAGACAAGCTCCTGTATATATCTTCAAGCCTATTTTGTTCGCTTTCTGAAACAGAAGGTGTAACCTGCGTTTGCGGCGATATATTATATTCAAGCTGGTTGGAATAAACAGGAGCCAGAACTCCTAATATCAACACTAATAATAAATTTAAAACTCTACTCATCATAACAATTTTAATTAATGTTTATTTTAACAATGTCAAGAACTAAACTCCTGACTTGGGCAGCTCAACATTTTTGAGCCGCTGCTCAATTCTTCTGTACCATTTCAGCTTTTGTTGGAATAATGTTTCATATCCCGCAAAACGGGCATGCCTTATATCATCAAACTGGCTGTCGCATAATTTTTCCAACTCGGCTGCGAGGTAATGAGTATATTCCTTTCTGTCAATTTTATATTCATCAAGATAAATACTTTTTCCAATCTCAACCAATACTTCAGGCCGATTATCCCTAAGGAAAAAATAATTTACCGCAACTGGCATAAGATTAACCGCGCCATAACGCTTAACAGCCTTTTGTGCAATATATACAAGTCCGGTTTGAAATTCTATAGGGCGGTAGTTGGGCGGATTAATTATTCCCTGCGGAAATATATACAAAATATTATTCAAATTAGAAAGAATATCAATAGAATAATTCAAGGCCTGCATAGATGCCTGCGGCGATTTTTTATTAACAGAGAAAGCCCCGCCGCGTCTTAAAAGCGGGAAACGGTTGAGTTCCTCAACCATAAGTCTTATTTCTTTTTTAAATATCCTGTTACAAATGTGATATCCGACTATGCCATCCCACCAGTTACTATGCGGCGCAAACATAATAGTCGGAGCATTTTCATTTCGATTATAAAAATTTTCCGCACCTTTATACCTAAACGCATAAAAACGATTTTCAAGCATGCCGTAAAAAAATCTATCCGCAACCCAGAGCCAAAATGGAGAAGTTTTAGCAGGACGAAACTTTTCATTAATATTTCTTCGCTTCGTTGGTTCTACATCTGCATACAATCTATCTAATTCAATCATAGTTTATATGGTACACTTTAATTCTAATTTTGTGAATAACTAAATGAACTATTTTAATAAAAATTTACTTTTATTTACAAAGCGCCTGATAAGCGTAAAATTTCAGTTTTTAGCAGCTTTGCCGGATAGTATTCGGGAAGAGCATTTAAACACAGATTTATTGCAGTAAGCGCATTTTTATAATCTTTATACTCCATATAATATTTTGCATATATAAAATGAAGCTCCGGATCATAATAAACCCTATTCTTATATAAATCAAGATAATACTTTGATAACGAGTATAATCCGTTATTAAACAAAACTCTGCCGATAAGTTTATACGTTTCTTTATTAATTTCAGTAAGTATACCGGAATAGGCAAGCAATTTTTCCAGATAATTTACTTTTTTAGACGCTATAAACAAATCTATATCTAATTCAAGAAAATTTCTAATCTCGAAATATGTAGGCGACTCCATTTTTCCCTGAACCATTAAATTAATCAACTCTTTAAGCCAGTTGGCTCTTATAGAATCATTTTGTTCCAGCATTTCTAACGCAGGTTCAAACTGCCCTGACAAAAACAAGGCATAAGAATAAACAAGCGGTTGATTGGAAATATTTTTATCACTCAACGCGGAGATATAATCTCCCGCTAACAAACTTAGCGCTGCGGACAAATTAAGAGTTGTTTTCATTAATTTTCTTTATGATAATCCTTTTGTTTGGTTTAGCGTCAGCAATAAACTCTTCATCAGAATGTCTTACAATAGACTTATTAACTTTACCCTCAGGCTTTTTAAGTATTGCATCAACCTGAGCAATCAAATCATCCGTAGTATTCTGCCCGACCATATTAGCCATTTTGATTTGCATATAAACTTCTTCACGGTATATTTTTACTTCAAGCGGAGCTTTTATAGCAAGCCGGCATGTTCCCGGTTTGGTTTCAATAACAGTTATTTCAATATTATCATTAATAATAATTTTCTGTCCGTTTTTACGCGCAATAACCAGCATTACTGAGCCTCTCCCTTCTCAAATATAGGGCAGCTTACTTCATAACCGGAACCGGATAAAATTATTTGTCCTGCCAATTTGTTTTTTACATTAAAAATAAGCGGTGCCAAAAGATTAATTGTCGCACCCGAAGGATCAGATGACGGTATTGAAGCAATATTCATAACCAGCAAATCATCAACACTTTCTATCTGTAAAGCCTCAACAGCACTATCAGGTAAATCTATTACATAATCCATCGAAAGATTTGCACAAGACACAATAGGAAAAGCTAATAAAGGATTTTCCACTGATTGCAGCCATTTAAACATAGAATCATTACTATGTTCAAGCAAAACAAATCTGGTTAATTCATCAAACCCGACAACGGGCAAAACAAAACTAAACAACTTCTCTTCATTAACAGTTATTTTACCAAATCTGCTTGTTTCAATATCCATTATATCCTCTTTTTATAACCCCATCATTTGTGAAGTCATGATTGTTTGAAGCACTTTAGGATCAATACCTTTTGAACTCTTCGCATTATTGCCGCCTGAAAGTAAATTCATAAGGTTTGTCATAGAATCATAATTTCCTGCCGGAGCAGATGACGCATATATAGCGCTTAAATCCTGGCTGTATGGCATGGCCGGCGTATTAAGTCCTGCTCTTTGCAAAGTTCTTAACGCCGCAACAATTTCATCATTAGACGGCGCAGTTTCCGCACTGCTTGTAAAACGTTTATACTGATTTAAGCGCTCTTTTGGGATTTCCTTGTTCTCATTTATATCGCGCCTGATACTTTCAAGCCTTTGAGTTTCAATATTACTCTTCACAGAATTGGTCAAATCAAACCCTCTGGTATTACGAATAAAATCATCAAGGGTAGAATTAGCCGCACATTGTTCTGCATCCTCAAGACAAAGCTTTCCGCGGGTAGCATATCTAACAAGTGTTTCTTGTGTGTTAAGCTGTATAACTGAATCATAATGATTTATCGCTTCTTCAACGCGACCAGCCTGAACATTGGCTAAAGCCATATAATAGTGTGCAACAGCATTAGACGGATCCTTACTTAACAACGGTTCCAAATACTGAATACACCCGGAATAATTACCGGCTTTATACATACTTATTGCTGTATTTAAATCATTTTTTGCAGCTGCTTGAACACCAGTTACTGAAGCACCTGCCAACATTAACACCAAACTTAATAAAAAAATATGCTTTCTCATATCTACCTTTTAATTATGTATAACTCTTAGTCAACTCTTCTTACATGATAGTATATATTCCAAATATAGATATACACTATATAGGTGAATTATACTACATTTTTAAGTTTATAACAAGGGTTTTCTAAAAAGTGACTGCAAATCTGTTTTTCAAGATTGATATTAAAAAATGAATTAATCTCTTTTATAAAGTAACACGGACTGGTAACATTAATTTCAATTATCTTGCCGTCAATCACATCAAGACCGGCCATATATATTCCCATAGAATTTAATTTCTCCGCGACCTTTCCGAAATTCACTTTCTCTTCAGGCGTCAAACTTCCTTTTGAAATATAAGCATCAGAATGGTTATTGAACTTAAAATCATCAGCAGTTGCATGTTTTACTATACAATAATCCAGAACCTGGCTGCCCAAAGTGAGAACACGTTTATCGCCGTAAATTCCGGCTGATATATATTTTTGTACCATTGTAAACGCTGTTTCATTTGATGTCATCAAATTAATTATGCTTCTGGTATTCAAATCACCCTGTTTAAGATACATAACACCTGAGCCGAAGCATTTATCCAGCGGTTTTAATATAATCTCGCCCTGCTCAGCCAGAAAGTTCTCTATTTCTTCAAGAGAAGATGATACCAGGCTCTCTGGCATATACTCCTTAAACATAAGTGAGTGCATTTTTTCATTAAAATTTCTTATGGCAGCAGGATTGTTAATTACCGCCGGATTCTTTACAAAATCAAAAATATATGTAGCATTAATATAATTATTATCAACCGGCGGATCCGGGCGGAAAAAGACCAGTTCAAAATCATCAATTTTAATTTTTTCACCGTTTTTGTCATATACTATATCTTCCCCTGCTATATGAACTTTATTACATAAAGCAAATGCTTTATCACCGGATAAAGATAGTTTATTTATTATTGTTATATAGACCTCATTATCTTTAGAAAACTCTTTTATCAGCCAAAAATTAGTAACAAGATTATTAAACTCAAAATATTTTAGCTCTATCTTATCAATAATAAATAATATCTTCATAAAAACCTCATATATAGTACAAATTTAACTCCTTCGAGTTAAATTTGCAACTAAGTTATATGAGTAATACAGCTAATCTACTAACCATTAAATACTTTGTATGTTCTATCAATGTTGTCTGTTAATACTTTTTGTACAGCTTCGATTTCTGTAGTAATTGTAGTTCTTTCTGTATCCAGTTGTTCAAGTTGAAGTTCAAGTTTTTTATCTTGAAGCTGAATAATTGAAATCTTAGCGTTAACTTCTGCGACATATTGGTTATACTGATATTTTTCATACTCATATTGATTATAAGCGTCTTCATATGCTGCATCGTCGGTTAAGGTTTCTGCTGTAAGAACAAATTCCTGCCCGTCGATAATTACAGAAGTCATTCTGCCTGATGTATCAAATATAACCGCACCGTTATTTGTAGTTAATTGTTCATTAACATTAACAGTACCTTGTTCCCAAATATTTGCAAGACCGGATTCTGTTTGGGTTATTCCGATTGATTCAACATCTTCTTTTGCGATGAATTTATAAGATTCCACGCCATTTGCATCTGTTGCTATATAAACATAGTAGTCAGACATTTCAGCACCTTGAGTATTGTTGAACAATTGTTGGAATAATTCTTCACCGGTTTTACCTTCATGCACGAAGTTTGCATTAACTTCGTACAGTTGTGAACCGTTTGCCAGCCAGTCAACTGCATCACCTGATACAGCACTATTAGGATTAGTACCGCGTCTGATAGTTGCAGAGGTATTTGTATTAACTATACCAACTAAATTACCGTTTCTTACATAGTTAATAGTATAATCCTGATTGTTAGCATTCGGGTATACTGAATCAATTGTATAATTATATGAACCTTGATTGAATGTATAAACTGTTTTAGTAAAATCTGTTTTAGAAGGAGGAGTAGGAACAGTCATACCTAATAAGGAATTATATGCCTGAGATGATTCATTGGACAATAATGTTCTTTGCTGGTTAATTTGCTGTCCTTGAAACTCTGTGTTATTCAATCTCGCTGTTAATTGCAAAAATCTTGCTTGTGATGATGCCATTCCCATGATATTTTTTCCTTTTTTCGTTCCCTTTGTACTCATGTTTACGGCAGTTTTGTACAAAACTTTAATATTTTTAATCAAATGTTTACAATTCTTTACAAATCCCATATAAAAAAGCGCCTAAACGCTTGATACAGCGTGGCTATGGCGCTTTTATTTTTTTAAGAATGATTAAAACTGATTAAGAAATCTTACATCATTATTAAAGAATAATCTTATATCATCAATAGCATATTTAAGCATCGCTAAGCGTTCAACGCCCATGCCAAAAGCAAAACCGCTATAAACATCGGGATCAACACCAACATTTGTTAATACATTGGTATCAACCATTCCGGCTCCAAGAATCTCAAGCCAGCCGGTGCCGCTGCATGTACGACAGCCTTTGCCCTGACACATTATACATTGTACATCGACTTCAGCAGACGGTTCCGTAAACGGGAAGAAACTGCTTCTGAATCTGGTTGGGCGAGCCGCGCCAAAATAAATTCTTATAAATTCATTAAGAACACCTTTTAAGTCGCCAAAAGTTATACCTTTATCAACATACAATCCTTCAATCTGGTGGAAAAAGTTATTTTTGCGGGCATTAACAGTTTCATTTCTATATACTCTGCCCGGGACAACAACCCTTATAGGAGGATTACTGTTTTCCATTGCTCTTATTTGCGCACAGGATGTCTGGCTTCTCAATATAGTATTAGGCGCAAGTTTTGTATAATATGTGTCCTGCATATCTTTTGCCGGATGGTCTGGCGGAAAGTTAAGCATATCAAAGTTATAATATTCAGTTTCTACCTCCGGTGACAATACATTAGGCAGGACAGAAAATCCCAAATGCTGGAAAATCTCAACTATTTCATTAATAGTAGAGGTTATAGGATGAACTTTGCCGAGCGGAATATACGAACCGTCAAGAGTTATATCAAGTCTATCTTTTTGAAGCTTTTCATTCATTTCCATGCGATAAAAAGAATCATATTTTTCTTTTATAGCGATTTCGAGTTTTTGACTTATTTCATTAGCTAAAGAGCCAATGACACGTTTTTCATCATCAGCCAAATCCTTTAATCCTTTTTTAATAGAATTAAACTCACCTTTTCTGCTTAAATATTTAGTCCTGATTGCTTCTATATCGCTTAGATTTTTAGCATTTTCCAAATCTGTTGATGCTGCTTTATATATACTTTCCAACTGTGTTTTCATACTTTACCTCTATATAAACCTGTTATATTTCTTTTCATGTTCAATTGTAGTTTGCTGTCCATGACCAGAATAAACCATTGTACTATCCGGAAGTGTAAAAAACTTTGTTTTTATACTATGCTCCAATTCTCTGTAGCTGCCGCCTTCCAAATCAGTGCGCCCAACACTTTCCTTAAAAAGAGTATCGCCCGAAAATAATTTTTCGTCAATAAGATAACCAACGCCGCCTTTTGTATGTCCGGGGGTGTGGATTACTTTTATTTCATTTTCACCCCAATTAATAATATCGCCGTCTTCTACATAACGGGAAACTTCCGGAACATTAGCAGACGGAAGCCCTAGTATAAATGTAAACGAATTAAGGTCTTTTAACAAAAGTTCATCGCCGGCATGCAATACTACTTCCGCACCGGTATTCCGAACCATTTCATATACACCCATCACATGGTCAAAATGCGCATGTGTAAGCAATACAAACTTCAGTTTTGCACCGTAATCATCAAGAGTTTTAACAATGTTTTCATCATAATGGCTGCAATCAACTAAGATTGCTTCTTTATTAGCTTCATCTATTAAAAGATAATTATTATTATCTAAAGGCGGTTCTATGAAAGTTTTTAAAATCATTATCTACCCTCGTACCGCCTCATAAATTTCTTTACATTTAGTAAATACAGAGCGTGCATCATCAAGTTTAAGCATATTGGGGCCGTCACATGGCGCACAATCAGGATTAGGATGAATCTCAAAGAATAAGGTATTAACACCTGCTGCAACAGCAGCTTTCGCCAGCAAAGGTACAAATCTCCTGTCACCGCCGGTAGATTCACCATTTGCTCCGGGCATTTGAACACTATGCGTTGCATCAAATACAACCGGATACCCAAACTCTTTCATTATATAAAAAGAGCGAAAATCAACAACAAGATTGTTATAGCCAAACGTCGTACCGCGTTCGGTGAGCATAATATTTTTATTTCCGCTCTCTTCAACTTTTTTAACCAGCGGTTTCATCTGTTGTGGAGCAAGGAACTGTCCTTTTTTAATATTTACGATTTTACCGGTCTTAGCCGCCGCAACCAATAAGTCAGTCTGGCGGCACAGGAATGCAGGAATTTGAATAATATCAGCGACCTCGGCAACCGGTGAACACTGTTCAGGAAGGTGAACATCGGTAACTATAGGGACATCAAACTCCTTTTTAATCTTAGAGAGAATTTCAAGCCCTTTATCCATACCAACACCGCGGTAGGAATTAATAGAAGTCCTATTAGCCTTATCAAACGAGGATTTAAAAATATAATTAATTCCTAAATCAGAGCATATTTTCGATAAAACCTCAGCCGTTTTCCTGAGTATATCTATATCCTCAATAGCACACGGGCCGGCAAGAATAGTCATTTTCCCGTTATCAGCCCCAATTTCAAAATCTTTTAACTTTATACTCATACAAAAATTATAAATAAAAGAAGTACACATTACAAGTTTTATAAATAAAAAAGCCCCCTGATTTTTGTCAGGGGGTGTGAGAAGTAATTAATTGTTATCTATAGAACGGCCCGTCTTGAACAGCAGTTACTCCGCCATTGTTAATATGGTAGTGTTCTCTATCAACGACTCCGTCATCACCTTTAACTCCGGAAGGAGAAGATGGATCAAAATATACGGTTGGATCCGTAAAGCCAGAGCCACCGCTGCCACCACCGCCGCCGGAGCTGCCGCTGTTGCCGCCAACAGTCCCGCCGGGAATCATACAGTTGCCATCAACTTCGATATGACCGGGCAGACAGTTCGGGCCGTCATCACCGTCATCAGGTTCCGGTTGCGGTTCCGGCTCAGGTTCTGGCTCTGGCTGTGGTTCCGGTTCAGGTTCAGGTTCAGGTTGTGGTTCTGGTTCCGGCTCAGGTTCTGGCTGCGGTTCCGGTTCCGGCTCAGGTTGTGGCTGCGGTTGAGGTTGTGGTTCACCGCCGCCAGTGTTGTCCTCATTACCGCCGTTACCGCCTCCGGCATTGCCGCCGGCATTACCGCCGCTGCCGCCTCCGGCGCCTTCACCGTCTTCATCCATTGTTAAATCAAATCGGTCTTCCATGTATTTAGTACATACATCATCCGCGCATTCTACTGAACCGCCGTTACGGACTCTTATTTTACCGATTTCGACTTCTTTCTCTTCCCCGCGCGA
>CASDWH010000023.1 GCA_949284715.1 uncultured bacterium
ATGATTGCCGCCGCCCTCTTATTTATTCTTTATCTAAACAGCAGACAGAGAGAAAATATTGTATATTTCTTCATCAGACAGTTCTGTTATAATCTTTTCACCTTCATAAACAGCCATATCAGCAAGTTCTTTCTTGGATTTTAGCATTTCATCAATTTTTTCTTCAAAAGTTCCAAGCGTAATAAGCCTGTGAACCATAACATTATTCGTCTGCCCTATACGATATGTCCGGTCAGTCGCCTGTTCTTCAACCGCAGGGTTCCACCATAAATCGTAGTGAATTACGTTTGTCGCGCTTGTAAGGTTCAATCCCGTGCCTCCGGCCTTAAGCGAAAGTATCATTACCTTTGTATCTTTATTTGTCTGAAAATCTTCTATCAAAGATTCTCTCTGCGGCACAGTCAATGAACCATGAAAAAACAAAGGCTCGCGATTAAACTCATCGTAGAGAATTTTAGTAAGAATTTCACCCATTTCTTTATACTGGGTAAATATAAGTGTCTTTTCATTATTATCAAGTATATTACTTACTAAATCAACGCATTTTTCTGCCTTGCCGCTCATTTCTTTATTAAACTCGCCCGCCTTTATAAACTGGTACGGGTGGTTACAAATCTGTTTCAATGCTGTAATGAGTTTAAAGATATTACCGCGTCTGCTTACCCCCGTAAAACCGCTAATCTTTGTCATCATTTCATTAAGCGTTTTTTCATATAATATTGATTGTGCCTTGGATAAATAACAGTAATCATTAATAACAAGTTTTTCCGGCAAATCAGAAATTACAGACTTATCAGTTTTAAGCCGCCTTAATACAAACGGACTTACGGACATCTTAAGTTTTGCCGCTCTTGATTTTTCTTTAAATTTTTCAATCGGTACAGCATAACTCTTCTGAAATTCTTTTAATGACCCCAGATAGCCTTTATTCAAGAAATCAAATATACTCCATAATTCCGTTAACCTGTTCTCTACAGGCGTACCGGTCATTGCTATTTTTATATCAGATTTTAATGATTTTATCGCTATTGTCTGCGCCGTATCCGGATTTTTGATATTCTGTGCCTCGTCAACTATAACCATACCCCATGTATGTTTTTTCATCTCCTCAACATCAATACGCATAATAGCATACGTTGTAAGGATTACATCAGCATCAAATTCCGGTTTACGGTCAAGACCATGGTACATTTTTGCAGTAAGTTCCGGCGCAAACTGCTGCAATTCTTTTATCCAATTTCCCATAAGAGTTGTAGGGCAGATTACCAGCACAGGTTTCTTAATCTTATTCTCTTCTTTTAATTTCAGTATAAGCGCAATTACCTGTATTGTTTTACCAAGCCCCATATCGTCAGCCATACAGCAGCCAAAACCTTTATTAACATTTGTCCACAACCATTTTAAGCCGGTATTCTGATAAAATCTTAATGTCCCATGAAGCCCATCAGGCGGCGTAACTTCAACCGGTTTCTGAAAGTCTTTCAGAACATTTGCATACGCCTCATCATAGTTAAACTCATAATCCTGAACTTTTCCGGACATTGAAGCGTGCAGAAGTTCCAGCCTGGTCATAGATTTATGGTTCGCTGTTGCAATTTTTTCGCACAGTTTCTGCCCTTCCTCCGGGTCAATTAACACATACTTGTTTTTATACTTAATAAGTCCTGATTTTTCCTCAATAATCTTTTTAAAATCCTCAACACTGATTTTTTCATCACCGATTACTATTTCATAAGAAAACTCAAGGATATCATCCAGCGAAATAGAACCGGAAGACACAGTATTAAATATATTCATCAACTCTTCAGAACGTTTTGCTTTAACTTTTGCATTAATTGATGCCCGCGGAATAATAATATTCTTCAGTTCTGAAGGCAGTATAACATCTATATGCGCCTTTTGAAGGTAATACGAAGTCTGAGCTATTATCTTATAAACTTCATTAAGGTTAAGTTTTAACGATAAATTTTCCTCATCCTCAAACAACTGTTCAAGTTCCGGCATATACCTGAGTGCGTAGTTTAATTGTTTTTCAACAATCCTGCCAATATCTGATGTCTGAATGCCCCAGACTGTATCATCAGTATAAAGTTTATCTATTAAAACACTCTCATCGTTTTTCCTGTTTTTAATATGAACCTTTAATTCAAAATCCGTATCATTTATTTTTTCAATTTTAAAGAACGGTATTAAATC
This sequence comes from uncultured bacterium, assembly GCA_949284715.1. Classification (GTDB taxonomy): domain Bacteria; phylum Cyanobacteriota; class Vampirovibrionia; order Gastranaerophilales; family Gastranaerophilaceae; genus CALUTH01. Next base: position 2,197 of record CASDWH010000023.1, read on the forward strand.
GTATTTGCCTAAATACAATTCATCAAACCACTGCGCAATGTTTTCCGCTACATCCTGCCCCTTTAATAAACAACGTTGTTCAAGGTTTTTAAGCATATAATGCCCTGATTTTACATCCTTAAATTTATAGCTTTTTATCCCTAAAAATTTGTAAACAAGATAGTTCAAATAATTTCTTACAAAATCTGTTACAAAATTCTTAGGTTGTTCACCTTTAATGAAAATATTTTCGGGAAGATGTTTTTCAAGTTCATTCAAAATCCGTGCAGATTCTTTAGTATTAGTAATCGGCTCATATACTATTTTGAACATCTGTTCACCGCGGGTTTTTACAACAGTCGGGATAAAATACAATTTTTCTATGAGCTTTATAACATACTGGGTTAATTTATTAAAATAAACAAAAGTCTGCGACACGGCAACAAAATCAACAATCTCGCCAAAGCTTCCAAAATAATCCAATACAATATCAAGCGGCATCACATACCCGGTTACCCCGTTAACCTCTTTGGGGGTAAATCGAAACATTGACCCTTTTGATTTTAAATAAAACTGAAAATTATTAGTCGGTGTTACGAAAAAAGAAAATTTGCCGCCTTCATTTATCAAATAGAAATCAGTATTTCTGACAGGAGAATTTTTGCCTAAAAAAATCCCTTCAAATTCATCTTCAACTATCTGGTAAATCAGGCTTAATGTATAGCGAAAATCCTTATTTTTAAACCCTTCCGGATTTTCGCTCAGATTTAAGAAAAATTCATCAACATTATTCTTTTTAAATGATAAATCTATATCTAAACCCTTTACTTCCGCCATAATTCTCCTTAATTAGTGTTTTATTAATGAATTACAATCCATTTCTGCCGGCTGTTTAATACCCATTAATTCTAAAACAGTAGGTGCTATATTACAAAGAGCGCCATCCTCTTCCAATTTAATATCACTGCCTGCATTGATAACAACAAACGGAACTTCATTAGTTGTATGAGCCGTATGAGGCTTTCCGGTTGAATCATCAAACATAACCTCTGCGTTTCCGTGATCGGCCGTTAATAACATTATAACACCTTTTTTTACACATTCATCCGCAATCTTACCTACACATTCATCAACCGTTTTACAAGCTTTCTCAGCGGCTTCAAGAACACCAGTATGCCCTACCATATCTGGGTTTGCAAAGTTAACAAGTATAAACCCATACTCTTGATTATCTATTGCTGCAAGAACTTTTTCACAAACTTCATACGCACTCATCTGCGGCTGCATATCATAAGTCGGAACCTTTGGTGATGGTACAAGAACTCTTGTTTCATCCTTTTGAGGTTCTTCCACTCCGCCGTTAAAGAAGAAGGTAACGTGAGCATATTTTTCAGTTTCGGCTGTTCTAAACTGCTTTACGCCGTTTGCCTGCAAAACATCACCTAATATATTATTTAAGTGCTGCTTTTCAAATGCTACAGGGAAATTAAATGTTTCATCATAACTTGTCATTGTTACATAGTAAATATTTGACAATACTTTCTTTCTGTTAAAACCGTCAAAATCCTTAAAGTTAATAGCTTTAGAAATTTCACGCGCTCTGTCCGGTCTGTAGTTAATAAATATTATAGAATCATCATCGTGTATTCTTGATTCCTCGCCGCCAATTGCAGTAGGAAGTACAAATTCGTCAAATACACCATTCTCATAAGATTTTTTAACTGCCTCGACCGCTGAAGACGCTTTTTCGCCTTCTCCTAAAACCAAACAATTATAACCTTTTTCAACTCTATCCCAGCGGTTGTCCCTGTCCATAATATAGTATCTGCCGACAACTGACGCTACAGGCGGAAGTTTATATTCTTTCAGCTCTTTCTCTATTATTTCAAGGAAAGTACAGGCACTTTGCGGAGGTGTATCACGCCCATCAAGAAATGCGTGTACATACACTTTTGTAAGGCCCCTGTCATGCGCCATTTTTATCAACGCTTCAAGGTGTTCTAACGACGAGTGAACTCCGCCCGTTGAAACAAGTCCGTAAATATGCAGAGCAGAATTATGCGTTTTAGCATGATTCATTGCAGCAAGAAATTTTTCATTCTTAAAGAAACTGCCGTCGCGTATACTTTTATTAATTTTAGTCAAGTCCTGATAAACAATCCGGCCGGCACCTATATTAAGGTGTCCAACTTCGGAATTTCCCATCTGCCCATCCGGTAATCCGACATATTCACCATCTGCATGAATTTTTGTAGAAGGGTATTCTTTTATAAATTTCGGTACGTTAACAGGATGAGAAAGTTTTGTTGCGTCATACTTCTCTGCCCCTGTACTTATTCCCCATCCATCCATAATACAAAGTAAAACTCGTTTCATATATACCTCGCAAATCTTATTAAAACACTTAAATAAAGTGTATCCTGAACACGTCTTAAATTCAAGAGGGGGCGGGGAGGGTAAAAGAAATGCAGGAAAAATTACGGAGCAGAATCTGTTGATTTTACCCCCTGCCCTTTTTTACCATATACTAATTAACCGGTTTTATCTCAATAAATTAGACTAAATGGTGATTTAACACGCCATTTATCAACATACAATTTTTACAGGAGAAAAATGATGGATAAATTACAAAGCAAATACTTAGAGTTTAAAAATATCAACAAAGAAATTGTTGACTGGCTTGAAGATATTGCTGAGGAAAACAACTGCCGCATTGAGAAAAAAGAATGGAAAAGTAAATATAACAGTTATGTTATTTATGACTATGAACCGTTCTGTTCTGACGGGTTTGAAATCAATTTACTCCTCAGCTCCTATGATGCTTCATACCTTAATTTCATTAAATATCTTTATAATGAAAAAATCAGCACTATTGAATATCTAAATAATTGCATAAAAATCCCTGCAATTAAGAACTATATTTGACCGCTGACACGTAAAAATCCCCTCTTTATAAAGAGGGGATTTTTTATTAATATTCCAGATTCATCTGCGAAAATTGAACTATTTTGTTTTTACCGCGCTTCTTTGCATTGTATAATGCGTGTTCAGCATAACGGATAACTGTATTAGCATCCTCATCAACATTTTCCATACACGGATATGTTGAAATTCCGCCTGATATTGTTACCTGATGGCGTTCTTCTTCGCCTGCCGGTATAAACTCCATCTTCTCAATATCACGTCTGAACCGTTCTGCAAACAAGAACGCATTTTCTTCAGATGTGTTAGGCAGAATAAGCAAAAACTCTTCATCACCGTAACGTGTCAGAATATCTTCTTTACGTATCATTGATTTAAGCTTGCTTGCAAGGTTTCTTAAAAGAATATCCCCCCATTCATACCCGTACATATCATTAACCACTTTAAAGAAATCAATATCAAACAACAGGCATGACAGCTTAGTATTATACCGTCTTGCCCGCGAAATTTCCGATTCCAGACGTTCCTGTAAATACTTTCTGTTATGAAGCCCGGTAAGTTCATCAGTTGTACTTACCCGTTCTATTTTATCTTTGTACTGTTTGATTTTTAACAACGCTTTTACACGAACAACCAGCTCAGTATTATTAACCGGTTTTTTAATAAAATCATACCCTTCCGCCCTAACAGTCATATCGGTAAAAATATCACCGGCAAAAAGTATCGGACACGGAAACTTATTAGTCATCAAAACATCTCTAAAGCCGCTAACTTCATCAATAATTATTAAAGAAGGGTTAAGGGCTGCAAAGTCCTTAAACTCTGCACCCTTAACAGTTCTTACATTAACTTCATCCAAATTCGCCAGTACTAACTCATAGCTCACCAGCGGCATATCTGTATAGATAATAATATTGTCCATAAAGCTCCTTTTCAGTTATACCTTTTTCTTTATGATACACTAAAAAGCTGATTCTAGGCAAGCACTTTTGAACTGTTTACACACTTAATAAGAGTATCTGCAATGAGCTGCTGCTCTTCCGGCGTAAGTTCAGGGAACATAGGAAGAGAAATAACCATTTCAGTATCCTTTTCTGTATGAGGCAGGTCACCTTTCTTCCAGCCCATTCCATCATGAACTTTTTGCAGGTGTAACGGTATCGGATAATAAAGCATAGCACCAATACCGGCTTCTTGCAGCATCTTATGCACATTATCCCTGTTTGGAATTTTTACTGTGTACTGGTGGTAAACACAGTATGTATCAGGAAGTTCTGCCGGAGTAACAATATCTTCGCAGTTTTCAAAAAGTTTGTTGTATCTGTAAGCATTTTCACGACGTTTTTTATTCCATTCATCAATATAGGGAAGTTTAACATTTAAAATTGCTGCCTGAATTTCATCCAAACGTGAATTTAAACCGATTTCATCATGGTGATAGCGAATTGCGCCGCCATGGTTTCTAAGAGCAACCGCACGGTCTTTAAGATTATCTGAATTTGTAATTAACAATCCGCCGTCGCCCATTCCGCCAAGGTTTTTGGTCGGATAGAAACTGTAACATCCAAATTCGCCGAATGTTCCGACTTTTTTACCTTTATACTCTGCTCCTATTGCCTGACAGCAGTCCTCAATTACATATAAGTCATAACGTTTTGCTATATCCATAATCGCATCCATATCGCACGGCTGACCGTATAAGTGAACAGGAATTATAGCCTTTGTCTTTGGAGTAATTGCAGCTTCAATTTTTTTAGGATCAATATTGAAAGTATCAGGATCAATATCTGCAAATACAGGGGTTGCACCAACAATTCCTATTGCCTCGGTTGTTGCAACAAAAGTAAATGCTGTTGTAATAACTTCATCACCCTTTCCAATATCTAACGCTCTAAGCGCAATATGCAGCGCGTCTGTACCGGAATTAAGCCCTATTGCATGTTTTACACCAATGTATTCTGCAATATTTTTTTCAAACTCTTTGCAATTAGGCCCCAGTATATAAGAACCGGAACGAAGAACTTCACATACAGCCTTCTCTATTTTGTCACCGATTTGTTTGTACTGTCTTTTGGAATCTAAAATTGGTATCATACACCCTCCTTATCTTTTACATCCTTACAATTATAGTATAACACCATCAAATCGTGTCTTTATATATTTTTAATGGGGGACTATCTTGTACAAAATATACTAATGGTTATATTAATTATGTTCACATTATAAAATTACTTGCACAACTGGTCATAAACCCGTTTAATCTCTTTTATATCCTGCCACATTAACCATTTAGGACTGCCTTTTTCTCTGCTGTCATTACGTAACAAATACGAGGGGTGAAATATCGGCATCATTTTAGAAAAATACGGGCCTTCAAACCATTTTCCCCTTAGCTTTGTAATACCCTGATTTGTTTCCATCATTGAATTTACAGCAACACGCCCGCAAAGAAGAATAATTCTGGGTTTTAAAATTTCAATTTGTTTATCAAGAAACGCCCGGCATGCAGCTTTTTCTTCAGGCAGCGGGTCACGATTTTCCGGCGGCCGGCATTTAATCGTATTACATATATAAATATGTTCCTTTCTCGAAAGCCCTACGCAGCCAAGAATTTTATCCAGAAGCTGTCCTGCCTTGCCTACAAAAGGTTCACCCTGTTTATCTTCATAAAAACCCGGCGCTTCACCTATAAGCATAAGTTTATCATTAGGAACTCCGCCTGAGAAAACAGTATTAGTCCTCGTCTTGCATAATCCGCATTTATGACAATTGCGGCATTCTTCTTTTATTATTTCTAATTCTTCATACCCCATAAATTTATGATATTCCAAAATCCTGATAATACAACTCAGAATTACTTTCTACCAATAAATAAAGTATCCGGCAGATCAAACAGCATGCATAAACCTGCTATTATTGCTCCAAAGCCTATTGAAGTCCGCCATTTCTGACAAAATATCGTTGCAAACCCCATCGCTGAAGCACCAAACAATGAAGAAATTCCAAGGCTGCGCCAATAACTCAAATGTTTTCTGCCTTCATTTTTTTGCGGCTGAACATATTTGTTATCCGCTGTTTTTGCTCCCGCTGATACAGCCTTGCCCTGAATAGAGGGAACTCTATATGCCGTAGTATAATTGCTTACAGATTGTACCACACTAAACTCCTTTATATTTCTATAAAAACAATACATTGTTAAAAATTGCTTTACTAAGCGTAAATATTTACAGTTATTAACAAAATGAGGACTTGAAAAATGTCGCACTGTTGTCCATAATAATTTCAAACAAACATTTTTATTTTTTCCTACAGTCACTTAACGAAACAATAACAGGGCAAAATTCTCTTGCTCACTCGCGTTGAACGGGTCTACAGGCAAAAGCTCCCGTTTTGCCTTACGCCCCTCGCTCGTTCGCGCTGTCTGAGCGCAGCGAGTTATTTTGCCTCGGGTTGAGTTTAGCGACTGTTTTTGATTGCGTAGTTTTCTTTCTTTAGCTTTATTTCTTTCTGCTTGATTGTTGCCGTTAAACGTGTCTGCGTGTTTTGCTTACGCAAAAGCACTCCGCACTTCGGCAACAATCCGCTTTTGCTTCGCAACCAAAGCGAATGCGAGCAGAGGCTGGAGTGTTGGAAACGTTGAGTTTTCAACACGTAAT
>CASDWH010000024.1 GCA_949284715.1 uncultured bacterium
AATGGTGCGTTAGTTCAGTTGGTTAGAATACATGCCTGTCACGCATGGGGTCACGGGTTCGAGTCCCGTACGCACCGCAATAAACATTGAAAATCAATGTTTTACAAAATAGACACCCGATTTTACACCCAATAATGTAAAGTCGGGTGTTTTTATTAATGGCAGTTTTAGAAATAATTGCTAAAACCATATCTATACGGATATACGGTATACATACAAGTAAAGAGCAAAAAGTGTTTATTCCCCTTTGCTCTTTACTATTCTTTTCTATGATACACGTTATTCGCTTTCTCTTGTTACGTTAAATGTCTGCCTTTTCCCGTTGCGTTCTATTTCTAAAGTAAGACTGTTAGTCTGCTGAACATATTTCTCTAATTTCCCGTTTGATACGGACATTGCATTTACACTTACCGTTCCGTTATTAACAGCAATTACCTTATCTCCTAACATTAACCCTGATTTTTCTGCCGGTCCGTTTATTTCCAATGCAGTGATACAGATACTACCGTTACGAATATTAATACCTAACCCAAGTGCAGGAAATCCGTTGCAATCATTTAAAAGTGTATTAGTCCGTTGTTTGATATACAGATTTTCACCGGCAAGTATAAAATTCATCTTGCCTGCAAAAAGATTTCCTGCGACATTTTTATTTATCGAAGGGATATAATCCAACACACAATTCGGAACAGCCACGCCATTGCAATACATTGTAATTCCGCTGAACTCGGCAATCGTGTCTGTCAATCCCTCCCGGCGGAAATTAACATATTTTCTCGGGACATGATGCTGCCGTAATTTCTCATAAACATCTTTATCTATTATAACATCGTAATTCGAGCCTAAGTCCAACATCAAGTTCAAGCTATCTGTCTGCTCGCTGCAAAGCGGTAAATTGTTTACACCATCTTCAACTAAAGTAAATCCAGTTGTTTCTTGTTTTAGTTTTTCTTTGTTTTTAAGCGAGAATATGGTCATTTCATTATTATCCATATCGAACTTCCAAACCATATTTTCCATTATGGTACGTCCCAATACTGGACGGTAAAGCGCATTGTACATACCATTATCTTTGGGGACTGACGTGAAAATAACCTTTTCCAGTGTACAATCTCCAAGAGTGATATTATTCACTCTGTATAGTTTTGAAAAATAGACTTGTTTGTAAAAATTAAATGTCGGCATCGGTTTCCTTCTCCAATATTCCGCTCCATACAGGTCAAGTGTTTCTTGTTTGGCAAGAGATGTAGAAGCTTGCGTGTCGAATAAAAGCGTATCAGTATATAGACCGTTTACGGTAGCGGCTACTCCAAAATAACCGTTCGGGTCACGAATTATTTGAGAGGTTTGATAGAAAACAGAATCAACGTTTTCAACAATTTTATCTTGGTTAGCATGAAATTGGTAAGTCCAAACGACTAAATAAACAAAGTATGCAAGAACTATAATGAGTAGGATAAGCAATACTTTAAGTGAATTACTAATAATCTTTTTGAGTTCCATATAATGACAATTTATAATAAATGTATGCAAAGGTATAAACTTATTGCTTTGCATTATGAATTTTAACCATTTATAATTTAATGCCTCTATTTTTCGGTTCACTTAGTGTTCTTTGGATGCTATGCCGCAGCTTACCAAACTGTTCCTTGAACCAGTCTCCAATTGGCTGTTTGTTTATGGTTAGCACGAGTTTGCTGCTATCGGTTGGACTTTGCTCTACCTTGAAAATATCATTCTTGATGTCAAACTTCCGTCTGTGTTCTTCAGAATAAATCCTGCCGTTGCACCTGATAGCCTCTTTCTTTGTCAGAAGGCTCTCTATCATTTCTTTGGTGAAGCCGATGGCAGC
>CASDWH010000025.1 GCA_949284715.1 uncultured bacterium
TAAACGTGTCTGCGTGTTTTGCTTACGCAAAAGCACTCCGCACTTCGGCAACAATCCGCTTTTGCTTCGCAACCAAAGCGAATGCGAGCAGAGGCTGGAGTGTTGGAAACGTTGAGTTTTCAACACGTAATGCCGTTTAGCACGAGCATTCAAGACAAGAAAGAAATAATGTGCGGGTGCAGGGGGTGCATACCCCCCTGTATGAATTATTATCTTTCCTTTTAATAACTTTTATTTAATATATATATTAGTCCCGTATAACCGCACTTGAAATGGTATATTTTTTCAATTAAAATCCTTAAAAAAGAAGGTGAAGAATGAAAAGATTATTTGTAATATCAGGCTCCTCAGGTGTAGGAAAAGGTACTGTTATAAAAGAATTTTTAAAACAAAACCCCGGCTTTAAATTATCAGTATCGTGTACGACACGACCTATGCGTCTCGGGGAAAAAGATGGAGAGAGCTACTATTTTATAAGCCGCGAAGAATTTAAACAGGGGATAGAAAACGGAGATTTCATTGAGTGGGCTGAATTTTCCAACAATTATTACGGTACAAGAAAATCAATTATCGAAAAAGCACTTGCTAAAGGGGAAAACCTTATTCTGGAAATAGAAACACAGGGCGCTCTTCAGGTAAAAAATAAAATTTCTGATGCGGTTCTTATCTTTATTGCACCGCCATCATTTGAAGAATTAAAAAAGCGTCTTGAAGGCCGGCAGACCGAAGCTCCTGAAGTAATACAAACAAGACTGGATCAGGCTGCAAGAGAAAAAAATGATTCAAAAAATTATGATTACATTATAGTTAATGATGAAGTTTCTAATGCCGTAAAAAATTTAGAAGAAATTATTTCACAATACGCAATATAAGATTGACAACTATTTGAAAATGTTTTATCTTTAAAAAGTGTAACAATAGGAATTTACGATATGTACAAACGTTGGTATGATAAGGATCCTGCTGTAAGTCTGGCCGTAAGTTTATTAAGAAATGCAAGCGTAGAGAACCAGTACAAGTATGCAGAATTCATTGTAGAGAAAGCAAAAGAAAACGGTATAGTTCTTGAAACAAACGCATTAACCGGCGCTTTTAACTATCTGTTCCGGCGTTGGTACGATAACGATGAAAAATTAGCAGAGGCTTTTGAATATCTTCAAAAATCGTCTGTAGAACATCAAAAAGAGATTGCCCTTGAGCTTATACATATAATTCAGAATTCTTAGAAAAAATTTATGGAAGCAATTTTTTTAAATCCGGTAATTATATCAATAGTTCTGCTTTGCATATTGTGTGTATGTAAAGTAAATGTTTTACTGTCAATAATTGTTTCGGCAATTGCAGCCGGTTTAATATCAGGCATGCCCGTAGAAACAATCATGCATACATTTATAAACGGTATGGGCGGGAATTCTGAAACGGCGCTCAGTTACATACTGCTTGGAACATTTGCCGCAGCAATGACTGATACAGGCGTAACCGGAATGCTCGGGACTTTTATTTCAAAATCAATAAAAGAAAATAAGTACGTTTTACTGCTTATAATTACACTTCTAGCAATGGCCTCACAAAATATAATTCCGATACACATTGCATTTATACCTATTTTAATCCCGCCTCTTCTGGGATTAATGAACAAATTAAAAATAGACCGCCGTGCAGTTGCCTGCGCGCTGGCCTTCGGGCTAAAAGCGCCATATATAACAATACCTGTCGGATTCGGTTTAATTTTCCAAAACCTTATAAAAACAAGCATGATTGATAACGGATTTACTGTTACTTCTGCTCAGATTTGGAAATCAAATATTATTTTAGGAATAGGTATGCTTGCAGGACTGCTTATTTCCCTATTTATAAGCTACAACAAACCGCGCATGTACAAATTATCTGATAGCGAAATAAAACTTAAAACTGATGAAAAATTCGGAAAGAAACAGATTATAATTATAATTGCAATAATAGCAACATTTGTTGTCCAGCTTATATTCAAATCCCTTCCGCTGGGAGCGCTGGTAGGTTTAGGGATAATATTCTCACTTGGTGCAGTTAAACGCCATAAAATGGACAATATTCTAAACGAAGGAGTTTATTTAATGGGTTTTATAGCCTTCGTAATGCTCGTTGCTTCCGGTTTTTCAGAAGTACTTAAAGCAACCGGAGGAATAGATTGTTTTATAAATACGATTATTCCTATCCTGCCGTCAGACAAAATTATCATGTCCTGTCTGCTGCTTTTTACGGGGCTGTTTGTAACAATGGGTATAGGAACAAGTTTTGGCACAATTCCGATTCTTGCAGTATTATTTGTACCCGTATTTATAAAACTCGGATTTACCGCACCCGAAGCAATTATTGTACTTTCAGCGGCAGCGGCACTGGGAGATGCCGGCTCGCCGGCATCTGATACAACACTCGGCCCGACAGCAGGGTTAAACGCAGACGGGCAGCATAACCACATTTATGATACATGTATTCCGACATTTCTCCACTTTAATATCCCGTTAATCATTTTTGCAATCATAGGAGTCTTATTTTTTTAATTTATATACAAACTTTATAAAAAAAATAGGACTATCGGCTCATGCACAAATGACCTAAATTTTGCTATTTTTTATATATAAAAGAGAGGAATAGCAAATGCGTAAATTAAACAGGAATTTAACAAAACGTGAATTAGAAGTATTAAGATTATGTGCAAACGGAAAAACGAATCTACAAATAGCCGATAATCTAAGCATCAGCACACATACTGTTAAAGCACACATAAGCAGTATTCTTGATAAACTCGGTGTATCCTGTAGATTGTTAGCAGTAACAGAGGCTATTAAAAGAGGGCTTTTATAAAATCATATATCTACAGGATTTTCTAAGCTGAACAATATTATAGAATGGAACTAAAGTACCGGGACAGAGGGATGGAAGAAGAGTTCGACTTTAGTTCTTACAATAAAATAAAGCGGATATCCAATGAAGAGTTGGCAGAGTTGTGGAATGCGTATTTTCAGGACAAAACAAATAAAAGACTGAGAGATGCACTCATATTACAATATATATATCTGACGCGCTATGTTGCAAGCCGCGTTAAAGTTGCGCTTCCGCCTACGTTTTCATTTGAAGATATTTCAAGCTACGGAGTAGAAGGTCTGATTGATGCTGTTGAAAAATACAGCCCGAAATACGGCGCCCGTTTTGAAACTTATGCACTGGTACGTATAAGAGGCAATATAATAGATAAAATCCGCTCACAGGACTTTTTACCCAGAAGTATCCGAAAAAAAATCAAAAACGTAAAAGAAGCACAGGAAGAACTCAAAAAGAAGTTTGGCAGGAATGCAACAACAAGCGAAATAGCCGAATTTATGGGCTGCGAAAAAGAGAAAATAGAACAAATTCTAGGAGAAGATACTGTTGTTACATCTATCTATGACAAAAAAATGACAAATGATGAGTCCATAGAAATTATAGACACAATACAGGATGAACATCAAAAGAATCCATCCGAAGAAATAGAAGACAAAACAATAAAAGCACAATTAGAAAATGCACTTAAACGTTTACCCGAGAGAGAACGAACAATACTGGTACTTTATTATCATGAAAACATGACCCTGAAAGAAATAGGAGAAGCTATAAATATCTCAGAATCCAGAACCTCACAACTACATGCCCAGGCAATTATGAAATTAAAAAATCTGCTCAGCGAAAGCAGGGTAGAAAGGCTCAAAAGAAGTATTATTTAAACTTTGCTTTATCAAATCTTATGCAGGCATGCCTGAACATGCCATGTACAAAACAAGGCATTAATACCTCCTTCCCCGGCTTGGGGAAGACTAGGATGGGGGACTGTTAAATTTGGTGCAATAAAAAAAATGTCCCTTCCCCGGGCTGGGGAAGGCTAGGATAGGGGAGTAGCAGCAGGGCGGGGCGGAGAGTCAATAATGTTTGTCATGCTGAATTTATTTCAGCATCTTACCAACGTGGCGTTATGACTTTCTAACCGGCAAGATCCCGAAACAAGTTCGGGATGACAGCTTAGTTGGGGCGGAGAAATCAATAATGTTTGTCATGCTGAATTTATTTCAGCATCTTACCAACGTGGCGTTATGACTTCTTAACCGGCAAGATCCCGAAACAAGTTCGGGATGACAGCTTAGCCGGGGCGGAGAGTCAATAA
>CASDWH010000026.1 GCA_949284715.1 uncultured bacterium
GCTCCCGAAACAAGTTCGGGATGACAGTTTTGCAGGTGGCGGGGATTCATTGCACCGATTATCTTCCGAGGCCGTTTATCAGCGCAAGGGCTACATTTGATGTTTGGTTTGCTGTTGATAAAAGAGTCGCACTCGCACTCTGTAATATCTGTTGTCTTAGATACTCACTGCTCTCTTCCGCTATATCCGCATCTTTTATCGTCGACAATGACATTGTTAATGTTTCGATACTCACATTTATTGATTTCGCCGCTGACTCCAGACGGTTATACACCGCTCCGTATTCGGTTTGTTTCTTATTTATCTTCGCTAACATCTCATCTATTTCTGTAAGTGCAGCCGATGCCGATGCAGATGTCATTACATCAACAGGTATTATCGTAAAATCAAATCCTATTGCCAGCGATATTCTGGAATTTTCATCTCCATTTATTCCTATCTGACATACTATCTCAGGAAGCGCAGTTGTTCCGCCGGCAGGCGGATTCGGTTGTGTTGGCGGCGCAGCATCTCCGTCGGTTATTCCGCTCAGGTCTGCTCCAGCATCATTATTTCCCGCAACAGACAATGAAGGATTGATACGGCTATAATATACACTATTTTTTACTACAAAATCGGCCGTTTCTATATATCCAACAAATGCACCGGTAGAATAAGAAGAACCATCTAAAATTTTACTCTCTGTAAAACAATTATTAATATTCCCGCTGCGACCCCAGCCAACCAAACCGCCTACATAATTGAACTCACATGAAACATCACCTGTAGAATAACTATTTTCTATACTACCCAATACAAAATCTCCGACTAAACCTCCTACACCAAATGCCTCATTATGCCCTTCGACATTTGCTTCTGAATAACAGTTTTCTATTTTTCCACGAGCAAAAACTCCAACTAATCCGCCATGACCACTTATGGAGGCTCCCCTGGATTCTCCTACAACCGTTCCTGAAGTATATGAATTTTTAATGATAACATTATCCCCCTCCCCTACTAAACCTCCTACAGAGCCACGTGCGCGTATATAACAATCTGTAACCTTACAATTATCAATCTCCCCACCCTCAATATACCCAACTAATGCGGCTGTCCAATACCGTATTGAATCAATTTTTATATCTTTTAAACTAACATTAGAAAATTTAGCATTGTATGCACTTCCAAATAAACCATTGTATCTAACTGTACTTATAAATTCTAAATTTTCAATTGTATACCCGTTACCGTTAAACTCCCCCGTAAAAGGGGTTGATTCATCCGCACCTACCGGGGTCCAGCTATATCCGGATAAATCTATATCGTTCATTAATATATATTTGCCGTCAAGGTCGTTCTGCATCTCTTGCAGTTCATCCGCCGTCTTTATTACAGTATACCCCTGCGCTATCGCCTCTGATTCACTTAACTGCTCTACCTCTTTTATAAATCCGTTATACTTCGCCTCAGGAGGGGTTACTGTTGTTGTTCCGCTTCCGCCTGCTGTCCCCTGCTGTTTAAATATGTTTATTCCATTATATTCTGTACTATCGTATATGCGCTCTGATTCGTTTAACAATGAATCTATTTCACCCTGTATTCCACGTCTGGAGGCTTCATCATATGTTCCGTTCGCGGCCTGCTCTGCTAATGCCCGCGTACGAAGTAAATGCTCTGATATTACTTCCAAACTACCCATCGCTGTTGATAACATATCAAGCCCCATATACGTATTTTGTTCGGCTACAGTATAAGAGGATAGTTTACTGCTCATCTGTGCGCCTATTGCATATCCCGCTGCATCGTCTTTGGCGTGGTTTATTCTAAATCCTGTTGACAATCGTTCAAGGGCTGTATTTAGGCCGTTTGTTGCTTTATTTAGTGAATTCTGTACTATCAATGAGGAGATATTGGTATTTATGCTTACCATAATACCTCCGCTCTAGTTCTATGTAATATCAGGGTTATTTTGCTATACGGCTGAAACCCTTTATCTATTAGGGTTGTACCCCCCCCCGAAACACAGGCAGCACAAGGGATTGACATATTTACTGTCACGGCTGTTTCTCTCATTTTTTTAAGCACATCCCTTAGTTGCTTCATTTCGTTCGTTCCTTACATGTTTCTTATTCCACTTTTTTGAACTTTTGTAACATCTCAGGAGTTTTTTTTCTTTTTTTTTTACACTCTATCCCTTTTCTCCTATCTTCACATATTTCTCTCCCTTTTTCATACTGTGTTAAGGGGATTTTTGGGGTAAATATTTCAGCACGACGGGAATGATGGCTGCAAGTTTTAGCCCTAAAACCGCTCCCCACCCCTTTCCCCTCCCCAACTTGTGGAGGGGAAAAGAAAACCCGCGCCATACCCGCATTTCTCTCATTCATCCCCTACCATTTGCCCCTCCATTTACCCCTACATTTACCCCTACCCCCTTTGTCATTTAGCCTGACAGTCCAATGTTTTTTATTTACAGGCAGCGTAACATATTATTACTATGTTTCACAATTACTTTGAAGACTACGGATATGACAGCTGCACATCCAGAGGGGTGTGTACAATAAGCCCCAGAATGGCTTCTATTCAGGAAATTATTCTCCTTTATCTGAAAGAATTTGCAGGATATACTCTTAAGCTTAAACAGTTTAATATAGAATGCGAAAATATTAAAACACTTATCCTTAATACGCTCTCCGCATTTGTATCTAATCCGGAAATTTCAGACGATACATTTTCTAACATTATCTGCACATTCACAAGGGAACTTGACGATTTAAAACAAAAATACATTTCTGCCTGCGAAGAAAGAGCGCTGGAACCTGAGTTAATAGCTTCAGAATTTGATGTTCAGGAAGGGTGTAATGTAATAACCTCAATACGGCTTGGCGAAAAACAGTACAACAAACGCACAGAAGCGAAAACAACTTCCAAAACAGCACAGGAGCTAATCTTTTTTACGGCAAAAAGTATTACAACCTGTCTTTATGAATTAAAAACTTATGATGAATATCCTGAAAGAGGGTACTACACAATTTTAGAACTTCTTGATTCTTTAAATATTAAAGTACTTTCTGGAGAGGATTTAAAATCAATACTGCTTAATGCTGCGGAAGAAGAGTTTGCACTGATAAAACGGATTGCAGAAATTCAAAAAGACCGCTATGGAACACCGGATGAAACGGTTGTATCCTATTCAACAGAGCCAAACAAAGCTATTCTTGTTGAAGGGAGCAATATAAAAGAACTGGTTGATATTCTTAATACCGCTAAAAACATGGGAATAGATATTTATACGCACGGAGAAATGCTAACCGCTCACACATACCCCAGAATCCGTGATTACAAAGAATTAAAAGGCCACTACGGGAAAGGCAGCGGGAATACATTACTTGATTTTTCAACATTTCCGGGAGCAATATTTATCGGCAGACACTCTATTGACAATATTGACAGTCTGTATCGCGGCAGATTATTCACAACGGATATTGTTGTTCCGCAAGGGGTTGTAAAAATCGAAAACTCAAATTATGAGCCGCTCATCGCTGCTGCTCTTGAATCCAAAGGGTTTAAGCGAGGCAAAAAATACGATGATGAAATTGCAGGATTTAACACTGAAACCGTAAATGCCGAGATTTCATTACTTCAAAAAGAAAATATCAGTGGGATATGTCTAATTACGCACAGCAACGAAACAGCAGAGGATAAAAACTATTTTGATAAATTCATAAAACTTCTGCCGGATGATATTCTTGTCATAAATTTTGCAAACAGCTATGACAGAAAAAACATTATAAATATCAAGCACTGTTACAGCATTTACGCTGTTTTTGAAATACTTTCAATGGTTAAAGAACAATTTGATATTGAAGAAACGCCCGTGGCCGCGTTTGTTCCAAAATGTGATAAACACATAACAAACCTTATACTAAACCTCCAGCATTTTGGAGTTAAAAAAATATTTATGGGTAAATGCGCAGCCAAAAACCTTAATCCGGCAGTGGCAGAAGAATTTTGTAAAATCTTTAATATCACACCGTACACAAATCCTAAAGAAGATTACAAAAAATTTATTGATATTCTTTCGCTTTAAGTTCTTTAACAAGTTTTTCCGCATATAAAGGATTAAAGAAACGGTTTACCAGCTCATCACTGCCCTGATACTCTCCCAGATATTTAATTTCAATATTGGGACTATACCCTCCGTACATCTTTATTAAATACCTGAATTTTTCCTCAGGTATATCAACTATTATAAATTTTGGATTCAATTCTGCTATCTGGCGCATACAGTTATTAATTACTTTTCTGAACCGTATTATATTCCCGCTTAAAAGATATTCAGCCCCCCAGTCCGATACGACCGGATTAAGCAGTTCTATCGAGTTTGAATTCAAGAGTTTCAATACTTCTTTAAAATTTTCGCCAAAATACAGAACCTTTGTTTCAAATCTTTCAGATACAATCTTCCCGGGTTTTGAAAAGACACGCTTAACAAATGCTGACTGCATAATCCTTGTCTTTAAGCCGCTAAGTGAGCGGTATAAATATTTACACTTTGCAGCAAAAATTATATCTTCAATAGGGATTTCACTCGGACAAACATCAAAACACTTCCCGCACCTCAAACATTTATCAAGATACTTATTCATTTCGCGTCTTAGCGGAACTTCTCCGTTTATAATTCCCTTTAAAAGTATAAGGATTCCGCGCGCAGTATCACACTCATTGCCGCTTTCAACATAAACAGGGCAGGATTCCTGACACAATCCGCACTTTGAACATTTATGTATACTTTCTTTGTACTGTTTAAGCTTTATCATTTTTAATAACTCTTTTTACCCAGCCTTCAAGAACTTTTAACGGTGCGCGGGTCACAGCAAGCGACCACGGTTCTATATCCTTTGTTATAACTCCTACAGCTCCTACATTTGCGCCTTCTTTAATTCTCACCGGAGCAACAAGTACAGAGTTTGAGCCGATTTTTACATTATCTTCTATAATTGTTTTACTCTTTACCTTCGTCAGCGGATTGTAATTTGCCGTAATTGTTCCGGCACCAATATTAACGTTTGCCCCGACTTCAGAATCACCTATATATGAGAGGTGGCAGATATTTGTATGCGATTTTACCTTTGCCTTCTTTAATTCTACAAAATTACCGATTTTAACATACTCTTCCAGCTCAACTCCGCCCCTTAAATGCGCAAACGGCCCTATTTTACAATTAGACGCAATTTTATTTTTACCATTAATATAGCAGTTCGGATAAATAATTGTATCAGCACCAATTTCTGTGTCCGGTGATATCCAGGTCGTTTCCGGTGATACAATATTTACACCATTATTTAAATGTTTATCAATAATTTCATCATGAAGAATTTTAGTGACCTCAGAAAGCTGTTTGCAGGAATTTATCCCTAGAACTTCATTACTGTCCTCTATTATATAAGCACCGGTTCTTAAACCTTTTTCTTTTCCCCATTTAACTATATCCGTTAAATAATACTCGCCCTGCGCATTATTATTTTTTAATTCTGAAAATGCTCCGCTCACTTTTCCCCAATTAATACAAAAAATACCTGTATTGATTTCTTTTATTTTTTTCTGCTCCTCAGACGCGTCTTTTTCTTCTACAATTTCCGAAATAGTACCGTCAGATACCCGTACAATCCGGCCATAATTCGCAGAATTTTCTAAAATAGTACTTGCAACTGTAATATCCGATTTATTTTCTCTGTGTGTTTTAACAAGAGCCTTTATTGTATCAGGCTTAATCAAAGGAGTATCGCCACATAGTATAACAACTTCCCCCTCATACCCTTGAAGTTTACCAACTGCCATACTTACAGCATGTCCGGTGCCAAGCTGCGGATTTTGAAGTATAGTTTCCGCATAACAGTAATTCTCCTTTACATAACTATCTACCATCTCTGATTTATGACCTGTAATTACGTATGCATAATCCACTACCCCGCTGTTTTTTACAGCCTCCAGTATATACCCGAGTATAGGTTTGTCAAAAATTGTATGTAAAACCTTCGGAACCTCAGACTTCATCCGTGTTCCTTTTCCGGCCGCAAGTATTATTGATTTAACCATCTTTTTCTCCTCTAATCTGTCTTAATTTTATCAGGAAAGAACTGCATAGTACAGTAAAAAGTAAATTAGTTATTTAAATAGCCGTAAAGAGTATGGTTTATAACTGATTTTAAAGAAATAATATCTGGTAGGAGGAAAAAATAATGACAGATATGATAAAAAAAATTAAGAATATAATAGCAAAAAGCAACACTGATAAAATTGTAATTTTCACAAACAGACTCAAGATTGTAGGTCATATTTACAAATGTGATGAATGCAATAACGATTATTTCTTAAACCTTACAAATGCAATAGTGATTTACCTTAATGACCTTTATCCGTGTGAAGATACAGGGGAGTGCGAAGAGTTTCCAAGCCAAAACTTTGACTGGCTGCACGTTAATATTGATAAAATCCTTGCCTTTAGTCTGGTTAAATAAAAAGCGCCGCATGTAATTTATCCGCCCCCCTGAACAGTTTAATATATTAACTTTTGTAACAAAATACTCTTCAAAAAACTTAAACTAAACAATTTTCATCAAATTGATGTTTTATAATATATAGGTAGTGTATAGGAGTTTAATATGCCTGTTGGTATAAACAACAATATACAATCTCCTGTATTTAGGGGTACAGATAATCGACAAAAGAGCGGGCAGGAATATCAATCGTCGGCGCTTAGTGCTATTGATTTGGATAAAATTCCGGGAGTTGATACAGTTAATAATACAATCTCAGATATGGCAAATGAAGGCAAAGTTAAAAGCAGGAAGGCCATAAATATACTCATGACTCTTGGACTTGCTGTTGCAGCCTTCTTTACCGGTAAAAGAATTACCAAGTCGGTCATGGATTCTATAAGAAACCACACAATTTATCTTGATTCTATTGCTGACGGGCTTAGAAAAGGTTTTAAGTTCTGTACAAAACCGCTTGATAAACTCAACCCCGAAAAAGGAAATGCTTTTGTAAGAGGGACTAAAAAATTTCTTATAAGTATTCCGCAAAAAGTAAAAAATTATTCAAGGATAGGAATACACAAAGATATTGAACTTGAACGATACGCAAAAGCAGCAAAAACAAAAGTCAATGAACTTAATGCAGAAGACTTGAAAAGATTTGATGAAAAATTTATTAACACCATTGCTAAAAATGGCATTTCTAAAGTAATATCTTCAGCCGTCGGATTATTAGCCGGTACTCAAACATTTATAGAAATCGCCGTTGATAAAAATAAAAATGGTATTCCTGACCTCTTTGAACAAAAATCATATAAAGAAATAATAGAAATTCCGCAGCCTAAGATTGATGAAAAAGTCATAAAAAAAATGCAAGAATTGAACAACCACGACGACGATGACGATGATAAAATTGCAGACGAAACAGAATATAAAAAGGCGAAACTGGACTAAACCAACATTATTGTTATAATTAAAATATGGAAAATATTAATGTTTCGCGAATAATAGCCGGACTTCAAGGACAGAACTTATATACAGGAATACGCACAGCAGGCGCGGATGTAACAGGCTCTAACACAGGTTTTTCTGCTGCGGCACAGACCGGCGCGCAAAACCTTATCCGTGAAATGCAAATCCAAACAATCACGCAACAGCAGTTAAAAATGAACTATATCGCCGGGCAGGAACGCTCCGCATATATTAAGATGCTGCTTAATCTTCCACAGTCGCTTGCAGAGCTTATGCTGAAACTCCAACAGAGCAGACTTGACAGAAATAATATTATGGATAACCTGCGTTTTATGCAGATATTTAGTGACTCAGAGGATGTTAAACAGCTTATGCAGCAAAACAACCAGGCGTTAAAGCAAACAGCACTCGCCCAACAAGCCCAACAACAGCTTGATTTAATTTTCAGCGGGCTTATCCGTATGAGCGATGTCGCATCAATAATCCGCGCAAACTCACGTGCTGCAATGACACAACTTATTGCGGTTATGACAAACGCGTCAAAACAAGGTATTGACAACAGTCAAATACTTGAAACAATGAATTTGCTAAATTCCTGCGTTTCGATGATTGATGAAAATAACCCTCAATCAACATTAAAAAGTCTTATGCTTCTATACCTCCCGTGGCTGCCGCTGCCGCAGGGAGTAGGTTTCGAGCTTGAAGTAGGTTCCCCGCCTGATGATAGTGACAGTTCTAATTCCGTTATAACAGTACTTATACAAACAAAAAATTACGGAAACGTAAAAGGTTCTCTAACTCTTACCACAAAAAACTCGGTTGATGTTTTGATTCTGTGTTCTGAAGAGTTTCCCAAAGAACTCCTCCATAAAAGACTCACCGATGAAATGAAAAACAATTCTGTACAAACCAATATTGATATTGAGGTACTAATCACAAAACAGGATGATAAAGACGAACATCAGGCAAAAGTAAATCTTTCAGCGACAAATGAAATGAATCCATACCTGCTTTTAATGGCTCATTCCTTTATAAGGAACACTATCATTATTGATAACAGTTTTACCGTAGACTCAAAGCCTGCTGCGTAATCAAACATCTACAACATTAATACCGGTTCCCGCCAGTGATAAAATATAATCCTTATGACAGGTAAAAAAGAGTATCTGATTACTCTTTGAAAACTCTTTTAAAGCATTTAGCACATAAGAAAGCCTTTCTTTGTCAAAATTAACAAATGCGTCATCTATAATCAGCGGCAAACGGTACTTGCGGTCATCTTCCCCATAATTCAGTGCGTACCCAAGTCTGAAAGCAAGATACAACTGTTCCCTCGTGCCGCGGCTTAACTCTTTCTCCTGTTTAATTTCCCCGTCTTTTGAGGTTATTGTCCTATCAGCAAAATTTGCGCTTATATACTTTCCGCCGGTAATCTCTTTTAATAGTTTTTCCGCACTCATAAGATTAGGTTCCGCCGAACGCTGCTGTTTTTCGGCGTACTCTATTATATTTAATGCAAGTTTTTGGGAATACAAAGTATTTATTATATCTTGTAATCTGTTTTGTAATAAGTTCCTTTCATTTCTTAGCGCGATAAGCCCCTCAAATTCTTCAAGCCCCCGTTTTTCTTGCATAAGCCGCGCACGCTCATTAATTAGAGCTTCATAAGTTTCTTTTATTTCTTCCAGAGTCCTGTCTGGTGACATATCTTCAGCGGGAGATGACTCCAATTTTTGCGCTATATCCCTTATCCGTGAGTGATTATCCTCCATCCTGCTTTTTAATTTGTCGTTTTCTTCAATCTTATTTTGGATTTCATTAACTTTTTCTCTTAAAAACACCGGATTTATCAGACTATCCATGCCGGATGATATTAAAAATGCAGAAAAATCAGCCAAATACTTATTACATGTTTCTTCATAAGTTTGTTTCTGCGCCGTTTCGGTATTAAGCTGTATTAGCAGCTCCCTGAGTCTGCGGACTTCTTCAAGAAAATCTATAAATACTTCCGGCGATAAGAGCTGCCCATTAACAGCGGTTACAGACCTGAGAGAAGCGGTACTTTCTTCAAGAGTTTTTGCAATTGTACACATATTAGCTTCAATATCGTCAATCTCTTTTTGGGTAGAATTAAGAATTGCATTCTTACTATTAATCTCATCTGCCAAGTTTGTATACTCATTAAGCTTCCCTTCAGACTCATAAACTATTCTATCAAGCGCCGATATTGAAAACAAAAATTCTGAACGGTTAAAAACCGGCATTATATTATTTTTTAAATAATTATAAATTTCGGATGTCTTATTATCCTTATTTCTGTTGAAAAACAAAGGCACAGTTAAGCCGCACAATATAACTCCTGCCGCAGCAATAAAAATTCCAGATTTTACAGATGTCGCAAAAAGAAATATCCCCAAAAGAATAAGACAAACAGCAATAATCAAATTCCCGGCCGCAAGGCGCAAATCCTTTGTATTACAATCCGTTTTACCTGATACGTCAGCAAGCGTTGTTATTGATGATTTTAGCTCATTTAAAGCATGTTCATAAATATCCCTATCCGTTATTTGCAGTTTTTCCGCCCTTATCTGCAAGTTATTAATTGCGTCACTCACATTCTGTGCATTCTTAACTAAATCCTGCTTCTTACTTTCAAGATTGACAAGAGCATCTTTTTGTTTTTCAATCTCTAAAATAAATTTTCTTACTTTTTCTTCAATATCCCTCGATACATCAATCTCTTCTGCCTGTCCGGGAGCTATCTCTACATTATACCTTAATTTTATCCCGCTGATTTTTTCATTAATCATCTGACTTGTTTTTGATGAAGCCAATTTATTGATTTCTTCAAAATATCCGGTTATTAATTCAGTTTTCTTGCTTAATTCATAAAAAAGCTGTTTGTTATCTGATAGTTTCCGGTTAAAGCTTTTTTCAATTAGAGATGTTTCTTCCTGTAATTTATCAAACTGCGCTTTTAAATCGTAAGAAGCAATAAACTGTTCTTTATTTTCAATAAGTTTATTTGCAGTTTCAATTTCATGCTGAATTGTATTAATCAAAGAAGTATTTTTTGAATACTCTTCTTCCTTGCTTGAAAGTTCACGTATTTGTAAATCAATATCGGCAATTTTTTTTGATAGACCACATAGTTTTTTGCCGGGTTTCCAAGTTTCTGTCAGGTACTCCCGCAATTCATCTTCAAGCTTCGACTTGCAAACCGCCAGTGCCGGGGCGTTATGATCCTGAATAAGTCCGAATAATTCAGTATCAATGGAATTTATATCATCAAGATTTATAGTAAATGCCCGCTGATAAAAATTTCTGTCAAATCCGTCTAAAACCTCTTCAATACTTTTGTCAACAGGCGCCAAAACTTTCAATCGCGCATTCTTACTCTTTTTCCCGTCAACTTTTACAAGATATTTTGTTCCTGATTTTTCTATTTCGATATCGCCGGATAAATCTTTAGGAGTAAAAAGAGCCTCTTTAAGAAATTTCATCATAGTACTTTTTCCGGCCTCATTTGCCCCGCATATAATATTAAACCCTCCGGTAAATTCTTTGATAGGAAGATTCTGACCATTTACGGAATTAATTTTCACGGAATTTATCACCAATTTATTCATTTTCTAACTCTTCCCCTCCGTAAATTTCTTTACAGATATTCTGTGCAATTTCTGCGGCTTTGGGCTTAAGAAGGTCTATTTCAGGAGTCTGAACTAATTTTAGCATTTCTGAAAGTTCTTTATTAGTAGTATCAGCAATTATTTGAATATCTTTCTCAGCCGCGACAAGTATCTGGGCAAGAACGCCGCCTGAGGACTTTATTAAATCAACATCTGTATCAATAACCGAATTGTCTTCAATACCGGATAAAACAGCCCGGTTTGTAGAAAGTTCAGATTTTAGTATGTTCTCATCTATTTTTTTATACCGGCAAACACCTTCCATCACAAGATTAAGAATAATAAGCTCTGCACCCCGCGAGAGTTCTTCAATACGCTTACTGATTCTTTCAATAGTATCAAACTCCGTTTCATCCTCTGTTACAGAAAAAACTAAATTATAATATCTTACCTTATCACATTTTACAAACTCATTTGACACTATCTTGTTATTATCAACATTAACATAGCAAAAACCGTGTTCTCCGGTATCTTTCCGCGAACGTGCCTGAATTGTACCGGGATAAACAAGTTTTTCACCCAAATCAGGTTTATGAATATGACCCAGCGCGTAATAATCATAACCTAAGTCCAAAAGCTCTTTCTCAGTGCAAGGTGCATAAACGTTTTTGTCCCCGCCCGATTTATCACAGTGAATAAGCCCTATATTAAAAAGACCTGTACTTCTCGTTTTTTCAAGAACATCACACGGTGAATGAGAATACTCTGTTGTTTCAAATCCAAAAGGATAAATTACAGCAGCATCTTGCCCAGCTCTGTTTTTTACGACAACAGTTTCAGAAGGTGTATTTACACCAAAAATTTTTACATATCCGGAATTCTTAAACCCGATTTCCTTTGTATAAGAACTTGCCGGATCGTGATTTCCGGGAACAATATATACCCATATTTCATTTGATTCTAACCGTTTTAAAAAATTATACAAAACAAGTCTTGAATGTAAATCATGCACGCACTCATCAAAAGTATCACCTGCTATTAAAACAAAATCGACCTCTTTATCTATTGCAAATCCGCACAATTCATCAAGAGCTTTTTCATGTGCAGTATTAATAATTTCCTTCTGTTCCTGCGAAAGGTCATAATCAATATCTGCAAATGCACGCCCCAAATGAATATCAGCAGTATGTATAAACGAAAACTTCACAAAATCCCTCTTATCTTACAGCTCTATTATATCATTGAAGAAAGTGACGGAGCAATCTGGATAAATTTTCTAACCAAATCCTCATCCCACTGGATACCCGCGCCGCTCATTAAAATTTCACACGCTTTATCGAGGGGCATACCTTTACGATACGGCCTGTCACTTACAAGAGCATGGAATGTATCCGCTATCGCAACAATACGTGCGGCCAGCGGGATTTCTTCACCTTTAAGCCCTTCCGGATATCCCTTCCCATCAATACGTTCGTGGTGATATTTAACAATAGGTATCAGCTCCCTCAAAATTGGATTTGGCTTTAATACTTTCTCAGCCCCGATTACAGGGTGCTGCTTCATTATTTTCCATTCGTCATCGGAAAGATTGGATGTTTTTCTTAGAACATTTTCAGGAATACCTATTTTACCAACATCATGAAGAAGTGCGCCGAGAGAAATTTGTTCAATTTCGGACTCAGGCAGATTTATTGCACGCGCAAGCGCCTCTGAATAACGCGAAACGGATGTTGAATGTCCTTTTGTATACGGATCTTTTGCATCAATTGCTCCGGCAAGCGATGTGGCTATTTCTGCAAGGTGATTTGAGGATTTAATCTGTTCATTATTAAACTTATCTATAATTTCTTCTTCAAAATTTACTCCAAGCTGCGCATGACGTTTTGTTATAACTTCTGCGTAAGACTTAAGCGCCATATCATCCCAGAAATTAAAATCGGAAGAACTAATAATAGCCGACATCCCATCTTTATATCCTTTTGCCTGCGAAATATACATTGCCTGTTCTGCAAGAATAAGCAGCTTTTCTTTATCTCTGGAGCAATCAGGATACGTAGCAATTCCGACAGATAC
Organism: uncultured bacterium; assembly: GCA_949284715.1. Lineage (GTDB taxonomy): Bacteria > Cyanobacteriota > Vampirovibrionia > Gastranaerophilales > Gastranaerophilaceae > CALUTH01. The sequence goes on from CASDWH010000026.1 coordinate 13,193, forward strand.
CTTGACAGGCCCGACATCGTCAATAAAACAACAGGATAAAGAATAAGTAATATATTCAGCAAGATATTTTGCCTGCGCAACATCCGTATCTGGAAGTATTATGGCAATCTCATCTCCGCCATACCGACCGGCTATATCGTTTTCCCTGATATTCTGACGGACTTTTTCACCAACAAGTTTTATAACTTCATCCCCTTTTGCGTGTGAAAGTTCGCGGTTAATTTTAGTTATATTATTAACATCCATCATAACAATAGAAAGATGTTTGCTATTTTTCTCTGCCTCTTCAAACTCTTTGGCAAGTCTTTCCTGAAAACCGCGGTGATTATATAACAGTGTAAGAGAATCGGTCTTTTCTACTTCCGCAGACTTTTCTAGTAAAAGCCCGTTATGAATAACAAGCCCAGTATAATCAGCAATAAAACTATAAAGCGACGCATCCTGACTAAGATGAGAGCCTGAAATAATCATAACACCGATTGTCCTGCCTAGAGAAACCATAGGCAGAATAAGAGCCGGAGATTTATGAAAATATGCAAATTTAAGGAATTCAGTATCCTCAACCAGAATAGTTTCCGAGCTTAAAAAACATTTCGTTACCGGATTTTCCGTATCGGTCAAAAAAATTTTTGAAGAATAAATATTTCCTAATTTATCAAGAAGCTTAAGGTTAAGACAGTTAGATTTTTCATTATGAATCCCGGTTGCAATAAAACGGCAGCCTACCTGCGGAGGAATAATTTTATAGAGAGAATGAATAAGCATATTAGGATTATTAATACGGCTTAGGGAGTAAAACCCGGTCATAAAATTTTCGTAATCAAATCCTGCACTCCTGGCTTCCAGCGGGTTTGTAAACAGTCCTGAATGAAAAGAAGAGCCGCCTCGCAAAAGATTAACCTTTGCAATTAAGTCTTTTCCGTTTGGTGAAGATATTTTCTTTTTGCTGCTATCCAAATTCTTCATATAAATAATCTAATGCCCACACCTTTGCAATTATTTAACACGTATAAATATATAAAATTGCTTAAATTTGATAAAAAATTTACAATTATACACTTTATTTTAACATTTCTTTGCGGAGTTTCCTAGTGCAAACAAATGATATTTAAATACTTCTTAACATTTTTCTTCCATAAGGCATTGACATTAAGGGTATAAAGCTGATATTCTTAAACTTGTAGCAGGGAGAAAATAACACCCTGCAAAATGAAAATTTAATCGGGCGAGTGGCGAAATTGGTAGACGCACCAGACTTAGGATCTGGCGCAGAAATGTGTAAGAGTTCGAGTCTCTTCTCGCCCATTTTCTCTAAAAGAGAGCCGAAAAGGCTCTTTTTATGTATGTTTACATCAAGCGTGCTGTCATGCTGAACTTGTTTCAGCATCTTACAAACTTAGAGTTAAACTCGTAGCTGGTAAGATCCCGAAATAAATTCGGGATGACAACAATATCTTACCAGTGCGGCGTGTTATAATTAGTCTATGAGCAAAACTTATGCTGTCTATATAATGACTAATTATTCTCAAACCACTTTTTATATAGGAGTTACAGGTAACTTGCAAAAAAGAGTTTGGGAGCATAAAAATAAAGCGGCTAAAGGTTTTACGAAAAAATATAATGTCGATAGATTAGTATATTATGAATTAACTGATTCTGTAGAAACTGCCTTAAATCGTGAAAAACAATTAAAACGGTGGCATAGAGATTGGAAAATAAATTTGATTAGGGAAATGAATCCGGAATTTAAAGATTTGTCAATGGATTGGGATTGATGATAAACATTTATCATTGGTAAGATGCTGAAACAAGTTCAGCATGACAGCTAACTGATTGCTTAAATACCAGATAACGTTCTAAAAGTAAGGCTGTATCTGACTTTTTGAGTTCTTCAATCAACTCTTTTATGTATCTCAAAAAGTTCGAACTTCGCCGCTTTACCCCACCACTTAAGAGGGTTTTAGCCCTCTTTTTTAATACTTAAATATATTGTACCTTACCAAGTAAGAGAAGATGTTATTTATATTTTAAGAGTTTTACACACATCAAGAAAATGGAAGTTGTAAACGGTAATATAAATAATACTTTTATCCATTCAAACATACCTTCAATATAATCTAATTACAATTAGTCCTTTGCTATAAATATGTTTATTATATAATAATAAATATCCGGGGCGTTAGCGCAGTTGGTAGCGCACGACACTGGCAGTGTCGGGGTCAGGGGTTCGAATCCCCTACGCTCCATAACTTTTATTATTAAAACCCTGTTCTTATTGCATTTTTGCCGAATTTTGTTTCTATCTTATCAATGCACTTTGCAAGGCTGGTATTGCGTTCACCATTTTCACTTAACAGCGTCAGTTGTTTGCTGTTTTCCTCTTCAAAATCACCAAGATATACTCCTGTACTCCTGTACATAATTCCGGGTCTATAAAGTCTTTCAAACAGTTCAAATACTGTTTTCTGAATCTCTAGTTCAAAATTTGTACTCTCTTGCAGTTTTTTACTCAGACTTGTAACCTGAAAATCTTTTGTTCTTAGCATTACACCGATATTTGCCGATAAAAGGCCGTATCGCCGAAGTTTTGAACAAGCACTATGGATATGTGTATTTATAGCCGTTTTTAAAACATTCTTATCATTGCTGAATTCTTTAAGGGCAGAAGTATGCTGAATTGATTGCGGTAATTCTTTTTGGGGATTTACTGTTGATGTACATTCTCCCAGCAGTTCGTGTTTTAAATTAAGCCCGACGACTCCGAGCATTGATTGTAGAATTGAATCAGGCTTTGAAATAAAATCATACGCATTTAGAATCCCCCGCTGTATAAGAGTCTTTTTAAGTTTTCGTCCAATACCCCAGATTTCATCAATCGCAGTTTCTTTTAAAAGAGTTTCAATATCTTCATCTCTTACAACATAAATACCGCCCGTCTGCTTAGCCTTATCACTGCCGAGTTTAGCAAGGGTTTTGGAGGAGGCCAGCCCTATGGAAACGGTTATACCGGTATCTGCTTTAACTTCACTTCTTATCATTCTTACTATTTCTTCATAATTCTTGTTATAAAGCCGCGTTGTACCTGTTAAATCAATAAAAGCCTCATCAATTGAATAAACTTCAACATATGGCGAATATGTTCTTAGTTTATTCATAACTTTTTCCGATATTTCACAGTAAACATCTTTATTTCCCGATAAATATATAACCTCCGGAAACTCCTTTTTTGCCATAAAATAAGGCATACCCATTTTTACTCCGGTTTGTTTGGCTTCTCTGGAACGGGATATAACACAGCCGTCATTATTACTTAAAACACAAACCGGAAGCCCTGTAAGTTCCGGATTTAGAACCTGCTCGCAGGCTACAAAAAACGAGTCACAATCTACCAGCGCTATAACATTTTTCATAACAACAGTATAATATAATTATTTATTATTTTCTTTCTTTTTGAGAAATAAGTATTCAAGCCGCGCATCCCCGGTCTTGGTGTTTATAGTGTCATAAACTATATTGTCAAGCCTGTAGCCCGAGTCATACACATATTTTTCATTCAAAATACACTGCGCGCCGGTCGGGTTGCCTTTTACTCCCGGAACAATCACTTTATTTTCTTTTGTAAAATAAATACAATTCACCGGAGCAGAAGGGTTTTTAAAATATATCTTTCCTTTTATTATTTCATAAGAATTTTTATTTTTTTCATAATTATATGCAACATTTGCAGACTGATCATTTATACCGTAAATTATCACATCATAATCTGAAAGTTTATTTATATCAAACACTTCAAGAGAACAAATATCGACATGCCAGCCTTCGTTATTTAAAATAGCAAGCCTTGCATTATAAGTTTTATATGACGGGAAAATAACAAATTTAGTACTTTTAGGGTAAGAACGGACAATATTTGCTATTTTTGCTTCTCTGCATATTTCGTCAGTATTTTTATCATATTTATTCCAGGATTCGCGTTTTTGAACTTCACTTAAACTCTGTCCTTTTACAAGTAGTGCATCAAAAATTTTAAAGAACGGCTGATGCCACAAATGCGTGGAAACAAGTGTCAGATAAAAAACTGCAACAAGTGTAATAAACCACTTTCCAAACCCGAATTTTCTAAAATACGTATATCCAATAACGGGAGCGCATACAACAATAAATGAGGCGATAAATCTGTTATTGTAAGTCATAAAAACGATAGCATAAGACATTACAACAAAAGTAATAATAAACATAACAGCATACAGCAGATACTCATACCTTGTTTTATTCCGGCAGAATATCGGCGCAACAAGCGAAAATATAAGCGACGGGATAAACACTATTAATCCTAAAATACCGCACCCCATCAGCGGTACAAGAATAGCATTATTCAAGACCCCTGAATTACCTGAATTAACGCCGTCTGGAATATCAAATAAATTCAAGCTTATCAAAATAAAATCTCTCAGAGGTATTATAACTTTGCCTGCGGCAGCGTTCCATGTAAAACCGGTAAAATCAAAGAAAAGCGTTGTATTTTTTATAATGTTAGCCGCTGCACCTTTTATTCCGTAGTAGTTTTTATGCATTTCAATTGTATTATAGGAACCGAGAAGATTCCCGAACCATAAAATATTTTCAATATAGTTATATGCAGCAAAAATTACAAAATTAATTAATCCAAACCCTAAAAAATATAAAAAAGGTTTAAAATAATCTTTTTTAAGATATTTATAGGAATTATAAATCATAAATACGGCAACGGCTGGAATTAAAAACAGCGATGTAGTTTTTGTACCAATTGCAAGGGCATAGCACAAAGCTGATATATACAACGGAACTAAAATACTCTTTGACAGAATTTTTTCAGCACCGCCCGCGATGGCTAAAACACTTTGCTTGTAGAGATACATTGATGATAAAACAAGGGCGGATATAATTATATCTGTTTCAGTCCCTGATACCTGTCCGAGTACAGATGCAAATGAGGATACTATAAAAATCACCCACAAGCGTCTTTTTATTGAAAAATTATTCATTATGCCGAACAACGCGGTAATAGAAAGTATAAAACCCAGAAAACTAAAAATGCTCAATCCTATTGTCTTATTTGTGAAAAGGATTACCCAGGAATACAAAATTTCTGAATTAATCGGAAATGCAAGCATCCTTACCTGAGAGGTAAAAAAATGATTAATAGAATGATTATTTACCCAAAATATACTGCGCGCAGCATGATATACTTCTGCATCCCCGCTTCTTATGTCCATAATACATGCCAAAAACAACGAAACACCTAGAAAAAAGATAAAACTTATTCCAAGAACAAGAAGCGCTGTATCCGAGCGTAAACACTTCATAATACTCTTAAAAGTACCGAACGGAGTGTGTATAAAAAACGGTTTACCGGATTTAAGCCATAAAAAAACAGTTAACGCAGTTATAACAAATTGCAGAAATAAAAAACTCCCGCAGTATAAGAATTTAAACGGCGATAATATTTCTGCAATCAAAACAATCTGCGCCAAAGCAGACACTAAAAAATATATAAAACCGGTAAGAAATTTTGATGGTTTTAGTATGGATGTTATCAAATAAGAGCTTAAAACTATTAAAAATACCGATAACAAAAATAGCAGCATTACAATACCTATAGCGGAACATATCCTGAGTAAATAACACTTGCCCAATTAGAGAAATAACTTATTTGAGTTAAGCTTCCGGTTTTAATAAGAACTTTAGCCTGATTTCCCTTGGTTAATTCAAGGGCATTTGCAACAGCCGCCTGAATAACACTCGGATAGGTAACAATAATTATTCTGTTGCCTATTTGAGCTTCGACAATTTTATCAATAATTGCACCTACGCGCTTATTAAAAGAGTGTAATTCTTCACCGCCGTTTGGAGTAAATTGCAATAAATCAAACGGTTTTTCTTTAAGTTCAGGATACTTAATAATAACAGAATCTATAGATAACCCGTTCCAATCGCCGCATTTTCTTTCATACAACTCGGGCAACGGCTCAAATTTCGTTCTAAAAACTTTTGTAACCATCTCTGCCGACTGCGTGCAGCGCAGCGCCGGTGAAGAATAAATTTTGTTTGCCTTCAGCCCCCTGTTTTGCAAGTATTCGCATACTTTTTTTATCTCTGTTTCACCCAATTCAGAAAGCGGCGGATACTGTTCTTTATCAGAATAAATAAACTCTTCGCTATGAACAGTTGCCCCGTGTGCAACAAAAGTTATTTTACATTTTCTTCTTCTCATAATTCACTCTCCACCAGAATTATAACATATAACCCGATATTTCTCTATTATTTTATATAATCAAGATTCGGCTGAACATATTTAAAAGGTTCAGGTTGCGTAGTCCTGCTGTATCTGATATCAGGAATACCAAACAGCATTACATAAACAGGTTTATAGCCCTTGGGGATATTAAAGATATTTTTCAGTTCAGGCAGTATTTTAAAACACGCCTGCGCAAATCCGCACCAGCAGGTGCCAAGCCCCAGAGATGCAGCATAAAGTTCAAAATAACTCAATGCAATAACCGGATCTATATCCATACAAGGTGCATCCGCAGGTGATGACGCAACAATAATATGCGGCGCATTTCTAAATATTACATCCTTACCAGACATAAGAATTTGTTTGTAATGAGCAAATTTCTTAACTGGCCCTATAAATGGTATAAAACGTAATTTTTTAACCAGTTTTTGTATTACATAATTGCGTATTTTATCTGTGTCCTGAATATTTTCGGTAATGGTAAACAACAATCTGTGATCATTACACCCCGTGGGTGTGAAATCAAGCATCTTTTTGAGTTTATCAATGGTACCGGCTGAAACAGATTCCTGTTTAAAAAATCTTGTACTCCTTCGGCTTTTAATGGTGTCTAAAATAGCAGCAGAATCAGGAATAAAAACAAGCTGAGAGTTTTCAGGATTTTTACCAAGAATAGATAAAGCTCCTGTCGGGCAGACAGCCAGACAATGCTGGCAAGACAAACAACGGGATTCACCATTTTGCGCAAAGACAGGTTTATTCTCACTGTCAAACTCCAGGGCGCGTGAAATACAATCTTTTATACACAAACCGCATGATATACACTTTGATTTATCTATAACGAGCCTTTTAGACATCCTTTCTCTCCTTATTATTTACCATTTGTGAAATCTCGTATTGAATTGTATTAGCTTTATTCAAATATTGCAGCAGCCTCACATATTTTTCGGAGTGTTCGCCGTAAGGGGTTTGCATTGATACCAGATCGTCAACATTTTTATTAATATTCTCCAGTTTTATCAAGGCTTCTTTTATATTTAGTGCTATACCAAATTTATCAGATATTTTTGGAAAAAGTTTTTGTTCAATAAAATTAATCGTTTTTTGGAATAATCCTTCTGATTTTTTGGGGGATTGAGTGACAAAGTTCAAAATTTCGCCTGATAATCTGGATGGTAAACTCTTACTATTATAATTTTCATACAGTTTTTTTAACTCCTGCTCATACTGTAGTTTTTTAGCATTAAGAATTTTTAACTGCTGATAATCATTAATTGCCGACGCGCTTATTATACTTGACTGTAAACGTTTCAATTTATTTTCTGCACGATTAATTCTATATTCAAGCTGGAACATTTCATCATCAACACCTTTATATGCACTTTCGCTAAAGAGATTACTGTCAAGGTCATTAAGCCGGTGTTCCCCTGCCGCAATAATCGGAGCATCCGCACCTAATGTATCATCAAATGAAAAATCTAACTCTGCATCATCAGCGCCAAAAGGGTTTGAATTATTTTGCGTTCCATCAAAATTATTATCCATAAGAATATTATACATTAAATTTATCCTTTTCGATTTTACAAAATTAATTACAGCTAAAACCAGTCTATTATAGAAAACTATTGAAAAATTTCCGTTTATGTATTAAAATAATTAAAAGAATTAAAGAGGGGACAAAATAGTGAAATATATTTTATGCTTATTAACAGTTATATTAATATCGGGTACTGCTCAGGCAGGTTTTATTCAGCCGGATGGAGCCGGCGGATACATGACATCAAACGGCCCTATCCAATCAGACGGCGCAGGGGGATACTTTACCCCTAACGGACATGTACAACCCGATGGAGCCGGCGGGTATTTTACCCCCAACGGGCATATTCAATCCAACGGTATGGGCGGGTATATAACACCAAACGGTATAATACAGCCTGACGGCGCAGGAGGATACATTACCCCGCAGGGACATATCAGTCCGGATGGTGCGGGCGGATATTTTACTCCTAACGGACATATTCGCTCAAACGGTATGGGCGGATTCTTTTATTAAGAGCTATTTACAGCCGGCATCTGCGGAATCTATTAATCCATCATAGTTGTTATCAATTCCATCCGTGCAGGAGCCGATTGAATCCCACCCTTCCGTACGCGGTATATACATGAGCCACCAGTCATCTATCCGCTGCCACAGGTACTCAAAAAACTTTCTGTACGCGGCAGTTATTGCGTTATCCTTTATTATCAAAACATTTTCATCATTATAATTCTGACCGCTTTTTGAAAAATTCATTGAACCGAGAACCGTTGTTTCATCATCTATTATTATCATTTTTGAATGAAGTTTACCTGCGTAATTCTCCGCCTTAACCTCTATATCATTGCTCCTCAAATATTTAATTTGTGAATATTTAGAATGAGCGTTAAGCGCATCGAGAATAATCTTTACATCAACATTACGTTTTTTAGCAGCAACAAGCTCATCGGCCATCCATTTGTCCGTAATTAGAAAAGCCGGTATATAAATATATTTTTTTGCACTTCTTATTAAAGGCAGAATATAATTTACTGTTATCTTATCCTGCGGCGAAAAATAAACTGAAACAATACTTGTTCCGATTTTAATATTATCACCGCCCCCGATGGCCGATTTTTGTGTATGAAACTTGTTATTAAACATCTGTTCAAACTCTTTTTTATAAATTCCGGCAATCTGAGAAGAATCAACAGCAACCGCCGAATTTGTATTAAAACCCGACATATCAGACGGGCTTAAGTTCGCAGAACCCGTAATAACCGCTGAATCATCAAAAATATAAAATTTATTATGCATAATAATATTTGTATAAGAGCTTTTAATTCCCTGCTGGGAAGTATAATCACTTACAGAGTGCGGAATTAAAGAGGCAAGCGTTGTTGTGTCTTCATAAATTGACTCACCTTTTTTATCAAGGTCATATACCAGTCTAACCTTCACCCCGCGGGATATTGCAGCTTGAAGCGCCGTTTCTATCTCCGGAATGCCTCTATAGCCGTAAACTGCGATATCAATAGAAGTTTGCGCTTGATTAATTCTTGTCAAAAGCTCCTTACAAAGAGCCGTACTACAGCTATTATCCTGTGTAAGTTTCGTGGTAAAATCTGTATAAAAAATTTTTATTTTACCAAAATCATCGCTCATTTCCTGCACCGGAATAACATTTTCTTTTATATGAAAATCCGTATTCAAACATAACTTGCAAAAATCCGTTTTAAGCGGAAGGGCGGATTTTTCAATGACTTTATAATTTTCAGCTTTCAGTGCATATTTGCATCCGTATTTGTGAGCTTTAAGATTATGAAGGTTTACTATATAAAACTCATTAGATCTTATATATTTAACTAATTCTCTATATTTTTCGGGTGCAGTTTTATAATTAAAACCTGATGTATCAAATAATTCTTTGTAATCCTTATTATCAATATATATTTTTGAATGTGTATATCTGATTTTTTTATTAAAAAACAGTTCAGCAGTATAATTCTTAGCCAGTTCATTAAATATAAATTTTTCTTCTTCTGTAAATTTATCCTTGCCATCCTGAACGATAGTAATTTCAGGGAAATTTAGCTCTTCACCGGAATCATAAGCACCATTATGGTTTAAATCCACAATAATACACGAGGGTGATTTTATATCAAGAACTTCATAGAATGAACCTTTATAAACTATAAAAGTACATGAGATACATAATAAAACAATTGATAAAAGTAAAAATAATTTTTTCATACCGAAAATATTTTAACATAAATCCTTTTCCTACCCAAACCGGGGCGGAAAAATCAGCTAATGCAAGCTGTGCAGCGTTATAATCCAAACTACACATTACGAGAATATATCAAATGTCCTATCTACATTATCATCTATCATTGAACGATAAGATTCCAGCATCTCATTTATCGCGCTTTGTTCCGTTTCCAATTTCTTCATACGAATATCTATTGCATCCTCTTTTCGTTCCAAACGCGTTTTCTCTTTCTCATACTCAGCTGTCGCTTTAGTTTGTTCATTTTTATCCGTTACCTGATACACATTCTGGCACGTCGTCGCGGCACTTTCGTCATAATCCCACTCGCCGTCTGAACCGCGTTCCGCCTTCGTTATATTATACACACCTGTCTGTAATATA
>CASDWH010000027.1 GCA_949284715.1 uncultured bacterium
ATATTGACAATGTTGCTTCTGATACTACTTTTGTTATCCCCGTCTTTTTTATTAGCTTGTTTGCATTTTTCGTTCTACGTTTTTATTCCTGGCTGCTATTTATCTAATGCCTTTCCGCTGATAGTGTTAAGCTTATATTCTATATTGCAAGAGAGAATATCGCAATTAACCAGCAGAGGCGGAAAGATTTTAGATGTTACAGGGAGAATGATAATATCTTTACTGATATTATTATTCTTAGGTGGTGTATTTAGGTTAGTTCCGGAAATGGCAATTGAAAATATAGATTTAAAATGGATTAACATAGGTATCTTATTACTAACAGTTCCTGTGTTGATAACAGAAGAAACTAAAGGGTTAATAAACTGGGCAAAACAGAAAATACTGTATGTAATACCTGCGAGTGCTTTATTGTATTACATTGTAATATGCTTGATAAAAAGCGAGTGGGTTGCATATTATACAAATTATTTACTGCTGTTATTTTATTGGTCAATAATATTATCAGGCCCTGTATTAGCATTGAAAACCAAAAACCGGGCTATAATGAAAGAAATAGAAATAGAAGATAAAACTGTACAACGTCTTTTAAAAGAGGCGCAGGAGCAGAATAATGTTTGATAAAATAAGGAAAGTACCATTAATAGAAATATCAATAATATTGCTGTTAAATATTGTTATGATTATTGTAGGCGCGGGATATATTTTTACTCTGCTGGGCCTTGTTGAAGATGGAATTCAGCCGGATGTGGCAGATACTATTAAAACTTATGCGGCTTACTCTTTTTTTATAACAGGTTTTTTTATCGGTGTATATCTGGACATATTTACTTTATCAATAAATCGCTCATTTTTAAAAACAATTTATTATTTTAAAAGCCACAAAATAATGTTGATAATGCTGCTTATGATACTACTATTCTTATCACCGTCTTTTCTGTTAGGTTTTCTGCCTCGTTCACCGTATGGTTTTATTCCGGGCTGCTATCTATCTAATGCCTTTCCGCTGATAATATTAAGCTTATATTCTTCATTATACGAAAATATAACGATATATATCCGCACGGGAAGTAAAATTGTAAATATAACAGGGAGAATAGTGATATTTGTATTAATATTATTGTCTTTGGGCTTTATCTTTTGGAAATATCCGGAGCAGGAAACAGTATTCAGAGATTTATGGTGGCTCCATTCAATCATAATACTATTAACAATACCTGTATTATTAACAGAAGAAGTAAAGATACTGATAGATTGGTTAAAGAGAAAAATATTATATGTTATACCATTGAGTGTATTGTTAGCATCTGTACTGATATACAGGATACAAGAGGATTTGGTGACATATTATACAATTTATTTATTTGCCCTGTTTTATTTAATATTGATATTATCAAAGCCTGTGTTGGCATTAAAAACAAAAAATCGGAAGATAATGGAAGAAATAGAATTAGAGGATAAAACTGTACAATGTCTTTTAAGAGAGGCGCAGGAGCAGAATAATGTTTGATAAATTAATGGAAATATCAATTTTATTTATGTAATGTTTCTATCGGGAGTACTGTTTTGTTAATGCTGATATTTGAAAAACCGCTTTTAAAATGGCGTTCCAAAAACGAAGCCTTGCATATAGAAACGGAAGCGTATTATGCTCTTAAGAATAAAAATTAGAAGTATAAAATTGACAAAGTTGAAATTTTCATTAAACACAAAATAATACATTAAATGGATGATTTTATAAGAAAATATTAAACTGCTCTAAAAAACATCCGATTTAATAAAAAAAGAGGTGTAACTATGAAAATAAACGGCGGCGTAAGATTTTGCGAACCTGGAATACGGGCATCAATCAGGGCTATGCACCTGCAAAGCAGCATATTACAAATCACAACAGAAAATGTGAATGGTTTTGATAAAGTCGGTTTTCAGCGAAGGGAGCCTGTCGTTTCATCATTTACAGAATTTTTGGGAGTTCATGGTCTATCTTCGACTATAGATGACCAACCCGGGCGTATTATGTCGTCAGGCAATCCTATGGATATAGCGATAGCAAATAAAGGTTATTTCCAGATAGCAACGCCTGAAGGCGTGGTATTAACACGTGACGGGCGTTTTAAGTTCGATAAATTCGGAAATCTTTTAAATTTAGAGGATAATCCTGTACTCTCTGACAGCGGTGTGCCGATTGTATTAAGTACAGTTCCGCGTACCCCTGATGATATAGTTGTTAATACCCGAGGTAAAATCAGTGTGTTTAATCAGGAAACCCGTCAGTTAGAGGAATGCGGCGTACTCGGTGTTGTGGATGCAAATGGTATGGCGGTGTTAGATCCTGATATAAAACAGGGTTATAACGAGTATTCAAATGTGCTTTTGCAAAACGAGTTTTTGCAGGTAAAACCTGTGGTAAGGAATTTTGAAGCAAACAGACAAATTTTTATTATGCAAAACAATAATTTGCAAAACGTGATAAGTAAACTTGGTTCTGTATCATAAGGAGTAAAGTATGTATAGTTTACAAGCAATCATAAGAAAAAATATAAATTGTGCAACATATCAGTTTGAACGTTTGGGGCAGGTTGCTAATAACGTGTCTAACTATCAAACAAATGCGTATAAGGTAACAAAATTTGAGCAAATGTTAAGAGAGGACGGATACTTAACAGGCGTTTTAAGAACGGATGCCCGCCAGGGAGATTTGCTTGTTACCAACAATCCTTATGATATGGCAATCAATGGTCACGGTTATTTCCCGGTGATTTCTCCTGAGGGTGAAATTCAGTATACACGTGATGGTGCATTTACCCGCGGCGAGAACGGGTATCTTATAACAGGAGATGGCTGGCTAGTTGGTGATGGTATTCAAATCCCTGCAAACTGTTACAAGTTTACTGTATCACCGAACGGGGATGTATATAGTTACGATTATGCCGGCTCTGAACCTGAACTGATTGGGCATATTCCGATAGTAGAATTTGATTCACCGGAGAGTCTTGAGCAGGGACATAATAATAAAATGGTGCCGACCGAAGAATCCGGCCCGCCAAGATTGATTGGTGAACATAATTATATTGTTCAGCACCAGATTGAAACATCAAATACAAGTGTTTTTGACGAAGTAAACGAAATGTTAAGGTTGAACGCTTCAATGATAGCAAGTTTAAATCTTATGAAAGTAGCTGATGATATGTATAACAAAGCGATTAATATAAGAGAATAGCGGGGTAAGTAATGACTTTTACAGCACTTGATTCATTTGGAAAAGTTAATTTAATGATGGATTTAGTATCCCAGCGTCAGCGGGCATTAACCTCAAATGTTGCTAATATGGATACGCCTGGCTATGTAAGACGTGATATAGATTTTGGAATGTATCTAGGCAGTATGAACAGTCCTCTGGAAACAAAACTTTCAACTAAACTCGGACCTTCCGGCATGATTGAGGACAGGCGCGAAGAGGAAATAGATATAACGCAGGAACTGGCGGAAGTCCAGAAAAATATGATTTACTATACAATGACCACAAAAAGAATGACAAATTTGATAACAGAAATGCGGACAGTACTTAATGTAGGCGGAGGTTAGAGCTTATGAGTATAATGGAATCTATTAATATCGGGAAGAATGCGCTTAAAGCACACGGGTTAAGACTCGATATTCACGCAAAAAACATTGCCAATATTGATACACCAAATTATGTAAGACGTATACCTGTTCTTAATGCAAGTGAGGATATATCTTTTCATGGTTTGCTCAATGTAATGAAGAATGATGTATTTGGAATCGGAACTCTCCCTTATTTACAGGGCGGGGTAGTAATGAACGGCTGCGTAGAGGATCCGACGCCAGGTGATAGGATTTATGCTCCGGGTCATCCGGACGCTGATGCAAACGGGTATATACGTTCATCAAATGTAAATGCAATGGTTGATATGGCGGATGCTATTCTTGCGCAAAGGGCATATGAAGCAAACGTTGCTCTGGTAACTATTTCAAAATCAATGGCTCAGACGGCCTTGAATATAGGTAGTTAGGTGATAAATCTGAACGACGGCTGGAAAATTAATTTTCCAGCCGCCGTTCTATTGTAACAATATTGTAATAATGCTAATAAAAGAGTAAATTTTTGATTTAACTATCACTTTATTATTTTAAAGGACTTTATTAACAGGAGAGATTATGAGCAGCGGAGATTATGTCACATATGGCGGAATAAAGTACAGACAAAGTGATATAAAAAACTTTGAGAAAATAAAAATCAGAGAATATCATAATCGTGAAGATATTTATATAGTGACGCTTAATAATGGTGTAAAAATAGCTTCAAATGATACTTCAGCACCTGCTAATGCAGCAAGCGGGGCATCAGTGTTTTTAAATGATGATAAGTCGGTATCATTACACAATGTTCTTTTTACAGATATTAAAGGTGTAGAGGGACAGCAGGATGTATTTAAGGTTACAGGGAAAGAAACGATGCGCAATGCTTTTTATCTTGATGCTACGGTAATGGATAATGACAAAATTATAGTAGGAGAGGATATTCCTTGCCGATGGTTTGAGAAATTAAACAGGTTTAAGCTAAAGGAAGGGGATAATATAGTATATAATAGAAATTTACTGGTGCAGAATGATAGATAAAGTTTAATTTAGCTATTTTCTTTTATTTTGGAAAAGAATTCTCTGGTTAAAAGCTGTGAATATTTTTTCTTTTCGTTTACGGCGGCAAAAATCTCATTGTTACCATTTTTTGTGGTGACAACTGCGACCATACCTGTGTAGTCTTTGACAGGAAGTTTGGAGATTTTTGCATTAAATTTTGCGTAAGGAACATTTTTCCCTTTGGTTGTAATCATTCCGCGTTCCGTAACTTTAAGTTCTTCAATTGTTACAGCCTGATATTTTGTTTTTGCAAACATGTCTTTAAGTTTGTCAGCAATATCTTTGCTCTGGATATCCGTTTGTGAGAGTAGTTGTCTTTTGCCTGTATTCAATATAAGCATTCGCTGTCCGGAGGCTTTGTGTGCTGAGAGAACGCCTTTATAGCCTAACAGTTTAAATGTGTTATTTATTTCAAACTCTTTATCAACATTAGAGAAATCCCCGATTTCTTTTGCGTTTTCCTGAGCATTTTCTTTTATGAAAGAGGACACATTTTTAACCAGTGCATCCACGTATTTCTGTCCGCCTATCGTGTTGAAACCTATTATTGCAAGGACTAAAATTATTGCATTAAATATTATTTTAATCAATCTAAACATTACTTGCACCCCAGTCTATACTTATTGTAAAATTATAACTATGATAAAAAATGAAATCAACTATATAAATTCTGCTGATGTAAAAATTGAAGATACAACGCCTGTAATGCAGCAATATTTGGGGATAAAACGAGAGAATCCCGGGACAATATTACTCTATCGCCTCGGAGATTTTTATGAAACATTTTTTGAAGATGCGGTTACAATTTCAAGGGATTTAGAGATAGCATTAACAGGCAGGGATGCGGGCAAGGTATATGGAAGGGTTCCGCTTGCTGGAATTCCGGTTAAAGCAGTTGACGGATATTTGCAAAAACTTATTGAAAAGGGGCGAAAAGTATCTATATGTGAGCAGTTAGAGGATCCGAAAGATGTAGCCAAAGGCGAAATCGTAAAACGCGGAGTTGTCAGGACAATTACTGCGGGAACTATTATAGAGGGTGATTTTTTAGAGAACAGTACAAACAATTATATATGTGCAGTATTTGAGGAAAAGGCCAGATGGGGATTGGCGTATGCCGATATATCAACCGGCGAGTTTAAGGCAACGGAAGGTAATATAGGTGTTGTACTTACTGAGCTTGCCAGAATAAAACCGGCAGAAGTAATCGGGCCTTCTGCAAACCAGAAAATCCAACCGTTTCAAATAGTGCCGGAGGAAATTTTGAATCTTCCAGAGGAGATAACTTCACTTTATAACTGTTCCAAAATTCCGGCGAAAGTGTTTGAGGAAAAGTTTGCACTGAATAATTTAAAGAGTGTATATCCTTCTTTTAGTGAGTCATTTGAAGGGTATAAAGATTATAAACTGGCGTATCGAGCGGCTTCTGCCATTTTAGCGTATGTTTGGGAGAATATGAAAGGCGGGCTGCCGAAGTTTGATTTTGTTAAGACATATGAATTATCGGATTATGTCCAACTGGATACCGGAACCCGCAGAAATCTGGAACTTGTTGAGTCTATGCGTGATAAAAGCAAGACCGGAACATTATTGTGGGCGGTTGATAAGACTCTGACCAATATGGGTGCAAGACTTTTAAGAAACTGGATATGCCAGCCGCTTAAAAGTGTTGAGAAGATAAAAGAACGTCAGAGCGTTGTGGAGATATTAATAAACGATTATGATACCAGAGAAAAATTATCGACTTTGCTCGGCGAACTTTATGATATCCAGCGCCTGTCTTCAAAACTCAGTAATGAAAGCGGCTCCCCGCGAGATTATTTAAATTTGCGAAATTCGCTTGCTGTTGTACCGGAGCTTTTTGATACAGTTACCCGGGCGGGGATTACTGTTCTTGATAATGTAATACCGTATAGAGAAAAAATAACTGATTTATATGATATTATTCTTCGTACAATTGATGATAATGCACCAATGACAATGAAAGAGGGCGGAATGCTCCGATATGGAGTTAATTCTGAGTTGGATTATTTTAGGGATTTACTAACTAAGGGTAAACAGTGGATTACGGAATTTGAATCAAAAGAGCGTGAAAAGACCGGAATAAATACTTTAAAGGTTGATTATAATAAAGTGTTTGGTTTTTATATAGAAGTAACAAACGCAAATTCACAGAGGGTTCCGGATTTTTATGTCAGAAAACAAACCCTTGCTAATGCAGAGAGGTATATTACCCCGGAATTAAAAAAACACGAAGATGACGTATTATCAGCACAGGTTAAGTCAGTAGAGCTGGAGAAAAAGCTGTTTACAGATTTCAGAGGTTATACAAAGGAATATGTTGATATAATACGGGAATTATCTGAAGCTATTGCAAAGCTTGACTGCCTACAATCTTTTGCCAGCACGGCTGTAGAGTCTAATTATGTTAAACCGGAAGTAGATGAATCTCTGGAGTTTGTTATTAGAAACGGCCGTCATCCGGTTGTTGAAAAGATTTTACCGCTTGGGACATATGTAAGTAATGATTTGGATATATCGGCAAATTCCACAGAGAAAACCCAGTTAATGATATTAACAGGCCCTAATATGGCAGGAAAGTCTACTTATATGCGCCAGAATGCGTTAATTGTGCTGTTAGCGCAAATAGGTGCATACGTACCTGCTGATTACGCTAAAATAGGTATAGTTGATAAAATATTCACACGTGTCGGTGCGAGTGATGATTTGGCTCTGGGGCGTTCGACATTTATGGTTGAAATGAGTGAAACTGCTTATATTCTTAATTTCGCAACAGAAAAGAGTTTTATTTTAATAGATGAAATAGGCAGAGGAACAAGTACTTATGATGGTGTTGCAATTGCCTGGTCTGTTGCCGAATTTATAGCTGCAAAAATCAAAGCAAGATGTATTTTTGCCACCCACTATCACGAATTAAATGTTATGACTAATAATTATCCGCAAATTAAGAACTACAGAGTAACTGTAGAGGAACAAAACGGAGAAATAGAGTTTTTAAGAAAAATTGTACAGGGCGGGGCAAGCAGAAGTTACGGTATACAGGTTGCAAAAATGGCAGGTCTGCCGAATGTAGTTGTTAAACGTTCGGAAGAACTTATGACAAAAATGCAGCGTGATATGGCAAAGAATCTGGCAGGGAAACGGAAATCACTGGAGGAATCCGGTACTGTTCCGCAGTTGTCACTATTTGGGGCTGGTAAAGAATAGCGGAGAGAAAACATGTTTGACTATGTAAAAGGGGTATTGGAGGATAAACGCAAAACTGAGAAGGGATGCTTTATAACAATTGATAACAATGGTGTCGGGTACAGGTGCGAGATTCCTGTAAGTGATTATGAACAACTTCCTGATAAAAACAGTGAAATGAAAATATTTTTATCTCTTGTTCACAAGGAAGATATTATGTATCTATGCGGCTTTATAAATCGCGAAACCAGAGATATATTTACTATTTTGACCTCTGTATCGGGGGTTGGAACAAAGATGGGGCTTACGCTTCTTGGAGAATTTGATTTATATGAATTAATCTCTCTTGTACAAGCACAGAACTATAAAGAATTAACAAGGGCAAAAGGCGTCGGGCCAAAGCTTGCACAGAAAATAATACTGGAATTAAAAGATAAATTAATGAAAGTTAGTGTTGCCGGACATATATCCGAAACATATTCAAGAATTCCCAAAGAGTACGGAGAAGCTGTTTCTATACTGCAATCTCTCGGGTATGATGATAAAGAAATACAGGATGCGTTCAGTAAAGTTGCAATAAAGCCTGAACAAACGCAGGAAGAGGTTCTTCGTTCAATTTTAACAATCTTATCTTTGTAAATTTTCGTTAAGATTTTGGAATATAATGGCAAAAAAAAATCTTCATTAGCGTTAACCTTATTGAAGGTGTCTGTATGATAAGAATTACAAATATAAATAATACTCCAAATTTCAAATCTCAAGAACTTATGCAGCGGTATGGTTTTGGCGAGAAAAAAGATAAAGATAATTTTCAACTTTCAGTAGGATATATAAACGATGGTCACGGACAAATAAATAATGAATTAAGAATTTTATCCGGAATAGAAGGTGATGTAAGGTTTTCAGGCGGCGATGACCAGATAGGGAATGAAAGAAATCATAAATCTAATGCTGCAACTGTACTATTTCTAGAGTATGCAAAAATAAATGCGCGTGCTATGGGTAATCACGAAATGGATACAATGACAAATGATTTTTGTGACCTGAATCGCGACCATAAGACCAAAACTCTTGCAATAAATTTTAGAGAAAAAGCAACAAGGCCTGATAAAACAGATTTAAATGATGTGCTGAAACCGTCTTATGTTACGGAAATAAACGGCCAAAAGATTGGTTTAATAGGCGCCTGCCCGAATGATATTTTTGAAAGGGTTACAAATCCAGAATACATCAAGGATTGTGAAGTTGATAATTATTACGTAACTTTGCAGAAAATAAAAAATCAGGTAGATAAATTTACAAAAGAAGGAATAAACAAAATATTTCTTTTATCGCACCTCGGGCATAACAAAAATAAAGACATAGCAGAGAAAATTGACGGTATAGATGTTATAATCGGCGGACATACGCATGAATTAATCAAAGATATTAAAGAAGGAGAGAATTTGGTATATTCACCTTCAGGGGAACCGGTTATAATAACTCAGGCCGGTAAAGACGGACATTTCTTCGGTCTGCTGAATCTTGAATTTGACAAAAATGGTGTAATAAAAAAAGCACAGAATAATATCCACATGACGCACAACTATCCTAAAAGTTACGTGCATGAGTATATATTTAATCAGGTTTTAGGCCCTGCTGAGGTTGTAGGGGAAGTAAGCGAGGCAATGGAGCCTCCTGAAAATATATATATTGCAGAGAACCCGCATGCAAATTTTGTTTGTGATGCAATGAGGGAAGTAACAGGTGCCGATATCGGTTTGTGGAACAATTCAGGAATCAGAAATTTTTTCCACGTAGGGAAAATAAATAATCGTGATGTTAAAGATATAGCACCGTTTTCTGATGATATGACAGTCGTTCCTGTGACAGAAAAAGAACTGGTAGATGCTTTCAAGTTAGTTACTCACAGAACGCTTTCAAGGGCAAGCCATAAGCCCGGATTGTACGCAGTTTCTGGATTGAATTATACTGTAAGCAAGAGTAAAAAAACGCTGGTAGAAATGAATTTTATTGATAAAAATGGAAATGTTATACCAATAGACATTGATAATCCTGACCCTAATAAGATTTACAGGGTTGCTGCCGATGAATTTATAACGATGGGCGGCGATGATGTTCCTATGCTTGATAAAATAAATCAGGCATATAAAATTTATCCATATGATAAAGATATTATGGTCTGCCAGTATTTAAAAGATAAAAATGAACCTGTAAAAATTAATCAAACAGGCCGGCTAAAGATGGTTGATTAACATACTATACTTATTTGTTACAAAACTTAATATTTAGCGGTAAAAAAGCAATTTTTAAATAAGAAAAAACTTTATATAATTGTAGGTTAATAAAGGTTAGTACAGGTAGGTAGAAAATGTTTTTGCTATTGTATAGACAGATGTCTTTAATAAGGCAGCGAAATAGCTTAACAAAGCAATTGATGGATGAAAAGCAAAAGCTTTATGACATTCAATCATATGCGGCTACCTTGGGTCAAGGGAGATTAACACCGGCTTCAATTGCATCACTGCCGGGATCTGTATTTGGTGATGGATTTAGATTTATGAATATGAGCAATCAACTCGCTCTTCAATCTGCAACGCAAAAGTTTAGCATTTTTGAACAGGCAGGCATGATGCCGCAGGGGGGAACTCCTGCACAACAGCAGCAGATGAGGAGATATTACTTTAACTGTTTTGCAGAACAGGCATTCCAGCAAATGAGGAAAAGTAAAGAAATAGAATTGAATAAAATGGAAAAAGAAATTGATATACGCTCGGCAAGGATTCAACAGCGCTTACAGGCTGTTGAGGCAGAGTTAGACAGCGTAAAGGGTGCAGTTGAACAAAGATCGTCGCAGGATGCACCTAAGTACGCATAAGTAATGTAGAATGTTGAATAAAGTTGAAGAATGTGTAGTATACCTTTATTAAGAAACTCTCTTTCGGAATTTTCTCCGGAAGAGTTTTTTTTATTTTTTAGCGCAGATAAGAACAGCATTTGTTTTTAAAGAGATTTCTTTACCGACAAGGAAGTTTTCAACATCTTTCATAAATTTATTCACTACACTTTCCGGAAAATACATAAGGAACCGTTCTTTAGTACATTTAGTAGTTGGTGACGGCGGTGTAGTAAACCATGCGGGAACCATTTCTTTTTTTACGACATAATTAGATTTAACGACCTGAAGATTTACTTCCGGATTTTCAAAACCGGCTTCTTCAAGGTTTTTCTTTAATGATTTATCGTCGAAATTAAAGAGCGGGTCAAGCGGGTCTTTTGAGAACTCTTCTTCTGCTGCTTTAAATTCGTCGTATCTGTCGATGAATTCAGGATGAAGGAGTTCCCAGAATTTTGTATTGGAGCGTATAATAGGTTCAAAAGCGCAGAACAGGCCGCCGTGTCTTAAAACTCTGTATATTTCATTTATGGCTGTCTGTTTATTTACGATGTGAACAAGAACGGAACGCATAAGTGCTTTAGTTACGGTGCATTCGTTAAGTGCGATATGTTCGCATTCAGAGAGGAGAAATTCGTAACCTTCTGTGATACCGTTGTTTTCTAGAAACTCTTTGCAGCTGTCAAGACAATCCTGAAATTTGTCGGAGAAAATAACTTTGCCCTGACACTTTTGCATTTCAAGGGCTTTCATTCCTAAGAGTCCTGTTCCTGTGCCAATATCCAGAACAATATCATTGCTTGTTATCTGTGCATAAGTCAGAATGACATCTCTAACAGCTTCAAGCCATTTCATGTTCTGTGCTTTCATCTCATCGGTGAGAGCTGAAAATCTTGTTTCATTTAACCATTGTGACCAGTTTTGACAGATTGGTTTCATAATTAATTCCTCTTGATTGTAACCGGCGGCGGCTGGATATACAGCGGCTTAAGGTGCTGCCAGATATCGTCTGCGCCCGGTATTTTTTCTGATATGATTTCAAACAGGACATTACCCAGCGGTAAATTTTCTTCCTGATAAGATAATACACTATTTCCGGTGTCTTTGTATCGTTCAAATAATGTGTTATCAGTAAGGATATTACGATTTTGTGCAATTTCATCTATTTCATCAAGCGGTAAAGCACCTATTAGTTTCCTATCCCAGAGATAACCCATATTTTTTCTTGCATCAAGGATTACGAGCGGGTTTTCAAGTTTTGATGCCCGGGCGAGAATTTCCAGTGATGATATCCCGAAAACATTGGCACCTGTTTCCTGCGCCATAACCCGTGCGGTCGTGACACATGCTCTTATTCCCGTGAAACTTCCCGGGCCGGTGTTTACGCCGATAACCTTAATATCTTTTGGCGTTTTTTTATTCTTTTTAAGAACTTCTGCTATTTTTGAAATTAAGTAAGCAGAGTGGTAATTTTTTTCATCAGATTTTATCTCTATTGAATCGAGAATTTTTTTATTTTCGCCTAAAACTATATATGTTTTATCAAGGCTTGTATCAAAACTAAGCGTTAACACAGTTCAATTCCTCTATAATATGTTTATATGTATCGCCTTTGCAGGAAAATTCATAGCATCTTGAATCATCATCAGCATAGGTCACATTAATTTCTATTCTGTCAAACGGAAGCGCTCCAGAATCAAATTCTGCCCATTCAACAAGTGTAATTTTTTTGCCGGAAGTGTATTCTCTCAATTCCTCTTCAATCGTAGAGATACCTGCATTTTCCAGTCTGTATAAATCAAAGTGGTATAAAGGCAGCTTTGCGCTGTGGTATTCATTAAGTATAACAAAACTCGGACTTGTAACCTTTTCTGTAATTCCAAGTGCAGCCGCGAGTTTTTTAACAAATGCGGTTTTGCCGGAGCCTATTTCTCCGTACAGGCAGATGAAGGCTCCTTCCTGTATAAGTTTAGAAAAATCTTCCGCCAGTTTTGCTGTATCATCGAGAGTTTTACAAATTCTTTTATACGTTTTCATTAATTTCTACCCTGTTCCTTCCGTTGCGTTTTGCACGATAGAGTGCTTCATCAGCTTTTATATAGAGTTCTTCCGGCTTTGAACCGGGCGTGTATTGCGCAGCGCCGATACTTACCGTAACTTTTAAAATGTGTTCTTTTTCATCAATCAGAACCGGAACTTCTTTGCTTTCAATTCCTTGTCGTACACGTTCGGCAACCTGTCTAGCCTGTTCTAAATCGGTAAAAGGAAGGAGCGCGCAAATTTCCTCGCCGCCGTATCTTGCGGGGATATCGGATTCTCTTAAAGTTTTTTTGACGGAGTCAGCAACTTCTTTGAGTACTAAATCACCGATAGCGTGTCCGTATGTATCATTAAATGATTTAAAGAAATCAATGTCAAGCATAATAACAGATAATGGATGTTTTTGCCGTTCAGCTTGAGAGGTTTCCTGTTTTAGACGGACTTCAAGCTGTCTGCGGTTATTTAATCCTGTCAATGCATCAAGCGTCGCGTATTGAAGCACCTCTGAGTAAGAGTTGGCACGGTTAATTGTTATTGAGGCCTGTTTTGTTAACTGTTCAAGATAATCAATCTCACGGGGTTTTAATCTTTCTGATAGACTTTTTGCGATAATACAGCCGAGCAGATTATTTTCTGTTGTCATTGCAAAAGCGCCGATTTTACCGTCGTCGGATAAGAGATAAGTTGATTCACTGTCAAGCTGCTGCATTAATACTTTCGCTCTTTCATCATTGCAGGACTTTGGCCAGATGAGGTCAAATTTATCATCATTGCGAAGAAAAATATAGATAAGGTGGTCTTCTATAAACCTGTCCAGCATTTCACCTATTAGCGGAATAATGTAGGTTAGCTCATACTGGGTTTCAATGATTTTTGCAATACTTTTCATTGAATCATAAAATTCAACGTTTGTATGCATTTTTTCATCAAGAACCGTATTTTGAATTTTTAATGCGATGATTGAGGAAAAAATTTTCATGACATGCAGGAATGACAGCATAATCTGCGTTTCTGATTTAAAAGAGATTTCAATTATACCGTTAATGTCGTCACCTTTGTAAACGGGCAGGGCAAGGCTTTTTATTTTTATTCCGATTTCTTCTATATTCTGCGGCAGTTTATATGCTTTCCGGTTAATTATAAAGTCATTAAACCAGAATTCATCAATCATATTGTTGTATTCTACTGCTGTTTCATCAGTATATATTTCCTGAAGCGGTTTCATATCTGAAAAACAATCACGGAGGACTTTTGTATTGTTGTCGAGTAGAAAAATATTAAGCTTGTCTAATTCTCCTGTAAAACCGAATTCATTTTTTATGCTTGTTTCAAGTGTATTAAGCGGCTTATCGGTATTTACTATACGGGTTATATTTTCTAAAAATTTTATATAGTTAATCATTATCATTCTCCAGGAAGATTATTTCGCCGGCGCATTTTTTGAAATTATTCAGGATGGCTTTATCTAATTCTTCAGTGGGAACGAGTTTGCCTCCTACATAAGTGTAGCTGTATGAATACATAGGTTCGTCAGTTAAATGTTCTATTACATTTTCTTCGCTGAAAATTAAAAGCCTTGTTGCTTCATTTAACAGGTTAAAAACATAAACTGCCTGATTTGTAGCATTCGGGTCTTCCGAAATTATTAAGGCTGCTTTCTGAAATTCATCGAGCGATTCTTTGTAATGATGAAGTTGTCTTAATAGAACGGCTAAGTTATAGTGTGCTTCAAAGCTCATTGGCGAGTATTCAATAGCTTTGCAATAGTTTATCGCGGCATTAGTGTAATCTCCGTTCACGTGGTATGCCAAACCCATATTATAGCTATTAGCGTAATCTTTTTTAAGATATTTTTGAGCTTTTTTATATGATTTGATAGCTTTGTCAACAAATTCTCCTGCAAGATGCCGTTTTTCATCAGGGAGATAGATTGATTTCAGCCTGAATGCCAGTCCTCTGTTGTAGTAGGCAACACCTATATTTTCCTTTGTACTTTTTTTGTTATTGTATATTTTGGGAATATATAGTGTTCTGTATTTATTCTTGATTATTGCATCGTACTGTTCAATTGCCGCATCAAAATCGCCTAAGTCCTCAGAGTAAACAATGCCCAGGTTCATTCTTGCAAGAATAAATTTAGGATTGTTTTTAATAGCCTGCTGATAGGCTTCTATTGCGGCAAAATAATCCTCGTGAACAGCATAAATATTTCCGAGGTTAAACCAGGCTTCGTAGTGTTCGGGGTATAGCTTCAACCCTTTTTTGTAGTAATAAAGAGTTTTTTTCATGTTGTTTTTGAAATAAGCTTTGTCCCCTTTATAAATATAGTAGACTCCCTGAGCGTGATGAAACTGTTCTTCCAGAAATCCCCAGCCAAAGAAACAGGCTATGAGAATGAGAATTAAAACGATTATAAATAATAAAGTTCTGAATCCGCGTTTCATAACAATTATTATACCAGAATTAAATTTATAAGTTAATGGTTTCCCCTAATTAGTGCAGGGCGATACTCCCCAGAATAGTTTTTCACGTAAAACATTGTAGAAATTGTTATCATTAAGGAAAGCCAGTTTAATTTTACAGCCGGATTTTTTAATGGTAACGTGATTAGAATCAATTTTTAAATCACATCCGTCTGCGGCAATAGAAAGCGGGCAATCTTCAGAACGTATTGTTAGTATTTCGCAGTCAGGGATTACGAGCGGGCGTGCTGTAAGTGTGTGTGGACAGATTGGAACTATAGTAAATGCTTCTACAGTCGGTGCAAGTATCGGGCCTCCTGCTGACAGACAGTATGCGGTCGAGCCTGTAGGCGTGGAAATTATAAGTCCGTCGGAAATATATTCACAAACAGGCTGTCCGTTGATTTCAAGTCCGAATTTTGCTGCTCTTGTACTCTGGCAGCTCTTTATTACAAAATCATTTAGTGCTGTGTAATCATTACATTCCAGCCCAATTCTTTCTTCTGTTTTGTATTTCCCTTCAGTAATGTCTTTTAGTATGATTGAGAACATGTAGAGGTCGGCTTGCGACAGGAAGCCAAGCCTTCCAAGGTTTACACCCATAACCGGAATATCTAATCGGGCATAAAATTTTGCGACATTAAGAATTGTACCATCTCCGCCGATTGCAAATACAAAATCAACATCTTTGTTTAAGTTATCAGTATCGGAGATAATATATTCTGTATTACGGGATTTTAGACCTGTTTCAAGAATATGGATGATTTCCTGAATATTATTAATATACTTGTTGTAGACGGCGCCTATTTTCATAGATAAATTCTAGCACAAAGAGTTATAGATATACAATTGTATCTAGAATTTAATTAGAATACCTACAATTGCAGCGGACATATAGCAGGTAAGTGTTCCGCAGATTAAAGCTCTTAGTGCAAGTCTTGCAAGATTTTTCCTTTGATTAGGGGCAAGTTCTCCAATTCCGCCGATTTGAATAGCAATAGATCCGAAATTTCCGAAACTGCATAATGCGAAACTTGCCAGCATAAAGCTTTTAGGAGATAATGTGTCAGCAATATGTGTTAAATCGACAAATGCGACCATTTCATTTAATACAATTTTAGTACCCATAAGTGCGCCTACTGTTGAGCATTCATTTATCGGGGTTCCGATAATCCAGGCGAATACAGCAAATATTTTACCTAAAATCATATTAAGCGACAGGTGCTGTAAATCAAAACCTAGAACCGGTGCTGAAAGATGGAATATTTTATATATAAACAACCCGATTCCGCCTAAAATATAATCAATCATAGCAACAAGTGCAACAAGTGCCAGAATCATTGCTGTAACACTTATAGCAACTTTCATACCTTCCGAGGCTCCGCTTGAAATAGCGTCAAAAACATTGATATGAGTTTTTCGTTTGCTGATTCTTATAGCATCCTTAGTCAGCGGTACTCCTGTTTCGGGATAAACAATTTTTGAAATTATCATAGCTCCCGGGGCAGCCATAAGGGAAGATGCGAGTATATATGGTGCAGGGATTCCCATGCCAATATATATAGGCATCATAGCTCCGGAAATACAAGCCATACTACCAGCCATTGAGGCTAAAATTTCAGAGCGGGTCATTTTTTCAAGATATGGCTTAATCATAATTTGTGCAACGATTTGTCCGACAAAAGAACTGGCAACGTTAGACAGTGCTTCTGCACCTGAAACTTCCATAACCTTGTTCATAGCTCTGCCTAAGAAGGATACAACGCGCTGCATTATATTGTAATAGTAAAGTATATTAACAAGTATCATCATGAAAATATTTGAAGCGATTAACTGGAGAGCAAAAATCCGGTTTTTGCTGCCAAAAAGATTATCAAAAACCTCAGAGTCCATCAGTCCGCCAAAAACGAAGTGTCCGCCAATGTATGCAAAATCAAGAATTTTCTGGATACAATGTCCGAAAAACATGAATATCTGCTGTCCTGCCGGAACTTTAAAAATAAATACGGCGAGTAGAATTTGAAGGATAAATCCGGTAATAATTGTTTTGTAGTTAATTGCTTTTCGATTATTTGAGAGTGCAAACGCAATTGCAAAAATTATGATAATACCGAATATTCCGAAAAATCTTTCCATAACACCGCCTTAATCTAATGTGTATTATGTGTACAAGTCTATCATAAACATAGTTAAACTAAATGTGCGTAATTTAGTAAAAACCGGATATTACAGTTATCAAAGGAAATATTTATATTTACAAAACTTAATTTCTTAAATTAAAACAGTTAAAAAAGGCCGGTATGTGGTATATAATTAATATATATGTATATCGTCAAGAATTTAAAGGATTATAAGTTATCGGAGAAACAAAAAGTTTTTGCCGGATATATAAAGGATCGGGTAGATTCTTATATTTGTAATGAAAAAATAACAAACCGTGCGGCAATGCGTAAATATTTGCTGCGGGATAATGATTTTGTGATTTATTCAACAGCTGTGGCCGATCCCGCCATGCTCGTTCCCAGATATAAGGCAGGCTAACCTTTTATTGTTGATTAAATGTTACGAAAATGCTATAATCCATCTATACTATGTTTGATAAAGAGAAAGTACTAGAAACTATTGATATGATAAGGCTTCACAATTTCGATATCCGGACTGTGACCTTGGCAGTGAGTCTTCGAGATTGTATTAGCGAGGACATTACCAGAGTTTGCGATAAAATTGCATTTAAACTCAAATCATACGCAGAAAATCTGGTGAATTATGCTTCAATTATTGAGGATAATTATTCTATTCCGATAGTAAATAAAAGAATTTCTGTAACACCGGTTTCTATACTTGCAGAGAGTGCGCTTGAAAAGGATTATCTGAAAATTGCGGAAACTCTTGATAAAGTTGCGGGTGATTTAAATATAGATTTTATAGGCGGATATTCCGCGCTTGTAGAGAAAGGTTTTACCTCAGGTGATAGAGCGCTTATTGCATCTATTCCGGAGGCATTGAGTACTACATCAAGATTGTGTTCGTCTGTCAATGCGGCTTCAACAAAGGCAGGAATTAACATGGATGCAGTTCTTGAAGTCAGCAGAGTTATAAAAGAAGCAGCAGAATTAACTTCTGATAAAGATGGATTAGGGGCTGCAAAATTTGTTTGTTTTTGTAATTCTGTAAGCGATAATCCGTTTATGGCAGGTGCATACTGTGGATACGGCGAACCGGAGTGTGCTTTAAATGTCGGAGTATCAGGCCCGGGTGTTGTTAAAAATGCTGTAGCGCAGCTTCCGGAGGAGGCTGATTTATCTGAGCTTGCAGTAAGGATTAAGCAAACGGCATATAAGATTACTACAACCGGGGAACTGGTCGGCAGAGAACTGGCGCAGATGCTTGGCGTTCCGTTTGGAGTTGTTGATTTATCCCTGGCCCCTACACCTAAAATCGGGGATAGTGTTGCAGAAATTTTTCAGGCAATGGGGCTTGAACATGTCGGCGCACACGGTACAACGGCGGCTCTGGCAATGCTTAATGATGCTGTTAAAAAAGGTGGTATAATGGCAAGTTCCAATGTAGGCGGTTTATCAGGCGCGTTTATTCCTGTGTCGGAGGACGCCGGCATGATTGAAGCTGCAAATAAAGGTTATTTAATTTTTGATAAATTGGAAGCAATGACATCTGTTTGTTCTGTCGGACTTGATATGATTGCAATCCCGGGTGAAACGCCGGAATCCGTAATAGCCGGCATGATTGCGGATGAAATGGCTATAGGTATGATTAATAAAAAAACAACGGCCGTAAGAATAATTCCGGTTCCTGGAAAAACAGTCGGTGATAAAGCCGTATTTGGCGGACTGCTTGGCGAAGCCCCTATTATGGATATCGGAAGATTGGATTCAACAGGCTTTGTTATGCGGGCAGGTCATATTCCGCCGCCGCTGCATAGTTTAAATAATTAGTTAGGAGAGTATATGGCAAACTTCAGAGAATTGGAAAATAATTTAAAGTCGTATTTAATTGATGTACAATCTGACGCCCACAACATTAAAACTATGCAGGCATCAAGATATAATAATATACGAATTGCTATGGAGCCTAAAAAGCTGAATACTCCGCATTTTATAGTGAAAATGGGCATGTCTGAAGCGACTTTTGATTTAAAATCCTGTGAAAAAATAAGCGGGGGGCTGGGGTTTGAAGAAAGGTTTATTCACCGCTGGTATGAGCGTTCCGGGATTAAATCAAGATTAGATGAATGCTGGGAAAGCATGATAACCCGTATGTAGCTGTTAATAATTGTAGCAGCTTACATAATGGAACGGCGAAACTTCTGTTAAAGAAGGTGTTTGTAATGTACAGATACCGTTTATACATCTTTCGCATCTCGGATTAAACCGGCAGCCTGTAATATTTTCAAAAATAGACGGCGGTGCGCCGGTAATTGTATAAAGCTTTTCTTTATTATTACCTGGCAAAGCTTTAAGAAGCGCTTTTGAATACGGATGAAGAGGGTTTCTGAAAAACTCTCTGTTTGGGACATTTTCAACAATATTCCCTGCGTACATAACGGAAATTTCATCGGCATACTGACCGATAAGGTTTAAGTCGTGGGTTATTATAA
This sequence comes from uncultured bacterium, assembly GCA_949284715.1. Taxonomy (GTDB): domain Bacteria; phylum Cyanobacteriota; class Vampirovibrionia; order Gastranaerophilales; family Gastranaerophilaceae; genus CALUTH01. The sequence goes on from CASDWH010000027.1 coordinate 19,883, forward strand.
GAATACTGGTATTAAATTTATTTTTTATTTCATCCAGTAATGACATTATCTGAGCTTGAATAGTTACATCAAGGGCGGTTGTCGGCTCATCAGCAATTATTACACCTGCATTTAAAACCAGTGCTGTTGCAATTATTACACGCTGCTTCATACCTCCTGAAAGTTCATGCGGATATAGGCTCATTTTGTTTTTAGCATCCGGAATTTTTACTAAATCTAGAAACTTAACTGCTTGATTAAAAGCTTCCTGTTTAGAGATATTTTTATGGCATAGTATAGTTTCCGTAATCTGGTTCCCGATAGTAAAAAGCGGATTAAGCGAAGTCATTGGGTCTTGCGGTATTAGTGCTATTTTTGCTCCTCTTATTTTACGCATTTCTTTTTCCGTGAGAGAGAGAAGGTTTTGTTTCTCAAATATTATTTCTCCTGATTTAATGACGGCATTCTTGGGCAGGAGTTTTATAATACTCATTGCTGTAATTGTTTTCCCGCAGCCGGATTCTCCAACTATAGCGTGCATTTGGCCGGGTTTTAGCTTTAAAGACACATCAAACAGAGCAGGGCGGTAACCAGTGTCCGTCATAAATCCTAAGTTTAGATTTTTAATTTCTATATGATTCATCAGCTATATTATAATTTAATAATGAATTAATTTAACCCCTCTTTTATGCGGTTTAATTTTTCGCAAACTCTTTTTATTGTATCCTCCCACATATCCTGATGAGTATTTTGATAAACTTCAACGGACTGATACCAGTTTGAAGGGGAGCCTTCTTTCAGGTTATACCACCGGTAGTCGGGATATAAATTGAAGAGTCCAAGAGTCTGTTTGTCAAGGGCGCCGGCAAGATTAAGTATAACATTGTCGGTAGAAATAATTATATCAAGTCCCATAATGGCCTTTGCGGTATCACTAAAGTTTTCAAAACTGCTGCCCAAATCAATCAGACGAGTATTGTGTATTATGTTATCTCCTGTTTGCAGCGAGTAAAATTCGATATCGTCAATATCCAGTATCGGCGTAAGTGCTTCAAACGGGATATCTCTTGCTGATTCTTTTAATTTCTTGTTACCGTGCCAGGCAATACCGGCTTTTAATTTCTTACTTGTCGTAAAAATTTTTGCAGGTGATTTCAAATAACCCTGCCTGTATGGAAGATTATCCGGTATAGTATTAAGAAAAAGCGGTAAATCCATGGTTGTTGTAAAAAAGTCATAATCAAGATTGTAAAGCCCGAATTTTGTTGAATAAACTTCAACACCTAAATTGGAATTGTTTATTAGTTCAAAAAGTTCTTCCTGAACTATAAAATAGACTTTTGCGGCTTTTTTTGCAAGTTCTTTTACAAAACGTGAGTACATAATTGTATCCCCAAAACCTTGTTCACAATGAATAAGCAGCTTTTTATGTTCAAGAGGTTCGCCGTTCCAGTATTTCGTTTTATCAAGAACCGCAGGAATTATGGATTTATCGTCTGTTTCTTTTTCAAAGCGGTGCCGCAGGTATTGATACCCTTCTTTAAACCTTTTTTGATTAATTAAAAAACAGCCATAGTAGTAATAGTCGGCATGCTCAGGGTTAAGTTTGAGAAGTATGCTGTAGTATTTTTCCGCTTCTTCAAATCGCCCCAGACGATATAGCGTAAAGATAATATTTCTGATGTAAAGCCGTGTGTTTTTTTTGAGGGTGTGAGCCGCTGTAAAGTATTCTAATTGTTTTTCAAGTTGTGTATCTTTGTAATACAGAGAGTATAAATGCCCGAGTATATTGTATACTTCATCATCGTTTTTATATTCAGAAACAAATTCTTCAAAGTATCCGATTGCAGCATCTATATCGTTTAGTTTGTGAAAATAAATATTTCCAAGGTCTTTGAGTGCAATAAGTTTGTTCTCTGATGTTTTTAGGTACATGGATAAAAATTCTTTGCCGGCTTCCGGCTGGTTTAGTTCTAAAAGACAAATACCTGTCTGTTTGTACTCTTCAGGAGTAAGTTCTGCACTTTTGAATAAATCAAGATATTGAAGAACTGCTTCATTGTATTTTTTATTCTTAAAATCGGTGTTGGCATGCTCTTTTACATATTCTTGAAGATTTTGTTCAAGATTTTCGGCCGGCAAAATAGAGCGGGTCATTATTTCATTATACAGATTAATAATATTTTTTTTGTTTCCGCTTAAAGCAAGTCCTGCGGCGATGCCGATATTAATACCTGCAAGCACATCTTCAACATTTCTCATAATTATGATTATATTCTACACGGTGTTTTAATTCAAAATGTAAACAAATTTTTATAAATCTTATACTCATGATATACTTAAATTGTTTGGGAGGAAAAGTTTTGAGAGCAGAAGATTATTACAAAGAGGGGTATTCGTGTTCCGAAAGTATTGTTAAAGAGGGTATAGACCGCGGGTATTGCCGCCCAGAGGTCCTGCCTGCTGCAACAGCGTTTTCAAGCGGATTAAGTTCAGGGTGTTTATGCGGCGCAATTGCCGGAACGCAGATAGTTATCGGTTCATTGTATGGCAGAAGCAACGCTAAAGAAAATGTTCAGATAGCTAAAGATAAGGCAAAAGAGTTTGTGGGGGAATTTAAAGATAAGTATAAGTTTACATGCTGCCGTACTTTGTGTAAAGGATTGGAAAAAGAGGCGCGTAAGGCGCATTGTATGGAAATGCTCAGGTTTTGTTCCCAGAAAATAGATAAATTAGTAGAAGTAAAAGTTAATGGATAACAGGTCGGTTTATAAAAAAAGAATATTGTTTGTCGGGATTCCTGATATGGCGTATGTCGGTCTTGACGGGTTATTGATGTCAGGCATCAATGTTGTTGGTGTTTTAGGGCCTAAAAAACGCCACCCGATGTATTATAATTTTAAACGATTTGTTGTTGCAAGAGGGTTAAATTTTATTGAATATGATGAACTTGATGAAACCGAACTGATAGAAACTGTTAGGGGATTAAACGTAGATATTGCCGTTGTTTGTTCATTTAATTACAAAATCCCTAAAGTTTTGCTGGAGGCGACAAAGGATGGTTTTATTAATGTTCATCCGTCGCTGCTGCCGCTCTATAGAGGCGGAAATCCGTATACAAATGTACTTTTAAACGGCGAAACCGAAACAGGCGTTACTATTCATTTTATGGATGAAGGGTTTGATACAGGTGATATTATTATACAAAAACGTTATCCCATTCATCCTAAATCAACTATGGGTACACTGTTTAATGAACTTAATGTATTAGGTATAGAACTTTTGCTTTTAGTATTAAAAGAGTATGAAAAAAGAGAGCTGCCAAGAAAGAAGCAGCCTGAGGGTGTTTTTGTAAAAGGTAATACTCTTACGGAGGAAGCGTTATATATAGATTATACAAAGAGCGCTGAAGATATAGAGAGATTTGTGAGGGCATTAAATCCGTTTATTCTGGCATCAACGATGTTTCGCGGAAATTTAATGAAAATAAGTAAAGTTGAAATAGCGAGCGATACGTTATGTATGCCTCATCCTCCCGGATGTGTATCAAAGATTGAAGATAATAAATTTTTTATAGCTACCGCAAAGGGGTTAATTGTTCCTACGGTATTGCAGTTTGGAAACTTTTTTATCGGCGATGCTGCGGATTTTATCAGAATTGTTAACCCTAAAATCGGAGAGGTATTTAAGTAATGGATAAACTTTACTTTTTAACGGCAGGCATGCCTTTACGAACCGGAAATAAGGGGTATGACAGAGCTTTTGAAATCCTTGATGAGATGGGCTTAGACGGATTGGAACTTGAATTTGTCCGCGGCGTGAGAATCAGTGATAAAAGCAGGGAAAGTGTTAAAAACACTAATAAAATAATAACTGCACATGCTCCGTTTTATGTTAACTTAAACGCTGCTGAACCTGAAAAGGTTGAGGCAAGTGTTCAGAGAATAATAGAAACGGCTGAGGTTGCAAATGAACTCGGCGGGTACAGTATAACTTTTCATGCCGGATATTATCTGGGACAGGATAAGGATGTAGTTTATAATAACATATCTAAACAGATTAAAATAATAACAGAAACCCTGGAAAAGTCTGGCAATAAGATATTTATCAGGCCTGAAACAACCGGTAAAGCTACCCAGTGGGGCGATGTTGATGAAATTGTAAAATTATCTAAAGAGTATGAAACGGTTTATCCCTGCGTTGATTTTTCTCATTTACACGCAAGGTATGCCGGAATTATGAATACGTATGATGAATTTTGCTCGGTATTTGAAAAAATAGGCAGGGAACTTGGAGAGTATGCATTGAATAATTTTCATGCTCATATTGCAGGCATTGAATATACTGCAAAAGGCGAACGTCAGCACTTGAACCTTGAAGAATCAGACATGAATTACAAGGATTTGCTTAAGGCTTTCAAAAAATTTGATATAAAAGGCGCGGTTATCTGTGAAAGTCCGAACATAGAAGATGATTGTAAACTTCTGAAGGAATACTATTTGAGTTTATAAAAGAGAATTTCCGGCTCCATTTTCCTGCTCCGGTTTTCTGTTCTCATTTTTCTGCCTCTTTGTCCTGCTCCTCTTACCCAAACTATTCTTCCCCCCCCACACACACTTCCTGCGCCCTATAGCATATGAGCGCGGAGTTCTGCTCCTGATTTAGAACTTAAATACGCTGGAGCAATATCAAATACGGTTTTGCACCCATATGAGCCTTCTTTGTTTAATCTGTAGGCTGCGCGTGCGTAGGCTACCAGTACGCTTGATGTAAATTCTGGATTTGAATCAAGTTTCAGGCTGTATTCAATAATGTGGCTATTTTCATTATTCCAGCCGGTTTTTCCGGAACGGAGAACAAATCCGCCGTGAGGGATTTTGCTGTGATTTTTGATTAATTCTTCTTCTGATATAAAATGAACGGTTGTATCATAGTCTGCAAAATAGTTTGGCATTGTTTTAATTTCTTGTTCAACTTTTTCAGGGTCTGCTCCTTGCTCAAGTACAACAAAACATTCTCTTGTGTGTTTCTGGCGGGTTGTTAAGTCTGGATTTTCTCCGTTTCGTACACTTTTAAGTGCATTATCTACAGGGATTGTGTATTGTTTTGCATCTTTAACCCCTTTAACTCTTCTTATTGCATCGGAATGCCCCTGACTGACACCTTTGCCCCAGAATGTGTAATCGTTTCCGTTTGGAAGTATTGCATTAGCATACATTCTGTTTAGCGAGAATAGTCCTGGATCCCAGCCGACAGAGATAATTGCTGTTTTTTTGCCGGCTTGTGCGGATTTATCAACATTGTTAAAATGCTCAGGAATTTTTGCGTGTGTGTCGAAGCTGTCTATTACGTTAAATAATTCTGCATATTTTGGGGTTTGTTCTGGAAGGTCTGTTGCTGAGCCGCCGCATAAAATCATTACATCAATTTTATTAACCCAGTTATTTATATCAGCAGTATTTATAACCGGCGTGCCGGTTGTTTTCGGAGTAATTGACTCAGGATTTCTTCTTGTAAAAATAGCAGCAAGCTCTATATCCTGATTCTGTTTAATTGCACATTCAACCCCTTTACCTAAATTTCCGTAACCTAAAATTCCTATTCTAATAGCCATATAAACCTCTTATTTCCTTATATCAATATCCTTTTCAACAATCGCGGGAACCGGCATATCTGTTAATGTTTGTATTCAGCGCTTTTGCTATTTATACGATAGATTTTATCATATATTGTCACATAATTCAATTTGTATTTGAGATTCTTGTATGAGTCTGCCTGGTTTATGATTTAATTTCAAACTCTTGGTAGTGGTTTTGTATCCTCTTGTTGTAAATTTTTGTAAAATGAATTTGCTAAACTGGCAAAAAAAATATTTAGAATTGTTATTATTGTTGTAAAAACAAAAGGAGTTTTGTAGTGCCGGCAGTAAGTGATTCTCCGTTAATACTGAAAAATACCAGATCTCAAAAGAAATTTATATCAGCGAGGGAAAATAAGTCCTATTTATTTTCAGCAAACCCTGTGACAGACGCGTTTGTCTGGGGCGGGTTCGGCGCGGCAGCGGGTGCAGGTGTCGGTGTGTATAACCAGCGTAAACTTCTTAAAAACAAGCCCCGTCTTGATAGCGCAATAGACGGGATAAAGCGGCAGATTGAGGAATATAAAAAGCATAATAAGAGTGTTAAAAAATTGAATTATTCTCTAAAATGTTTACAAAATAAAAAAATCAATTGGAATTCTGTTAAAAACTGGGCATTAGCAATCGGAGTAATTACATTGCTTCCTCAATTAATATGTAATACTTTGATGTGGATAGGTAAAAAGGGGTACGACAAAATAACCGGCTCAACTGAGGAAGAATAATCAAACCGTATACATATAAATTACGCTGATTTCCTGTTAGAGGATACGGGAAAATATATATTCCCCCGCAAGCTCGTTATGGCGTTTTAAGAAGTTCGTAAGCGTCGTCAGGAGAAGTTACACCTTTGACTTTCTTTTCCATCGGACATAAGTCTGTTTGTGTTTGATTAAGTATATTATCAACAACTTTATCAGCGGTGTAATCTACATCAAAAGCTTCAAGAACTTCAATAGCCGGTTTTGAAATTACAGGAGTATAGACCTTTTTAGCTTTGCCGTGAACTAAAAGCAGTGCAGAAGCCCGGCCTATTTTTTTGTCGCCGACTGTTGCGTTTTTGAAATCCCCTTGTTCAAGGTATTTTAAAAGCGGGCTTATTCCCTTGCCGTCGTAACAGGTCATTTGATTATCTTTTATTACAACCAGGGCGTGTGTTTGCAGCTGCTCTCTAAGAATTTTTTCTGTCTGGCCGCTGCGTTTTGCCTGTGCTGAGTTAAAAACGAGCATAACTCCAAGAGCGCAAAGGACAATACTTTTTATAAAGCTTCTTTTGTTCATGACACTTCTCCTTATATTCATCCTATCCTTGCAGGGAAGCAATTAAATCTTTAATTATTTCAGACTGTTTGTTAATTTCGTCAATTCTGGCATTTGTTTGTTCAACAAGTTCCTTTGGCGCATTAGCTACAAACTTTTCATTTTTCATTCTGCCTTCAAGCGAATTCTTTTCAGTAGTAAGCTTATCCAGTTTCTTTTGCTGGCGTTTTACTTCCGCTTCAAGATCAATTAAGTTTGCAAGCGGTACAACAAGTTTGGATGTTGATACAACTGCTGCTGCACTCTTTGGCGGCATTGGCGCATTTATATCACCATAGGTTATATCTTCAACTTTTGAGAGTCTGTGAATATAAGATTCAATAACCTTGAATATTTCCTTTTCTCTGCCTGCTGAACGTATTTCAACATTTACCTTTACTGAAGGAGAAATATTGAAGCTCTGGCGTATGTTCCTCAGTGATGTAATTGTATCCATTACCAAATCCATTTCTTCCGCCTCTTCAGGAAAAGCCAGTTCTTGTTTGTATACAGGATAATCGGCTTTCATTATTGCAGGCGCCGGTTTTTCCTGCGGGATAAGCTGCCAGATTTCTTCTGTTATAAACGGCATTATCGGATGCAGCATCCTTAATGACATATCAAGAACGTATCTTAAAACTCTCTGGGTATTGAGTTTCAAATCATTGTCTGCAAGCTGGATTTTTGCTATTTCAACGTACCAGTCGCAATAAGAGCTTCTGAAGAAATCGTACAAGATGTGTGATACTTCGCCTAATCTGTAATTTTTAATATTTTCATTAACTTCTTTTGCCGTTTCATTTAATTTATTTAAAATCCATTTATCGGCAATAGTTAATTTTGATTTATCAATCGGATTATTATCGACACCATCAAGGTTCATCATTACAAACCGCGATGCATTCCAGATTTTATTGGCAAAGTTTCTGCCGTATTCAAAACGTTCGTCACTGACTTTTATATCCTGACCGCCGTAAGTACACAGACTTGTCATTGTAAATCTTAAAGCGTCGCATCCGTATTTATCAATGATTTTAACTGGGTCAATGGTATTTCCTTTTGATTTGGACATCTTTTGACCTTTTTCATCACGGATAAGCCCGTGGATATAGACGGTTGAGAAAGGTGCTTTTTTTGTGAATTCTAATCCCATTGTAATCATTCTTGCAACCCAGAAAAATATGATATCAAATCCTGTGACAAGAACGCTTGTCGGGTAGAATTTTTTAAAATCATCCGTTTCGCTGTTCGGAAATCCCATTGTAGAGAATGGCCAAAGCCCTGAAGAGAACCAGGTGTCAAGTACATCTTCATCCTGTACATAATTTTCAGGGTCAGGGTTTTCTTTGGCAACAACCATTTCTCCTGTTACTTTATGATAATATGCCGGAATCTGATGTCCCCACCAGAGCTGGCGAGAAATACACCAGTCGCGGATATTTTCCATCCAGCCTAAGTAATCTTTTTCCCATCTTTGAGGAATAAATTTAATTCTTCCATCTTTTACAGCAGCTATTGCCTCTTTGGCAAGCGGCTCCATTTTTACAAACCATTGTTCTGAAAGAAGCGGTTCAATAGTTGTATGGCAGCGCTGGCATTTACCTACATTATGTTCATGCTCTCTTGTTCTAAGCAGAAAATTGTTATAACTTAGCAATTCAAGAATTCTTTGGCGGGCTTCATACCTGTCCTTTCCGTGAAGTTCCGGAGGTACTTCTCCACAGGCTTTCATCTTACCTTCTTCATCTATTACCCATATAGGTGCAAGCCCGTGTCTTTTCCCGACTTCATAGTCATTGGGGTCGTGAGCGGGGGTGATTTTAACAGCACCTGTACCAAAACTTTTATCAACGTACTCGTCTGTAATAATAGGTATTTCACGTCCTGATAAAGGGATAACAACTTTTTTACCGATAAGTTCCGAATATTTTTTATCTGACGGGTGAACAGCAATTGCAACGTCACCGAATATGGTTTCAGGTCTTGTAGTTGCAACAATTATCGCTCCGCTTTCGCCTTTTAGCGGGTAAGATATTTCCCAGAGGTGTCCTTTTTCTGTTTCATACTCTGTTTCTATATCAGAAATTGCACTCTGGCAGCGCGGACACCAGTTGACAATGTATGCTCCTTTATAGATAAGTCCCTTGTTGTAAAGGGTTACAAATACTTCTTTTACCGCGTCTGAACAACCCTTATCAAAAGTAAAGCGTTCTCTTGAACGGTCAAATGATGCTCCAAGTCTCTTAAATTGATTAAGTATAGCTGATTTATGTTCGTTTGCCCACTCCCAGGTTCGTTCTAAGAATTTTTCACGCCCGAGGTCATGCCGTGTTTTACCTTCTGTTCTTAGCTGGCGTTCTACAACGGCCTGAGTTGCAATACCTGCGTGGTCTGTTCCCGGAATCCATAAAGCTTCATACCCGCTCATTCTGTGATAGCGAGTGAGTATATCCTGCAAAGTTCCGTCAAGGGCATGCCCCATATGTAGTACACCTGTTACATTCGGCGGCGGAATTACAATAGAAAAAGGCGGTTTATTGCTATGCGCGTCTGCTTTAAAAAAATCACCGTTTTCCCAGAATTTATAAATTTTATCTTCTACTTCCTGCGGATTGTAAACTGTTGACATTTCTGCTGCCGCAGTTTCTGTAATCGTGGAGTTGGTATTAGTCATATTTATCCTCTTATCTATATTATATTCCCCTACAAAATAGCATAAACAAAGGTTTTATTCTATAGATTTATTACTTAATGTTAAAAAGTTAAAATGCGGCTCCCGTCTGAAAAGTTTATATTATTGAATGTGAACCCTTTTACTTCTCCGTTGCGTTTATATGCCGCATCAAATGTTATATGCATTGATACAGGGGTTCCGTCTGTTGTTTTCTTTTTAATATCAGGGCGTTTTACGTAATTCAGTGCTTTCTTAAAAAACTGTTTTGCCGCCTCCATTACTTCAAAGGTTTTTGTTGTCTGTACTCTGCTAAGACTTTCACTCTTTACTTCTCCCAGCTTTTCGCCCATTTCTTTAATCGCATTGCAGTCTTTTTTCCCGGTAACAAGATATACTGTTGCTTGTGCATTATCGTATACTGAGCGTATTTTACCGGAGAGTTTGTATTCATTGTCAAATTTTTTAAAAAGATTAATCAGATTTTCGTTTTTGTTTTTTAAGCTGCCTGTAAGGTTTCTTATTATATAGCTGTTGCATTTTTTGATATTTTCAGGTTTCATTACACGCCAAACTTTGCCTGCTTTATCTTTTGCATAATAGTATACAGGTATAGATGCTCCGAAGTTAGGAGAATTATTTGTTATTTTCATGACTAAAGACCTTTATTTAAGTTTTTATTTTTTGCCTATACTTTGGAATAAACTTACAACATTTAAGTTTTCGTATTGTTCACAGGTGTTCCAGATTAAGGTTTGTAAGACATCTCCCGGAACGCGGTCTGTAAAGTTATAATTACAAAACCCTTTAACCATATTTGTTGAGCCGTCAATATTAGGCTGGAAATATTTACAGCACTGACAGATTTTTAGCATAAGCCCGTGTTCGGATAATTTGTTTGAAAGTTCGTGCAAAGCATCTGTCATTCTCAGGTGGTTGTTTTTAGTGGTATATTTTTTACCTTTGGTATTTATGAAAGTTACGCTGGAGAGTCCGCTGGTAGAAACAAGTTCAAGCTTGCAGGGAAAATTCTTTTTGCCGTCTGTTACCCAGACATCAACCAGCATTTTTTCAACGGTTGAAGGCTCGGAAGCTTTTTTAATAACAGTTCTAATCCAGGCAAAAACCGGAAAATTGTATACAAGTCTGCAAATAGTATATCCCGGATATAAAAATAGATAACCGATTTCTTTTGTTTTTATGTTTGCAGTAAGCATGCCGGCGAAAGAGGCTATTATTAATAATACAGCTTGAATTAGTACTGTTTTAAAATCTGCTATAAAGTACACATGGAATGTATGATATATTAACAGAGCGTATATAAGTATGACCGCAAGCCAGTTCGGAGCAATAAGCGAAGATATAAGTTCAACATGGTTAAATCTTCGGAAATCAAACTGTTTTATATAAGTTCCGAAAAGTTCAAACCTTTTGCCTAAATCAGGATATCTGTGAGTGCAGTTTGTGAAATCCGAGTATGCTCTTAAATCGGGTGTTGAAAATATTCTTTCACCTTTTGACGAGATATCAAGAGTGTATTTCAGTTCCGTATTAATTCCGTCTGCCGCGATATATCCGACTTTATCCAGCAATTGTTTTTTTATTGCGAAGGCGTTTGTATTTATTATGTTTGATAATCCCATTTTGGCCCTCATTGCTTCTACAAAGTTTGTCATGTATTTTTCGTATACGAACCGGATTTTTTCAACAAAACTAAGTTTTCTTGTAACAATAGGTTCTATATAAGAGGAAATCGCAGCATGCTTTTGCAAATAAAAATTGATATCTGTTAAAAAGTCGTGCCGGACATAATATTTTGCATCCAGAAATACGAATGCATCAAGTCCATGAACCTGTGATAATTTTTCTACCAGAACAGAATAAGCTTGAGTTTTTCCTACAGTATCCATGTTTTGTATATTGAATACGTTTATATTAAGCTCACTTGCAAGCAGTACTTCTGAATCATCAGTACAATTGTCAAGGATTACGTACACAGAATAGCATGATGATGGATAGTCCTGGCTTTTTAACAGTTTAACAAGCTGTTCAAGAGTATCTTTGTTATTATGTGAGTACACGATTACGCACATATTATGATACTTGGCCGTGTATTTATCCCGAACCTTGCGTCTGCGCCTCAGGCTTTGCAGCGCCAGCAATACAAAATAGATTGTGAAAATTGTTATGTAAAAGTATAAAATAGTCATGACTTTATTACCGTACTGGTGTAATTAAAGTGTATATCAAATACTTTTTTTTAACAAGCACAATCACCCAAATTAGTGTTTGCGAAAAATATACATTTTCCCTGTAAACTCCGGGAAACGGTTTCACATCTAAGGTCGGATTTGAAAAGCGTATTGCCGGCAGAGGCTGAAGGCGTTTGCGAAGTCAAATGCAGAAATGTCGTTTTACGCCGGCAAGCAAGATTTCTTCAAAAATTCTCATTTTCGACTTTTTCCGCATCCTCATTACGTAGAAATATTAAGGAGTCAGGGTTTTGTAAATATTTCTTAATATTTTATTTGAAATAAGCAAAAAAATTTTTTTTCCTGTTTTAAAATATATAGTAGATAGATTTTAGTGTTATTTACCGGTACACATTAAGGAGTTTGAAAGTGAAATTAGGTAGTATTTCAATGTTTAGGCCTGCGTTTAAAGGGTATGAGTATGTTAAAGATTCGTTTGGCGAAACCCGTTTTTTATTTAACTATCCTTTTAATGACGGTGATGTAGAAGAGAAGAAAAAAGCGAAAGAGGAAGGCAAAGAATTTAATGGATACCGGCAGTCTTGTGATTTAAAAATAATTGCACTAAAACCTGATAATAATCTTGATACGAGTAGAACTTTTGTATTCAAAGATATACCTAAAGAAGGTATAGCAGTTGATATGAAAACCCTCGGCTTTAAAAAGAACGATAAATTTGTATACGGATTTACAATACATACTCCGGATGGTAATGATGTGGAAGCTCGGGATGCCGGCTGGAAGATGCATGGATATAATGTTGTTTCTATGTCTGCTCTTAAACCTGTGGTAAATGGAAGCGGCTACCTGTTAATGCCTGATAGTTTTGCTCCGGGATATGTTTATAAAGGCTTTACAGAATCAAACCCTGATGATATTGGTAAAATAGTTCTTGATAAGAGAGTCCGCAGTGAGGCAGAAAATTCAAGAAGAACTTTCTCTAACATTCTGGGCGGAGGGTTAGCCGGCATGCAGGCTAAAATCCCATATTTGAAAGAAAGGGGGATTAAAGTTGTATTCGGGACACCGATTACGGGCGGGGATTCAATATCCGGATTTAAATACTGGCCTGAAAACTTGTTTCAGCTTGCAGGCGGTATCGGGGAAATGAATAATTTCAGAGATTATATGATAGAGCTGTATAAAAACGGTATGGTTTTTGTAATGGATGCACCGCTTACCAGTGAAGGATTCGGGGGCATTCACTTTCAGTATGCCCAAAGATGGGGGGATACTGATAATCAGATGAAACACTGGTTTAGGATGGAAGATATTGATTCTAATCAAATAGGTTATGGTATTGTCGGCAAAAATTCAGTTGGCTTAAGGCACTATCTTATTAACGCGCCGCATGAATTCAAAGAAAAAGACGGACAGATAATATATGATACTAATTATGATTATGACTCATCAAAACCAACTATAATCCAATACTATGACAAGGATTATGTTTCCCCGGAAACGGTTGCCAAAAAACAGCCGCTTGAAAAATTCGATAAATTATCTGCGGATAATCCTCTTCAAACTGCAACACACGATGATACAGTTGTTAATTTCAATGTTGCAATGACCAAATCAGATTATAAAGCTTATCTGAAAAATATTGATACTTTAAACGAAAGAAACAGAAATAGTAAAGATAAGCTGGAGTTTGATTCCAGAGAGGGAACTATATATGTTTCTAATTTCCCGCGGACAAGGCTGGCGGACAAATCTGCGGCCGGAGTTGTTACCTGGGATGCCAATACTGACATGATTAAGCTGAGGTATTTTGAATCTGCTTATGATTACAAATCAAAAAATGAACAGTTAATTGATGAATTTGGCTTGACGCCGGCCAATAACGAAATTCAGGACATGAGTATTAAGTTCGGAAAATATTGGTCATCTGTAGTAAAACAATACCATGAGCTATATACCGCTCAAACCCTTGGCAGTCCTGAAAGCGCTCTGGATGCGCATATATTGTTGTCAAAACTGGTTGAGCATAAGAAACTTCCTATTGAAGCAAAAAAATTAGATTTAGAAGCTATGCAGATGATTGATGAAGATTTGTATAATATATCCACTCCCGAGTTGTCTGCGGAAACTCTTATTGATAAACTTGTTATGGATTTACCGCTTGAATCACTGGAGTTAGATAAATATACACTCGGTGTGCTTTCTACTAACTACTTTACAGCAAGAGCGACCAACAAAAAACAACAAGGTATGTCCAGGTATGAGCTTGCTCAAAATGGAAATCCTCAATTTACAAAAGAGCTGGAAGAAAGATTCGGATATTCAAAGGTTTATAACAAAGTTAACGATATGTTAACCGGTGAAGTCCATGATTTTGTCCGTGCGGTTTTAGAACGTACGGATGAGGAGCTGCCGGCTGATAAAAAGATATTTAAAGATTCTGCTAAAAATATATTAACTCCTTACGGGTACTATGTGACCAAATTTGTTGCCGGTGATGCTGCGAGATATATTTTATTGCGATCGCTGGTTCCGAAAATGGAGGTAAAAAGTACTTCTGACGGTCAAATTATTTATGATTATGACAAGTTAAGAAATGAAAGTTCGCTGTCTCAGCTCGGAGTCAAAGGACATACTCCAAAATACGAAGCAGAGCTGCTTGCGGCCAGAATGCACTCCGGATTAAAAGAATTTAATACTGATTCAGAAGAAATAGACTTTGTTAAGAACGCAGTTTTAAACAGAGTGAAAGATATTAATCTCAGAGCATTTAAATATTCTGAAGCAATTGTCAACGGCGCGGGCCTTGGGCTGCGGTACAGAATAGATGCCCTGAAAGATACAGAAGATATAGACAGTCTTAGAAATAAAGGCGATTATCCTTCCAAAGTAAGAGAAAATTTAATATCTTTCTGGCGGAAATTTAAAGATAATATTGCTGAAGTAACTACGGATACCGTAATTTATGACGAAATTACCGACACGGATTTATTAAAAGATTCAGGGGATTCTCCGTCACCAGCGGTAGAACTTATGCAAACAACAGAGCATACAACAGAAGCTGCGTATGACTTTTTCTTCACTGATTTTCTGAAAATGTTTACCGGTGACCCTGCAAAAGCCGGGGTTACAAATGGTTACACCGGCGGAAATTCATTTAACGGATTGAGTGAAACCCAGAATGCTATTAATAAACAGTTAAGAGCCTTGTTTGAGCGCCAGTATCCTCTGGAATACTTCCGCTCATTGTATACTTTTGGCGGAAACCATGATAAGCCGCGTCTGGCACATTGTATGATGGTAGATATGAAAATGGTTCAGGCTGTTCTAAACCAGCTTAATATTAATGATTCGCACCGAGAAGAAGCACTTCTTGCGATTACGGGCGCCGCTGATATGAATGACCTGCCTTTTGATGTTCAGTATAATTACGAAAATACTGATTATATTAATAAAAACTATTTTACAGGAGCAAGCACTCTGGCTATTGCAACTGGAAAAGCAATAAGAGATGCTATTCACGAGTTTCTTGGCCAGCGCGGAATTATATCGGCCGAAGAATTAAACTCTCTTCACCGTGCTGTAACGTCACTGGTTAACGGTAATTTTACACTGGAACCCGAAAAACGCGCCTCTTTCATTGATTATTGTTCAGCTATAAATGAAATTGTTGATATGGCAGTTGCTGACGGCTTGCAGCTTCGTCAGGATGATAAATATGATGTTCGTCCTGAACTTATTGAAGCTATCGTCAAAGAAGCTAAAGAGAATGTGAAAAATATTAAAAGCACTTCTTCATTAAAATCTTATACGCCATATTTTAATGACTCCGGTGTGCCGCAGCAAATTCTTGTTCTTTGTAATGTCTTGTGGGGAGCAGCAGAGAAAAAACTAAATGAACTGCATAATCACTATTCTTCAAATGGTGATGATAATCCATATAAATACAAGGATGATATGTTAGCCAAAATGCGTACTGCATTAGAAAAGTATATGCATAAGTACGACAGCATTGATATAGCTAATGATTTAGATACTCATCAATTATATCTTATGACTAGGAATGATAACGAACGCACGGCCTTTGGTGCAAGTGATATGCGTGAAGCTATAAGACTTGTATTTACTAAGGCCGGTCTTGATGCCAAGACTGATACACAATTCAAGTTATATAAAGAAATAGCGGATCCTGCTGTTGCAAAAGTAAGAATGTATATGCGTATATTAGGGCTTTTACCCGGTGTTCCGACATTATACGGCGGTGATGAGTTCGGAATGAGCGGGTATGAAGAAAAAGCTAAAAATGTTGAACTTCAAAACCGGAATGCGCTGCCGTTTAGTAAATTGGAGGGTGATAGCGAAGAATCGGAATACTATCGTAAAATAAATGACGATTTTAAAGAGATTTCTAATTTACGGAAAGAAGACGGCGTGTTATCCCCGCTAAATAATGGTACACCGTATTATCTTAATCCGCAGTATGCTGACGGCAGAATTTTACCTACAGTATTCACTATGGATTCTTCCGGCTCCTCAGTTTTGTCATTGTTTAATATGTCCGGCTTGTCAGCAAATTACAAGTATAATTATTATCAAGGACAAAATTATGATTCTAAGACTACAAACCCGTATATTCCGCAAATTGATGAAGTTGAACTGGGTAAAATATCTTTAGGCACTGATAGCGCTTTTCATGCCCTTGCCGGCTTATCTTTAGCAACAGGTCTAGTATTTACAAACATAATTAAAGGTGATAATACTATATACAAAGTTGTAAAAGACGGTGCTGCATATTGTATCAAGCGTTTTGAAAAACTTGCAAATGGTGCATTAAAAGAAATTAATATAAAATTAGACAGCGGGACAATGAAGGATGGTGCGTTTACTTTATACCATAAAGTCCGCGGTGCGAGAGTCCATTTTAAAGGCGGTTCGCATCGAGAATATTATAATCCTCAGTATAATATAGTTTCAAATCCATATCATTATTTGAATGAACATTCAACATGCGGTAAAAAGCTGTCTGTTATTTCAAAATAAGGATGTAAAACATATTGGCAAAAAATAACTCCGTTTATTAAACGGGGTTATTTTATTATGTTTGAAGTATAGTAGAATCCGCAGTCTGCCATCTGTAAAGATTTGTAAAATTTTTCTGTAAAAATTAAAGTTTTTATAAAAACTGACCGTAATAAGTATTGTAATTAAGGAGTATATAATGGGAATAAACGTCAACGGATTAAGCCCTACGGAAGCAAAAAAATACTGGTATGACTACAATAACGGGAATAAAAACGGACTATCAGAAGCCGAGTATCAGTCGCTGGTTACTAAATTCCGTTCATATATTGATAACTGGGAAAATGAAGTTGATGAAAACGGATATACGACAAGCGAATCTCCGGGGGAACGGCTGGAGTTTGATTCTGATGATGCGGGATTTTTTGGTGATGGCAAAGGCGGGCAGGGAATTACAAATACCGCAGTTGCAGCAGGTGCAGGTGCTGTATCAGCAGGGGTTATACCGGCTGCAAATGTTACTGTTGCAGGTAGAACGGGCTTAGATAAAGGTCTTACTGCCGCCCAGACATCAGGTAATAAAGTTAGTTTATCTCTGATTGCAGCTGCGGCAATGCAGTTTGCGATGGCAATGGTTACAAAAGCAAATTCTCCGAATAAAGAGGCTGTTGAAGCTTGTTTAACAGCGCAGGATGAACTTTATACCGAACAGGCAAATTTGGCAGAGCAAGTATTGACAATGGAAGAAATGCAGGAAGAAATGGAGGCATTACAGGAACTGGCGCTTGCAACTAACGAAAGCGGGCAGGATGACATTGTTGATATGGAAGGGCTGTATAATTACTATTATACAAAATATCAAAATGGTACAGCTACGGATAAAGAGATTGCCTTAATGAAAGCGCTGGGCGCTCAAATGCAAGCTACCCAAACGTCTACAAATGAAGAAACACTTGGCATAAATGAAGAAATAGTTGGTATCGGCGAAGGATACGAAGATATAACGGCAAATATTGATATAACAAATGAATTTACTACTTATGTGTCTGATATTGATGAATCAACAAAACGATCTGCGATAGCGCAGGGCGTGTTAATGACCCTTTCAACAGCATCTGCGGCTGTTACGGGATTAAAATGTTTTGCAAGGGCAAGTGCTTTAGCCGGCTCTATAGTTGGTTCGTGGGCTGCTGTTGCATACTTAGCTGCCGGAGCATTAGCAACTACGGCTGCTGGTATATTTGGAAAAGAAGCATTGACACAGTTAACGGATTATCGTTCGACAGCGGAGGATACAATAGATTTACGTCAAAATACACAGGATTTATCGGCTGAAACTACTGAATTTCAGGAAGTATCAACAGAGTATTGGGAAGAAACGGTTGATACAACAAGTGAAGAAAATTTGTATACATTGACACCAACCTATGCAACTGGCGGAGCCACTCCTGCCGGAAATAACGGGACAGAGGAAGAGTCTGAAACTCCGGAAACGCGCGGAGCTGCGGGCGGTACAACAGCCGGAGCCGGTACTAATGTTTCACAACCGGGCGTAGAGGGTGCAAATCCGTTTGTTCCTGATAATAAAGAAGAAAATGATAAAGACAAAAACGACAAGTAATTAAGTGAGGATAATAAATAAAACGACCGGTTACCGGTCGTTTTTCATTTTTAATTTTTTCTTTTTGTTTATCCTTTTTTTTCTTGCGCTCTTTTGCCAAAATATGTAATCTTCCAGCCCTCTTCTTCTATACGGCCGGCACAGCCGTAACCCGGCGAACTCCAGTTACAGGCATAGTCTTTATTTTCAGAAGTCCAGCCCATTGATTCTGAAGAGGCGCCGCTGGATGCAAATAATGAAACATCAGATCCGCCAACAGGATATAAGCGTCCATTCTGCGCTAAGTAGAATTTATAAACATCGTAACCGAATCTGTTTGGTTTTGTATAGCCGTTAACATCAAGATAGACAGTAGCAATTCTTCGGAGTACCTGACCGCCTTGTTGTTTGATGGCATAAGCATTTTCTGGTTTCAGGTCTTCTTCAAAATCTGTTATATACATAAATGCTTTTGTATTTATTTGCCGGATTTGATTAGCCGGCCAGGTTGAATCGAGCGAGCCGTCATCCAGTGTGTAAACTTTGTGTGCTTCATCAACTGTATAAAAGTTTAGATATTTACTTAAACCTTTATAGACAGTATTAATACTAATATCTTTAGGGTCAAAAGCTTTCAAATCTCTTGCGTCGTCTACATCTTCCAGAACCATGCCGGCATCAAGTTTATCAGAAATTTGAGCCTGAGAAGTTTTTAATGCAGCAGCAAGCTGCATTGCTGAAACATTAGTAGTTAAAACCGGCAGCGACATTGCAGCAACGACACCTAAAATGCCTATTGTTATAAGCACTTCAGCAAGTGTAAAAGCTTGTTTTTTTCTCTTCATATTCAACAGCTCCTATAATAAATTACAAGTCAAGATTAGCATATTTTTTAAGATAAATCAAACCGGCAGTTATATTTTAAGAGTTGTATTTTTTTATAAAAAAAGGTACAATTTCGCTATGGACAGAGCAGAAGAATTATATAAACAAGGTTTTACACAGCATACACAAGGAAATTTAGAGGAGGCAGAAAAATTTTATCTTGAATCTTTCAAACTGGCTCCTGATAATTTAAATACGCTGTTTATGCTTGCGAATTTAAAATATCAGCAATACCGTTTCCCTGAGGCTGAAAAGTATTTAAAAAGAGCAATGCAGCATAGTGAAAATGTACGATTTTATGACTTGCTTACCAGAATTAAAATAGAACAAAAACAGTATAAAACTGCAATAGAAAGTGCAATCAGCGGTTTGAAACTTGAACCGGAAAATTTTGAGTTAAATTTTAATATTGCACTTGCATTTAAAAAGTATGGTGATTACGAACTTGCGTTGAAGTTTTATCAGAGGGCAGAAAAACTACGGCCTGATATGTTTGTTATTCCGTATAACATGTCGAATGTTTATTTTCTGTTAGGCAAACCGCATGAATCGACACTTGCAATGGAGAAGGCTCTTGCTCTTAATCCGGGGAATGAAGAATTGAAATATTTTCTTTCAATATCTTTGTTTAGAGAGAGAAATTATCATGACGGTTTAAAACTTTTTGAAAGCAGATTGTGCAAAAAAACGGCTGCTCTTTCGCAATCCCGGCTTTTTCCTAAGAATTTTGCAGCTGCATCTGAGTGGAGGGGGGAAGACATTTCTGATAAAACGGTTTTTATGTTTTATGAAGCAGGTTTTGGAGATGTAATTCAGTATGCACGTTATTTCCCTTTGCTTAGAAAAAGGTGTAAAAGGCTTTTATTCAAGCCGCAGGAAGAACTTGTTGAACTATTTAGAGAAAACCCTCTAGGTATAGATGAAATCGTTACATACGAAATAGACCCCGAGAATCTTCATTTTGATGTTTTTGTTCCGATGCTGAGTCTGCCTTACTTGCTCGGGTTAGATGAAACGAATATGTTTATCTCTTCAGACGGGTATATGAAACCTAATTTGGAGAAAAAAGAATTTTATAAACAGAAGTTTTTTAATAATGACAAAATTAAAATAGGTATAAAATGGCAGGGGAATACGGCCTCTGAAACAGACAGGGTAATTAATGCCGGGGCATTTATACCGCTGCTGTCTATTCCGGGAACACAGTTTTATTCTTTTCAAACCGGAGCCGGAGCGGAAGAAGTTGAAAAACTGAAACCGTATTCAGTCATAGATTTAAGCAAAGAATTTGAAAATTTTTCTGATACGGCGGCGGCGCTTGATAATCTGGATTTTGTTATATGCAATGATACATCACTTATACATCTTGCCGGAGCAATAGGTAAGAAAGGGTATATGCTGCTGCCGCTTGATTATAACTGGCGCTGGCACCTGGATTTAAAACATAATGACTGGTACAGCGGTATAAAGATGTTTAAACAGGAAAAAGAACATGATTGGACAGCGCCGGTAAAAGAACTTTATAAAGAGCTGTGCGGAATATTGAGTTAATTTCTTTATGATATAATTGGATAAGAGGTGGAAAATGAAGATAGCAATATATCCCGGAAGCTTTGATCCGATAACATACGGGCATTTAGATGTTTTGGAACGCGGAGCCGAAATTTTCGATAAGGTAATAATCGCGGTATCATACAATTGTAATAAGAAGGGTTTTTTAGAACCGGATGTAAGAAAAGAACTTGTTAAAAAAAGTGTTGGACACATAAAGAATGTAGAAGTTGATTCTTTTGATGGATTAACAATTGAATATGCAAGAAAACAGGGGGCTTGCGTGTTATTAAGGGGTCTGCGGGCGGTTTCTGATTTTGAATACGAGATGCAGCTTTCACAGACAAATAGTGCCTTGGCTGATGATATCAAAACGGTGTTTTTAATTACTAAACCTGAATATACATTTATTTCATCAAGTACCGTCAGGGAGATTTTACTTAATAACGGCGATATATCTAAGTTTGTTCCGCCGCCTGTTGAGAAGTTCTTGACTAGTATGGTTTGTAAAATATAATATAATAGGACAAGTATGTTAAGTGTAATTGAATTTATAAATAAATTAGAACAGATTCCTGTAAGAGTTAAGAGAGCCAAGATTTGTATGATTGGCAAGAAACTTCTTATCAGAACAGGTGATATTGCAGATTATCTGGCGGTTGTGTATAAGGATATGCCGGAGGCTTTGCGTTATGCGCGGAAAAGAGGTATGAAAGCTTCGTTTCCCTCATTTCAGTATTTAGAACAGCTTGATAAGCTTTTTATTAATACATCTTTTTTGAATCGCTTAGGGCTGGCTCTTATAAATATGAAAGAACTTGATATTTTGTTAAATCAAATACAACAAACCATTTCTGATGATGAAATAAAAATTAATGCACTACTTGAAAATAGATAAATAAAGTTGACTTTTATACGCAATTTATCGTAAAATTCATGGTATGGATATCTAGATATCGTGGAGAAATGTTAGAATGAATACACAGCAGGATTTAATATTTAGCTTGATGAAAGAGCTTGAAGAAGTCTTAGATAACGGGATGCCGCTTATCGGTAATTTTCTGGTTGTCGTAAAAAAAGAAACTGCTAATAATTTAATGGACAAAATATATGCTGCTCTGCCGGATGAAATTCGCGATGCGCGTGCATTGTTAAGGCGAAAAGATGAAGTACTTTTTGATGCACAGCAAAAGGCTGAAAAGATTATTACCGATGCACAGGCTGAAGCATCGCGCCTGCTGAGTGAATCTGATTTATTAAGAGCAGTACAAAAAGAGGCTGAAAAGATTAAAGAAAGCGTTATAAATGATTGTGAAAATATCAGACGTAAAGCGCTTGATGAGGCAGAAAATATCAGACTACAGGCCTTGGACGATGCATCACGTACTAAAGAAGGTGCTAATATTTATGCAGAACAGGTTCTGGTTAATCTGGAACAAAACATAACCCAGCTTCACGAAGTTGTTAAAAACGGGCAGGTAACTCTAGAAAGAAAGAGAGCCGAAGCCGGCAATTACGATAACGTTCAGGAAAATTACCCGAATAAAGGTCAAAATTATTCAACAAATTTTAAGATTAATTAATTATTATCTTTTAATCAAAAGACGGCTTAATTAATAAGCCGCTTTTTGTATATTGAATTATTTGTTAAGCGCCGGAACAGGTTCTTTAACCTCAGGACTTAATTGTTGAATGACGGCTTTGTATTCATCACCCGGTTCCAGACCTGTAAAATTGCATATTTGCCTAACCCAGTTATTTACAATTTCGTCTTCGGGCAGTTCATAAGAAATCGGTTTGCCTACTTTCATAGTCAAATGTTTTTCAAAAAGTCTTTTTGCATAACCGTTGTACCCGCATATTGCAACAGGGATAATATCAGCTTTGAATTTTTTTGCAAGCATAACAAAACCTTTGTGGATATTTTCGATTTTATTTGTATCTTTTCTTATTCCGCCCTGCGGAAAAATACCTAAGGCCCAGTCTTTAGTATTAAAAATGGATTTAACGGTTTTGAATGTTGCAATTTCAGGCTTGTCACGGTTGACGGCGAAGGCTCCGAGCCATCTTACAAGAGTTCTTAATAGAATATTTTTCGCATCAAAAAGTTCTTGTTTTGCCATATAGGCAATAAAACGGCCTCCTGTTGCATAAGTCAATAACGGCGGATCGAGATAGGAAACGTGGTTTCCGGCATAGATATAATGAGAACCTTTGGGAAGATTTTCTCTGCCTTCGACTTTAATGTTATACATTAATTTTGCAACAGGTACTACTACGAAATATAAGAAAGAGATATAAAAAGCCTTTCTTAATAAACCGTAATCTTTTTCTGTGCGTCTGTTGTAGTTTTTCGTCATACTTAGTTATCCTTAACTTATAAATTATTAATGTTTTATAGAGCCTTTGTATTCAAAGCCGGTTAAATTTTCTATAGAAGCTCCCCACTTGTTAACCATTTCGTCTACATTATCAGAGTAAGGTATAGCTTCACCTATTTTAACAATTATTTTTCCTGAGAAAGGCAGCCGTTTTACCTGTTCGGTGCCGGTTATTCCTACCGGTAATATAGCACATTTTGTAGCTTTAGCAATCGAGGCAAAACCTTTTGTGATATCGCTTATTGCTCCGGGTTCCTGTCTTGTTCCCTGCGGGAAAATACCAAGCACCCAATCAGTGTCTTTTATACCCATAACTGTTCTGATGGTGGAAACACCGAGTTTTTCTCTGTCGACGGCAAAAGCACCGAGCCAGTTTAGCCACCAGCGCATAAATGGATTATTGAAGAGTTCTTTTTTCGCCATATAAGCAACACCGCGTTTCATAACAGAGCAGACAAGCGGCGGGTCAAGGGTTGATAAATGGTTGGCGGCAACAATATATTTGTTATCTTTGGGGATATTTTCTTTTCCGTAAACCTCTAAACGATATACAAGCTTAAAACGTATCATATAAAATACATTTGTTACAAGAAATAAAAACAACCTGCGCCATTTATTGAAGAACTTGGCATTACGCATTGCATATTTTTGATTTTGTTGTTTATCCGTATTTGACATAGATTTACCTGTTTTATTATTTTAACAAAAAAGCAAATTTTTAAACAATTAACAAGTTTTGCTATATTACATAATTTCTTCCCATATAGTTTTTGCTGCCTCTGAGGCGGAACACTTGTCAGAGAGGAGAGTGCGGACTTCTTCGAGTTCAGCTATTTGTTGTTCTCTGCGTTTTTTATCATATAGGAGCCGTTCTTCTTCAAAAACTATATTGTCGTGGGTTGCTTTAGGCTGGATTAACTCCGGAACAATTATTTTGTTACAGATAATGTTGGGCAGCGAAACCTTATCAATACACCGTACAGCCAGATATATGAGATAGAAGAGCCATGGCGCCCTGTAGGCTATAATGAGCGGAGTTTTATAAAGTGCGGCTTCAAGCGCAACAGTACCTGAGGCAAGAATCAGGGCATCAGAAACAGATAAAAGAGCCTGATTTTCACCTTGTATAACTTCAAAATCACAGTTTTTAAAATATTTATAATACAGTTCACGGCTTATATTCGGAGCCATAGAGAAACATACCTGCAAGTCCGGATGCTTCCGTTTTAATGTTTTTGCAGAAGATATAAAAAGTTTCATCAAATGCTGTAACTCAAACTTTCTTGAACCCGGGAACACTGAAATCAAAGGTTTTTCCGGATTGAAGCCGTGTTTTTCAAAAAACACTGTGCGGTCTGCCGGCTCGGGAAGCTGCGAAATTAATGGATGTCCGCAGTAGTGAACATCTATATTGTATTCTTTGTACATTTTTTCTTCAAACGGGAAAATGCAGAGAACTTTATCAATGTATTTTTTTACTGAGTTAATTCTGTATTTTCTAGAGGCCCATATTTGCGGCGGAATGTAATAAAAAATTTTACCTTCAAACTTATTTTTTTTGAGGAATCTTGCGAGGTTAAGGTTAAAACCTCCGTAGTCAACGAGGAGAACCAAATCCGGCTTGTATTCATTAAGGATATAATCAGCCGTTTCTTTGCCTAATTTTATATGGTTTAAAACTGCCGATGGAGAAATCCCTACAACCTGCATTTTACTGTGGTCTTTGAAGAGCTTGACCCCTTCTGCTTCCATTTGCTCTCCGCCGATACCTTCTATAATTATATCTGAGGAACATTCTCTCAGTTTTCTTGCAACGGCTGCCGCGTGGGTATCTCCCGAATATTCACCGGTTATGATAAAAATCTTCTTCATTATACCGCCATTATCACTATATTATGCTTATTTGCGTATTCTACAACTTTTTCCTGATCAACAATAATCGTTTCGTTTGCTTCGACCGCCAGAAGGTCTGCTTTGTACTTGTGCATTGTTTTAATCGTTTTCAGACCTACAGCCGGAATATCAAAACGTTTGTCTTGATTAGGCTTGGACACTTTAATTACTCGTGCATTTTTCTTTGCGATTTTGCATCCGCGTTTAATACAGGAGTCTGTTCCTTCAATGGCTTCAACAGCCATAATCATTTTATCTTTTATTACGACGGACTGTCCGATATCCAGTTTACCGGTTTCTTTAGCAAGCCAGTATCCGTAGTTTACATCATCAATTTGTGATTGTGCGGGCTGAACTTTGCCCAGGACTCCGGAGGGAATCATGAGGTCTTTTATAAATATAGTCTGATCGAGTATTTTAATGCCTTCTTTTTCAAACTCTTCAATAATCATAAGCATGACCTTGTCATCATTGAGTCTTATTGCCTGCTTGATAAATTCCAAAGCTCTCATATCGAATTTGGGTCTTTTAAGAAGGACTTTTTTACTTACTTTACCGAGGAAAGTCAGTTGTTTAATTTCTTCTGCTTTAAGAATTTTTTCGATTTTAAAAGTTTCGCCCGGGCAGCAGGAATAGACTTTTGAACAGTATTTTTTAAGCTGCGCATAATTGTCATTGGATAAAGATATTGCTACTACGTCGAACCCGTTTTCTTTAGCTGCTTTCGCCATCTTAACCGGCAAAAGTCCGTCGCCTGCTATTAGACCTTGTTTCTGTTCAAGTACAACTGACATTTCATACCTCCGATAAAATTATTGCATGAAAAACAGATAAAAACATCATATTGTATATAATTGTTAAATTATTGTATTATTTAGATATGTTACCAGAGAAATACAGACTTAAAAATCCGGCTGCGTTTAATGCTACCTACAGAGTAAATAATTCTCATAGAAAAAACGGGATAACACTGATTGCGGGCGGGAAGAAAACAAAGGACATTCCGACGAAGGTTGGTTTTGTTGTGAGCAAAAAAACTCATAAAAGGGCGGTTAAGCGCAATAGATTAAAACGGCTTATGCGGGAGAGTTACAGGCTGCTGTTAAAAGAGGGAAGACTTGCAGGTGCGGAAGAGTATATATCGCTGATATTTCTGGGACATGCCGGAGCGCTTGGGCATGATTTTAGAGAGATAAAACAAACTGTTTTTGAACTTTTGTCGGAGTTATAGTATTGGATTTTGATTACGCGGTAAAACCAAATTTAAGAAATGTAGAGGGAACGATTCCGTATAGTTTTTCGCAGTCCGGCTTGTTTATAGGACAGGATAGTATATACCGGTATGCACATCCGGATACGCCTGAGCCAGTATTGACTATTCCTGATTATATTCCGGATTATAACGGGAATTTTATTAAACCCGGACATTATATTCTAGCCCTGTCGGATGATAGAGAATTTTTGCTATTGATAGAGTCGCATAATCTTATTGCTGTAATTCCTGTGTTTAAACTTTCTGAGAACAAAGAGGAAGTGCAGAGAATGTATAAGCGGATGGAGGAAGAGGAGAGCGGTAAGAAAAGAAAGAAAAAACGCAGGGAAACAAAGCACGAGCAAATCAGGAGATTAATTGATACAACCAAAGATATCAGGGGCGAGGCACCGGTGGAGGATTTTACATACAGGAATGCGTCTATTGAATATATAAAAGAGGGCGCGTATTATTTAATCATATATGAGAATGGATATATAAGGGCATTTGGGGCAATCAAATGTAAAGAATAATGTAGAACCACTTGCAATCAGACTTACTGTGTGCTAGATTTAGTTTAGCCGAAGTATAGCGCGTTGGTATGCCTTGCTCGGTATTAGTACTACTTTTAAAAAAGGAGAAGTAAAATGCCAAAGATGAAAACCCACAAAGCTGCTGCGAAACGTTACAAAATAACAGGCAGCGGAAAAATCGAAAGACGTCATGCCGGTATCGGCCACTTGCTTCAACACAAGTCCGAATCTAGAAAGCGTAAAATATTCAAAAACGCTGTAGTGTCAGAAACTCACGTTAAGTTAGTTTCAAAAGAGTTACCATACAAGAAATATGCAAGATAGGAGTGTTGAACAATGAGAATTAAACGTGGAAATGTAAGCCGTAACAGGCATAAAAAGATATTAAAGTTAGCAAAAGGCTTTAAGGGCGCAAGAAGCAGAATATTCAAGGTTGCGAATATTGCTGTTATGAAGGCTCTAAAATATGCATACAGAGATAGAAAGGCTACAAAACGTAATATGCGCAGACTCTGGATTATCAGAATTAATGCAGCAGTCAGAGCTAATGGAATCAGCTATTCAAGATTTGTAAATGCGTGTAAGAAAGCTAATATTGTAGTAAACAGAAAAATGCTGGCTGAATTGGCCGTAAATGAACCGGAAGCGTTCCAAATTATTGTAGATACAGCAAAAGCAGCGTTATAATTGTTTTTTATTTAAAGAGCGGCTCAGACCTTATGGTCTGAGCCGCTCTTATATGTAATGACGAAAATCCGCTAATAACTTTTGTCATGCTGAACTCGTTTCAGCATCTTACCAACGTAGCGTTATGACTTCCTAACCGGTAAGATTCCGGAACAAGTTCGGGATGACAGCTTTGCAGGTGGCGGGGATTCAATAATATTATTCCATCCCCGGGTTGGGGAAGGCCAGGATGGGGGTCTGTCCTGGGTGACAATTATTTCTCGTGTCGAAAAACCGCACCCCGCCCCTAACCCCTCCCCAAGCTGGGGCGGGGAATCAATAATATTTTTAGTAATCCTTTTTAAACCCGTGGGCAGCGATTCTGCCGCCGCAAGAACGCTTATTAGAAGCAGGTGTAAACGATTCTACTTTAGAATCATCGCAATAAGTAGTCCAGGAATCACCGTATTCAAGCCCGTAGATTTGGATATTACCTTTGTTATTGTATGCAAGCTCAAAAGCATCTTCACCGATAAGGAGAATATCTTTATTCATCCATCCCATCGGGAGGAAGTAAAAGGTACATCTTGGTAACTCAGTCGCATCAAAGTTTGCAGGATTAGGGTTACATTCAGCCGGATCGGTAGGAATAACCACCGCGGATTTATCAGTAAAAACAAACAGCGTGCCACCGCCTGCTGCAAGGACATCGCCGCCGGTAACAGATTCTTTAATCGCCGGTACCGAAACATTACCTTCTTCCTTCATTTTTACGAATGATTCAAGCTTACGGAATATTTCTACAGGATTTTTCCCAATAGTGGGATCTGCGCTAAATACAGTATTAGCGTCATTGTTGTATATATACGCCTGAAACCCGCCACTAATAACCGTAATAGCTCTAGACATAGCGGGGCCGATTTTAGCACTTGCGGCATGCTGGATAAGCGCCGGAGTAGTAAGCGCTGCAACAACAGCAATAATACCTAAAGTGATAAGAATTTCAGCGAGAGTAAACCCTTTTTTAATATTA
>CASDWH010000028.1 GCA_949284715.1 uncultured bacterium
CCCCAGCTTGGGGCGGGGTAAGGGGTGGGGAACGATTTTTCGATATGGGAAAGAATTGTAGCTAAGTACATTCCCCCATCCTGGCCTTCCCCAAGTCGGGGAAGGAACTTTGTTATTGAATCCCCGCCTCAATTAGCGGTACGGGTTAATCAATCCATCTGAAGCTTTTAACATACCCCTCACCGGTAATATCGCCGCGGATTTCAGCTATAAATTTGCGGAAATTATCTTTTGATAATTCTATCCCCGGAATTTTATTAATATCACTGATAAACGGGCTGTTATCTTCAAGTTTTACCCCCGGAATTAAATTAAATAAAGTATTTAATGACATATTTCCGACAGCACCGAGCGGTGTTCTAATCTTTTTAGACAATAAACCGAATACATACATTTGTGCATTTGAGGTTACAAAATTGTAATTCCCTTTCATATAAAGGTTAAGATTTTCCCCCTTTGTCGATATTTTTATATCTTCTGCTATTCCTCCGGATATTTTTATACTTCCTGATATATCAGAAAATTCACCGGTTTTAAGCGGAGTTATTATATCAATAATACTATTTATAGATAAGTCTGTAATTCCGCCTTTAATGAGGTTGCCCGCTTTTAAAAGGTATTCAAGCGAGCCAAGTTTAGGCATTCTGCCGTCAGAAACATTGAAAGTCCCGTTTCCGCTTAATGTCGACATACAAGCCTGATGACTTGAACCGTTGCAGGTCAGAGTTGATGTACCGGTAAGTGAGCCGTACATCTGGTTAGGAAGGTCAAACAGCATATCTGAAAGATTGTTGGCATCAATATCTTCTGCATTAACAATAACTGAGATTCTGTTTGTCAGGAAGTTATACGAAAAATCGCCGCTTAACTCGCCGTTTGCAATATCTGCACTGTAGTTGTTTAGTGAGAAATTCATTTTATTAGTCAGGGATATTATTGTTTTTAAATTTTGGGCAGAAATTCCTTTTATTAAAATATCATCGGCTGTCAAATCAAGTTTATCTATTATCAAAGCACTTAAATCAAGCGGTTGTTTATCCTGTGATGTTTCCTGTTTCGGTTTATTAATTTCAAACTGCTTAAGGTCTGCAATTGCTGCATTTATATCAAGCTTTTTAAAGTGTATAAGCCCGTTTCTTATTCTAAAAGGCGGTTTTAATCTGTTATCGGCCTCTGCATTAAGGTTTATTTCGTTGGAGAAAATTTCGCCTTTTGAAGCAATATTTATGATATCAGGATGAAACTTTAGCGAAATATCTTTTACTATAGTTTGTAATATTGGTACATTAATATCAAAAATATGAAAATCACCGAGAATTTTAAGATTGTATAAATTCCCGTTTAACCTCAGGTTTGATGTGAACAGCCCTTGTTTTATATTTGGTTTTTTAAATATGACGTTAAAAATTCTTGCATCTGTCGGGTTTTCTGTTTTTATAACAAGGTTATTAAAGTGAGGCACGTTATTTACAAATCTTATTCCGCCTTTCATTTTTAAGAAATTTATTATATTTGAACGGTTGTTTTGAGATAATACGGATTTGTTGTAGCTGAAATCATTAATTTTTATGGAATTGTTTTTAGCAATATCGCCGTTAAAGTCTATAACGGTTTCATTTTCTCCATCGCCTATTGTTGCGCCAAGGTAATAAATACTGGCTTTCCCGCCAATTTTAGCGTTTGCAGAGATATTGTATAAATCTGTATTTCCCCTGATTTTCGCGGAATATATAATGTCGCCTTTTATTTTTAGCGGGTACATTGTATTTTTGTTGATGTATTTATCTATAAAAGATTGTTTGGGAACAGAGTTCAGATATATGTCAAGATGAGGCTTTTTATAGATATTGCTGACACTTCCGTCTATAAATACCGGCATATCATCGGCAAGTGAATTAATTTTATTCAGCAGAACACGATTATTTTTTAGTTCGACACTGCCGTTTATTATTTTTACAGGTAAGTTAAGCGGAAGATACGCTATTTCAACGTTATTTAGCAATATGTCTGTATAAGGCTTGTTATTAAAGATTTTTAGCTCAATATTTGTTTTCCCTGATTTAAAGTCCAGTTTTCTCAGCAGTTCTTTTGTTTCATCAGGAATCAGATAAAATTCTCTTATCAGATTAATGGTAGAAAGACTTGCATCCTCCAGTTTAATCTCAGCGTTAATATTCTGATTTTTCTGTCCAAAATGCGTAATCTTTGCGTTTGTTACAAACGGATTTTTTGTAATGGCGCCTTTTAAGTTGTTTATCGTGCAGGTTCCGTTTTTGACTGTAATACTTCCTGATGATAATGATATTGGCGCATCAGGATTAGATTTTATAACATTTGCGTTTAGTGTGATTTTATCAAAGTTTATAGTGTCTGTTTTTCCTGTGTAGGCACCTTTAAAGCTTATATAATTATCATCACTTAAACCTTTAAATGCTGAATTTCCCAGAACATCTTTTAGGTTAAGAGATTGAGATGAAGTTCTGATATTTGCGATATTATTTTTTATATCACCGTTTAGTATAATTACGGAATCATTAATTTTAGATTTTGTATCAAGAGTGATATTTGTACCGTTAAATTTGATATCACCGTTAATGTTAGAAATGTTAATATCATTTGTTCCGCAGGTTACATTATTTAGTTTAAGCTTGCCTTTTGCAAACAAATTTTTGTTAAATACAATATTATTTATATCTGGAATAACGCCGGTTATTGTTAAGTTTAAATCAGTTGTCCCGCTAAGTTTTCCTATGGGCGGAATAAGAGTTTTAAGGTCTTTTAACATTGGTGATGTCTTTATTGTATTAAGCCCTTTTTGTAAATTGAGATTTTTTGTGTCTGCATTGATATTAAGGTTTCCAAACAGGTCGCATTCGCCGGATAAATTTACGGGATTTCCATCGAGAGTACCTTTAGTCAGTTTAAATGTAACTTTTTGGTTGTTAAATTCGATAAATCCATCAAGGTTCTTAAAAACCAGTCCTTTAATATCATTAAAAGATGCCTGTGAATCCTTGAAATTCATCTTTCCCCAAACATGCGGACTTTTATGGCTGCCTTCTGCTTTGATGTTTATATTTCCGTGTCCGTCAATTTTCATGATTGGCACCGGCCCTATGTCAAAATATAGAATCTTATGCAGCGGCTCTACTACAAACTGTGCTGTTGATAATTTTACATTTTGTGTACTTTTTATTTCCATTTTGGAATATTTATCGCCGTAAAGCTTTGTATTTCCTTTTACCGTAACCTGTTCATCCCCGCCGGCACCTGTTAAAATATCGTAATAAACGGCTTTATCTTTGAATGTAAGCTTGATATTTGCTTTTATTTTGTCATTTTGAATGGGCTGTATCAGATAACCGTTATTTATCAGAATATTTCCGGTAATATCCGGCTCCGGCAGTTGCCCTGTAATATGCAGATAACCGTTTGTATCAGCAATTAGGGGGTATTTTTTTAATTTATCAAGATTAAAATCTGGTGTATTTATTGCCGGAAGCATTTTGATTACAGTTTCTGTTTTTATATCTTTAAGTGTTGTATTTATATCTATATCGGGTTTTGTTGACATGTAATCGTTAACTTTTATTTTAGATTCAATATTAATATTTTCAGCGCTTAGTTTAGAAGATGTAATATCTAAATCTTTTTCTGTAATGTTAAAAGTTCCGTTATATTTGATTGATTTAGGAAAAATTATGGATTTATAAGGGGTTTTGTATAGGATTTTGACATCTTTAAGTGATGTACTGAAATTTCTGTCTGAAACCTCTATATTAACTATTCCTTGCATAGAAGTAATGTCTTTGGGCAGGTATTTGTTAAAGTACGTAAATACCGGTGAGATGTTTAAGTCTTTAATACTGAGATTGGTGTGAGGAATGTTTTTGCCGGAGGTTTTAGGCAGATATACATCGGCATTAATTACAGAAGAGAGTCCGTTCGCAGATACGATTGTATTACATTTTAAATTTTTGATATTTCTATTATTGGAAAAATATAAATTTTGACCCGAAACAGTATATCCATCAGCATTCTGTGCTTGAGCAAATTTGATATTGTAATTGCCTATATTTAAAGAATTGGCATTTATTATAATATTTTTCAGGTATTGTATAGATTTTTTATCCTTTAAAATTCTCTCATCAAGAGAGATATTTGCTTTACAGTTTCTAAGGTCAGCGGATTTGATGTGTATTTTTCCGGCTAAAAGCGGAAATAGCGATATCTTAAGTTCAGGTGCGGTTATATTTATTATCGGAGTGTTAACAGGATTTTTGATTGTAAAGCTATCTGCATTCAAATAAATATATGGCAGAATACTTGTTTTAATTTTAAGATTCTTTTCAGTAATATTATATCCAAAATGTTTTTCTATAGTATTAAGAGCATAAGGCTTCAAAAAGTTTGCCGCATACGGAACCCCTGCGAGCCACAAAGAACAGAATACAATTATAATAACAGATATAATAATATACTTCTTCATATGTTATTATAGATTATATTACAAACAGAATATCAAATTAATGACCGAAACGTTTAAGTTTCTTTGCCATACAAGCGTAGTCTGCGGCGCAGTCGTTATAAATAAGCTGGTTAAATCTTCCGCCCTGTTTGCCTATAAGAACCATTGGCAGATGTTTTATAACAATATATCCGTTAAACAAATCTTTAGCTTCTTCGTCGCTTAAATCTACGCGGACAAAGTTATAATCCGGAAAACTCTTTTGTAGTTGTTTCATATTGTTATAGATAGCATCATAATCAGTCCATTCTGTATATATAAGCAATGCAAACGGCTTGTCAGATGCAAGCGCCTGTGTTATATTTACAGCTTTTGCTGCTGTGAAAAATCCGCTTAGCAGCATTGCTGCCAGTAAACAAATTGTCAAAAAACTCTTTCTCATAGTTGAATTTTAACAATTTCTTTTATGGGTGTCAAGAAATATATTTTGATTTTTCCCGTAAATTCTTTTATAATAAACCTATGGTTTCAGTATTCAAGAGATTGTTTGCTTTATTAATGTTTTTTACAATATTTGCTTCCGTGCAGGTAATGGCTGCTAAAAAGCCTGTTGAGGTGGAATGTGAGGTAAAAGACGGAAGCCTGATTGTTGCAG
The DNA here is from genome assembly GCA_949284715.1 of uncultured bacterium. GTDB lineage: Bacteria > Cyanobacteriota > Vampirovibrionia > Gastranaerophilales > Gastranaerophilaceae > CALUTH01. The sequence continues at coordinate 5,124 of CASDWH010000028.1, forward strand.
ATGTTTATTATCCGGAGGTGAAAAAATCTAAATATGCGACAATCGTACTCTTGCATTCATTAGGATATAGCTCCCAAAGATGGGCGGATTTCGCCAATTCTATAGCAGATGCCGGTTATCTGGTTGTTGCGGTAGATTTAAGGGGACATGGAAGAAGTGTATATGATTCTCAATTAGTACGCCGCTCCTGGTCAAATTTTAAGCGTTCGGTTTTTCAAAAATATCCGAATGACGTTATAGAGTTATTGCGTTTGGTAAAAGAAGAACATCCTGCTGCATCATTTGAAGAATGGGGGATAGTAGGAGCCGATATCGGCGCTAATACTGCTGTGCTTGTGGCCGATAAATCAAAGCATAAACCCAAAACTTTAGTTTTAATATCGCCTCACGAATCACACAAAGGATTGTTTATTCCAATAGCCATAGTCAATATCGGAAAAATTCCTATTCTTTCAATATCGAGTGAAAATGACAGAACCTGCGTTAAATCACAAAAAAACTTGAAAAAATATGCACAATCAGATTTTGTTATTGCAAACTTTAAAACGAATATAACAGGGATGCTTATGTTAGGTGCAAATGCGGCGGTTCCGTCGCTTATTATAAACTGGCTGGAAGGACATGTCGCGCAATATAAATAGGGCTTTAAATTTTTGCAGTAAGATGATATAATAAGTATATACAATTTGAAGAAAGGAATCCATATGAGTTCAGGAATATCAGCGGCTAGTATGAATTTACAGTTTATTAATGATGCGGCTGCCGTGTCATCGATGGCGATGGACAAGACAAATCCATCTGCTGAGGAAATAAAAACAGAAGAAGCCGTGTATGCAAAAGAAGGCGACCCAAAATATGATGAAGCTATGGATGAGAATAGCGACGGTACGATTACTTATGAAGAATATATGAATTATGTATCAGAGAGCCTTGCAAGTGCAGCTTCAGCAGAAATTTCTCCTGCTGCAACGAGTGTAAAAACCGATAGTGAAGGGAATGTTCAGCCGGTTAATGCTGGCAGGGCGCTTGCTGCATATTCTAATGCATCTTCAAGCGCCGCGAGTTTAAATAGTGCTGTAATCTCCGCTGAATCATAGATTTTAGAATTATATTTTAACCGGGCAGAAAATTCTATTTTCTGCCCGGTTTTGTTTAGTTGTCTATTAAATTTCTTATATTTTTTAAATCCTTTAACATTAAATCCCGCGGCTCGCCAGGTTCAAGCGAGTGTTTTCTGAGTAAAAATGACGGATGAAAAATAGGTATACCCGTATATTTTTTACCCTTTACCTCTATATTCATAATTTGACCGCGGATTTTTGAAATGGGTGTTTTGCTGTCAGAGAATGATTTTAGTGCAGTTGCGCCGCAGAAAACTATTACTTTAGGGTTAATTGTGTCGATTTGTTCCAACAAATAGTTTTCGCACTGTTTTTTTTCTTCCTTCTCAGGAACCCTGTTTTTAGGCGGCCGGCATTTTACGGTATTTATTATGTATAAATCTTTTTCTCTTGAAATACCTGCTTTTTCAAGGAATTCATTTAAGAGTTTTCCTGCTCTGCCGACAAACGGTGTTCCTGTTAAATCCTCGTTTTCTCCGGGGGCTTCACCTATTAAAACCGCTTTTGCTGTTTCCGGGTTTCCGTCAGAAAATACTACATTTGTTCTCGTTTTGCCTAGTCCACACTTTTGACAGTTCAGGCACTCTTTTTTTAATTCTTCAAGCCTTATTTGTTTTGTCTTTTCCATAAATTCCTACCCCGTATCTTATACAATATCGTTTAAGTTCTTTCATTACAACGTTTGAGAGCATAAATACAGCAATCAGATTAGGTACTGCTAAGAAAAGTGTAACCGCGTCTGATAAGTTAATTATACTCTTAAAATTCATCGCTGAGCCTGCAATAATAAACAGACAGTATATTACTTGGAAAACAGAGGTTTTCCATTTTTCGTTTCCGAATAAAAAGTTCCATGCCTTAAGCCCGTAATATGAACCGCAAAGCATAGTCGAGAGTACGAAGCAGCTTGCCATAATGGTTAGTAAAACAGGGAAAAACGGGAAAGCTGTTCCGAAAGCTTTTGAGGTTAATTCAATACCTGCAATGCCTGTAACATTAAGATATTCTTTTGATACAACAATAACAAAAGCTGTTGCAACCCCGACGATAACAGTATCAACAAATGGCTGCAGCATAGATATGAATGCCTGTTTAACGGGTTTTGAAGTGTTAACGGCAGAAAAAGCTATAGAGGCAGTCCCCAAACCGGATTCGTTAGCAAACATTGCACGTCTGAATCCCCATAATAAGCAGGCAAATATTCCGCCCTCAATTGCACGCGGCTTAAAGGCTTCTGTTATGATTAGTGCGATTGTATCACAAAGATGGTGAATATTCATAATAACGACAATCAGTGCGCTTAAAACGTACAGAGAACACATTACAGGTGTTACTCTTGAAGTGAATTTCCCGATTGCTTTAATTCCGCCGATAATTGTAAGCCAGGTGATAATCGCAACAATTGTGCCTAGTATCCAGCCGTTGTTTGCAAAGAAACTATTGGTGCCGCCTGTGACTTCAGTAATTTGTGCTGTCATTGCGTTTATTTGAAATAAGTTCCAGCCGCCAATCATTGCAAATACGCAGCATACCGCATAGATTTTAGCAAGGTGAGGAGCGATTGGCGCGAGGAATGTTTTTTTTAAACCTCTTGCTATGTAGTACATAGGCCCGCCGGATACGGTATTATCAGAGTTTAGCTGTCTGAACTTTACCCCGAGAAGAACTTCTGCAAATTTAAGCGCCATAGATAAAATACCGGCTAAAATCATCCAGAAGATTACTCCGGGGCCGCCAATTGATACAGCGGCAGCAGAACCTGCTACATTTCCTATTCCTGCTGAGGCGGAAATTGTAGCACTCAGCGCCTGAAATGATGAAAGTTCTCCGCGTTTCTTTCTCTCGTACCCGTCATTATGTTTATAGTTATTTGTGATTAATTCTATTGAGTGTCTTAATCCCCAGAATCCTACAAATCGTGTTCTTATAGTGAAATATAGCGCGGCAAAAATCAACAGGGCAACAAGCAGCTCTATTCTGACTCCTTTAATTGTTACCGAGGAAAATATTATCCCTGAAATTTTGTCTGCAATAGGGGATAAAATACTATCTATCGCGGCATCTAAATTCATATAAAAATTATACTATAAACATGTTAACTACAAATTCTGAAAAGAATATCTATGCGGATACTTAACTTTTCTTAATAATAAAAGCAATTTTGGTTAAAAGTAAAACTTTATACTATTACGGGATATTTAACGGAAATTTTATGGGAATTAATATTACTGCGCTAAAGGGCGGCATAAAAGCATTTACTAAAGAGTGTAAATTTATAGATAGCAAACGAGCGGTTTCATTATTTGACGACGCTTTAAATTCCGTATGTAAAAAACGGGAGCGACTTGTAGGAAAAGGTTATGCAACAGTCAGGGAAACTATACCAATTAAGATTAATGAATTTGACCCTCCTAAGAATTTTACCAAAATTATTTCTGATACAAGGCAGATAAAAGATAAATCAGGCAAATTAATAAGGACAGAATATTTAACGCCGTCAGTTATTGACGGGCTGCATAACTGGAAGGCTGTTTATCCGGATGGAACTATTAAACCGCTTATTGATATTAAAAAGGGGAAAAACGGAATTTTATCAATAAATAAAGAAATGGATAGTTTTGATGGTACGATTACAAAGTCGCGCTATAAAAAACTGCCGGATGGAAGCTGGGCAATGCGTGTAGATATTGCAAAAGACGGCAGGAATTTGGCGCAGAAAAGGATTAAGCACAAATTTATTTCACAAAATGAAGCAGAATCAATTGTGAATGGTGAAAAATACAGGGTTTTATATTCTCAAGACAAAATAAAAGTACTGAATTCTAAAGGGGAAGAAGATTGTATTATTGATTTAAAGACCTTGATTGATGATAACAATACTCCCGAAAATGCGTTGAAGTTTAAAACGATGCTTAAAGAGTGTTCTGCTGATGAACTGAAGGTTATAAGCCGCAAGCTTAAAAAACTTACATATACAGAATATCAGCTAAGCGGCGGGGCTAATACTTTCCAAGGTACAATTCGCACAGGTGATAATATTTTTGTTTTCAGACATGAATTAGGACATCTAGAAGATTTTTCAGCAGAGTCCGGCAGGGCAATTTATTCTGCCTCCGGTGACTTTAAAAAAGTTTATAATGAAGAACTTAATGAGGTTGTAAAAAATTTTGATATACACCAAAAGGAATATTTAAATTATTTTATTAACAACTCAGAACCTGCCTGGGCTAATAGGAGCTTGATGGAATCCGCAGCAGAGCTTTCTGCTATAAATAAATCGTCAAAATTTTCAGGAGATACGGGAATAAGAACAGAATATCTTGAAAGATATTTCCCAAAGGCAAGAAGTTTTCTTCTAAATGCATAGCTTAATATGATTGACCTTATTATAAGCGGCAGGTATAATGTTATAAGTGGAGGAGTGTAACTATGAATCGCCGCTGGTATGACGAGCATGAAGAAACACAGCAAACTCTTGAGTTATTAAAAAGGCTTGATAATAGGACTATGCGTTCATTATCGAGGGATTTGGCAGTTATTGTTAAGCAGATAAAAGAACTCCGCGAGGAAGCTAAAAAAGATGATGAGGATGAAGAAATAAGCCTTGGCTTACAGCGTGTGCTTGGTTTGTACCAGAGCGAAAATGCGCGCAGGTGGTATGACAAAAAACCGGAAGTAAATTACGCTATGCGTTCAATGTCGACCCTTCCTAAGGAAGATTTTTATAACATAATGGAAGGACTTCATGTTACTCTGTCCTCCAGATAAAAGGTAGTATGGCAATATTTTCAGACGATGCGGTTGCGATAAAGCCGAAAAAACATAAAAACCCTATAACACAATCAGATTCTATAGAGTACGACAAGACTTTTGAGAGTTCAATACGCCCTAAAAGTTTTGAGGAATATATAGGTCAGGGTGCGCTGCTTGAAACTTTAAAAATAAGTATTGAAGCAGCAAGAAAACGTAATACTACACTTGACCACATGCTCTTTTACGGGCCTCCGGGGCTTGGTAAAACTACGCTTGCCGGCGTTGTTGCAGAACAGATGGGGGCATCAATTAAAATAACGTCTGCACCGGCACTTGAGCGTCCGCGTGATATTATCGGAATTTTAATGTCGCTAAAAGAAGGAGAAATTCTTTTTATTGATGAAATCCACAGGATGAATAAAGTTTCTGAAGAAATACTTTATCCTGCAATGGAAGATTTTACATTAGATATGACAACAGGGAAAAGCCAGACTGTTAAAACAATGCGCATTCCCCTCCCAAAATTTACGCTTATCGGTGCAACCACAAAAGCCGGTGAGCTTTCAAGCCCTTTAAGAGATAGATTCGGTATTATTAAGCGTCTGGAATTTTATACGATAGAGGAGCTGTCACGTGTAATTAAACGTACGGCGAAAATACTAAGCATTGACATTACTGAAGATGGTGCAAAGTCCATTGCTAAGCGTTCGCGTGGGACTCCGAGAATTGCAAACAGGCTTGTTAAAAGAGTGAGTGATTTTGCCATAGTTAAATATGACGGTATTATTACAGAGGATGTTGCAGAATCTTCGCTTAATACTTTAAAAATTGATGAGTTCGGGCTTGATACAACAGACAGGGCGTTATTAAAACTTATTATTGAAAAATACGACGGCGGGCCTGTCGGCATAGAAACCCTTGCTGCTGCATTAAGCGAGGATGTGAGGACTTTAGAAGATGTATGTGAACCGTATTTGCTTCAAGCTGGACTTTTACAGCGGACACCGCGCGGCAGAAAGGTTTCTCCGGAGGGGTACAGACATCTCGGGATAAAAAACGTAACTATACAGGGCAGTTTGTTTGACTAAAAGAGGCTGTATGAAAAAAATATTTATTATACTCTGTTTATTTTTACTGTTTATTTCAGGTACGCGGGTTATCGCTGATGAATTTTTTATATTAGGCAAGGCTCATAATATCAAGTATGAAGATATTTCTCTGGGGGCCGACACTCCGCAGATAAGGCAAATTATTGATGTGGAGATTCTTAACGGATTGGATAAAGGAAATATTTATAAGCTGGAGAATATAATAGGCTCTAACCCGTATTATGATATACATGTCCAACCGAAAGATAAACTGCTGCTGCATGCAGAGCAGGGAGATAATGGTTTTGAATATTTTATTGCCGATTTGTATAGAATGAATGTTCTATACTTATTGGCCGGAATATTTTGTTTACTTGTAATCATAATAGGTAAACTAAAAGGTGTTTTTAGTCTTGTATCAATAGGAGCAACGGTTGTTCTTATATTTAGTGTTCTGTGTCCAATGATACTTGCCGGTGTACCGCCGCTTGCTGGTACTATTCTTGTTTGCCTGTTATCAACCGTAATAACTATGTATCTGGTAGGAGGCATTAATAGCAAAAGTACATCAGCAACAGCTGGTACCGTACTATCTCTTATTATCGCAGGTGCAGCATCTCTATTAACTATTAAATTTGCAAAACTTACAGGATTTAGTGATGAAACAACCTTATATCTGTATTCTTCGCATCCGGAACTTGATTTTACATCTATAACCGCATCCGTTATTATTCTTGCAGCTCTCGGTGCGTGTATGGATATAGCTATGTCTATTGCAAGCACCGTTAATGAAATTTATCTTACAAATAAGTCGCAAACGGTAAAAGAATTGTTTGATGCCGGTATGAATGTGGGGCGTGATGTAATTGGTACAATGGCTAATACTTTAATCCTTGTATATATGGGCGGAGCGCTGCCGCTATTACTCCTTGCCGGCGGAATTGATGCTTATAAATTCTTTAACCTGAATGCTGTTGTAACAGAAATTTCTTCTGCAATAATAGGAAGTATCGCACTGCTCTTGTGTGTTCCGATTACGGCTGTAATTTCTGCTAATTTAATTAAATTTACAGATGAAAAACTGAAAAAGAATGCTATAATAGAAGTAGAAGACATGATAAAGGGTAAAATCAATGATTGAAATGAAAGTAATGGGTATAGCACTTGATACAAGGACAGGTTCGCCTATAGTTGTGCTGCACGATTTGGAAAACAGAAAGGCGCTTCCTATATGGATAGGTTCGGCGGAAGCAAGTGCAATTATCAGAAAAATTGAGAATCTGGGTGTAGTTCGTCCGATGACCCATGATTTAATTTGTTCAATTATTGACAAAACAGGCTGTTCTCTCGACAGAATAGAAATTAACAATGTTGAGAAAGAAACGTATTACGCAACTCTATATCTGGTAAGAGATGGTGAAGAAATAGAAATTGATGCACGACCGAGCGATGCTATCGCTGTTGCTATGAGAATGGATGCGCCTATATATGTGACTGCAAATGTTTTGATGGACGGGTCTGTTTCTACAGATGCTCAAAAAGACGAGGAAGAGGCTCAGGAGTTTAAGGACTTTATACAAAGCATCAAGCCTTCGGATTTTGAGAAGTTATTAAAGAATAATAAGGAATCAGATCAGTAGATGAAAATAGCAGTTGCTTGTGATGAGGAAGAAAAAGTAAAAGAACATCTTGAAGATGCTGAACTCTATCGTGTATACGAAATAGAAGGAGGTGATATTAAGAATTCAGAGTTAATCAGAACAATTAACGCAGGTCATCATGTAATAGCACCATTTCTTGCGGATAAAAGTGTAGAAGCGTTAATTTGCGGCAGTGCAGATAAACAGGCTAAAAGAATTTATGCAAGGCACGGTTTGGTGCTTTATACGGAAAATAAGGGATATTTAAAAGATATTATTAATAATTTCATTTCCGGGAATTTTGAGTATTAATATTTGTAACAATTTTTAAGCAATCCATATAATATTTGGTCAATTTTGGTAAGTAAAATAACTTTTATAATATAACGATAGGGGTACTATGTCGTCAGAAATATATAATAACAACTATACCAAATCAATATATAATTTACGTCTTAATACAATAAACTTCACATCTAACAGAGGAAAAATCTGGTACAAGAGTGGAGCAGACATTTTTGAGCGGGAACAAGTTGATAATGTGCCGATTGATACAAAGGCAAAGATTTTCAGTAATGAACTGATAAGAATGATTGATAACAAACAAATCACACCTCAGAAGGTTCAGCAGGCAGTTACCAAATATCTCCCCAATACTGATGTAAGAATTATTTCAATGGATGATTATACAGAGTTTGGACTTAATAATAAAAAACGGGTAGCTGCTGCGACCAGACCGACATTTGATAAGAACGGAGTTTTACAAAAGATAGAAATTTATATACCTCAGATTGATTATGATGATGAGGATTCAAAACTTGAGTTTATTGATAAGCTCACACATGAAATAACGCATGCTATGCAGTTTGCCGGTGATAAAACAGTTAGAGAACAGTATAAAAATACCAAAGAGGGGCGTTTTTATAATTTTTTCCAGCAGAATGTAGCAAATATGCTTACAGATGTGTTTATACCGAAGATTCTTGTTGAGATAGCCCGTGAGAAACAGATAGAAATGTACTCGATAGAAGATTATAATAGATTTGTAAGTTCTCCAATGGACTATATTGACGAGGAGAAAATCTTTGAATACTCGGGCTGTAAAAACAAAAAAGAATTTAATAATTTTATAAAAGCCGGATTTATTACGTTTATTGATGAGTTAATGCGAACAACACAGGTATCTCGCGATCCTTTTGCTATGGAAATAATTGATAAAACCGGTGGTGTTGAGGCCTTTAGAAGCAAGATAATGAAAATGACTGCACACCAGTTAGCGCAGGAGCAGGAGGCATATAAAAACGGGAATAATGCACGAAAATCTGCCCGCGGTTTTACAGGTGATGATTATAACGACGTAATACCGCTTGCTGTAGGCATGGCTGCTGAGGCCTTAAATTCGTAAGTTATCTCTTTATACTTAACCTTTCTAACCAGCGTACAAAGCGGGTCGGAAGGTTTTCGTTGTCGGCGCTGATTGAATCGACGAGGATGGTCATACATCCTGCACGTTTCCCGACAAGAATATCTGTGAGCGGTCTGTCACCTATCATTACGGCTTCTGATGGTGCTATACGTGCGTTTGCTAAGTATTCTAGTAAAATTCTGGGATCCGGTTTTCTTGCCGCCCCGATAACATCAAATGTAGATATTGAACGGACTTTTTCTATATAGTTTTCGTTAAAATTATTTGATATTACGGCAATAATAAATTCCCGTTCTATTTTAGCAAGCCACTCTCTTGTTTTTTGTGTATAACTGGCAGATTTTGATTTCATTATAGTACTGTCAAGGTCAAAGAGTAATGCCTTTATACCTTTTGCTTTAAGTTCTTCGGTATTTATTTCATAAATATCTTTTAAGTTATAGTCAGGAACAAGAAACATTTCTACTGCTCCCCGGCTCTTTTAATACCTGTTGTTCTAACAAGTCCGTATTTCCAGCTTTCCGGCATGTTAGAGAATTTTATCAGAAGCTCCTGATTTGTATTAGCAAACTCAAGAAACTCGCCTTTAACCGGATCTAATATTTCTACTGCCTGCGTTGTGAGCTGTTCTTTCGGTGTAATCATTTCAACATCGGTATTTTTATAGAACTTGTTTTTTACAAGAACTTTTAAATAACCGTTTTCTTCACCCTGAATTTCGGCAAGGAAATCTGCTCCGGCCAGACCTTTTGAAATATCATAGCTATAACCATCAGACGGGTATCCGTCTTGAAGATAGAATCCGGTTGTATAGCCGCGGTTGCCTACTTTTAATAGCTCCTGCCAGTATTTGGTAAGGTCCGCATCAGGGTTTGATATTACTTCATCTAATGCTGTGCGGTAAGCTTTTGCAACAGCGGACACATAATATAAACTCTTGGTTCGGCCCTCGATTTTAAAAGAATCAATACCGGCATTTACAAGCTGTGCGAGGTGTTTTATAAGATTTAAATCCTTAGTAGAGAGAATATGCGTGCCTTTCGGGTTTTCTTCAATCTCGTAAAATTCGCCCGGGCGGGTTTCTTCTACCAGTTTATAACTCCACCTGCATGCTTGTGCGCAGTTCCCATGGTTAGCTTTTCGTTCTCCGCCGGTCATATAGTCGCTTAAAAGACATCTGCCGGAGAAGGATACGCATTGCGCACCGTGAACAAATACTTCTAATTCCATTCCGGGAACTTTTTCTTTAATTTCTTTAACATCTTTTATGGAAAGTTCACGAGCAAGAATTGCTCTTGTTGCGCCCAAATCCTGCCAGAATCTTACTGCTTCATAGTTTAAAGTATTGGTTTGTGTGCTTATATGCAGAGCGGTTTCGGGCATGTATTTTTGGACAAGTCTTATAATTCCCATATCAGAAACAATTACTGCATCGGGATTGCTGTCGGATATGATGTCCATACAGCTTTCAAGATTTTTAATATCATCATTAAACGCGAATATATTAAGTGTAAGATAAGCTTTTGCACCTAAAGAATGAGCAGTGTCGATTGCTTGTTTAAGATTTTCTAGAGTAATAAGCTCACCTTTTCTCATCGCGCGCAGGCTAAAATCTACAACACCTAAATATACGGCATCTGCTCCGTATTTTATTGCGTATTCAAGTTTTTCCAGATTTCCTGCCGGTAGTAATAATTCAGGCTTGTTCATAGTTGTTATTGTAGCATAAAAATATTAGAGTTTGCGGAAAAATATACATTTTTTCTTACAAACTCTTTGGAACAGTTTCACATCAGCAGGCAAGATTTCTTCAAAAATTGTCATTTTTGACTTTTTCCGACTGCTGCTTCGAATAATTTTCATAAAATTATCTAAATAACTGTTAAAAACTTTTAAATAAAAGTTTATTAACAAAAAAGAAAAACAATAATTTATACAGGGGGTTATGCACCCCCAGCCCCGCACATTATTTCTTTCTTGTCTTGAATGCTCGCGCTAAACGGCATTACGTGTTGAAAACTCAACGTTTCCAACACTCCAGCCTCTGCTCGCATTCGCTTTGGTTGCGAAGCAAAAGCGGATTGTTGCCGAAGTGCGGAGTGCTTTTGCGTAAGCAAAACACGCAGACACGTTTA
>CASDWH010000029.1 GCA_949284715.1 uncultured bacterium
AACAGTAAAAGTGGTAACAGAACCGCCATTTACTCTTCTAACAGCGCTTGTACCGGTTATGGTTCTCCCTGCAAGGGTTGCAGTTCCGCTGACATCCAAATCCCCGCTAATACTCACATCTTCGTTAACAATAAGGGTTCCAGGAATGTAAACAGTATCACTTGAAGTACCAAGAACAATCCTGTAAGAAGAAGCGCTGGCGCCTGCCCCGATAGCTGTAGCGTGAGTTCCTGAGGCGCTCGCCTTGAATCCTATAGCTGTTGCTGAAGAAGTTGAAGAGCTTGCTTCTGTGCCGATAGCAATACCGCTTGGGCCTGTACATGTAGTACCGTTACCAATGGCGATACTGCCTGTAGAACTACCACTGGCCCCGCGCCCCATTACAATAGAATTTGCTCCGCTGGCAGACGAACTGGTTCCTATAGAAATGGCATTTGCACTGGAAGAACGTGTATGAGAACCGATAGTAATAGAATTATCAGCATTTGTTTTAGCATCGTTTCCTATTGCAACAGATGATGAAAACCAGGTATTGCTATTAAAACCAATAGCAACACTCCTATCATCTGCAGATGCTCTTGTTCCAATAGCAACAGAATTTACAGCTCCTGTATATCCCGCCCTGGTACCTATAGCAATAGCGTTATTTCCAATTATATTGGCATTATTACCGATAGCGATACATCCATCCTGCGCTCTTGTATTGTTACCAATAGCAATAGCGTGAGTTAATTGAGCGTATGCGTTATTGCCAATAGCAACAGAGTAACCTCTTTCAGCTCTGGCATTTGTACCCAATGCAATACTGTGGTCATAAAGCGCTTTAGCTTCATTACCGAAAGAGATAGCTCCTAAATCTTCAGCTCTGGCGTTTCTGCCGATAGCGATAGAGTTAACACCTGAGGCGGTGGTGGCGGTTGTAAGCGCTCCTGGATCGTCTGTTATTGAACTACCAATAGCAATAGCCCCCTCTTTGTTAGCTCTGCATATCCCCCCTATGGCGATAGAAAAACCAGAGCTGCCGTACGTATTAGCACCTCTGCCCACCGCAACAGAATTACCGGCGCCCTGAGTATTAGAAACACAACCTATAGCAACACTGCCGTGTGTAGTACTGCTTGTATTGGCACGTTCACCTATAGCAATAGAATGTCCGCTTAATGAGGCGTTCGCATTCTGCCCGATAGCTATAGCGTTTCCATAAATTTCTCCGGAACCGGTATTATAAGCATTGGCATTACCTCCCAAAGCAATTGAATTATTGCCGGCAGCATTAGCAAAATAACCTATTGCTATAGAATTTGCATGCTGTAGATTAACAGTAGCGGCATTAGCATTAGTGCCTATAGCGATACTGTTATTGCCAAGAGTTTTTGCGTTATTACCTAACGAGATAGAGTTGTTGTTAGCAACCATTAAAGTTCCTGACATAAGGTCTTCGTGAACAAAGCCCATGTGCGGGAAATTGGAGTTAGACGCAATGGTTAATTTAGGAACATTAACCCCGAGTGTTGTAATCTGGTCATTGTTCCCTCCGACAACAGCCGAAATAGAATTAGTGTTCATATTAAACCCGATATTGCCGCCTGTCAGACTTGTCCAGAGGCATCCCGCGCCTCCTGCACCTCCGGCTTTTTTAGTAATCATCGGAGCAGATAAAGCCATAACAACCGCTACGACGAGCATAACAACCATCATCTCCATAAGAGAGAATCCGTCTTTGATTCTGTAAATATTCCTCATCACTTTCCTCGCTGTTAGTTAATGTAATAATTTACTTTATTACTGTAAATTTACTTTAATACATTAAGTTATTAATACAATGTATTATATATTTAAATAAAAGATAATGCAATACATTATGTAATAGAGTCCAAAATATTTAATAATATTTTTATGGAAGATGTAAAAAAACTTTTAGGCAAAAGAATAAAAGAGCTGCGTAAACAAAGAAATTTTACTCAGGAAAGACTGGCGGAAATGATAGGTATTGAACCTCCTAACCTTAGTTATATTGAAACAGGCCGTTTTTATCCGTCACCGGATACGTTGTGGAAGATAGCAAAGGCGCTGGACTTAAAAATATATGAATTGTATAAATTCGATTATTTAAAACCTGTGCCGGAGTTGAAAAAAGAATTGTATAAAAAATTAGAAAATAATGATGAATTAGTAAAGCTTGTATATAAAATTTGTGAATCGCTTTAATTTGCTATTGACCGCGCAATATTTTGAATGTACACTAAAAATTAGAGGTTTGCTTAACCTTTTGTATGGAGTTTAATGGGGCGCTTTAAATGGAAGACAATGTTGAGTTGAAAAGATTTACTACAGGCCAGTTTCTTAATTTTGCGTTAGGGTTTTTCGGTCTTCAGTTTGCCTGGCAGATGAGAATTATTTTATCCGGGCCGGTTACTGAAGGGTTAGGCGCTGATCCGTTTATTTACGGACTTATCTGGCTTGCAGGCCCGTTTACCGGAATGATTGTCCAGCCCCTTGTCGGTGCGCTTTCAGACAGAACAAAAACCATTTTCGGGCGCCGCAGACCTTATTTATTCCTGGGTGCGCTTATTTCCGCCTTTGCTTTATGGATTTTCCCAAACTCAGGACTTATAGCAGAAAAAATAAGCGTTCATTATAACCTCCATCTTCCAGAAATAACCGGCTTGCTGATTGCGGCTGTTATGATATGGATTATAGACGCCTGTATTAACGTTGCTCAGGGGCCTTACAGGGCGCTTGTACCTGATGTTGTACCGCCTCAGCAGCATTCCGTTGCAAACTCTTATATGAGTTTATCAATAGGTTTAGGGTCTGTTGTTGCCGCAGGTGTTGCTCCGTTTTTGAAATGGGCTTTTGATTATCAAATGCCTATTCCTGCCCAGTTTATTATGGCTGCACTTGCGTTTGTCCTTGCAATGACATGGACTTGTATAACAATAAAAGAACACAGTACTAAAAAACAGGGCGGCAGTGAGGATTCGCAGGAAGAAAAATTTAATTTCCTACAGTCTTTAAAAGATTTCTTTGCCCTATCCCCTGAGGTGTCTAAAATTTGCCTTATGCAGTTTTTTACCTGGATTGGTACTATGTGTCTGTTAATTAATTTTACTCAGTATGCAATACATACAGTGTTCCAAATCCCGGATTTGAGCGATGTGTCCGAGATCGCAAAAGAAATGTTTGAAAACAAAACCCTTATTGCGACAAATTTTTCATCTGTATGTTTTGCTGTATTTAACCTTGTATGTTTCCTTGTTGCAATACCTATCGGCTTTTTATCTGCCAAATACGGTAACAAAAGAGTTCACATAATATCTGTACTCTCAATGGCGCTGGCTTATCTGTGCATGGGGCTTACTCATAACCATAAAGCAGTAATATTATTAATGGCTCTATCCGGTATCGGCTGGGCAAGTATTTGCGCGCTTCCGTTTGCAATGCTTTCTCAATATATTAAAGCCGGTACGGAAGGTTCTGTTATGGGTATTTTTAATATCTTTATTGCCGGGCCGCAGGTTCTTGTGTGTACACTGGTTGCATGGTTTATAAACAGTTGTTCATTCAGAATGCCGGAAGGGATTAATTACCACTGGGAATACGCCTTTTTTATCGGGGCTGCGGCTCTTGTTATTGCTGCTGTGATTGCTGCCTCAATTAAAGAAAAAATGATTATGTCAAACAGGTAAGCGGGGTATCGGGTTTTGAAAAGACGAGTTTTGTTAATATACCCGCCGTCGCCTGTTATGAACAGAGAAGATCGCTGCCAGCAGCCAACGGAAAATCTGCTTGTAATACCTCCGCTTCCGCCTGTTGATTTGATGTATTTAGCTGCTATCGCCGAGCAGGCAGGATGTGAAGCGAAAATTGCTGATTACAGTCTTGGCGGAAATATGGAACAGGATTTAAACGACTTTAAACCTGATTATATTGTTGCAAATATTGCAACTCCAGCTTTTAGGACTGATATGGAAGCTCTGAGGAAAGCTAAAGAGATTTTACCGCAGGCTAAGATTATTGTAAAAGGTGCAATTTTCTTAACTTATAATACAAATGCAATTTATGAACACCAGTATATTGACTATGTAATTATCGGCGAACCTGAATTGCCGCTGAAAGATATACTGGACAATGTTCCCGATAGTGAAATTCCGGGGATTTGTTATAAACAGAATATGCAGGGAGTGAAAAATAAACCGCGTAAGTTTATAGAAAACCTTGATATACTTCCTTTTCCTGCAAGGCATCTTGTTAATAATAACTTATACCGCCGCCCCGATAACGGTAAAGTGCAGGCTGTTATTAAGGTTTCACGCGGTTGCCCGTTCCACTGCTTTTTCTGTCTTGCAACACCTGTGTCCGGTATTCAGGTTCGGATGCGGAGTGTTGATAATATTGTTTTAGAAATTAAAGAGTGTATCGAAAAATATAATATTAAAAATTTCCTTTTCTGGTCGGACTTATTTGATTTCGACAGAAACTGGACAATGGATTTATGTAAAAAAATAATTGATGAAAAACTTAATATAGTATGGTCTGCTAATACAAGGGCGGATACTATTTCTCAGGAGATGGCAGGCCTTATGTACCAATCCGGATGCCGGCTTATGAGTATAGGGGTTGAAAGCGGTTCGCAGATGATTCTTGATAAAATCGGCAAACGGCTTAAGCTTGAAACTATCAGAAAAGCAGTTAAAATACTTAAAAAAGCAAAGATAAAGATTTATAACTACTTTGTTATAGGGCTTCCATGGGAAACCGAGGAAACCGTTGAAGAAACAATAAAATTTGCCATAGAATTGGATAGTGATTTTATAAGCTTTTACACCGCAACACCACTACCCGGTACAAGGTTTTATGACTATGCAATAAAGGAAAAACTTTTTGATAATACAGCTTCATACAATAACGCGTATTATTATCCGGTTATAAGAACGCATGCACTCTCCAAAGAAAAAGTTTTTGAACTCCATAAACAGGCAATTAAACGCTTCTATCTGCGCCCCGGGTTTATAATAAGGACATTAATGAGATTAAGAACTTTTACAGAGTTTAAGAATTATTTCAGAGCAGGTTTAAATCTTTTTTTGAGAAAGTGAGTTTTCTTTTTCTGTTATAATTTCTTCAAATTTTTCAAGGGTTTTTCTAAAAGCTGTAATTAATCGTTTTTCTTCTTCAGGTTCTCTTATGTGGCTTATATATTTTATACCGGGAATTGAGCCGTTTGGAAGCTCTGATAAATTGTACTTGTTAAATACACTGCCGTCGTACTCTTTTATTGCGCTTATTGCCATTTGTTTTACCTCCGGTGAAATTAGACTGTAATTTTTATGCGCAAGATTAAATTGCAGTTCTCTTTGATGGAGCAGAATATGGCTGAAATCCCTGTACTTGCACAAAGGCAGCATTGCTTCAAGGTTGAACAAAAGAGAGTTTTTAACCGGATAACCAAGGAGCATTCCTGTTATATCGGAAAAACAAAAGTCGCCTTTGAATAAAACAGAATCCTGTTTAGCGAGCCGGTTATAAATCTCGTCAACACTCGTTTGGGAAGGAAGCATCATTTTTGAGATAAAAAGTGTTCTGTATTTTTCAATAATTTGTTTACATAGTTTTGGGTTAAGTATAAATGAATTAACACATTTGCCTGCGGGGGTATACTGTGAAACAACATCAAATCCGTTGTAAGAACCTGTTTCAAGAAGAGCTTTAACAGGATTGTCCAATATAATTGAAGGCTTTTGTTCTGCCATTAAAGATACAAAGTTAACTACATCATCTGTGTTTCGTATCAAGTTCTTAAAAATTTTCTCAATATTATCATTTCCGAAGCATTTACCTATTCCAAGCCGGATTAAAAAATCGCGGTCAAAATAACTGTAAAAATCTTCAAGCTTCTCAATTTCATCAATAGTAATTTTTTTTATACTATTTTGTTTGGCACTTATTTCACCAAGAATAGCAGCCGCTGATTTTAAGCCGCCGGAAAACGCAGGACTGTTGTATGCATTCCGGGTCTGCGGGCTGTAACTATGTTTGTTTCTGTTGGCGCTATATACAGAAATACCGGTATTATAATTTGATATTTTTAGCATTGTGTATTTATCAATACTCCTCAGAGAAAAATATTGCTATATTTATACAAAATATTAATAAAAGTTAACAATATTCGGTTTAAACTCTTTAATTACTCTTGATTTGATATTTTATTTGTGTTTTTATATTCATGGAAGTACACTATTCCTCTGAGTATATTTCCGGCGGAATCAAGCGGCTAGGTTCTGCAAGGTAGACAATAAAGAAGGAATTTATAAAATGCTTAAAATAAGATTAAAAAGAATGGGTGCTAAAAAAGACCCGCATTACAGAATAATTGTTATTAATTCTACAACTAAACGCGAAGGCAGACCGGTTGAAGAACTTGGTTTCTATAACCCGAAAACTAAGGAAATGAAGTTTAACCTCGTTTCCGCACAAGAGTGGGTTAAAAAAGGCGCTCAACCTACTGATACAGTTAAATACCTTATGGCTAACTGTAATGCAGACGGTTCATTGAACTATAAAAAAACTGAAACAGTTAAGCTTTCTAAAAAAGCACAGGCTAAAGCAGAAGCAGAAGCTAAAGCAAAGGCTGAGGCTGAAGCTAAAGCGGCTGAAGAGGCTGCCGCCGCTGAAGCTGCTTCTCAAGAAGCTCCTGTTGAAGCTTAGTTTATTTATATTTGTTAAAAAAGAGAGTACGGTTTTTAAATCGTACTCTCTTTTTAATTGAATGTATATTTGTTGTATAATGCCTTTATGAATCTTAAAACCCAAATAACAAAAATTCACTATGATAAAAACGCTAAAGGTTTAGTTTATTATATTCTGGGATTCTGTACACTGTTTTATGCAGCCGGTGCAGGGTTTAAAAATTTTCTCTATGATAAGAATTTGTTAAAGTCCTCTAAAGTGAATGCTAAAGTAATAAGTGTCGGCAACCTGACTACCGGCGGGGTTGGTAAAACTCCTGTAGTTGCAGAAATTGCCAGATATCTTGCAGCTAAAGGTAAAAAAGTGTGTATTATTTCACGCGGGTACGGCGGTGAACTTTCTAATAAAGATATAAACCTTATTTCTGACGGTATTAATTTGTATTACAATGCCAGAGAAGCCGGTGATGAGCCGTACTGGCTTGCAGTTAATCTCGACGGCTGCGCTGTTATTACCTGCAAGGACAGAGTAAAAGCCGCTCAATATGCTATTGAAAAATTTGGTATTACACATATTATTCTTGATGACGGATTTCAATACAGAAAGCTTGCAAGAGATATTAACCTGCTGCTTATTGATTCCGATAAAATGTTCGGCAATGAAAAACTCTTGCCTCAGGGGCCTTTAAGAGAAGGTTTTGATGGTTTGAAGCGGGTATCTAAAATCCTTGTTGTAAGTAAAAATATTGACCATTCAAGAGCTGCAAAGTATACAAGAATTCTTACCAAAAAATTGAGTTTGCCGGCCTATTTATGTAAAGTTGAGCCGGAGTATGTATATAATATTAAAACCGGAGAACATCTTCTATCCGGGGCTGAAATAACTGCTATGTCAGCAATAGGTCAGCCGGGACAATTTTATAAATTTTTAGAACAAGATTTCAAAATTGTAAGAACGGTTACTTTTGATGACCATCATGCTTATTCTATACAGGATATTAGGAATGTAACCGGTGCAATCGTTACAACTGAAAAGGATGCTGTTAAGCTTGCAAAATATGATATGGATAATATTTATGCCCTTAAATTGAAAACGGAATTGAATGTAAATGAGATTCTATCCGTATAATGTTTAATTTTTGTAAATATTTGCGTTGGTTTTGTCAATTTTAGTTTTTACGGAACTTACAATGGTATGCGTGTAATAAATAATATATTTTTACCTAAAAAAAATAATGATAAACGATATTTTGCAGTAAATATTTCAGAGAAATGTAATCCTCCTTCTTTTACTGCGCTTAAAAAATCAGCATTCTCCGGACTTGATTATGCAGTAATAGAAAAGTACAAAGCACCGATAGAAAAATTCCGTTTCCCTGCTGATTTACAATGCTGGGCGCATAAAATGCTTGAAAATATTGCACATAAAGACTTTAAAGGCAGAACGTCAGAGGTGACTTCTAAAAGAAGAGCTGTATTACAAGAGTGGTATAATCATTTGGAAAATCATAAATCTGCATATTCAAATGCATTGAAGCTAATTGTTTTCAGCGCACTTATAAAAGAGCTTAAATGGTCTAATGACAAATTGCCTCCCGGACTTGATAAAGAGGTTTTGACGAATACGGTTTCTGAACTTAATACGGCTGTTAATACAAATCCGAAGGCGCAATTTGACTTTAATAAAATGTATGAAACAAATCTTTGTTCAAAAATGATTACCGAGGATTTAGGGAATATGGAAGCAGTATCGGAATGGATTGTAATTCCGTCTAAATCTAAAGATTCAAAAAACTTTTTATATAATGTTGAAAAATTGAAAATCTTGTCTTATAAAACATGGTGTACAAAATCATCTTATGCAGAACCGTATTTAAAAAATGGGGATTTTCATATTTATATGGAAAAAGGCAAGCCGAAACTTGGAATGCGGCTAGTCGGGAGTAAGGTAGTCGAAATTCAAGGTGTGCTGAATAATGGTAAAATTCCTGTAGAATATCTTGATATACTTAATTCGTATATTGAAAAAAACAATTTAAAACTCAACTGGATTACTAAAGAAGATATAGAAATTGCGCAACAGGCAAAAGCTGAAATGCAACATACGTAAAAAAAGAGCTGTTTATATTAAACAGCTCAGTCTATCCAACATTCACAAAATAAAAACTTAATTATGCAAAATATCTTTTTAATAAGCCTTCAAAGCCTTGACCGTGACGTGCTTCATCTTTTGCCATTTCATGAACAGTATCGTGTATAGCATCAAGTCCCAGTTCTTTAGCTCTTTTGGCAATTGCAAATTTGCCGTCGCAGGCACCAAATTCGGCTTCAGCTCTCATTTCAAGGTTCTTTTTAGTGCTGTCAGTAAGAACTTCACCTAAAAGTTCAGCAAATTTTGCAGCGTGTTCTGCTTCTTCAAAGGCATATCTTTTATACGCTTCTGCAACTTCAGGATATCCTTCTCTTTCTGCTTGTCTGCTCATTGCAAGGTACATACCCACTTCTGTACATTCACCTGCAAAGTGTTCTTTCAAACCTTGAAGAATTTCTGCATCAACACCCTTTGCAACTCCAACGATATGTTCTGTAGCATATTGTTTGCTGCCTTCATCAATTGCTTTAAATTTTTCTCTGGGCGCTTTGCAGACAGGACAATTTTCAGGAGCATTGCCTTCACAAACGTAACCGCAAATAGTACACACGTATTTCATATATCATACCTCCTGTTTCTCTTATAAAAAACTGCCGATGGCCGGAGTCGAACCGGCACGAGGGGTGAACCTCATCGGATTTTGAGTCCGACACGTCTACCAATTTCATCACATCGGCAAATAGCCTCGCTTAAGAGGATGATAGCACAATAGTTTTCAAATCTCAACTATTATTTTAAATATTTTTTATTAGCCGTTTTGTATTAGTAAAACAGGTATTTTGCAAAAATATTTCATATAGAAAATAGAATTATGAAAAAAATATTACTAATTATATTATGTTTAATTTCCTGTCAATATGTATTGTCTGCTACCTTTGAAGGCGGCGTTTCAGAAATCGGACAGGGTGATTCTAATGTCGTTATAGACAGACATACAAATAAAGCCGTAAGCGGTGCAAAAGTTTCTTTACCCAAACAAAATTACTCTACTATGACTGATGAAAATGGAGTATTTCAATTGAATACACATATCGACGGAACATCTATTCTTTCCGTAGAGAAAGAAAACTACAGACCTTACTCTATGACAGTCGATAGATACGCACTCTCCGCGCCTCTCACATTAGGCATAGAAAAAACAAATGCTAACGATATCGTAATTGACAAAGATATGTACCACCTCGGTGATGATAATTATTCAGATTTGTCTGCAAACGCCGGCCAGTTTTCGATGAAAGCAGCAGGGCCGTTTTATACAAAGATTTTTGATATGAAAAATATTGATGTTAATAAAGCAGTATACTTCGTAATCGGTTCTATTATTGGTATTGATACCGCTCTCGCCCGCAGTATGGGACAGAATAAAATTACAAATTCTTATTCTACTCCTCCGGAAATATATTTCAACGGTAATAAAATTGCCGAAATCGAACTGAACGGTGATAACCAGAAAATCAGGCTGCCTAAAAATTTAATCCGTCCAAATTCAAAAAATGAGATTACTATTAAAACAGGAAGAAATGTCCTGCAAACCTCCTATATTGATTATGATGATATTGAATTTATGAATTTAACTATTGAAAATGATTAGATGAGTTTGCGGAAAAATATATTTTTCCGCAAACTCCTGGTAACGGTTTCAGATCAGCAAGATTTCTTCAAAATTGTCATTTTCGACTTTTTTCGCATCCTCAGATTACAAAATTAAGACAGTCTTTTCCTATTTTGTCTGCAACAATATTTATGGCCTTAATGTATTTTTGCATATCTGCACTTTCAAGGGTATTTTTATTAAGCAGCGTTCTGGTAATTGAACATATAAATGTACATATTCCAAAAATAGAGTTATCCCATTGTTGTATATCTTCATTATTAAACTTTATATTATAACCAAAATCCTGTACGGCTGTAGAACGTGATATATCAAGCCGGAATATATCGTTTTCAGTAAAATTTTTATATTTTTCATGTAAATTAGGAATATTTGTTGTGATACGTTTTAGTTCGCTTAAATCTTTGTTGCCGGTACGGTCGGTTAAAAAACAATCCATACGTATTGTGTGAACTTTCATATCGGAAGTACTATAGGGCGATAGAATTCCTTTGCGTTTTAAAAATATTTTGGGATCTTTTATTCCTGTAAAATTTACCTGCATTTTGGTTCTCATTATTTTATAATGACATGAAATTTCTCAAGATAAAAATTTGTCAGTATTACAAAAAAAATTTACAAAACTTTAGGTATTGAGTGGGCAAGATAAAGACGGTCTGATGTAAAAGAGTTTTTTAGAATTTGCAGGGAAAATGTGTCATTTGTAAAGCTTTTTATGATTGACAGGGTTTAGGGTAATTTGTTATATTTTATACTGTGATTATGGGGGTGTTATGAAAAAGAGGAAGATTATTCTCGGCGTAACGTTTGCAATATTGTTAAGTGTTTTGCCCGGATACAGTGATATTGTTGAAAAAGCTGATGCTTACAGGGTCGAAGATATTGGTATGAATATTTTATACAAAAATAATATTGATAAAAGAATTATTTTTGGATTGACTTACTTGAAAGATTATACAATTTATCCCATATCAACTGATACATCTCTGTATAAGGATTATAATTTGCATAATAACCGCGAAGTAACAATTTCTGTCAATGAATATCAAAAATTAACGAGTGATGATGAAGTTGCAGCACTAATAGCCCATAATATTGCACAGGGAGTACATAGTTACACCGGAATAATGAACGGACAATTAATGGTTACTAAAAATGGAGCTTTTCCGTTTAATTATTGGGCTAAAAAAAATGAGCTTGAATTCGACAAACAGGCTGTAAATTATATGGTTAATGCCGGCTATAACCCTGTTGCCTTAATTACGGCTTACAGTAAGACATTACCGGAGGTTCGCGGAACATTCTGGAGCAGACATAATAAAGCAAATAAGAGAATGAATATCATTTATAATTATATTAGAGTTAATTATCCGCAATATCTGAATAGTAATAAATTTACAAATTCGGTTTATTTTAAAAGATTTGTTTCTGCGCTATAAGAACAAAAAAAACAGGTGCGTTCAAACACCTGTTTTTTGTATGTTTTACATTTTGCAAGTTAATTTCTGCTGTTGAGTTTGCTTAATAATCTCAGAATTTCTACGTAAACCCAAACGATAGTTACCATTAAAGAGAAGCCGAAATACCATTCATACTCTTTGGGTACAAAGTTTTGAACAGCGGTTTCTATAAAATGAAAGTCTAAAATCAGGTTAAGTGCTGCAAGAGCAATAACAATAACACTAAATACAATTCCTACCGTGCCGCTGCCAAAAATTCCCGGGATTGAAAGCCCGAAGAAAGAGCCTATGAATTGAACCAGATAAATTCCGGCAACCGCAAATGTTGAAATGAAAATAACGGAAGTAAATTTTTCAGTGCATTTAATAACTTTAGTAGAGTAAAGAACAAGCATGCCTATAACAGTCATAATAGTTCCAAGCACGGCTGTTTGAACAATTCCCGGGTAAATTGATTCCATAACAAATGAGAGGCCTCCGACAAATAAGCCTTCAGCAACAGCGTATACCGGTGTTAAAAACATTTTTTTTGCAAAGCAGATAATTAGTGCAATAATAAAACCGACGATTGCACCGCCTGTTGCACACGCCATAACTAAATCTGTGTGGCCTTGCAGTCCTTTAGACCACAAAAATGCAGCGCTGAATACCATAATTGCAAAAAGAACGACAGTTTTTTGAATAACACCGTTCATAGTAATTGGTTCTGCGCCAACATTTGTTCTATCAATGAATTTTTCGTTTAATACGGGGTTGGACATATTTCCCTCCTTTTAATCCTGTATAAGAGTATTATATCATATTTGCTAAATAACGTGTAGATTATTTATCTTTTATTAATTTTTCAAGATAAAGCTATAAGGAGATTGACAATACTATTTCATCTTGCAATAATAAGGGTATCTAAATGGGGCGCGGCGCTCTGAGGAAGAATTGGCGGAATGTTAATTCCACGGGGCGGGTGATGCAGGAGTCAAGCTGCTTCCCTTGACAATTAAATATCAAAATCGGGACGTGGCAAGGACTCCGTTCAAAACGATTAAGAATCGTTTTGAATGGATGGAAGGTGAGTCCGAACAGGAGTTCGGCGAGCCGTATAGAGAAAATCTACCAAGCTGCTTCCCTTGACAATTGAATATCAAAATCGGGACGTGGCGCAGCTTGGTAGCGTACTACCTTGGGGTGGTAGGGGTCGCAGGTTCAAATCCTGTCGTTCCGATTTTTTGATTATTGGAATATTCGTTTAGTGTTGGTATTACAATAATATTAACCAATAGTACAAAATTGTTCTTTTTCTCCGACAAATGTTATTTTCATATCATTTGTTTTTTTAGGGTCAAATTGATAAATATTTGCTGATGAAAAGTAGGCAGGCCGGTTTTTATGCGGGTATAATACTATTTGTTCATCAAAATTATTTCCAAAAAATTTTTTCATTACACTGTTAATTTTTTCAAAAATATTATTGACACAAGGTTTTAATCCCTCATCTTCTGATTTATAACCGGGAACATTATAATATACTTTAGGCTTGACGGATTTATCTATAAAGTGTTCATATACTTTTAGCTGGGCGTCTAGTGTTTGAGCCTGTTTGATTCGTGAGGTTTCAAGCGGTGTATAATGTGAAAGTATAACAACGGGGTTTTTATCAAGTCCGCGGCACACAACACCAACTGCATTACAGCTTGCTAAACCGTCTGTATATATTGTGTTAATTTTATCCGGTAAAATTCTTACGGCTTTACATTCGTTCATTCCTACCTGTACTATTTTATTATTGCCTTCTCTCATCATCAAACTCAGACGTACTTCTGGCATGTTTTTGACATTTGCAATGTTTTGAGCTGTGTTTTTTGTTATTGAAGGCAATATTTTTCTTGTAAGATTTAAAATAGACATTACGTTATTATTCCCCTTAATAATATAAAAACATTTATGTTTTATAAATTGCTTTTTATAATCCGGCTTCTTTACAAATTTCATATAATATAGCGTTTAAATCTTCTTTTGACAAATTATTTCCACATTTTTTTACAAATTTTTTTATATTGAACCGGCTCAAAAACTTTTCAATACAAAACAATTTTTCTTGTTCGTTTTTGTACTCTTCCAAAAGATTATCAAAATAGGTTTTAATATAATCTTCTGGAGTAAAATTTTCGTTAATAATATCAGTATAGAGTTCTAAATCATTTTCGTTTGAAAAAATTGTATCAGAAGATTTGCCTTGTTTTTTATTTTGGTGAGTATCTTCTTGGTTTGTTTGATTGTGTTTTTGACCATCCTGTCCGGCCGGTTGAATACCGGGTAAGGGATTAATTGGAGAATTAAACATGCTGCGGAAAACCTATAAATAGTAACACTGTTATAATTTACGGCATAATTTGAAAAAACTTTAATTTTTATAAAGAGGACTAAATATATTTTCCATCAAATAGATTAACAATCATTCTTGTCTGGTCTGATGAATAAACTTCATCAGTATTGGTGTCTTGTTCTATATTTTCAGCACCGGTTTCTATAGTATCTGCGGTTTGTATAGTCATTTCTTGTCTAGCTTTGTACACTTCATCAGCAGGAGTTTTGGGCGGTTGTATAGTTTCAGCACGCTGAGGTTTGTAAATTTTTTGCGGCGCACTTGCGGCGGGCGCCGCTTCAGACTTTGGGAGCGGTGTGTCCCCTGATTGCGGCAATCTTATTGTTATATGTGAATTGGTTTGATTAAAAAGTTTATCAGCAGCATCTTTAAGTATTTGCTTTTTGGCATCTTCATTTGCTTGTTTTACAAAAATTTCCTGCTTAAAAGTAATAATAACTTCCTCCGGTGTTATTTTAACCGGGTTGGCAAGCCTTAAGAGCGCCTGTGTTGACGGGCTGTTTATATTTTTGATAAGGTTTGACCATAATCCGGCCATACCTGATAAATCAGGTGCGGCTTCCGGAACCGGATTTTGATTTGTATTTTCTGCGGTTGTTTTTTGTTGTACAGGTTTTTGTTCAAAGTGCTGAGGAGCAGCCGGTTTTACGGAGGCAGATAGTGCTGCTTGCTCCGTATGGGGCTGAGCGGGTGTTTTATTTACTGTTTCATCCTTTATAGCCGGTGTTGTTTTTACCGGGCGGGAGGATTTTGGTATTTCTCCGCCTTCGAGCGCTTTAATTCTGTTTTGCAAATTGATTAGTTCAGTATTTTCCGCAAGGTTTGCAAGGTCAATAATAGCGACTTCCAGCCATAGATACTGATTAGCAGTTTGTTTTAGTTCTCTTATATAATGAGCAGTACGCTCAAGCAAAAATATTATCTGCTGCGTTTCGATTGTATTAACAAGGCTTGCGGTTTCTTTGACCTGAGCATTATTATATCCTGTTAATTCTTCTTGCAGTTCAGGGCGGCTGTTTTTTATAACAAGCATATTTTTAAAATATTCACACAGGTTAGATAAAATAAGAGTCGGTTCATTACCTGAATTATAAACTTTTTCTAATAGTTCTAATGCGCTTCTAGTGTCGGAGTTAACAATATAACGTGCGATTTCTTGTAAAATATCAAACGATAAGCGCCCCAGCATGTTGTTAACATCATCAAGGGTTACTTCTGTTTGTACACCTAAAAGACTGAGCTGGTCAAGAAGTGCAATACTGTCACGCATTCCGCCTGCGGAGTTTTTAGCTATTGCAAATAGGGCTTCGTCATTAATTTTAATGCCTTCTTTATCTGATATATATCTCAGGTGTTTTACAATGTCTTCTGTCGTAATTCTGCGGAAATCAAATCTCTGGCACCTGCTCTTAATTGTGTCGAGGACTTTGTGAACTTCTGTTGTTGCAAGTATAAAAATTACATTTTCCGGCGGCTCTTCCAGCGTTTTTAAGAGTGCGTTGAATGCATGATTTGTAAGCATGTGAACTTCGTCGATTATATAAATCTTATATCTGCCATGAACCGGAGTATATTGAATTTTTTCTAAAATATTTTGTGTATCTTCAACTTTTCTGTTGCTTGCCGCGTCGATTTCAATGACGTCAATAGGCACAGTATTTGTGACATCTTTGCAGCTCGGACACTCGTTGCAGGGGGTGATTGTAGGGCCGTTTATACAGTTTAATGACTTTGCTAAGATTCTTGCTGTAGAGGTCTTTCCTGTTCCCCTTGGCCCTGTAAATAAATAAGCATGCGAGATTTTGTTAAGTTCTATCGCACTTTTAAGAGTCTTTTTTATATGTTCCTGACCGACTATTTCTTCAAGCCGCTGCGGTCTGTACTTTCTGTATAAAGGTAAATAATTATCGTTCATGGTAATATTGTAGCATAAATGGAGAAAGATATGGATTATATTTTTCCAAGACTGTTAAAAAAAGGTGACAGAATAGGAATACTTGCTCCTTGTGGAGCTTTAAGAGAGCCTGAACGCATTGATATCGGGATAAAACGTTTGCGGGAAGCCGGATTTGATGTTGTATTGTCTAAACATTTGTTTGATAACCAAAGATATTTGGCCGGAAATGATAGTATTAGAGCCGAAGAAATAAACAAGTTTTTTGAAGATGACAGAATTAACTGCATAATGTGCGCGCGCGGCGGGTATGGCGCAATAAGGATTATTGATAAGCTGGATTATGGTATTATAAGACGGAATCCTAAAATTTTTTGCGGGTATTCGGATGTAACAGCTTTGTCTGTGATGATGTTAAAAACTGCCGGGCTTGTAACTTTTTCGTCGCCAATGTTATCCGGTGATTTCGGGAGCAAAGAAGTTTCTGAATTTACAATTTCCAGTTTTTTTAAAACAGTTTCCGGCGAAGGTTCTTGTTATGATTTACAGGGCGATAGTAATATAGATGTTTCCGGTATTGCATGGGGAGGAAATTTAACAACCATAGCGAGCCTTTGCGGGATGGATTTTATTCCGGATAAAGGATTTTTATTTATTATAGAGGATATTAATGAGCCGGCGTATAAGATAGACCGAGCATTTGCCCAATTGAGCGGAATAAAAGAATTTAGAAAGAATATCTGCGGAATTGTCTGCGGCGAGTTTACTAATATAGATAACAGTGAATGGCTTATGGAAGTCCTTGATGAATATGCTCAAACGCTAAGAGTCCCGTTATGGCGGGGCTTAAGGCTTGGACATTCAGAAGATAAAATAACTTTTCCTGTGGGAGGGAATTGTAAAATATCTAATAATAAAATATTTTTTTACAAAGGGCTTGACGCAGGTTTTTGTTTTAATTAATATAATCAATGTGAAAGCGGGCGTTCAGCTCAGTTGCCCAGAGAGGCGGCGGTGGCTGATAGTTCCAAGAATATTAGGGCGTTTAGCTCAGTTGGTAGAGCGTCTCCCTTACAAGGAGAGGGTCAGAAGTTCGAGTCTTCTAACGCCCATTTTTTCTTAAAAAGAGCCGAAAAGGCTCTTTTATTGTATGTTTACACTGTTTGCGACGAAAAAGAATAAAACCCAAAATTTTTAAAAACAGGCTAAAACCTTTAAGCATCTGGGGTTTCAGAGGTTCGAGTCTCTTTAGATGTTTTTTCTTTAGCTCTAAGTGCCTTAACTAAAGCCTTTCCGGCATATTTCGGAATTTTTACTCCTTTGATTTTTGCTAAACTCTCAAAAAATTGTTGATAAAGAATTGCAGTTTCTTCTTCTGAATATTCTTTGTCGTCAAATGTGATTATTACGTTTACATCTTTTCTAATTTTCATAAAAATCTCCTTTTAAATTTGCATGTTAACTATAAGCGTGATGTCATCCCGAACTTGTTTCGGGATCTTACCGGCTTGGCGTGTTATAATTAGTCTATGAGCAAAACTTATGCTGTCTATATACTGACTAATTATTCTCAAAGCACTTTTTATATAGGAGTTACTGGCAACTTACAAAAAAGAGTTTGGGAGCATAAAAATAAAGTGGCTGAAGGTTTTACAAAAAAATATAATGTTGATAGATTGGTATATTTTGAATTGACTGACTCTGTTGATACGGCCTTAAATAGGGAAAAGCAATTAAAACGGTGGCATCGGGAGTGGAAGATAAACTTGATTAGGGAAATGAATCCTGAATTTAAAGATTTATCTCTGGATTGGAAATAAAAACTTCAAGTTGGTAAGACCCTGAAACAAGTTCAGGGTGACAACAATATAAATGTCATCCCGAATTTATTTCGGGATCTTACCAGTTGGAAACAGAAACTTTAAGTTGGTTAGATGCTGAAACAAGTTCAGCATGACAGTTAACTGATTGCTTAAATACAAGATAACGTTCTAAAAGTAAGACTGTATTTGACTTTTTGAGTTCTTCAATCAATTTTTTTATGTGTCTCAAAAAGTTCGAACGTCGCCGCTTTACCCCCACCATTTTAAACATGGTATCCACAGACCTTTTAGGAAAGTGGATATTTTTTTATCAGGCGGTTCGTTTTTTATTCTCACATTTTTGAGAAAAAATATTTTAAAATTTGTATTATTCTGCTTATTGCAATTTGTTTAAATATATTATAGAATTAGAAATGGATACAAGGTATTAAAAAATTATATACATGGACCAGAGTATAGTATTAAATATTTTTGCGATTCTGTTTTTGCTTTTTGTTAATGCATTTTTTGTGGCAGCAGAGTTTTCACTTGTAAAAGTTAGAAAAACCCGTTTAGAACAGCTTTCTAATGAAGGAAATAAGATTGCCAGACTTGCATTAAAGACTCTGGAAGATGTTAATGCAATGCTTGCTGCCGCACAGCTCGGGGTTACGGTTGCCAGTATAGGCTTGGGCTGGGTTGGTGAGGCGACGGCTGTAAGATTAATTGAACCTCTTGTTTCTTTTGTCCCTCATATTAATCATACTATTACAGCTCATGCAATTGCCGTGCCGATATCATTTATTCTGGTAACTATGTTTCACGTTGTGCTTGGCGAACAGCTTCCCAAGTGTATGTCAATACAGTATCCTGAAAAAATTGCACTTGCTGTTACAAAGCCAATGCATATAGTAATGGTTGTTTTTAAGCCTTTTGTTTGGATATTAACGGTATCAGGGAATTCTATTTTAAAACTTTTTCATGTTTGTGATACTTCATCAACGCAGCTTGCGCATACAACGCAAGAGCTTGATTTAATTGTTGATGCAAGTCTTGATCAAGGCGTTTTAAATGAAACAGAGGCTGAATTTATACATAATATGTTTAAATTTTCTGATTTGACTGCAAAACAGGTAATGATTCCAAGAACCGATATTGTTTGTTTACCATATGACATATCATTTGATGAACTAAAAAAAATAATGTTTGAGAGTCAATACACAAGATATCCTGTATATAAAGATTCAATGGATAAAATTATAGGTTTTATACATGTTAAGGACATATATTCATTATCTGTTTCCGGCAAGCCTTATTCAATAGATAATCTTTTAAGACCGATATTACTGGTTCCTGAAACCATGACTCTGGATAACCTTATAATTGAATTCAGAAAACGCAGGGCGCAGCTTGCTATTGTTGTTGATGAATTTGGCGGAACCTCCGGTATTATAACTCTTGAGGATGTATTAGAAGAAATTATTGGCGAAGTTCAGGATGAGTTTGATGAAGAAGAGCTTAATATCAAACAAATTGGAGAGAATAAATACGTAGCCAATGGTATGATGCGGACTGATGAAATTGCAGAATTTTTTGAATTAGATGAAGATAAGTTTGATGAAGAAGATATAGAAACAATAGCCGGATTAGTGGTAAAATTTTTGGGTCGGATTGCTGTTGTCGGGGATGAGGTTGAGTTTAACGGATTAAAGTTCAAAGTTAGTGAAGTTGATGGTGCAAGAATAACAAAACTCGTTATAGAAAAACTTCCGCCTAAAGAAGAGGAAGATACCGAGCAGGCTCAAACCGCTGAATAAATTTATTATTTGGTTTGCAGCATTTTTATAAAGGTATCATCGTGTGCCGGATTGAACAGGGGTTTAGGAATAAAAATTTCTTTAAACCTTTCTATTGCGTATTGATCTGTCATTCCGGAAATATAGTCAACAACAATACGTTCTATATTTTGCTGCGGGCAATAATCTTTAGCTGTATTGCAGTAGTATTCAAATAGTTCTTCAATAATTCTGCTGGCTTTAGATTCTTCTGTTTTAGCTGGAGAGTCGATATAGATATTATCAAACATCCAGGTTCTTAGTTTGGTAACGTAGTGCCACCCTTCTTCGCTCATTGTAACTTTGGGTTGATTCATGGATGAATTAATTACATCCATAATCATTTTGCCCAGACGTTTTGAGCGGTTTGAGGAGAAGTACTTTATACAATCTTGCGGCAAATCTTCTTCCGATATAATACTTGCCCTTACTGAATCTTCAATATCATGATTAATATATGCAATTTTGTCAGCAAATTGAACAACCTGTGCTTCCGGTGTTTTAGGCGACAGCCCCCAGGAGTGTGTTAAAATCCCTTCAACGGTTTCTCTGCAAAGATTCATATTTTCGAGGATTTCGACTACTCTAACACTTTGAACATTGTGGTCGAAACCGCCCTTAACAAGCCGGTCTAAAACTTTTTCTCCACAGTGTCCGAATGGTGTATGCCCCAAATCGTGTCCTAAAGAAATTGCTTCTGTTAAATCTTCGTTTAGGTTCAATGCTCTTGAAATAGTTCTGGCTATTTGCGCTACTTCTAGCGTGTGAGTTAGGCGTGTTCTAAAATGATCATTAAATGGTGCTAAGAATACCTGTGTTTTATGTTTCAACCTTCTAAAAGCCTTGGAATGCAGAATTCTGTCCCTGTCGCGCTGGAATTCTGTTCTAATCGGGTAAGGTGTTTCAAGCGGTGACTTTCTGCCTTTAGTAAAACGGCTTTTAGTTGCATACGGGCTGAGAGTATCTATTTCTTTTTGCTCTAACCGGTATTTTATACTATTAATATCTTCCATAGTCATACAGGTATTATATCTCAAACTAAATACTAAATGTAATATATATGTATGATTTTTAACCTGTAATCAATAAAAACAGGGCTTATACTGGAAATTTTAAAAAAAAATGGTATAATACATGATAAGAGACATAATCATCAATCAACGAAAGGGTCTTTATATGTCAAAAAACACTGCAGATATGGATTTTGAAGCTTTACTCGGGAAATACGATTATATTTTTAAAAAAGGTGATATAGTAAAAGGAACAGTATATGGTTATGACAATACCGGTGTAAGTGTTGATATCGGGGCAAAAAATATGGCTGTTGTACCATTATACGAAATAGGCACCCAAAAAGGAGTTACTCCTGAAGAAGTGTTGAAGAAGGGTGAGGAATATGAGTTTTTAATCACTCAGGATGCGGATGATGATGGAAAATTTACTTTGTCATACAAACGAGTCCATATGGCATATATATGGCTGGAACTAGAGAAGGCAAAACAAAATGATGAAACTATAGCTGCACCTGTTATTCAAATTGTAAAAGGCGGTGTTATTGTTGATATCAGCGGATTGCAAGGATTTGTGCCTCAAGGGCAGATTTATACAGGAAATCCTGCTGTTAAAGTTGGTGATAAATTAGAACTTAAACTGCTTACAGTTGATAAAAAACAAAATAATCTTATTTTATCTAATAAAAAGGTTTATGAATCTTCGATTGAAGAGAATCGCAAGAACGTTTTGGCGCAGGTAGAAGTTGGTCAGATTGTAAAAGGTGAAGTAGTAAGACTTACTGATTTTGGTGTGTTTGTTAATGTGGGCGGGCTTGATTGCTTGCTGCCGTTATCCCAATTATCCTGGAAATGGGTTGAACATCCTTCTGATTTACTTTCTGTCGGTCAGATTATTGATGCAGAGATTATTGATATTGATACAAAGAAAAACCGAATAAGTTTAAGCCTTAAGAATCTGGAACCGGATCCCTGGGAAAATGCTGCACAGGAATTTCAGGAAGGCATGGCAACGGAAGGTCTTATCACCAGAATAAAGAATTTCGGTGCATTTGTAGAAGTTAAAAAGGGTGTTGAAGCGCTTTTACCGCAAAATTGCCTGGAGGCTTATCAGAAAAAAATTGGTAAAGAATTAAAAGCCGGTGATAGTATCAGGGTTAAAATTATTAAATTTAACTCCAAGGACAGACGTATATCACTTGATTTGGCTGATTAATGAACTTATTATACAAAAGAAGAACCCCCGCTGGCGGGAGTTCTTGTTTTGTATAAACTATAAGAGTTTGCGGAAAAAATTTCCGCAGTCCTCATAATGTAAATTTTTGTAAAAAGATTTTCAAAAAAGGTCAATTAATATTTTCACTCTTCTTTAACATAGTATAATAGAATGAAAGTTAAGTGAATGAGGTTAGTATGTTTGAAAACCTGAAAATTAAAGAACAACTCCAGAAACTGTCACCGAAGTTTGCCTGGTTAAAATTTATAAAGGGGCAGCGCTTAACTGATAAAGATTTTCTTGAATCTCTTAAAAGCGAAGAGATTAAAACAATATCTGACGAACAACGGCTGGAAGCGATGGTCAGACAACAACTGAAAGAAGAGTTTCCAAATATTGAGAAAACCTCTTCTTATGAATTACTCGTTGATGCAGTGATTCATAATATTAAATCAAAACAGCTTCAAGCCATGGATGATGCCGAAAAAGAATAGAGATTGATTTAAAAAGGGCATCCGGCGGATAGTAAATATCCGTAAATTAAAGGGGCATATCTGCCCCTTATTATGTATTTCCATTTATTGCAAAATAGACTTCTTTGAGGCGTTTTTTACTTATGTGTGTATACAATTGCGTGGTGGATACATCGCTGTGTCCTAAGAGTTCCTGTACAATTCTTAAGTCTGCCCCGTTTTCAATAAGATGAGTGGCAAAAGTGTGTCTAAGCGTGTGCGGACTTATGTGTTTGTGGATTTTTTCACCCTGCTTTCGTATAAATTTATATACATCCTGTCTTGTTAATTCGTGTCCCGTATCAGAGATAAGTAATCTTTTTGTCTGAAGATTAAATTTGGAAATAAGCAGTTCTCTATATGGTAAGTAATCTTCTATTATTGATTTTGCAGTTTCTCCTATCGGGACAATTCTTTCTTTAGAACCTTTGCCAAAACATCTTATGTATTTTGAGTGTATATCTATATCCGTAAGTTTTAGATTAATGAGTTCAGAAACCCGGAATCCGCAGCTGTATAGCAGCTCCATAATTAAATGTTCGGTTATATTTAAATCTTCTTTTAAAAGTGTTTCAATCTCAGTGAGGTTCAATACTTTTGGAAGTTTTTTCGGCAGTTTGGGCTGTTCAATAGCAAGTGCAGGGTTTGTTTCAGTAAGTCCTGTTGCGTATGCCCATTTGAAAAACCCTCTTAATGATGCAATTTTTCTGATAATACTGGTGATTGTATAATGATTTTCTTTCAAATCTCTGATATACCTGTTAACCTGCTGTCTGGTTATGGTATTTATATTGTTCGGGTTTGTAAGTTCTAAAAAACTTGTCAAATCGCGCCTGTATGCATCAATACTGTTGATTGAGAGTCCTTTTTCCAATTCAAGATATTCGAGATACATTGATATTGCTTGAAGCATAAAACAATTATACAATATTTTTCGCTTTTAGGCAGAGATTAATGGGGCTGGTTTTTCATCATTCGTTTTTTATGGATAATTTGTTTGCGTTCTTCGCGCATTTTATTAAATTCATCAAGCTGCTCCGGTGTTAATATTTGCATAAAGTCGCGTTCATTTTGGATAATTATATTATGAAGCTCCTGGCGTATAGTTTTAATTTCGTTGTTAAGAGCCTGGATTTCTTTATCATTACCATCACTGTTTTCCAGTTGGTTTCTTTGTTGCTGCTTTTGAATAAGCTCTGTCATAAGCGGTTTCATTTTTTCCTGTGATGCGGCTCTGAGTTCTCCTGCCTGTTGTTTTTGTTCTTCTGTTAATTTAAGTCTTTCATTTAACTCATTTTTATGTTTTTTCATTTTAAGCTGCTTGACCGGTTTTGAGATTTCGGATTTGCTTGCAGACGGCAGTATTTTATGTACTGTTTCCTGAGCGGCAGTTGCTGTCTGAGTTAATACTGCAATTGATAAAATGAATGTTAGAAAATATTTGTTCATTTTGTGCCTCCCTATAATAAATCAGCTAAATCTTCTGCAAGCTGCTTTTTAGCGTTATAAATTCTTGATTTTACAGTACCGAGCGGAACTTTAATCTTTTTTGAAATTTCTTCATAACTCAAGCCTTCAATTTCTGCCAGAATTATTACTTCTTTAAATTTAGGTTTAAGATTATGTATTGCCTTAATAATTCTTTTTTGCCGGAGTTTTGATACAAATTCAGTTTCCGGATTACTTTTTTTGTCCTTTATTGATGTGATAATATCATTTTCATCATCATTTGCGGGTTGTTCCATCCTGTAGGCGGCAGATTTCAGGTAATCTTTTGAAATATTTCGTGCAATTGTACAAATCCAGCTTTTAAAACTGCCTATTGCCTGATATTTGTCTGAGTTCTTGTAAACTCTTAGATATACTTCTTGTTCCAGATCTTCGTTATGTTCGTTTGTTACTGATTTAATTACCTGTCTTACCGAAGCTCCGTGTTCTTTTATTATTTTTGAAAAATCCATTAACTTATTCATCCACCATAATTAACCCGTAACTATCAGTCGGGAACCCCAATGCTTCAGGGGTTAGCTGTTCGCCGTATATAATTTGCTCTACAATTCTATACCGGCTGTCTGCTGTTTGGAATGTAACTCCTGCAAATAGAACCATACACAGAATGCATGCGATTTTTATATGGATATATTTATCCTTTCGCTTTGCAAATTCTGGTTTTACTTCTGCTATTAGTTCTGAAACGCGGTTCATTTTTTCGTACTCGCGCCTGCAATCATCGCATTCCAGAAGATGTTTTTGGAATTCTTCTTCCGGTGCAAAGGTAAATAAGGCTTCATATTTGTCACATTTTTTACTTGCCATTTTTGTTTCCTCTATATTTTTATAACGAAACAGAATTTAGAAAGTTCATTTTTTATACAATTACCCCTGTTAAGTCATAAATATCTGCGGCAGTAATTTTAATATTTTCTATGTCGCCGGGTACAACAGGTTCCTGTGTTTTAATATTGACGACTCCGTCGACCTCCGGAGCATCGTATTGAGTTCTTGCAATTACGTGACCATTGTCTGAAAATCCTTCTATAATACATGGCATGGTTTTGCCTATGAATTTTTTATTTCTTTCAAGTGAAATTTCCTGCTGTAATTGCATTAATTTTTTTTGTCGTTCTCTTTTTGTTTTTGCACTGATTTGCGGTTTCATTGTATAAGACGGGGTGCCTTTTTCTCTTGAGTACATAAAAACACCGAGTCTGTCGAATTTTGTATCTTTAATAAAGTTGTAAAGATGTTCAAATTCCTCTTCGGTTTCTCCGGGATATCCTGTAATAAAAGCAGTTCTTATTGCGGCTCCGGGAATTTTTTCTCTGATATGTTTGACAAGTTCTCTGTAATCCATAACCGGTCTGTTCATGCGCTTAAGCATATCGGGATGGGAGTGCTGGAGCGGGATATCTATGTATTTTACTACTTTATCAAGTTTGGCAATAGTTTCTAAGAGTTCATCATTAATCATTGCCGGATGTGTGTACATAATTCTTATCCAGCAGAGGTCTTCGATTTTGTTGAGTTCTTCCAGCAATTTTGCTAATGAAGGTTTGTGATAAATATCAACACCGTAGTATGAAGAATCCTGTGCGATTAGGATAATTTCTGTAACTCCTTTGTCTACGAGTTCTTTGGCTTCTTTAATAATATTTTCAATATTGCGTGAGTGGTATTTACCGCGCAGGTGCGGGATGATACAGTAACCGCAGTTGTAATTACATCCTTCTGCGATTTTTAAATAAGAACTTGCGCCCATTGTTATTTGCTGCCTTTTTATATTTTCGGGGTAAATATAATCAGGGTTTTGATTAACCGCTTCAATATATTCTTCGCCCGAAAGAATTTTTTCGATAATTTCCGGAAGATTTAAGAAGTCTGTTGTTCCGACAGTACCTTTTATTTCAGGGATTGCGTCTTTAAGTTCTTTTCTGTGTTTTTGGGATAAACATCCGGTAACAATTATATTTTTACCGTATTCAACTTGCTGCAGGATGCTTTTTATCGACTCACGCTCTGCATCGCAAATAAAAGAGCAGGTGTTTATGATAACAATATCTGCACTGCTGTCATCCAGTGATACTTCATAACCTTTATCTGAGAGCAGGCCGAACATTAGTTCGCTGTCTATTAAATTTTTAGCACATCCGTGAGTTATTATACCAATCTTTGTCATATACTGATTTTAGCATAAATAACCTGTAAACGTATATTCTTAAGTTGTTATACTCAAAAAATTGGAAAAAGAAAATAACATGTGCAACAATACTGGTGATGTCTCTTTTACTAATAAGCACCCCCGTTTTGCTCCTTTTTAGCGGGGGATTTTTTTGTTTTAAAATTTGGTTAATGTAACTTTGGCAATAAATCCCCATTCTTCATTTGAATAAAGTTTTATTGTTCCGTTCATTGCTTCCACCAAACCTTTTACAATGAATAGACCTAGTCCTGTTCCGCGTGTTGTGCGGGTTGTTGTATTGTCGAGGCGTGTAAACTTTCCGAATAGTGTATTGAGTGTTTCTTTGGATAATAGTTCGTATTTATTTTTAAACAGGATAGAAACATTATCGGGTGTTTGTTCAATGTCTATATGGATTTCAGAATTTTCCGGTGCATATTTAAGCCCGTTTTCTATAAGGTTTACAAAAACCTGTTCAAGCCGGTCTGCATCTGCAAGGACAAATGTTCCGTCGTTAGGAATATTGTTTACAATTGTTTTGCCGGAATCGTTTTTAACCAGAGTAAGCGCATTTTCTATGACTGAGTACAGGTCAATTTCATCAAGGTTTACATTAAGCCGTAATCCTTCTATTTCCGGTATAACAAGCAAATCCTCAACAAGCCGTTTAAGACGTTCTGATTGTTTTTTAATTATATGCAGTGATTTCTGTTTAGTTTCTTCATCTATTTGGATATCCTGTCTTAAAAGTCTTGAAGTATATCCCTGAATACTTGTTAACGGGGTTCTAAACTCGTGGCTTACTGTATCAATCATACTTGAACGAAATTCATTTAACTGTTTTAACATTTTGTTTTTCTTTTTTAACTGCTGGTGTGTTTTTTGAATCTGGCGCACCATCCGGTTAAATTCGTATGATAAGAAGATAATTTCGTAGGGGGTGAAAATGTTTGTTAACAGCCGGATTTTTCTCTCATAATTTCCTTTTGATATTGCTATGATGGCCTTGAATAATTGTCTTATATTTATATAAAGATAGTACGTATAAAGCCCGATAACAAAAAATATGGTTAAAGCGGATATTATAAGTGTTAATATGATTTTATCCCTGTTATATGAAATATGTTCTCTAGTGATTCCCTGAGTTGTGTTTACAATAATAGTTGCATCTACATTTGATTTTTGAAGATAAACAAGCGGCTGGTTTTTAATATCTCCATATATTACGGCTTCATCATGTTTTAGTTTTTTAGGCAGAAGTTCAAGACTTTTTCTAAAAACATCTTCGGTATAGTTATGTGATGCAATTAATTCGTGGTCTGCATCTATTACGTAGATTTGCCGCTTTTCTTCTTCGATTGAGCGGAAGAGATTAGATTTTACGGTATCTACATTAAACGTAAGCCCTAAATAGCGGCCGTCGTATGTTGGCGTACCTATAGTAATAATATGATTTGCAAGGTTGTTTTTATCTATTTTATCGAATTCTTCTTTCGTATTTACAATAAAAGCACTCTCAAAAAACTCGGATTCTTTAAGTACATCTTCTAAAAAAGCTTTTTCTTTTTGCGGGGGCAGATATTTTAATTGCAGATTAAGCTGATTTAGTTCACCATTTACTGTAGAGTCAAAGAAATCTATTTCATCAGAAATCATATTAGCAAGAAGCAGTGCTGTATTTTGGAGCTGCGCTCTTACTGCGTGCTGGTTAACATTATTGACAATAATGGCAGATATTGTCATTGGCGCAAGAACGGCAATAAAAAGCACCAGAATTATCTGTTCTGCTATTTTTAATTTTCTTAGTTTTAATTGTTTCATTCTATTCACCAAAAGGAGTCAGCTTGTAACCGACGTTTGTGACCGTATGAAGATATTTGGGGTTTTTAGAGTCGGTTTCAATTTTGTTTCTAAGTCCGCCTACATGCACACGCAGCATTCTTACATCTTCGTTACTATCGTATCCCCAGACTTCTTCAAGAAGTGTTGCAAGGGTTACAGGAGTATTAAAGTGCTGCATAAGGCTGTATAATATTTCAAACTCTGTCGGCGTGAGTTTGATTTTCTTGTTTAGTATAATGCATTCAAGGCTTTCGGGCAGAATTTCAATATCCCCCATTTCAAGGATTTCTCCGGATTGTGTAATTTGTGCTGCTGATTTTTGGTTTCGTTTTAATAAAACTTTTATCCTTAAAAGCACTTCCTGAACATCAAAAGGTTTTACAAGATAATCATCTGCCCCGCAGTTAAAACCAATGGTTTTATCATCAATCGTTCCCTTGGCGGTAAGCATAAGTATAGGCACCGCAAGCTTTGCCTGTCGTATCTTTTCACAGACATCAAAGCCGTTTATTTTGGGCATCATAACATCAAGGATTATTAAGTCGTATACATTATTAAGAGCTTTATGCAAACCTTCTGCGCCGTCTTTTGCAGTGTCTGTAAAATATCCGCTCTGCGCAATATCAAATTCTAATAAATCTCTGATTTCTTCGTCATCATCAACAATAAGTATTCTTTGCATAGCCCCTGTAAACCTTTCATTACCTTCTGATTTTAACTTAAATTCAAAAGCCGGTCAATGTTATCAGGTTGATTTTTAAATTCTTTTTAATTATAATTTCTATACTGTAGGAGAGAGGCAATGTTACCAATTATAACAGAAGAATTATCAGCGTTGGTTTATGACGAAGTTTTTAAAAATGTTGCGGCCTGGCGTAAGAAAATGGTTAATCATTTAAAGGAAGAAAATCCCGAGATTAATTCTGCTATTCTTGAAATAGCCAAGAGAACAGAACTTGATCCCAAAGCTGTGGCGCTTGGTGCGTATATGACATACCGTTTAGTTGAAACAGCGGCTGATGAGGCCGATGACAGCGGTCAGGAAAGTAATTTATAAAAAGCCCCTGAAGGGGGCTTTTTTTATGGAGGTGGTTAAGAGCTTGCATAATAGTGATTTGAAATGGATGATTATATGGGTTACTGTAATCGGAAATTTTATTTCGATGCTTGATTCTACAACCGTTAATATTGCATTATATGAAATATCTAAAAGTTTGAATGAACCGGTCACTGCTGTACAGTGGGTTGTTGTATCATATATGCTTATACTGACTGTATTTTTGCCATTCTTTGGTAAGTTAAGCGGTATTTGTCCGCGTAATAAACTTTACGCTTCGGGATTCTTGATTTTTTCATTCGGTTCATTGTTAAGCTTTTTATCCCATAGTTTGCCGATGTTGATTGCAAGCAGGTGTATTGAGGCGTTTGGGGCATCAATACTGGTATCAAATGCATTATCAATCATTGCAAGTATGTTTAAGGGTAAGAATAGAGGTAAAGCTCTTGGGATGAATGGTGCGATTGTTGCATTTGGCTCAATGAGCGGCCCTGCACTTGCAGGTGTTTTGATAAATTATTTCGGCTGGAACACTGTATTTTTACCGGGGTGTATTATATCTTTTATTGCGGCGATTTTATCGTACCGATTAATTCCTGCATATCACCCTCCTGTTGTTGATAGTAAATTTGATTACAAAGGATTTCTATATTTTACAGTATTTTTGTTTTCACTCTTAACTACTATTTCTCAGGGGCATGTCTGGGGATGGGAGTCGGGGAAAATAAAAATTCTGGTGCTTCTTTTTATTATTTCTACGATAATGTTTATTGTACGTGAACTTAAAGTTTCTTATGCACTGGTTGATTTTGCGCTGTTTAAGATAAAGTCGTTTACACTTGGAAATATCGCATTAAACCTGTCTTACTGGGGTGTTTTTGGAATAGGTATAACATTTCCTTTATACGCGCAGAAAGTTATAGGACTCTCTCCGATGATAACAGGATTTATAGTCCTTACGTTTTCTGTGTCGTTAATTCTTACAGCGCCGGTTGCAGGGAGTATCGCAGGAAAAAAAGGAAGTAAGTATTTGACACTGGGCGGCGGGATTATGTTTACGTTAGCGTTAATTTTATTTTCATCTCTAAATGAAACAGCCCCCGTATGGAAAATGATAGCGGCAGAATTAATGATGGGTGTCGGTAACGGACTTTTTCAATCTCCGTCAAATATGGGCATTTTATCGGAAGTGGATACAAAACATCTCGGGGTTGCAGGCGGCATGCTTGCGCTTGCAAGAAACACCGGCATGATAATGGGAATTGCTGTTGCAATAAACATACTTGAAATACTATTAAGCTATTTTACCGCAGCGGCTGTTTCTAATCCGTTTCTTTCAGCTTATCAATATACAGTGAGATTTCTTGCTGTTTTTGCAATAATATGCACAGTATTTGCATACTTTGCGTATAAAAATGAAAAAGTAAATGCTTAAATAAAAAACTGCCATCCATTTATGGATGGCAGTTTTTGTATGTTTAGCTTATACAGCAGCCGGAGTTTTGGATTTTTCAAGCTGCAATGTAACCGTTGTTATGTCACAGACAGATGAAGGCCCGAAGTATTGAATAGCGCCGGGGAATAAATATCTGTCATTCATTGCCCAGTCCTCTCTGTTTTTTGCAAGGCGTTCAAATACAGGGCCGTCAAGTTCAACGAGAGCTTTCTTTATAACCGGTTTCATTTCACCGTGTCTGCGTTCCATATTCATCATCATAGTAAGAGGTACACCTCCTGCAATCCATTCGCTTGCAGGTGCGGTAAGGTTTCTTACAGATGATAAATATCCGGTAAAGCCGTTGTTGATAAGTGCAAACGCGTTGTACCCCAATGAGTAGCAGTAATCTGCATCAAAGTTTGACGGGAATGCGCATCTTCCTTCATATCCAAAGAAGTGTGACTGCGGTGAAAATTTACCGATATAATCGCCTTGAAGTCTTAATTCTTGTAACTTTGAAGAAATCATTTCGATTAACAGTTTTTCTGTTTCGATTTTAGATACCTGAACATTTCCGTGAGGATCTCTGTCTGCAAGCAACTGGCCTTTAATAAGCGCCGGGAGTGAAGAGTAAACTTTTGCATTATCAGGGTCAAGTCTGTTTTCTACTACATCGAATTTTTCTCTGATAGTTGTAGCGTTAACAAAATCGGGGTCTGATTCAAGAGTTGTCATAATATCGTTTAGGTTTGCAATCATTGATTTCATTTCTGGAATAAACTCGATTAAACCTTCCGGAACGACTGCGATACCAAAATTTTTACCTGCATCGGCACGTTTTACTATGATATCTGTAATGTAGTTGACGATTTGTTCAAGTGACATTTTCTTTTGTTCAACTTCTTCGGAAATCATTGTAATATTTGGCTGGGTTTGAAGAGCGGCTTCCAGAGCTACGTGAGAAGCACTTCTTCCCATAATCTTAATAAAGTGCCAGTATTTTTTAGCGCTGTTTGCATCTCTTTGAATATTACCGATAAGTTCTGCATAGGTTTTTGTTGCGGTATCGAATCCGAAGGAGATTTCTATTTGTTCATTCTTAAGGTCGCCATCAATAGTTTTTGGACAGCCGATAACCTGAATACCTGCATTGTTTGCAACAAACCATTCCGCAAGAAGCGCTGCGTTTGTATTTGAATCATCACCGCCGATAATTACTACAGCAGAGATATTTAGTTTTTTACAAACCTCTAAAGATTTTTCAAATTGTTCCTGTGTTTCAAGCTTGGTTCTGCCGGAGCCTATAATATCGAAACCGCCTGTGTTTCTGTATTCATCAATAAACTTATCGTCAAATTCGACATATTTACCGTCAATAATCCCTGACGGGCCGCCTAAAAATCCGTAGAGTTTGTTCGCCGGATTGGCTTGTTTTAACGCGTCATAAAGTCCTGCAATAACATTGTGTCCGCCTGGAGCCTGGCCGCCTGAAAGAATAACGCCTACATTTCTTTGCCCGGACTCAGATGAAGATTTTGAAGATTTAAATGTAACGGTTGGTTTCC
This sequence comes from uncultured bacterium, assembly GCA_949284715.1. Taxonomy (GTDB): domain Bacteria; phylum Cyanobacteriota; class Vampirovibrionia; order Gastranaerophilales; family Gastranaerophilaceae; genus CALUTH01. The sequence goes on from CASDWH010000029.1 coordinate 32,144, forward strand.
CGTAAGTATTTTTAAATAATTCTTTGATTTCCTCTTTATTATCAACCGCTTCGGTTGCTCCGCCTTCTTCTATAGAAAGGCGGTTAATGCCTTCTGCCAATGATGAAGGAAGTTTCGGCTGATACTTTAATCTCTCAATTTGTAATGGTGATAAATTTGTCATAATAAACTTTCCCTTTCTTTTTTTATTCGCCAAGTAATAATAAACTTAAATAAATTACGATAACTCCGGAAATAATTCCCTTGATGGCTGAATGCCAGTCGCCGCATTCATGTGAGAGCGGAAGGAGTGTATCAAATGAAATATAAACCATAATTCCGGCAACAGCGGCAAGTAAAAATCCTACAAACATCTGCGGCATAAAAAGATTTATCAATATAAGTCCTACAAGCGCGCCGAGCGGTTCTGTCAATCCTGTCCAGAAGGTGTACCATATTGCGTAGCGTTTTTTGCCGGTTGCGTGATAAATAGGAATTGCAACAGCAATACCTTCCGGAATATTGTGTATTGCAATTGCAAGTGCTACAGAGGCGCCGATTGTAATATCCTGCGCTGAAACAATGAATGTCGCAAGGCCTTCCGGAAAATTGTGCAGGGCAATCGCAAGTGCTGTAATAAATCCGGCACGTTTGATTTTATGTTTGTGGTCGCATTTTTCCGGTGATTTAAGAAAATCCGAGTCAATATGGTCAGGAATAAAAATATCAATTAATATTGCAACAATAATTCCTGCAAGAAAACCTCCGAATGCAATCCAGGCAAAATTATGCGGAAAATGTTTTGCAAGGAGTTCGTTTGCTTCCTCCAGTATTTCCGTAAATGATAAGAAAATCATCACGCCGGCGGAGAATCCCAGTCCGAGCGAAATAGCTTTCATATTATCACGTTTTATAATAAACGTAATGAATCCGCCGATTAATGTTGCAAGACCGGCCATAAATGTCATTATAAATGGTAGTTGATATTGTTTGAGCATTGTAATATATTCTCCGCTGTAATATTATCACAAACAGAAACAGCGGTAAATATTCCGCATAAATTCTGGGCGGCAGAAATTACTTTTTCAAACTCTTTAAAAATGCCAGAAAATGTTCTTTTGTGCTGTCCGGCAGATTGATAATAAGATTAAGAATCTCAAAATCAATACTTGTATATTCAGAAGCTTCAGTTTCTTTTAAAAATCCGAGAAGATATTCAGGGGTAATATCTGTATTTTTAACAAGATTTATTAAAGTTTTTATATCGGGATATGCCTTGCCGTTTTCGATATTGGATAAATTTTTCTGTTCTAAATCAATATAAGAACAAAATGTATCTTGAGAAAATCGCTTAGATTTTCTATAAGATTTTATTTTTAAACCTAATTTTGATTTGATATAATCACTATCCATACTTGTATTCTAGATTATGTGTTATTTTTAAATAATCCCATACAGGGTATAATATTGCATTTTTATGTTGCTTATGTAATAATAAAACATTGTAGGAGGGGATTATGCGTAATAAGTCAAAAGAACTTGAAAAAATACTTGCAAGTCTGACTGTGCAGGAAAAAAATTATCTTACTCTGTATATGCAGGGCAAGAGTTCCAAAGAGATTGATAAAGAATTAAATATTACAAACAAATATGCAGATAAAATGATACGCCGCTCAATTATGCAAAAGTTCAATGTTGAACGCCTGATTCTCGCAGCATTCTGCACACTCCAAACCTGCTAAATCTTCTAACTATCCCCTGCTTAAATCATTTAAATATATGATGTAAAAATCAAAGTACCGTGATATCCTGCAATTGAAAGGGTAGTGTATAGTATATGTTAAATAGTACTTTTACATCAAGGAATAACGGGGATATTTCAGGCTCGATTACACGAAATTGGACAGAGCAGGCTTTAGAGTGTTACAAACTTAACGGGGATTGCAGACGGTGTTCTATCGCAGAAGGGCATTATTCATTTGTATGCCAGATGCCTAAAGTCGTTGATATCCTTTTAGCGGTTAACGGAGAGCCGGTTATTAAATAAATTTTTATTGTTTATAGTTCAAAAAGAACGCTTGGTTTCCGTTCTTCAACTCTTGAAAAAGATTTGACTTTAGTTGAGGCGGTCAGGTATAGTTTGCGTTTGGCTCTGGTTATTGCAACGTAAATAAGCCTGAATGTTTCAGCAAGAGAAAATTCTTTTAATTCTTGTTCTGTTTTAGGGATACTTGTTTTGGACAGCGCTTTTACTCCTTCTGTAAACAAGGTTGATTTTTTTATAGAAAATTCTTCAACCGATAAAGGAAAATCTTTTTCATTCATTTCCGGAATAAATACGTAATCAAATTCATCGCCTTTAGATTTATGCAGTGTCATTATTTGAACCTGTCCGCCAAGGTCTTTTGTTTCGTCCTCTTCCGAGAAAAATCTGAATCCGCTTAACGAGTTCCGTTGTGACAATTCTTTAAGCCGCTCGACAACATAATGCCAGTCGCTGTTTAGTGTGCTTATACGTTTTACCAGTGTTGAGATTAAGTATACATTTGAACGTTCTATTTCTGATGAAAAATAATGAATGCCGGCTTTTATAGTGAATTCTTCCGGCTCTAACGAGGCGCAGTTCAGCCAGTAATTCATATCCCAGTGAAATTGTCCTAAAGACGGTGATATGATTTCGTCAGGCGATAGTGAAATAAATGAATCCGGGCAGTTTCTGATTTCCTCCTGCGCTCTTGCAGGATAGAATCCGTATCCGGCAAGCAGTTCATAGGTATCGGCAAGTACTGCATTGTCATACGGGGTAAGAATAAACTTCATTATTGCATATATAACTCTGAATACGACTTTCTGTTCAAGTTTGTCACTCCTTGTTATTGTTTTAAAACCGGCGTTGTTAATGAACTCTGTCCAGTCGGCAACCTGATAATTCGCTCTTAATAATATTCCTACTGTGGCATTGTTGTTTTCTGCAAAGATGTTTTTAATTGTTTTTAATATAAAGTTTCGCTCTTCGTTCTTGTGTTCAAAAATTTTTTTGATAATAGGATTAGGCGAAATAGGATTTTTTCCTTCTACTCCTTCCATTTTTATATCAAAAAAGGCTTGTGGTAAAACCTTTTTCCCGTATTCAACGAGGTTGTTTGCACAGTCCATTACGCCCTGCGCGCATCTCTGGGAGTGATTCATGTTAACACGCGTTTGGGCATTGACTATAAAGTTTCTAAAACCTTCTACATCCGCATTAGAGAAAGTTGTTGTAATTGCCTGGTTTATATCCCCGCAGCGGATTAAATTCCCGTGTTTGCCGCTTAACAGCCTTAAAAGCCGCTGCTGGACAACGGATGAATCCTGTGCTTCATCTTCTATTACATATTCACAAATGTTCTGATAATATTCCAGAATATCCGGATTTTCTTCAAGCAGTTTTACTGACAGCAATAATATGTCATCATAATCAATCAGGTTGTTTTCTTGGAGTTCTTGCTGATAGAGTTTATAGAATTCTAAAAATTTTAAAATCTTTTTGTCTGTTATTTTGCTTGTATCAAAGTCATTACCAACCTGAAATTTAATAATAGAAATCGCTTTTGTAAAATCTTCCGTATCTGTTTTAGTGAGTTTTATAGGAATATTATTAATAATTTTTCCGCGCTGGGTATCATCGCATATATCAAAATCTGCGTCGAGTCCGAGGCGTTCATAATTTGCATTCTCCTTTAGTAATCTTAAGGCTAATCCGTGTATTGTGCTTATATTAGGCAATTGATTTGTATTTGGAAAAATGTTCTTTATTCGTTCTCTGAAATTTCTTGCCGCGGAATCCATGTAGGTAAGGACAAATATATTTTCAGGGTTAACCTTTCGCTCCAGAAGTTTTACGATTAGAGCCAATAGAATAAATGTTTTTCCGGCTCCCGGAACGGCCGATATTGCCATAGTTCCCTGGCGGTATTCCAAAACGGGTTTTTGATCCTCCCGCGGGGTGATTTTAAATGCGGCATTCTCTGTTTCTTGTTCTTCACGGCAAGAGATAAAGCTTTCAATTCCGCCGAAATTTTCTGCTCCGAGTGTATCAAAAAGGCTTGAATATGCGTATATATGTTTATCGGCAAGCAGGGCTAACTTTCTCAAAACCCTTGCTGTCTTTTCTTTTGCAAGTCTTGTTTCATCATCTATAGTAAAAGTATTTTTATCCCAGCCGGCCTGAAATACCCACGCATTGTACAGCGGCCCTGTATCGCTTTTCAGCCATTCGCTTGAAGAAATATCAAGCCAGAACTGGTATTTTGTTTCTATTTTAAAATCAATAAGCTTTTGCGGAGTAGCAACTATTATTCCGTCTAAATCGAGTTCTGTGAAAGAAGGATTTTCTGAAATAATTGAGCGTTCAATTTGTTCAATTATTTCGGTATTTGTTATTTTTAACCCGTGTTCCTTAACTTCTTCAAACCCTTTTAGCTGTTTTATAAAGAAGTTGATTTTTTCAATATTATCAGGGGATACATATCCTGTTAAATCATAAAATAACCTGTATACTTTTTCAGAAAGAGGAATTTGAACATTTTTCAGCCCGGAAATAACAGATAAAAATTTTTGATAGCTTTCGTTGTTTTTTGAAATATTCTGCTGCGGAATCTCTCCTTTTTCATTAAAATTTTCCAGAAGAGTTTTACAATGTTTAAGCGGGATATTTAAAAAATCCGATAAAATATTTCTGAATTCAAACTCCCCAATGCTTTGTCCCTCAATGATTTTAAGTATATTAATACAGGATTTGACAACCGGGTTTTGTATAAGTTTCTCACTGCCTGAGAGGAATATGCATTTTATTGGAGTAAACGCTTCTTTTAGGGTAAATTTTAATAACTCATCCTGCACGGGAGTAATAATTGAGATGTCAGACGGTTTTATCTCTTCGCCTCCTGCATTTTCTTCTATTAGTTTTTTAATCTCTTTAATCGCAAAATCAACCATTTGAGCGCGTTTGGGAAGGGAATAAGTTGTAAAGTTTTTCAATAATTTCCCGCTGCTGCCGCCCTCTGCATTATCATAAATTATTTCTGCATCGCTTTCCGGATTGAAATTCTCTGATTCGGGAGTTTCGTTAAAAATCCTTGCAAGTCTTTCTCCCGCACTTTTATCCGCGCTTAAATATCCGAATCTGCTTGAACCGCGCTCATCATAGCAGATGTAATGTTCTTTTATCTGTTTTGAAATATACTCTATAAAATCAATACATACAGGCGGCATTTCGTCTGCATCATCAACAATTAAATATTCAATATTGTTAAAATAGCCGGTGTTTTTATAAATATAATTAAAAATTTGTATTTGCCTTAGATAGTCAAATGCTCTGTATTGCAGAGTTTGGCGGTTAAATAACTTTATTGCTTTTTCTGCATCTTCACTAAAGGATTCTTTTAAAATCCGGCTCCTGTTGCGGGTTTCTTCTTCTGTAAGATTATTTTGTACAATAAGGGAGTACCTTCTGAATAATTGATGCAGCAGAGAATGTTTGGAGTTATATCCTTCAAATTTTAAATCTTTTATAATGTTTTTTAAAATGTATTGAGAGGGTTCTAACCCGCAGTTATTAGGCAGTAGTACCGCTTTATTTGAAGGAATTTTATTTTCCAGTACGCCCCAGTTATCTGCAACAGTATTGTACACTAATCCAAAAAAACTGTATACTTGAATTTTTGTAATAATATTTACATCTTTTAGGGCAAAAAATTCATTTAAAAATTCATTTTTTGCTTTTCCGTTTTGCAAAATTATAAGAATCTTTGAGGCGTCAACTCCTTTGTCCAGAAAAGATTTGAACTTGTTGACTAATACTTTAGTTTTAGATTTATTACCCAAAATGTTTACTAACATACTCTTATTATACTATTTTCTTTTTAATCTTGCTTAAAATTCTTGCATTAATTTAAATTTTTGTTTACAATATGAATTGTGAGTAAAACACTTACACGAATAGAGAAGTAAACAAGGAGAAAACAAATGGCAACAAAAGAAAAAAACATTCAACAAGAAATCATCAATGCAGCAGGTCAAATTTACAACTACCTTTCTGACAAGGGTGAAGTTTCTATCAACAAAATGACTAAAGACCTTGACTTAGACGGTAACTTTACTGCTATGGGTCTTGGCTGGTTATCAAGAGAAGATAAAATCGACTATACTCCTAAAGCTAAATCAGTAACTGTTAAATTGAGATAGTTTTAGAAAAAAGATTTATTTATAAAACCGCCTCTGATAATTCAGAGGCGGTTTTTAACTGTTTAAAGATTTTAAAATTAATTCAAATTTGAAGGATAATTATAACTATTTTGTTCTAAAAGATAAAATCTTGCATAAATGTACTGAAATAAAACCATTATAAACGCATTAATTATAAATCCTATGGTAAATCTTACAGCAACTCCTGCGCTGTTATCAGCAGAAAGTCCAAGAGGGTTTGTTATAAGAAAAGTTATAAGAACCTGAACTATATAAGCGATAATATTGCTAAATATAACCGTAATAAATGATAAAATGGTTAAGCCGGTAAAATTCCTTCCTATGAATTTGAACGTACGTTTTATAACCTCCCAGAACCCCAGAATTCGGTTAAAAGAGTACTGCTGGATAATTATGTTAGAAAATAAAATATAAGTTAAGAAAATGCCGCTTTGTATAAGTAAAAGAGTAATATTTGCAGTGCTTGTTATAAAATTGTATACAACAAGTTTAGCCTCAAAAAACATTATTCCTGCACTTAGTGCCGCAAATATTAGAGCAATTGCTAAATATCCTGTCAGGAAACGTATATAGCTCCATTTTTTTCTGAGAACATCCGAGGTATAAAAACTTATATTAGCAATAGCCCTGTCGTCATAGATATCTCTTGCAAGTAAGTTTACACCGCAGAGTACAACAAAAAATTTCCATAATGAATATATAAAAATAATTAAGCCCGATAATGACAGTGCAAAATAAATCCATCCGTCAGGTGTGGCTTTAACGTTTATCATTTCTCTATATTCAAGAATTGGAACGAGTGAAATCAAAAGTATTCCGAATAATTCTCCTGCCACGGGTATAATAATATGTTTAAAGCTGAGTCTAATTGTTGATAAAAAAACGCTCCAGCCCGCTAGGAATGTTAAAAATATATTTTCTTTCTTTATAGCAAAATCATTAGTGTCCATAGTTGTCCTCCACTGTGGAAGAATAACATTAAACACACATTTATTCTATAGCCGTACAGAGTATTAATTTATGATTTTATACCGCGGATAAAAATAAGCCGGTTATTTAACCGGCCTATTTTTTTGTTATTAATTATAAATCATATTATAAATCCGGGGAAGATAACGGTTTTTCAATATCAGTGTGTGCGTACAATCTGATTGAAAAATCGGATAATAATACTCTCTTATCTGTTTGATACGGCACTATGCTTATTTTATTGAATTTAATATAATAAGAATATTGGTACAAAGCTTCCAGAAAACTTCTTAAATTTCTGTAGTTAGAAATAAGTTTCATATCCAAATCACAAACGAAATAATTTTCTGTTCCGCCTCTGCTTACAAAAGGATCAGATTTAGGATAATATTTATAGTCAATAGAACGAATTTTAATATTATTCTGCTTTGCAATATCAATCATATCAGTATACAGAGTAAAGAATAAACTATCTTTATCTATATCAGCTTCTGTCGGATAATAAACTTTTTTAACATTGTCTACAGAAGTATTTTTCAATTGTTTTAGTTTGTCATTAACAACCGCTAATTTGGCCTCAGCATCTTTAAGTTTAGCCTGTGTGCTTTCATATTGTTCCGTAAGTTCTGTTCTTTGGGTTATAAGCGGGCCAATTGTGTTAAAACTAACTAAAACTGCACCGAGTACAAGTGCTACCGCTATAGCCGAAGGAATATACTTTTGATATTTTTCCATATTTAATTATGTCCTATTTCCTTTTCTTTTTCTTATCAATTTTTGGTGTTAAAAGTTCTTTCAACTCTTTAGGAGTTTTGTCAGAAATAATAAACTCATAGAAGTCGGCGTTGGATGATAGAATAATGTCGTTTGAGTTTTCTGTAAATACATCAAGCAATGCGTTATCTTCGTCGCCATTTTCCTGTAATTCTTCTTCGCTTATGACTGATAATCCTTCAGGAACGCCGGTTCCTTCTATTGTTGCAAGAGCCAGCTTTTGTAATTTTACATTAGAATCAGTAATATTATCTTTAATATTTCTGTAGAAAGAATATATACTGTCTATTGTATCTGCGCGGCCTTCCATATTTATATAATCATCGCATATTGTAAGTGTTGTAAGCCATAATTTAGCGGGCATTTCTCTGCCAAGCAAATCTATATAATTATAGAATGCTGTATTTTTTACAGTTCCTATACGGACTTCATCCTGTTCTGAGAATACATCCGTAGAAACTAAACCTTCATATTTTTTAATTTGTTCTTCTGTTTGTTTTAATTTAGCTTTAGCTGCTTCGTAATCAGTGTTTATTTTATTACATTCACTGCTAAAATAGAAAAACAATATAGCAGCAGGGATTAAAATAATCAACAGCATTATTACTGTCCATTTAATCAGAAATTCATTAGTCAGCACTATTAATTTGCCGTTAAACTTAAATTGCGGCGGTTGTTGTTCCCAGTAAACTTCGCCAAGTTCTTCATTAAAGAAATTGAAATGGAAGAATCTTTCGCCGTACATACAGGTACCAATTAGGTCTAACGAAATATTCTTAGCTGTATCAGAGTCTAAATTAGGAGCATCTGCAAATGTTTCTTTAGAAAAAGAATTTGCTTCCAGGAATATAACTGCATTATTAAACTTAATTTTTGAAGCGAGCATTTCTGCTGCGGCATTATCAGTTCTGGATACAACAAACAAATATTTTGCCGGAACTTTTTCTATATACGGCATCATAGTTGCAGCTACCATATCGCAGTTAGCGGCTGTATCTGCATAGTCATATACTAATTGTTCTTCTTTATATTCCAGAAGACTTGTACCGTTCAGTGTAAGAAGTCTTGCTGCGTGGTTATCAACAAGCAGCAGAAGCCAGTTTGTATCCTGCTGAGCTTGAACTTTTCCTGTACTGATTAAAGCCCTGAATATTGCGGACACAGAGTTGTCGATTGCTTCAATTTTGTAACCGAGATCTACTATTATTCTTGATGCTTCTTGCACAATAGAGTAAACTTGTGCAGAATAAGCGACTACCTTGGATTGAATAGTAACACTTAATCCGTTAGTAACAACAAGCGGATCATTATCTCTGAATACCAAATCTTTATCTATTAAGTCGTTTGAAACGAGTTGAACAATTGCTTCATCTGCTTGTGAAGCCATATAATTTCCTACACCCATAGAAACGGTAGGTAATGTCATTATTACACTAGAACCCTTTTGTGCGCCGATTTCAAGCATTGCATCCGACAAAAGCTCTTTAAATACATCCATATCAGGAATAACTGATTTTAAAGTTACAAGTTCCAAATCCCTCTGTGCATATTTTGTAATGGAGCCTGTTAAAGAGTCTATCTGTGCAACTTCAAGCCCTCTATCTGCACTAATTGCAACTGCAATTATATTCTTTTTTGCCATAATATATCCACTTCTCTTCCATCACTATTTTCTTTTATTATATAATAGTATAAAACTTATGTCTATAGTTTTTAAATTTGAAAATATCATACATATGGATTAAATTATTGATTATGGAAAACACAAGTATTATATATGGCAGAAATTCAATTATTGAGGCCTTAAAATCCGGGCGTAGAAATTTTAACAGAATTATGATATCGCGCAGCCTGCGGCCCGATGCCAAAATAGATTTGATAAAGGAATATGCTGCAAATTCCGGTATTCCGTTTGTTTTTGCTGAGAAAGAACAATTTACCAAATATAATGAATATAATCATCAGGGGGTGATAGCTTTTGTTTCTCCAATAGATTACGTTGAATTGGAGAATTTTATGGCTAATCATAAAGAGAATGCCTCTATTGTACTCCTTGACGGTGTTGAAGACCCGCATAATATCGGTGCTATTATCAGAACATGTGTATGCGCCGGTATTGATGCAATTATGCTCCCTTCAAGAAGAGGAACTCTGGTTAATGAAATTGTTGAAAAAACCAGTGCCGGAGCTATTAACCATATCTCTGTTATTAAAGTCAATAGTCCGGTCAGCGCTCTCCAAAAGCTCAAAGAAAACAACTGGTGGGTAATTGCTTCTGACCATCATTCTGATAATAATCATTATGATATCGATTTTCTTAATATGAATTTCGTTTTAGTAATGGGGGCTGAGCATGCAGGAATATCAAAATCCATTATTAATTTAGCTGATTTTAGGATAAAAATTCCTATGTTAACGGAATTTAATTCTTTGAATGTTTCTGTTGCTACAGGTATAATAATATATGAATATGTGAGGCAGAAACTCACGGGGCGGAGAAGAATATGAGCAAAACTGACTTAACAAAACTTAATATTATGGCTGATGATATTTCGGATGATGATATAGATTTTGAGTCGCTTGATTCCATTCAGGATAATGATGACGATGATTTTATAAATATTTCCGAACCTAAAAATAGAGAAAGTTTATCAACTGTTAATTCTGATGATTCTGTAAGGATTTATCTACAGCAAATAGGTAAGATTCCGCTGTTATCGGCTCAGGAAGAGCTGGAGGTTGCTAAGAAAATCCATGACCAGCACTGTGAATTATCAAGAAAAATTTTAATTAATGCAAATTTAAGGCTTGTTGTAAGTGTTGCTAAAAAATACATCGGCCGCGGGCTTTCTTTCCTTGATTTAATACAGGAAGGAAATATGGGACTAATTAAAGCTACTGAAAAATTTGATTATACAAAAGGATATAAATTCTCGACTTATGCAACCTGGTGGATACAACAGTCGATTACACGTGCTATTGCAGATAAAGCCCGAATAATAAGACTTCCTATCCATCTTATTGAGTCCTTGAATAAAATTAAGAAAGCAACAATAGATTTGACTACAGAACTGGGAAGAATTCCTGTAAAACAGGAAATTGCCGATAAGCTTGGAATTTCGGTAAATAAACTTATGTCAATTGTTAAGTCTGCGCAGTCTACAATTAGTATTGATACACCAACCGGACAGAAAGAGGATGCGAATAAAATTATAGATTATATTGTTGACGAGTCTACTCTTGCTCCGGATTCTATTGTTTCCAATGAAAGTCTGCTCGATGATATAAAATTAATGCTTAACCAGCTGAGTCCTAAAGAACGTGATGTCCTTATTCTCCGTTTCGGACTGGATAACAACGGCGCGAAAAAAACATTGGATGAAATCGGTTCAATATACGGCGTATCAAGAGAAAGAATACGACAAATTGAAAACCGTGCTATATCAAAGCTTAAAAAACTTTGTAAAAATAAAAATTTAACATCAGGGCTTAAAAGTTATTTTAAAGATTAGCGGTTTCAGAAATTAATTTAGGCCGTAAGTCTGGATTAAGACTTGCGGCTTTTTCCAGACAGTATATTGCTTGCTGCGAATTTCCGATATGTTTGTAAAGTTTGTACAGCAGCGTGTAGTACATTTCTGAATAGTTGTTAACATAGCCAAGACCTTTTTGGGCAATGTCTATTGCACGCAGATATTCCCCCTTTGCCTCTAATATTCTTGCATAATAGTAACAGCATTGTTCAAATTCATTTTTCTTGTATGTTTGTCTTGAATCAAGAAGGTTTTCCAGTGATGAAAAATTGTTTTGTGAGTTCAAAAGTTCTGCATATAAAAGAGCAAAGTTATCATTGTCTTTAAATTTTTCTAATGTTTTACCCGCATTTTCGTAATCTTTTTCAAGAATGTTGAGTTTAGTTTCATAATATATAAATCTTAAATTTCCGGGATTGTGCGGAAGTTTGATAATATCACGCGCAAGTGACAATAAGCCGCGTTTAAAGCAGATATCTGCAACGGTAAATAATGCTAAATAATCCCGCTGATACAGCTCGAATGTTGTTAAAAATTCTTTTGCCAGTATATTTTTTGTAATTGCTTTTTCATTAAGTATAAGGGTTAATAATTTAAGGTAAGCCGGAGATTGGGTAAGCGTTTCAATGGCCTGTGATGTCTGGTTCGCCTGAACATATGCCATTGCCAGTGCAAACTTGTATTTATCGTTATTAACTTTTTCACATAAAATATTAAAGTATTTTTTTGCATTGAAAGTCTGTTTTGAATAAAAGCAGGAAAGCCCTGTTAAATATAATGTTTCCGGATATGCTGCTATATTAATTTTTCCGGCAAGATTAATGACATTTGTATAGTTCATTAAGTCAAATTCCAGTTGGATGAAAAATTTTATTACTTCAGGATTTAGTGAGTCTGCTAATTGGATTTCAATTTTTTTTAGTGCATTAATATCGTTAAGTATATAACAAGTTTTTGCCAGTAAAAGCCCGCTCATTTCATTTAAGTCCGGCTGTGATTCAAGAAGTTCTTTTGCTTTTGTATACTCTCCGGTTGAGAAATAAGCTTCTGCAAACTCTTGATAGCAATAGTTTTGTGTTTCCGGCGTTATAAAAGCAAGAGTTTCATTATATAATCTGGATTTATTCAGCAGGGCAAGATATAATTTTAAATCTTCCGGTTTATTAGTCAGGTTATAAAGTTTTTTAGCTGCTGCAATTCTTTTTTGCGGATTTTGTCCTAAAAGTTTTATTTGTAGTTTTAGAGTGTTAATATGTTCAGGTAAAATTTCTAGAAGTTTATCAGTGTAATGTACTGCGCGTTCTATATTTCCTGAAAAAAAGTAAACTTCTGCCAGCTCATACATAATTTCAACTGTTTCTTCTTTTGAATCCGAGATTTCCAAAAGTTTATACAGTATTTCTATGCACTGCTTATAGTAGCCTTTTTCTTTTAATAAAAACATTTCCTGTAGTAGTTCTTTAATCATTATTCTTAAATCCGTTTAACAGGTTTGAAATAAATCCTTTATTTTGCTGCTCTGGTTCTTCTTTTGGTTTTGAATTGATAATAACAAGTACTTCATCGTTTCCTGCCATTTTAAGGTTATTTCTTGCAATTGCCTCCAGGCTTGATGTAGCCGAAAAGCTTGATATATCTTCTTTTAATTGTTTGTTGCGTTTTTCTGCATTATCTTTTGTTTTTTGGAGTTGTGTGACTTTTGTCTGATAGGATACCAGTTTGGAAATATTAAGCACGGCACCGCAGGTTATCTGTACAAGGCATAGCAGAAGAACAATTGTTAAAAATGAGTAGTAAAAGCCGACCGGAGTATACGGGGGCTTTCTCTTTTTTTTAACCCCGTTTTTTCCGGAAGATATTTTTATGTTACTAATCTTTTTTGCCATTAAAGTCTAAACCCTGTAGAAAATTTTATTTCCGAACCTGTTACACCGGTCTGTGTGTTGTATCTCTGTGCTACACCGAGTTCAAAATTAAGCGCTTCAAGCCGTTTGATAAGTGTAGGAGTGTAGACAAGGACAACTTCACCCTTTTTTAGCGGAATGTTGGTGTATGATGTAAACCCGCTTCTTATTTTAAACTGATCTGTTAATTTGACTTCCGGAGATATTTTGAAACTATTTGAATAAGTTCCAAGATTTTGTTTAGAGGTTGCCAGATATTGTGACTTTATAGCAAACCGTCCGGCATCGTATGTTGTAAATAGATTTGTGCTGTCCTCCATCTGGGCTTTATCGAGTCCTCTGCTGTAGCCGGCGCCGAATGAAAATCTCCCTGCCTGCTCTATCGCAGAGCCTTTTATAGCCGTAACGCTTCTTGAAGGTTCTCTTATATAAGCTGTCTGATTAAAGACGCTCCTGCCTGTAATTGCATTTGACGCCTGATTAACGGAAATTGGTGAATTAAACATATTAGACGGCAGTATGAGTGTTGGTCTTTTTACGTTTTCATCAAGATATACTTCATTTATGGGGGTTGCATCATAAAATAGACCGCTTTCAATACTGTAAGTATTAGGGTCCTCGGTTGGGGAGGGGGTTATTTCATAAAAACTTAGCGCCGGCAGCGGGCGATCCTGTGTTGAACTTTCTTTTTCAAGTACAGCTTCCGGTGCGCTGCCTATAGGGGTAAAACGGTCAGACTCTGCTGCAAAAGCTTGCGGCAGAGTAAATATACTGATAAGACAGATTGTTAGAAGCTTCTTTATCATAATTTAATTTTAGCCCATCTGGCTGAACTTTTCAATACGGGATTTTTAATCGGGCAAGGATTTCTTTAACGTTTTTTTCTAATATTTCCAGATTTCCGTTGTTTAGTATAACAAAATCTGATTTTGATATTTTTTCGGACTCTTTTTGCTGTACTTTGATTCTTAGCAACGCTTCTTCTCTGGAAAAATTATTGCGTTTTATAAGCCGTTCTAAACGGATATTTTCATTAGCGCTTACAAAGATTGTATAATCAAATAAATCCTCCATTTGGGCTTCATACAGCAGAGGTACAGATATAAATACCGGTTTTTCAGACTGAATATTTTTAATTATTTCTCTGATTTCGGGGTGAATTAGATTTTCTAATTTTTGTTTGAGTTTAATATTATTAAATACCAGCCTGCCAAGTTTTTTTCTGGAAATTTCTCCGTTTTCTAAAATGTCATACTCCTTGAAAGCGTCTTTTATCTCACTTGAAGAAGCAAGAATTTTGTGGGTAAAAATATCGGTGTCATAGACATCAAAGCCTTGTGCAATCAGGATTTTTTCAACTTCGGATTTGCCGGCGGCAATATTGCCGGTTATAGCAATCTTAACCATTTTGTGCAAGTTTCTCCAGATATTTTTTTAATTCGCGTATTTGAAGCGGCTTTATAGGTTTAATTTCTCCGCGTTTAAGATCTCCTATTGTGATAGTGGCATGCTGAACACGTTTGAGGGATTTTACTTTAAATCCAAGGTATTCAAACATTTTTCTGATTTGCCGGTTAAGTCCCTGATATAGAGTAATCTGCATCATTGTAGAAGTTGATGTTGATTCAAGAACTGTTACTTCTGCGCAGGCTGTTTTTTTAGGTTCTATTTCAATACCTGATGCCATTTTTCGGATATGTTCCTGATTAATTTTTCCATCAACAGAAACAATATATATTTTAGGAACTTTTACCGAGGGGTGCGTAAGGGCGTTTATTAAATCACCGTCGTTAGTCATAATAATAAGTCCGGAGGAATTTTTGTCGAGCCGGCCTACAGGTTTAAGTTCGTGCAGTTCTTTTGGGATAATATCATAAATGGTTTTTCTGCCTTTTTCATCATCAGAAGTTGTAATATATCCGGTAGGCTTGTAAAATCTGTAATATTCGTGCTTTTTAGGGTAGATAAGCTGTTTATTTACAAACACTTTATCTTTGCTGCCGACTTTAAATCCGAGTTCTGTAATTGTTTTGCCGTTGACCTGCACCTGTCCGGACATTATCAGTTCATCCGCATCTCTGCGGCTGCAAATTCCGGATTGTGCTATATATTTGTTTAAGCGATACTGCATTCTGTCCCTTCAAAAGCTTTTTGTAATATTTCAGGCATTTTTCTGTAGAGTTTTCCTGCATTGTTAATTGCTACCGTATCAAACTCTGCCTGAATATATAGAGTTCCTGTTTCTTTATTTTTTATTGTCTGATAGAACGTAACCGATAGAGCAGTTACTTTTTTTATTGAGGTTTCAATAATAATACTGTCATTGATTCTGGCAGATGCTTTGTACCGTACATTCATATTAACAACAGGAATTGCAATGTCTTTTGATTTTAAGTCAATAAGATTAAGTCCAAGTTTTTCGCATAATTCTACGCGGCCGGCTTCAAGCCAGCGGAGATAAGCTCCGTGCCATACTACACCGTAGGCATCGGTATCTGCATAATAAACTTTTTGTTCAAAAATATGTTTCATAATACGTTGATTATATCACACAAAAGAAAGGAGCAATATATGAAATACGTTTGTACTGTTTGTAACTGGGTATATGATGAGGAGGAAGAAGGTATAAAATTCAGCGAACAGCCTGAGGATTATGTTTGTCCGTTATGCGGCGCGGGAAAAGAAAAATTTGAACAGGTTATATAATAAAAACAGCCTGTCCGGCAAAGCCGGACAGGCCGCTCTCTCGTACTTAATATCCTCTATTTCATTGCAAAAGTCATATCAGCTTCTACTGCAACTTTACCATCTACGGTGCCTTTTGCATGGCATTTGCTGACAGGGCCTTTTACTGCTGTTAATTCTATAAACATTTCAAGCTTGTCGCCGGGTCGTACAATGTTTTTAAACCTTACGTTCTCTAAGCCTGCAAATAGAGCAAGTTTGCCTTTAAATTGCGGCATAGTTAACAATATAGGCGCAGAACACTGTGCCATTGCTTCTAATTGCAAAACTCCGGGCATAATTGGATTTCCGGGAAAATGCCCTTGAAAGAAACCTTCGTTCATTGTCAGGTTTTTATAACCTTTTGCATATTTGCCCGGTACGCATTCCGTAATCCTGTCAACCAGTAAAAATGGGTATCTGTGCGGAATCATCTCCATAATTTGCATTGTATCAAAGCTTAAAATCTCTTCTTTAATTTCTTCTGTCATGATATTCTCCTTTACTATAGTTTTATTAATTTATCTTTGAGCATTTTGGCGACTTTAATATGAACGGCGTGGCCTGCTTCTTTAACGAGGATTTGAGCGCGCATATCCAGCGGGGATACTCCGGTTAAGAATAAATCACCGAACAGGTCAAGCATTTTATGCTTAACGGGTTCCAAATCGGAGCGCAGAGCAGTTGTAAAGCCTTCCTCAATAAGACCTACCGTATTATCAACAGTTACACCTTTTGCAAATCCGAGAAGCTGGAATTTTTTTAGGTCTTTGTAGAATCCGAAAGTTCTGGCTTCAATGATTTCTTCCTGATTTCTGTAGTCAAAGCTTACCCACCTTTGTTTAAGGTCTTTGTGGTCATAATTTACGGCATAAGATATATTCAAATCTTTATCGGGAAGTATAACCATACTCGTTTTCCCATTAAGATAATAAACGGGTTCTGAAACTGTGTATAGTACCTTTTCTTTTTTTGCTGTGATGCCTGCTTTTTTGAATTCTTCAACCCATACTTTTGAGCTTCCATCAAATATTGGCATTTCAGGTTTTGAAATATAGACATCAATAGCTGTGATCCCGCAGAACGCGCAGGCTGCCATAAAGTGTTCGCAAAGCATTGCTTTATATTTATAATCGCCTAATAGAGTTCTGTGTTCTTTGCTGCAAAGGGTTACACAATGGTCGGTTGAGTATACATTATCAATTGAGGCTTCAAATCCGACATCTGCACCTTCGGCAAAAATCCTGATTTTATCCCCGCGCGACGGTTTTATTATAACATCGCACTGGTAATTTTTCATTAAAGTATTACCGGAAAGCTTTATTTCATTTAGTATTGTTGACATTATACAGTTTCCATTTGCTGTTCTTCTAAGAATGAACTCAAGATAGGTTCATATTTTTTGAATTTAAGAATATAGTTGCCTGCATCCTTGATTGTTTTTAATTGCTTAATGAATTCTTTTCTTGGAACGGCAGGGATACCTATAATAATTGATTTTTCAGGGAAACTCTTTGTAACACCGGCTTTGGCGGTTATGATAGTGTCATCGCCTATTGTGATATGGTCGGCAAGGCCGGCTTGACCTGCAATAACAACCCTGTCACCGATTACACAGCTTCCTGCAATTCCAACCTGAGAAACAATCATGCAGCCTTTGCCGATTTTGCAGTTATGGCCTATCATAACAAGGTCATCAATTTTTGTATTTTCGCCGATAACGGTATCTTCAATAGTACCTCTGTCAATGGCTGTATTCGCTCCTATTTCAACATTATCGCCGATGATAACAGAACCGATTGACGGAATTTTAAATATAACCTGTTCTTCATTGTTATTTTTAATTGAACCATCCTGACGGGCCTGTTCAATGTTGTTCGGGCTTTCTGTTACAAAGCTGAATCCATCTGCGCCTAGAGATACACCGTGGTGTAGAATAACTTTGTTTCCGACTTTTACTCTGTCGCCGATATTAACACCGGGGTGGAAGAAACAATTGCTGCCGATTATTGCACCGTTACCGATGTAGGAATTTGCAAGAATTTTTGTATTATCACCGATTACTGCACCTTTTGCAATTACAACATTCGGCCCCAGTGAAACATTAGCCCCGAGCTTAGCCTCCGGATGAACAACGGCTGTCGGATGGATATCTTTGTTTGTTTCCGGTTCTTCATAGAACATTGTAATCAGTTTCATCATAGCAAGGCGCGGGCGCTCAACTTCAATTGTAGATATTGTATCAATATTCACACCTAACGGAACAAGTACGGCTTTTGCTTTTGTTGAAGGAATATTTGCAATTTCTTCTTCTGATAAAGCTAAAGCGAGAGTGTTTTCATCAGCAATTAATGGCGGTGCAAGCCTTGTAATAGTTGCATCCGATACTTTTGAAAGCATGCCGCCTGTAATTTGTGCGATTTGTTCAAGTGTGAATGATTTCATATTTCTAACTCCTTATTTATTGTTAATCTTGTTTATTATTCCGGTGGTTGATTTCCCGTCAACAAATTTTATAAATTCTACTTTTATATTGTTTTTTAGTATAACATCGCGCTCTGGAAGAGTGTCAAGAGTGTAATCTCCGCCTTTTGTGTAGACATCCGGTTTTATTTCGTCAATAAGTCCGGCTGGGGAGGCTTCGTCAAAAAGGACAACGTAGTCAACAGATGACAGGGCGCATAAAACTTCTGCTCTGTCATTTTCCGGATTAATAGGGCGCCCTTCTCCCTTTATTGCCTTAACGGATTTATCAGAGTTAACCAGAACTATAAGCTTATCGGCACAGGCTTTTGTTTCATTAAGGTATCTTATATGCCCTACATGCAGAATATCAAAACATCCGTTAGTAACAACAATCGTCTGATTAGCTGCGCGGATTTCCTTAACAACTTCCTGTATTTTGTTTCTGCTTACAAAAATCCCCATATAACTCCTTATCAAGTATTAATATTCTACCAGAAATAAAATAAAAAATCTTGTTCTATTACGAAAAGTAACGGGAAATTAGTCAGAGTATGGAGATTTGTTGTCGCTGACTAAACAATTGCGCCATGGCTTGCATCTTTAACAAATCGTGCGTATTTTGCAAGATATCCGCTTGTATGTTTAGGCTCAAACGGCTTTAATTTTTTTCTGCGTTCTTCAAGTATAGTTTCATCTACAAGAAGTTCCAGTTTTCTATTATTTATATCTATTTTAATTTTATCACCCTCTTCAATCAGAGCAATAGTTCCGCCGTCAGCAGCTTCCGGACAAATATGCCCTATACAGATTCCCCTTGTCCCGCCGGAAAATCTCCCGTCAGTAATCAGCGCGGCGCTTGTTCCAAGCCCTTTTCCTACAAGAAGGGAGGTTGGCGCAAGCATTTCTCTCATCCCCGGGCCGCCTTTAGGCCCTTCGTATCTTATTACAATTACATCTCCGGCTTTAATACGGTCATTCTCAAGTGCTTCCATTGCGGCTTCTTCACTGTCAAAAGGTCTTGCAATTCCCTCAAACTCATAGCATTTTTCATCAATGCCGGAAATCTTTGTTACACATCCGCCTTCTGCAATATTCCCGTATAAAATTCCTAACCCGGGCTTTTGCGTAACGGGATTGTCTGTACTGTGAATTAGTTCCGTATCAACCCACGCATTTTTAACAAGTTCTTCTGTCGTAAATCCGCTCACACTCATAGTGTTTGTTAATTCAGGAATGTTGTTATATAAAGTTTTGAGTACGGCATTTATTCCGCCGGCGTTATGCAGGTCGGTCATTGTCGGTGCTGCCGAGGGATCAAGTTTTACTATTTGTTTTATCTTTAGACTCAGCTCTTCAAAATCTTTGAGTGTAATATCTATGCCGCCGGCATTTGCAATTGCCAGTATGTGCAGAAATGAGTTTGTTGAACCGCCCATTGCAAGATCGCAAATAATGGCATTTCTTAGAGAATCCCTTGTTATAATATCTGAAGGCTTAATATTATTTCGTACAAGGCTAACTGCCTGCATACCGGATTCAAAGGCTATTCTGCGTTTTAATGCTGAAACGGCAGATGAAGTAGCACATTGAGGAAGGCTCATTCCAATTACCTCTGTCAGGCATGCCATTGTGTTTGCCGTGTATAACCCCTGACAGGCGCCGGCTGACGGGCAGGAATTTTCTTCCATTTCGTATAACTCTTCTTCGCTAATCATGCCTGCTCTGAATTTCCCGACTGCTTCAAACGAGCCTTTTATCATGGTTAATTTTTGATGTTTGCATGTTCCATCCAGCATCGGGCCGGCTGTAACTATGATTGCAGGTATATTTAATCTTAATGCTGCAATAAGCATACCGGGTGTAATTTTGTCGCAGTTGGAGAGCAGAACAAGCCCGTCAAGCTGGTGTGCGGCAGCTACGGTTTCTACGCAATCCGCAATTAAATCACGTGACGGCAGCGAATATTGCATGCCGCTATGCCCCATGGCTATTCCATCACATACAGCAGGTACTCCAAAAACGAACGCTTGTCCGCCGCCCGAGTGAATCCCTTTTTCTATCTGCCTTTCTAAATCCCTCATTCCGATATGCCCCGGTACTAAATCAGAAAAAGAGCTTGCTATTCCGATAAACGGTTTATCAATATTTTTTTTGCTTACGCCCGCAGCGTATAGCAATCCCCTGTGAGGTGTTCTTGCTAATCCTTTTTTTATCTTATCGCTATTCATTTTTTTCTCCCAGCCTGCTAATCCGAAATATGCAAAACTTCTACTATATCAAAGTTGGTATCCCAGATGATTTTTCCGGTTAAATCAATATTATGATATCTATAAACATTATTAATATACTCCGGTTTAAACATATTTTTGTTATATAAACGTTTTATAATTTTATCGAGCAATGTTGTACTGCCCGCAATTGTTCCGGCGGCCGATGTTGCCTTTTCTCCGTTATAGAATATTTTTTCTCCGGCAAAATACGTTTCTTTAATATCACTGTATGTCATTGGCAGGGCATCGCTGATTAAGATAATTTTTCTTTCGGGTTTTAGTTTTGTCGTTAACGCGATAATTTCATCGCTTAAATGTATACCGTCACAAATTAATTCAGTATATATATTATTATTTAATAGCGCTGAAAGTGCGGTGCTGCTTCCTCTGTGCGAAATTCCCTGCATAGCGTTAAATAGGTGTGTGGCGGCATCTATTCCCCATAAATCTGCTCCGATGCAGTGGCCTGCCTGTACTTTTACGCCTTTATTATTAAGATACCGGATTAGTCCTTCATCAAGTTCGGGTGCCAGCGTAACTATTTTGATAAATTCATCTTCAAATTTCTGGTAATTTTCGACTGTTGCCGGTAAAAAATGCTCAGGATTGTGAATCCCCTTTTTCAGAGGATTAATAAAGATTCCTTCAATATGGATTCCTAAAATTTTTGCTGCATCTTTTTTGTCACATTCCGCAGCTTTCTTTATTCTGGATATTTGTCGTTTAATATTTTCAATACTATCAGTTACAAGGGTTGGAAAATATCCGCCGATACCGTGCTTATAAAGAGATTCTGATAGATATACTATTTCCTCTGTTCCGGCGATACTTAAATCCACACCAAAAGCACCATGTATGTGCTGCTCAATTAAAAGTTTTGTGGTTGTATAAGCCAAAATTAGCCTCTCTTTAACCGTTTGTTAATTAAAAATTTTCTTTACTTCTTCCCTGTCGTCAAAATGTATTGTTTTGTCTTTTAAAATCTGGTAATCTTCGTGTCCTTTACCTGCAAGAACAACAATATCATCTTTCTTGGCAAGTTTTTTTGCTGCTTTAATAGCGGACTCTCTGTCGGCTTCAACAATTACATTATCGGTGGATTTGAATCCTGATAAAATATCAGAAAGGATTTGCTGCGGGTCTTCGCTTCTCGGGTTGTCGCTTGTTAAAATAACCCTGTCAGCAAGCTCCTCTGCTATTGCACCCATCTGCGGCCTTTTGGTTACATCCCTGTCGCCGCCGCACCCGAAAACGCATATAAGTTTACCTTTAGGTGATTTTATTCCTCTGGCTGAGATTAAAATATTTTTAAGCCCGTCCGGTGTATGTGCATAATCAACTATAACCATTGGCTCTTGATGTACAATTTCAAATCTTCCAGCCACTCCTTTTAACGGTTCTATTGATTTAATTGCTTTTTTTACATCCAAACCCATTGCATAAGCGGCTGCTATTGCGGCAAGTGTGTTATATACACTGAAAACACCGTTCATTTTTAGTTTTACTTTAATACTTTCTTTCGGAGTTATACAGGTATATGTAACCCCGTGAGCGGTATATTTAACATCTTTTGCCATTATATCAGCGGAAGTATTTACTGCGTATGTGTAAATCGAAACAGAGGAGGAAACCATATTTTTAAGTCTTGCTCCGTATTCATCATCCAGATTTATAACCGCAAAATCTCCGGCGGCAAGATTTTCAAATAACTTGGCTTTAGCCATAAAATAATTGTTCATTGTAATATGAAAATCTAAATGATCCTGAGTCAGGTTTGTAAATACGGCTCCGTTAAAGTCACAGCCTTTTACGCGGTGCTGTGCAAGCGCGTGAGAGCTTACTTCCATAACAACATTATCAATTTGCTTACTGTATTTTATATCTGCAAATATTGATTGTAATTCAGGAGCCTGAGGAGTTGTGTGACCTGTAGTGTGATAATCATCACTGGTAGAAAATTTATATCCGAGAGTCCCTATTAATGCGCAGTTCCCTCTTTGATCTTCTATCATTTTTTGTAAAAGATGTGAAACCGTTGTTTTCCCGTTTGTACCGGTAACACCTATAAGATTTAATGATGTTGAAGCATTGCCGTTCAATATTATAGCCAAATCTGCGAGCATTTCCTGAGTAGAATCTACAACAATCTGAGGAATATCAGAATTAAGAATTTTTTCTACAATACAAACTACGGCTCCGTTGTTTACTGCTTCTTGAAAAAATTCGTGGCCGTCGGTATGTTCGCCGGTGATACATACAAAAATATCGTTAGGGCGTGTTGTTTTGGAATTATATGATACATTTTCAACATCCAAACTATAATCATTTACATTTACAAGTTCTTTATAGGGTATTTGCTCGATTAAACTTCGTAATTTCATATCTTCCTCCACCTCTGCGGCAAGTCTATTGTAGCACTATTTTTTGTCCGGTGTCAAATTAAGCATTCTGGTTACCTGATTTGCAATTTCCCTAAATATAGGAACTGCTACGGTATTCCCCCAAATTTCGTATCCTTGTGCAGAGTCTACTATTACATATATAAGTATCTGCGGGTCGGTTGACGGCAGATACCCGAAAACTGATGTGTAAAGCTTATTAGTATATCCTGCCCCGTTTTCTTTTGGTTTAATTGATGTGCCGGTTTTTGCGGCGATATTGTAGCTGCCTTCTTTTAAAACAGTTCCGCCCTGATTAATTGCTTCTGTGAGAAGTTCTGTAATTGCCTTTGCATTTGCCTCACTCATAACGCGTGTTTCTTTGATTTTTTTAGCGGCTTCTTCCGGCGTGTATTTTATAACGTGCGGAGTTACTCTTACTCCCTTGTTTGCAAGAGCTGATATAGCCGAAACCATTTGTATAGCCGTAACAGATGTTCCATATCCGTATGACATTGTAGCGTGATCTGAGGTATCCCACTTATTAGGCGGTTTTAGCAAGCCTACGGATTCTCCGGGTAAGTCTATTCCTGTTTTTTCACCAAATCCGAATTTCTTCAGCATATTATAAAACTCTGTTGAAGTCATTTTCTGCGCAACAAGAACAGACCCGACATTGCTTGAATGTTCAAATAAATATACTAAATCTATTAGACCCGGGTGCGGGTGTTTGTTGTAATCATAGTTCTTAATTGTCCACCAGCCAACTTTAATTTTTCCGGTATCGTTAACTTTAGTATATTTGTTAATCTTTCCTGATTCCATAGCGCTTGCAACGGTTATTGCTTTAAATGTTGAGCCGGGAGGAAATACATCTGTTAATGTCCAATTTTTGGTTTGAAGATAAGTTGCATCTTTAAATTTGTTGGGGTCAAAAAACGGATATACTGCGTATGCAAGTATTTCGCCGTTTTTCGGATTCATAACTATTACAGCACCTCTTAAAGCCTTATGTTTTTGTATTGCTTTGTTTAGTTCTTTTTCACAGATATGCTGGATTGCTGTATCAATTGTTAGAGTTACATTCTCACCCTTTTGCGGCTTTAGCGCTTCCACGGGATTTGTATTCAAATCATATATAATTTTACCGCGCGGTGTGCGTTCTATTTGTACTTTGTTTTCTACATGCGCAAGTTTGTCACCTGCGGTATACTCAACCCCTGCTGATACATCAGCGTCTGCATTATAGTATCCCAGAACATGCGATGCAAGCGCACCCTGAGGGTATACACGAATATTTTTGGGATCCATCGGTATTTCTCTCAGCCTTAATTTCGCGATTTGTGTGTAAGTTTGTCTGTCAACGCCTTTTTTAAGGGATATTAATGGCTCGTTGCGCTTAAGTTTTTCCATTAGTGTAAACTGTGAAACTTTAAGAATAGGTGCAAGAATTTTGGCAAGCTCTTCCTCGTCATGGACATAATCTGCCGGACGGGCAAATATATCATAGTAAATAGTATCACCGGCGAGTTTTATTCCGTTCCGGTCATAAATATCCCCTCTTAATGAAAAAGAACTTCCTCTGCGCTGGTTCTGCGCTTTTATCCGGTATTTCCTTAAATCCAGAACCTGTATACAGAATAAATAAATAATAAAAATTACTATAACAACGGCAAAAATAACCTGAAGCAAGACTATTCTTGATTTAAATGTTTTTATTTGTATTTGTTCGTCGCTGTTTTCAGTGTTTTGCTTCTGTATATCCACCTGGCGTTTACTCCTCCCTTTACTAATGATACCATAATAAAAATATATTGTTAAATATTTTTTCCTTATTATAAGTGAATTGCATCCATATTTTAAAACTTTTTAAAAATGCGTGACTTGATATCAATTTGTTGTTGTGTTATCTTATCACCAGAAGGGTAAAAGAGATGAGCGAACAAGGACATTGGGTAATAAGTCACGTATTTTTAGGCCATACGCTCCATTTTAATATGGATACTATACTGACAATGTGGTTTGCTATGGCGCTTCTGTTAGTGCTGGCGCTGCTTACTACAAGAAAGTTGTCAATATTTCCGTCTAAAATACAATTAGTATGGGAATCGTTTATTAATTACTTTGTAGATATAACAACCCAGAGTATGGGTGCAAAATATGCGAGAAAGCACTCTCCGCTTATTTTGACATTATTTTTCTTTATTTTGACAGCTAACCTTGTCGGGCAATTACCATTAAGATTGCTGCATTTAAGGCAGGGGGAATTTGCTTCTCCTAATAATGATATTAATATGACCGCCGCAATGGCGCTGGTTGTGTCAATATACTATATTTACTATGGCGTAAAGAAAAATGGTTTGAAATTTTTCTTTCACGGCTGGAGTATTAATGGAATAATGATTACGCTGATAGATGCGCTGGAATTGTTTGTAAGACCATTTTCTCTGGCTCTGCGGCTTTTTGCCAATATTCTTGCCGGTGAAATTATGATTGTAACATTCCTCTCTCTGTTTGCATATCTGGTTCCGCTGCCGTTTATGTTATTTGAGTTGTTTGTAGCTTTAATTCAGGCATTAGTATTTGCACTGCTTACTACAACCTATATAACTATGGCAATTCAGGAAGAGGAAGAATAAGTTTTTTATAATTGAAAGGAGAAATTATTATGGAAGAAGTAGTACAACAAGGTTTGGATGCAGCTAAATTAGGTGCAGGGCTTGCTGTATTGGGTGTATTTGGCGGTGGTATCGGTATCGGTATTGCTACAAAAGGCGTTCTTGATGCAATTGCAAGACAACCGGCTATTAAGGGTGAAGCTTTTAAAAACTTTATTATCGGTGCAGGTCTTGCTGAAGCAACATCAATCTATGCTTTGTTTATAGCTTTGTTATTAATTTTCTCATAGTAAATAAGGTGTAAGATGCTAGAGTTTAATACGACGTTAATAGTTTGTATAGTTAGTTTTGTTATATTTCTTTTGATGCTTAATGCAATTTTGTATGAGCCGCTTGCAAATGTTGTTCACAGGCGCATGCGCTATATAACCTCTAATTACAAGGAGGCAGAAGAAGCGAAAGACCGCATGGAAAAACTTGAAGCGTGGAGTTCTGAAAGAAAGCAGAAGTCAAAAGAAGTCGCTCGTGAAGTGTTCTCAAAAGTTATTAATGACTACAAACTCAAAAAGGATACTTTGATAGAGTATGAACATACTATTTCTGCCAAAGATATGTCCGGTGTTAGACTCAGACTTCAAAATATTGACAGAGAGGCAAGGATGCGCCTTAAAGAAGGTATCGGGGATTTGGCAAGCGCTGTAGCGTCAAAATTCCTCGGATATGACAGACAAATCAGCTCGGTCGATGAAGATACTGTTAATCGTATACTAAGTTCTTGTGCAGAGGAGCAGCCCAATGGATAAGTTTTTTGAATTTTGGAATTGGTTAATGTCAACAAATGTTTTAAACTTTGTTGTCATGGTTGCTTTGCTGTATTACATTTCTGTGAAATTTGATTTTGCCGGAAAGCTGGAACAGGCAAGGCTAAGAGTTGTTGATAGTATACGTGAGTCAGAGGCTGAGAAAAAACGCAGCGAGGAAGAGTTTGAAAAAAAAGCAGAAGAGGCTTCGCATATTGATGAAGAGATTTACAATGCGCTTAATATAGCAGAGAAAAGTGCTAATGCGCTTGGCAAGAAAATGCTTGAAGATGCTAAAGTTATAACGCGCGGCATTATTACT
The DNA here is from genome assembly GCA_949284715.1 of uncultured bacterium. Lineage (GTDB taxonomy): Bacteria > Cyanobacteriota > Vampirovibrionia > Gastranaerophilales > Gastranaerophilaceae > CALUTH01. Next base: position 59,127 of record CASDWH010000029.1, read on the forward strand.
TCTACTCAAAAACGTATTGATGCAAAGATGAGCCTTTTGCAGGCAGAGTTGATGAAAAAGACTGCTCTGGCTGCTGTTGAATTGGCAAAACAGGATATAAAGAATGAATTGCTTGAACACCCTGAGCTGCATGATAAATTTATTTATGAGAGCTTAAACGCTCTGGATGAGGTAAGACAGTAAATGGAATCCGCAAAAATCAGCAATAATGAATTAGTAGCAAACAGATGGGCAAAGTCTTTGTTTGATTTGGCTCAGGAGGAAGGTGCTGACAGAGAGTCAGTTCTCGGGAATTTAATTGATATTGTAGATACAATCAATTCCTCGGCTGATTTGAAAGCCGTGTTTGTAAATCCTGTTGTTTCTGTTGATGAAAAGCAGGCTGTTATTGAAAAAATATTCGGACAGGCAATGCCTGAAATGGTTAAAAATTTTCTTATGGTTCTTGCCGAAAGAAAACGTTTAGGCATGCTTGAAGATATTCTTGAAGAATATAAAAAGGAATTGAATAAATGTGAAAATATCGTACGGCTTAAAGTTACTTCTGCTGTCGAAATAGATGAGTCCAAGCGGGAGGATTTAAAAAGACGCATTATTGAAAAACTCGCCAAGAACGCTGATATTAAATGGTGTGTAGATAATTCCATAATTGGCGGGCTGATATTTAATATTGATGGTACAATTGTCGATGACAGTATACGTACCAAGTTAAATAATTTGTGTAAAAGAATAATTACAAAATAAAGGGGAGGCTATGGCAGTTATAAATCCGGATGAAATAAGCTCTATTATTAAAGAGAATATTAAAAATTACGAAACCAGAACAGAGATTTCTAACATAGGCAGTGTACTCGAAGTTGGTGATGGAATTGCCCGTGTTTATGGTTTGAGAAATGTTATGTCCAATGAACTTGTAGAGTTTGAGGATGGACTCGGTACAATCGGTATTACTTTAAACCTTGAAGAAGATAATGTTGGTGTAGTTATTCTTGGTGAATATACTCATATCAAGGAAGGTATGACGGTTAAAACTACAGGGAAGATTGCATCTGTTCCTGTAGGGCCTGAATTGATAGGAAGAATAGTTAACCCGAATGGTGTGCCAATTGACGGAAAAGGGGATTTGCATACATCGAAAATAAGACCTATTGAACGTGTTGCACCGGGTATTGTTGAGAGAAAATCAGTATTTCAGCCTTTACAGACAGGACTTACAGCGATAGATGCACTGACCCCGATTGGAAGAGGACAGCGTGAGTTGATTATCGGCGACAGACAAACCGGTAAAACAGCAATTGCTCTTGATACTATATTGAACCAGAAAGGACAGGATGTAATATGTATATATGTTGCAATCGGTCAAAAGGCATCTACGGTTGCGCAATTAGCTAAGACACTTGAAACCCATGGTGCTATGGACTATTCAATTATTGTGTCTGCTACTGCGAACGAGTCTGCTCCGCTGCAATATATTGCTCCGTTTGCCGGTGTAACAATGGCAGAAGAATTTATGGAACAGGGTAAACATGTTCTTATAATTTACGATGATTTAACCAAGCACGCCCAAGCATACCGTGCGATGAGTTTGCTTCTTAAAAGACCGCCGGGGCGTGAAGCATATCCGGGTGATGTATTCTATCTTCACTCCAGACTTCTTGAACGTGCGGTTAAACTTAATGATGAACTAGGCGGTGGAAGTATTACAGCGCTTCCGATTATTGAAACTCAGGCAGGCGATGTATCTGCGTATATCCCGACTAACGTAATTTCAATTACCGATGGTCAGATATTCCTTGAATCAGCCCTGTTCAACTCTGGTGTAAGGCCGGCTATTAACGCAGGTATTTCAGTATCACGTGTAGGCGGTGCCGCTCAAACAAAAGGTATTAAACAGGTTGCCGGTAAGTTAAGACTTGACCTTGCACAATTTAGAGAATTGGAAGCATTTGCTCAATTTGCATCAGATTTGGATGCGGCGACTAAGAACCAGTTACTTAGAGGGCAAAAGCTTACAGAAGTTCTTAAACAGCCGCAGTATAAGCCGCTCTCTGTTGCCAAGCAGGTAAGTATTTTATTTGCTGCAAACGAAGGATTTCTGGATGATGTTGATAACAAAGAAATCCAAAAATTTAAGGATTCGTGGTTTGAGTATTTTGAAGCAAATATGCCCGAACTTCGTGATAAACTTGACGGCGGAAGTGCGCTTTCTGATGAGGATAAGGCCGAACTTAGAAAAACACTTGGCAACTTTAAGGCTACATTATAATTAGGATGGAATTATGCCAAATTTAAAAGATATTAAAAACCGTATACAGAGTGTTGAAAATACAAAAAAGATAACTAAAGCTATGAAAATGGTTGCGGCTGCGAAGGTTAAAAGAGCAGAGAGTACTGTTAAATCTGCGCGGCCTTTTTCAAACGAGTTATTATCTTTATTCAAGACAATGCTTACCAAGGTTGATGTATCAGTTTCTGACGGTGTAGTTCCTGAGCGTGCGATTGATAATTATATAGAATTGCTCGCGCCGCGAGAAGTTAAAACCAGAGGTATTCTTGTTATAACTTCCAATAAAGGGCTAGCAGGTGCTTATAATGCTAATTTAATCCGTGCAGTGCATAAAGAAATTTCAGATAATGAATCAGCCGGCTTAAAAACTGTATTGTACATTGTAGGAATGAAAGGCAGTGCTGCATTTAAGCATGCTAAAGGTGCTGTTGAAGTTGCTAAGTCATATACAGCAGTTGTTGACAATCCTTCTGCCGGCGCTGCCGACATGATTGCACAGGATTTGGCGGAGGCATATATTGCAGGTGATATAGATGATATTAAAATTATTACAACGCATTTTAATAACATGATGTCATATTCATTAACAGAACAACAGCTTCTTCCGGTAAACCTAGAGGATGTAGAAGAGAAAGAACTTGATCCTTTAATGGAGTTTGAGCCTTCTGCAAATAGTGTATTGCAGGCTATTGTTCCGATGTATTTGTCAAATACAATTTTTCAAGCGCTGCTTGAGGCCAGTGCAAGCGAGCTAGCTTCAAGAATGACAGCCATGTCTGCGGCTTCTAATAATGCTGAAGAAATGATTACTAATTTAACGATTAATTATAACAAGGCGCGTCAGGCTGCAATTACTCAGGAACTTGTAGAGATTGTATCAGGCGCAAATGCCGCAAAAAATTAATGTAATTGTTACAATAAGACAAAGCCGGTATTTAAAGCCAGCTTATCAAAAAAGGGTGACTTTTTAGTCACCCCCTTTTTGCTTTTTGGTGAAGTAAACATCAACAACTTGATTTGTTAAGTTGCTTTTTTAAGTTGACCAGTCAGGGCATAAGTAGCGATTGCTGAAAACAATCCAACAATTACATAAGCAGTTTTTTTATCATCAGACATAGGTTTGCCGGCCTGTATAACATTTGTATAATTAACCGGTTTTTTTTCATAAACATCACCGGCCGCAGCTTTTGAGGCAGGTAATAGAGTCATAAGCGGAACGATTGCTGCGTATGCAAGATTAAGCGGGCTTTTGTTCTTTGACCCGGATTTAAGCCTCAATCCGCCTTTAAAATTTGTTTGTTCACAACCTGACAATGCAGATATTTTCATATAATATTCCTTTCTTTAACCTTCCTTAAGACTGTTAGATACTGATCTTGCGGCACCGCCTATAAAAGCACCGGCAGCGATTGCTATTACATAGTCCATAAAAGACATTTCATCGGCTTCGCTTTTGTTGTTGAACTCTTTTTCCATTCTCTCGGCATTAGCCTGAACTCTTTTTCTGAGTTCTTCCAGTTTGTCATTATCGTATCCGGCTTTAGTTTGGAGTTCTGTTTTAGGAACTTCTTTGTCTTGCGCCTTAGAAGCGACAAAAGTATCTGCGGCCGTTAATAGGGAAGTTGCAAATACAGCGGAGTAAGCTAAATTTGTAAGCTTGCCGGGCTTAGCGATGTTTCCTGTAAACCCGTGAGCAGTGTTGATTGCTTGAATTTTCATATTTAATAACCCTCGAATAAAAATTTATATTCTTATCTTATATCATAATATATATTAAGCAAGTTTTTGTAAAGATATATTGCGAAGAAATAGGAAAAATAGAGGATATTATGTCAGATTGGGATATTAGGAAAAAGCAATATACCTGTATAATATATTTTGAAATTAATGATTAAATACAAGAATTTAGCGAAACCTTAACAAATATTTCAGTGTAACGAAATGTAAAGATGAATTTACATGGGCCGAAACCTTGTTATAATCCCCGATATGATATGATATGGTGGGGTGGGGCAATTTTTGTTTTAACCAAGTGTTTATTGGTATATACACGATATATAAATAAACACGAAAGGAGATTTTTTATGCCAGGAAATGATTACTTTGAATTAGGCGGAGTCCAATTTCCCAGAAAAGAGGTAAAGACTGTGAATTATAGCAAGAAAGACGGCAAATATATAGTAGATTTTAAAAATGGGACTCGTATGGCTTATTCTGAAAGCAAAGAGGGACTCGCAAGTTCTGTCTTTTTGGAGCCGCCGCATGGAAATGAGGGGTTTAATCGGACGTATGTAAATAATATTAAGGATTTGGAGATAATTGGTACGCCGCAAGAAGATAGAATTCAGGTTGATAATTCAACGATTAGGGGGATAGACGTAAACGGCGGCGGTGAAGATTTTGTCGATATAAACAATTCTTCGACGGAACCTCTCGGCAATGCTGCTATTACAGAGTACGGGATGGGGCTTATTATTCACGATGCGAATGATGAGATTAATATTGATAAAAATTCAAATGTAATTGATTTTGAGCTTTAGTATGTGATGTTATACATGGTATGGTGTTATTATTACACCGTACTGTTGTTGTTTAGAGCGGGGGAATGCTTTAATTTTTAAAGAAATATTACAAATTATAAAACAAGTTCAAATGTACAGTTGACATGGTTTTTTGTTTATATTACGATACTCAGTGCTATAGTATTAAACCGAAATATAATATTTTTATAGCAGTCTGGTTTGGGTGTAAACCCTGATTAGATTAGTGTTACAAAGTCAGTGAAAAGGATTAAAAAATGGCAAGTCAAGAACAAGGACAAAAAATCAGAGTTTGCTTACGTTCTTACGAACATAAACTGGTAGATATTTCTGCTGAAAAAATCGTAGAAGCAGCAAAGAGGACAGATGCTAAAGTTGCCGGCCCGATTCCTTTACCGACAAAACGTCGTATATATTGTGTACTGCGTTCACCGCACGTTGATAAAAAATCAAGAGAACATTTTGAAATCAGAACGCACAAACGCATTATCGATATTTACGATTCAACACAGCAAACAATGGCTGAGTTGAGCAAGATGGATTTACCGGCAGGCGTCGGCGTAGAAATGAAAGTTTTATAATATACAAAAAGTATATTGTAATTTTGAAAATTTAATAAGCATTATGCATATAATGTGAACTACAACGTCCCTCGCGGCGGAAGGTTAAATCCCTTAGGTAAAAGGTTATCAAAAAAGGTAGCAATCGCAAGATGTAAAGGTATATTTGTACCATGTGTACGATATGCCGGAAAGGATAAAATGACACTAGGTGTAATAGGAAAGAAATTAGGTATGACCCAAATCTTTAATGAAGAAGGTTTGGCAATTCCGGTTACTGTAATTAAAGTTGACAAGACTGTCGTAACTCAGGTTAAAACAGTTGAAAAAGACGGTTACAGTGCTATTCAGGTTGGTACTGTTCCAGCAAAGGAAAAACACTTAACAAAAGCAGAAATCGGCCACTTTAAAAAGAATGGTCTGGATAACTACAGGCACTTACAAGAATTTAGAGTAGAAAATTCTGAAGATTATAAAGTAGGTCAAGAAATTGATTTATCTGTGCTTGATAATATTCAAAAAGTTGATGTTACCGGAACTTCTATCGGTAAAGGTTTCCAAGGTACTGTAAAAAGATGGAACTTCTCAAGAGGGCCGATGGCTCACGGTTCTAAAAACCACAGAGAACCCGGTTCCATCGGTGCAGGTACAACCCCGAGCCGCGTTATAAAAGGCAAGAGAATGGCCGGCAACATGGGTAATGAAAGAGTTACTATTACCAAATTAAAACTGGTTAAAGTTGATAACGAAAACGGTCTGGTTTTAATAAAGGGTTCAGTACCGGGCTGTGAAGGCAGATTGGTTACAATCGTTCCTTCAAGAACTAAATGGAATTAATAACAGATAAGTTTTAAAAATCCCTTCTTGCCATATAAAACGGTTAGCCGAAAGGGGTAAGAGGCAGACAATAAGATAAGGAAAATAAAAAATGTCAAAACAAATATTAAGTACAAAAGGTGAAAAGTTAGGCGAAATTACTTTAAACGAAAAAGTTTTCGGTGTTGAGCCAAACTTACATGTAATGCACCTGGCATTAAGAAGACAATTAAACAACGCAAGACAAGGTTCTGCTTGTGCTAAAACAAGAGCTGAAGTATCAGGCGGAGGTAAAAAACCCTGGAAACAAAAAGGAACAGGACGTGCAAGAGCAGGTTCATTACGTTCACCATTGTTTGCAGGCGGCGGTGTAATCTTCGGGCCTAAACCGCGCAGCTATGCTTTTGATATGCCTAAAAAGGCAAGACAATCTGCACTTAAGTCTGCATTGTCCGCAAGAGTTGACTCTATGGTTGTTGTAAAGGACTTCTCATTAATTGAAGCTCCTAAAACTAAATTGATGGTTGAAGTTTTAAAATCATTAAATGTTGCAGGTAAAGTTCTTGTTATTGCAGATACAAAGGCTCCCGAAAATAAATATCTGGAACTTTCTGCAAGAAACATTCCTTCAGTAAAAATGATTTTACCTTCAAACATTAACGTAAAAGACATATTGGAAGCTGATTTTATTGTTATAACCGAATCAGCGGTAAATGAAATAACAGAAAGGCTGCAATAATGAGTAAGACAAGAACAAATAAAGAAAAACTTTACGATATAATCAGAAGACCTGTTATTACAGAAAAATCAATGATGGCAACATCATTAGGCAAATATACTTTTGAAGTAAATATGAATGCTACAAAGGTTGAAATTGCACAAGCTGTAGAACAAGCTTTTCCTGGTAGAAAAGTAAAGAAAGTACATACGGTTTACATGCCGTCACATGCAAAAAGAATGGGGTACCACTACGGTAGAACAGCATCTTATAAAAAAGCAATAGTTACTGTTGAAGGTGATCCAATAGAAGAATTAACAGCAGTATAGGCTGTTAAAAGTAAAACAGGCGGTTCCGAATAGATGGTTCCGTATTAGCCAAATATAAAAGGAGAAAATAAAATGGCACTTAGAAAAATTAATCCGACATCTCCGGGACAAAGAGGTATGACAAAGAGTGATTATCAAGAAATCACTACACAAACTCCTGAAAAATCTTTATTAAAACATATAAAGAAAACAGCCGGCAGAAATAATACCGGTAGAATTACCTGCCGTCACAAAGGCGGAGGCGTTAAACAAGCATATCGTATTATTGACTTTAAACGTGAAAAGTTCGGCATTCCGGCAGTTGTTAAAACAATTGAATACGATCCATACAGAAATGTACGTATTTCATTAGTATTTTACGCAGACGGTGAAAAGAGATATATTCTTACGCCGGAAGGTTTGAATGTTGGTGATACAATTGTCAGCGGCCCTGATGCAGCTATTCAAACCGGCAACGCTTTACCGTTAGACCTTATTCCGTTAGGTTCTATTGTTCATAATATTGAAATGACTCCTGGCAGAGGCGGTAAGCTTGTTAGAAGTGCAGGTAACTTTGCACAGGTAATGGCAAAAGAAGGTAACTATGTTACCATAAAACTTCCGTCATCAGAAATGAGAATGGTAAGAAAAGAATGTATGGCAACTATAGGAACTTTGGGAAATGCTGAATATAAAAACATTTCTATAGGTAAAGCCGGCCGCCACAGATACATGGGCGTAAGACCTACAGTCCGCGGTGTAACCATGAACCCGTGTGATCACCCTCACGGCGGCGGTGAAGGTAAAACAGGTCCTGGCGGACATCCTAAGACTCCTTGGGGTAAACCGGCACTGGGTCAAAAGACCAGAAAGACAAATAAAGCTTCTGACAAACTTATTGTAAGAAGACGTAAAAAATAACAAGTAATCAATTAGATAAAGGAGAAATTAATGGCACGTTCATTAAAAAAAGGACCATACGTACACGAGTCACTTCAAAAGAAGATAGACAAGATGAATGAAAACAACGAGAAAAAAGTTGTTAAGACTTGGTCACGGGCGTCTATGATAGTACCTGATATGCTTGGACATACAATTGCCGTACATAACGGTAAATCACATGTACCTGTATATGTAACAGAACAAATGATAGGCCACAGATTAGGTGAATTTGCACCGACCAGAATGTACAGAGGTCATGCAGGCTCAGATAAAACTGCAAAGAGAAAATAGTAGCAGGCAAGGCTAGAAAATAAAGGAAACGAAAAAATGGAAGCTAAAGCAAGACAAACAGATATAAAAATGACAGCAAGAAAACTTCGCAGAGTAATCAACGAAGTAAGAGGCAAGTCAGTTGGCGAAGCTCAAGATATGTTGCGTTTTATGCCCTATTTTGCAGCCAGTGTTGTAGCTAAGAATTTAAGAGCAGCAGTGGCAAATGCTTATGAAAAATATGGTGCAAAACCGGAAGATTTAAGAATATCTGAAATCTATGCCGATGAAAGCGTTACATATAAAAGGGGGAAGCCAAGAGCGCAAGGTCGTATATATAGAAGACTCAAACGTACATCTCACCTCACAATAAAAGTTAGTGATAACGCACCGGCTAAAAAGGCATAATGTTTGTTAGTATGACAGATAATGCAGCCGGACTCACAAGACGTAACAAAGTAGTAGAAAATAAAAGGTAGAAAAAATGGGACAAAAGACACATCCGACAGGATTTAGAGTAGGAATAATCAGACCTTGGGTAAGCAAATGGTATGCAAAGGTTAAAGATTATGCCGCTTTCGTCGCAGAAGATGCGAAGATTCGTAAATTTATTAAGAAAAAATTGTACGCAGCAGGCGTATCAAATATCTTTATAGAAAGAAAAGATAAAGCAACAACAATAACAGTTGTAACAGCTAAGCCCGGTATAGTAGTAGGCAGAGGCGGTCAAGGAATTGATGAACTTAAACAGGAAGTATCAAAATACTTAGGCAGACCGGTTATAATTAATGTTGTTGAAGTTGCAAGAGTTGATGTCGATGCATTACTTGTAGCTGAATCAGTTGCTCAACAGTTAGAAAAGCGTGTAGCATTCAGAAGAGCTATGAAACAGGCAATGCAAAGAACAATGAGAGCCGGCGCACAAGGTATCAAAATTATGGTATCAGGTCGTTTAGGCGGCGCTGAAATTGCACGTTCTGAATGGGCAAAAGAAGGAAGAATTCCTCTTCAAACCTTCAGAGCAGATGTTGATTACGGTTTTACCGAAGCTGATACAGTTATGGGTAAAATTGGTGTTAAAGTATGGATTTTCAAAGGCAACTTAATGCCTGGCGAAACTGCCGATATGAATATTAAAACAAAAAGCGGCAAAGATTCAGGGGAAAGATTCCAAAGACGCGGCACCAGACAACGTAAAGCGATAGAAACAAAGTAAAATTTTAATAACAGGAGTACAATACAATGTTAATGCCTAAAAAAACAAAATATCGCAAAATGATGAAAGGAAGAATGAAAGGTCATGAAACCCGTGGCGTGGATTTTGAATTTGGTCGTTATGCAATAAAGGCTTTAGAACCTGGCTGGATTACAAGCCGTCAGATTGAGGCCGCAAGACGTGCTATGACACGTGAAATTAAACGTGGCGGTAATGTTTGGATTAAAATATTTCCTGACAAACCGATTACCGCAAAGCCTGCTGAAACTCGTATGGGTTCCGGTAAAGGCAATGTTGAGTATTGGGTTGCGGTTGTTAAACCGGGCAGAATACTCTTTGAACTCGATTACTTTGATAGAAGTGTTGCTGTTCACGCGTTGGAACTTGCTGCACAAAAACTTCCTATCAATGTAAAAATCGTTGAAAAAGAAGCTTAATTATTAAGGAAACAAAACAATGAAAATGCAAGAAATTCGTGAAAAAACAGTAGATGAATTAAAGCAGGCTGTAGAGGACTATAAAAAGCAATTGTTTGATATGCGCTTGAAACACTCGATGCACAAACTTGAAAATGTTGCTGAAATAGCTAATACAAAACGCTTAATTGCAAAAATCAAAACTGTATTAACTGAAAAAGAAACAGAGGTAAAAAATGCCTAAGAAAGAAAAACAAGGAATTGTCATAAGTGACAAAATGGACAAAACGGTTGTGGTAAAAGTAGCATCATACGAACCGCACCCGAAATATAAAAAGATTATCGAATTTAACAAAAACTACAAAGCTCACGATGAAAAGAACGAATGTTCTGTGGGCGATACAGTTAGAATCATCGAATCAAAACCGATTTCCGGTGATAAACGCTGGGTTGTTGAGTCAATCGTAGAAAAAGCTAAGTAATGATAATCTAAAACTGCCGGCCGGACACGGTTTAGCTGGAGTGGACGGCAGATGTGTTAAGTAAATACTTAAATAAAAATAAGGAAAGTAACAATGATACAACAAGAAACAAGATTAGCGGTAGCAGACAATACAGGTGCTAAGGAGTTATTGGTAATCCGTGTTATGGGCAGCTCTAATAAGAAGTTTGCTTATGTTGGTGATGTTGTTGTAGCAACTGTTAAAGATGCAACACCGAATATGGCTGTTAAAAAATCAGAAGTTGTTAAAGCGGTTATCGTTAGAACAAAACATGATATTAAACGTCAAGACGGTTCGGTTATCAGATTTGACGAAAATGCTGCAGTTATCATTAACAAAGACGGCAACCCGAGAGGAACTCGTGTTTTTGGACCTGTTGCGCGTGAATTGAGAGACAAAAACTTTATGAAGATTGTTTCTCTGGCGCCGGAAGTAATATAGGAGTCGAAAATGGCAGATAAGAATAAAAAAAGTTTGCATGTAAAATCAGGTGACAGAGTTGTCATTCTTGCAGGCAAAGATAAAGGAAAAATGGGTAACGTCAAAAAATCAATTCCTTCTGAAGCAAAAGTGGTTGTTGAAGGGTTGAATATGATAACTAAATCCCAGAAAGCACAACCTGCTTACGGTATCAACGGCGGTTTGATTAAGCTTGAAGCACCTATCGACAGTTCAAATGTTATGATAGTATGTCCTGCTTGTGAAAAACCAACCAGAGTAGCACATAAAGAAGTTGATGGCAAAAAGGTTCGTGTTTGTAAAAAATGTGGCGAGACATTAGATGTTTAATGTGTTATAACGTTGTAACGACATTAAGTTCATCTTAAATTAAAGGAAAAAGAAAAATGACTAAAACAAAAAATTTAAGAGCAAAATATAACGAAGAAGTTAAAGCCGCACTTAAGGAAAAATTCGGTTATAAAAACGATATGATGATTCCTAAGTTGAGCAAAATAGTTATCAATATGGGTGTTGGTGAAGCTTCTCACAACTCAAAAATTGCTGAATCTATTCAATCTCAATTAACCAAGATTGCCGGTCAGCACGCAGTTATTACTAAGGCTAAAAAATCAATCGCATCATACAAATTAAGAGAAGGTATGCCGGTCGGTGCAATGGCTACATTGCGCGGTGAAAGAATGTATGATTTCCTTCAAAAACTTATTTGTATTATCCTCCCGCGTATCAGAGATTTTAGAGGTATTTCCGCTAAAAGTTTTGATGGCAGAGGCAACTACACTTTGGGTTTGAAAGAACAATCTCTATTCCCTGAAATCTCTTATGAAGAAGTTGATTTAGTAAAAGGTATGAATATATCTATTATTACAACTGCTAATACTGATGATGAAGCAAGAGAATTGCTAAGATTGTTGGGTATGCCTTTTAAAGGTTTAAAATAGGAAAGTAAAATATAAAGGAGAAAATCGTGGCAAAGAAAGCGATGATAAACAAAGAAAACAGAAGACGCGAACTTGCAGAAGCAGGTAAATATCCGAAAGTTAGACTGCATAATCGTTGCAGTATCTGCGGCCGCCCTCACGGTTTCCACAGAGATTTCGGGCTTTGCAGAATCTGTTTGAGAAAAATGGCTCATCAAGGTTTGTTGCCCGGTGTAACCAAAGCTAGCTGGTAGTACCGTTTATCTTTGGCTATACTGCTAAAACAAGCTCTTGTTTGATGCAATATATTATTTAGTAAGTAGTAAAAAGAAAAGGAAATATAAATATGAATACAGATCCGATAGCAGATATGCTAACCAGAATAAGAAACGCTAATATGGTTTCTCATCCTACTGTTGAACTCCCTTCTTCTAAACTTAAATTGGAATTGGCTAAACTTTTAAAATCTGAAGGTTTTATTGCCGATTATTCTGAAAAACAAGAAGGCAAGTTTAAATATTTGACTATAACTTTGAAATATGATGAACATAATAAGCCGGTTATTACAAACTTACAGCGTGTTTCTAAACCTGGCTTAAGAACTTATATGAAGGCTAAAAACTTACCACAGGTATTTGGCGGTCTTGGTATCGCTATCATTTCTACAAGCAAAGGCTTGTTGACTGATAGAAAAGCCCGTAAAGAAAACCTTGGCGGCGAAATTCTCTGCTATGTGTGGTAATTTTTAAACTACTAAAATACGAAAAATTTTTAACCGTGATAGAAATCCTGTCACGGTTTTTTATTGTCTCTTACTATCTCTATTTTTTGAATACTAATGTTATATTTTAAAAACTTATATTATAATAAAATACAAAAAGAATAGGAAATAATTAATATGCTTATTAAGTGTTTGAAAAAAATAAAGTATCGTTGCCGGTGTAAACTTCATTCAGCGTACGCGTATATTTTGACAAAATTTTTTAGACAACAGCCACTTGATTTTGCAGCGTCGCTTTTGCTGGATAAACCATATACTGTTACCTCCCAGTTGTGCAATAAAAATTTTTATGATTTGCCGCTGTTTTCATATTGGATGCATATGTTAAAAGAAAAAAAACGCTATCATCGCAAACAGTGGGAGCTAGCCTATGTTTCTCAAGCATTATACGAACGCGGTGTTTTATCTCCCGGCAAGAAAGGGCTGGTTTTTGGTGTGGGAAAAGAACAAACGGCTGCCCTCTATGCCTCTATGGGGTGTAAAATTACGGCTACAGATATGCCGGAAGATAATGCTGAGTGTGAAAAATGGCGTACATCTAATCAGTATATACAGAAAGATTTTTCTGAACTTAATGAACGTAACATTTGTGATGAGTCACTTTTTTATCAAAATGTCGAGTTTAGGCATATAGATATGAACAGTATTCCTCCGGATTTGAAAGACTATGATTTTTGCTGGTCAATATGTGCTTTAGAACATGTCGGTTCCATAGAAAAAGGTTTGGATTTTATTAAGAATAGTTTAAATGTTTTGAAACCTGGCGGGGTTGCTGTTCATACCACTGAATATAATCTGGTTTCTGATAATAAAACTGTTGAGCTTAATGATTTGGTTGTGTTCAGGCATCGTGATATCATAAAAGTAATTAATGAACTCGAACAAGCCGGACATTATGTTTTTCCGCTGAATCTTGATAAGGGTAATGGCTTTATCAATGATTTTGTTGACCGTGTTCCATATGACGGGCCTTTTCATCTTAAGTTGGAGATTTCAAAGTACGCTTGTACATCTATAGGGCTAATAATTATCAAAAAGCAATAATCTTTCTTAAAAAAACTTTAGAAAAAGGTTTACATTCCACACCGTTTATGCGATAATACAACACGTGTCCGGGTGCAATTGGCAGAAAAGCCCGGGGGCAAAAAGGGGGGAAGGTGACCCGCGAAGCCCGCGAAGCCCGCGAAGCCCGCGAAGCCCGCGAAGCCCGCGAAGCCCGCGAAGCATACCTCCCATATAAGTAAGCCGTTAGTTAAAGGCCGATACTATATAGCGTTTTATGTCTTAAGTTCTTATTGATTTAAAATACTAAATTGCGTCTGTGTCTTTAAATATCAGGTTTACAGTGTTAGCTAATATGTCAAAAGGAGAAAAATCATGTCACGTATAGGAAAGAAACCTATTGAAATCCCATCAGGTGTAGAAGTTAAGATTGAAGAACATAAGGTTACTGCTAAAGGCCCTTTAGGTACTGAAGTCGTTAATGTTCGCCCTGAAATCTCAGTTAAAATCGAAGACAATCATGTTATTTTAACAAGAAATGTTGATACCCGCGAAGCTGATGCTTTATACGGTTTATCAAGAACACTTGTTGCAAACGCAATTAATGGTGTACACAAAGGGTTTGAAAAGAAACTTGAAATCGTAGGTGTAGGTTATCGTGCTAATATGGAAGGTACTAAACTCAATATGCAGTTAGGTTACTCTCACCCTGTTATTATTGAGCCGCCGGCCGGCATTACTATTTCTGTTGACCAAAACACCAAAATAACTGTTAAAGGCAGCAACAAACAAACTGTTGGTGATGTAGCCGCATTTATTAGAAGCAAACGTCCGCCGGAAGTATATAAAGGTAAAGGTGTTAAATACGAAGGCGAATACATCAGACGTAAAGCCGGTAAGGCTGGTAAGAAATAGGGTGCAAATCTGACTAAGTGTGTCCCGCTCTTATATCTGTTCTACACTCTTAGTCAATTGATTAATTCCCTAAATTAGTACAATTACAATACAAGATGCCCGCATAAACCCTTGATAATCTGTTTTTCAAGAAGGTTTGGGTGAAAGGATAAGGAAAATGATTAAATCAGAAAACAGAAAAGCAAAAGTACAAAAAAGACATAGATCACTTCGTGTTAAACTCTCAGGAACCGGTGAGTTTCCGCGTCTTGCAGTTTACAGAAGCACAAAACACATTTATGCACAATTAATCGACGATGAAAAAGGTGTTACTTTAGCATCTGCATCTTCTGTAGATAAAGAGCTTAAAGAAAAACTTTCTCATGGCGGTAATATTGATGCTGCAAAAGCCGTAGGCGAAGCTATCGCTAAGAAGGCTAAAGCAGCCGGTATTGAATGTGTTGTGTTCGACAGAGGCGGATTCTTGTACCACGGTAGAATTGCGGCCCTCGCTGATGCAGCCCGCGAAGCAGGTTTAATGTTCTAAAAAATTTGCTTAAAAATCTTTAAGTCCGCAGATGTTTTTCATCTGCGGACTTTTTTCGATTCTCTTATATTTACACAAATAATAAATTCTTGTAAAATAATTGTATTATATGGAGAGGATATGATACCGGTAGTTTTTATCTGCGATGATAATTATGCAATGCCAACAACTGTTGCTATTACTTCACTGTTGTCTAATAGGTATAAAACTACGCAATACGAGATTATTGTAATTACGGGCGGATTATCTTTAAATTCTGTTGATAATCTTAAAGCTGCCGGTGGTGAAAATTTGCGGATAGTTACTTCTTCTGATAAAAACTCTAAATATTTTTCAACACAAAATTATGTTTCGACTGCGGCACTTTTTAAGTTTGAACTTCCTGATATCCTTCAAGAGTATGATAAAGTAATTTATTTAGATTCGGATGTGATTGTAAATACCGATTTAAGCGAAATGTATGATACAGATATTAATGGTTGTTATGCAGGTGTTGTGGAGGATTTTTATTCGCGTACTGATAATAAAAGAATCGGGTGTGAAGTTTATTTTAACAGCGGGGTAATGCTTTTGAATTTAAAAGAAATGCGAGATAATGATATTCCTCGTCTGCTCTATAAAACAAAAGAAACTTGTTTATATAATAAATTTATGGATCAGGATGCGTTTAATATCGTTTTTGATAAAAAAGTTAAACAAATTTCACCGTTTTACAACTATATGTTGAGAAATAAGCGGGAAATTGGACAATTTTTTGTATTATATAATCTGCCTCCGCGACAAAAACCTATGATAATACATTGTACCGGTGTAAAACCCTGGTTAAATAAAAAGTGTACATATCATAAACTTTGGAGAAAATATTATCTAAAGTCACCATATAAAAAACATAAATTAGAGGCTGATAAAAATGCTTTAATCTTTTTACGTCAAAAAATTATTAATAATTTTTTTAAATTGTTTGGTTATAAGGTTAGCCGTATGATTTCCGAAACAAATAGATACAAAAAACTTTTAAGTGAAAATGGATTTAAAGTTGATGAATCTTGCATTTTAATTCCTGAAAATAATATTCATATTCCTTACCGCAATGAAGCGGATTTGAAAGGAATTTATGAAATATTTGTCCTGAATAAATTTGGATTTAGTTTTTATGACACGGGCTGGACAGTTATTGATATCGGACAAACTCCTTTTTCAACATTGTATTTTGCAGCAAAATCTGAAGTATCTGAAATTATTGTCTGGCCTGCCGGCGGGGATTTGACATTTTTCAAAGATTGTTTTAATGAAAACGGGGAAATGTGTCATAAAGTGAATATTTGTAATGATATTACCCAAGTTACTAATACAGGTAAAATATTGTGTAAAATTTCGGCAGGAGAATCAATTTGTGAACTATTGAATGCGGTTTCCAGTAATATAGGATTAGAAAACATAGATATTATTATTGTGGATTGGATAGGGTATTCTTCCGGTGTATTGAAGAATATTCTTATAAAAAATGGTTATAAATTATTTTACAGAAATAATAATAAATGTAACGGAGAGATTATTGCCGTTAAATAATGGTTGTACCAATTGAGTATATCGGGTATAATTTAGGAAAAGAAAGAGAGGTAGCAGGTGAAGAAAAGATATATATTAACATTTTTAATTCCGCTGATTCTGGCGGCAATTATTGCTTATGTACTAACTCCCAGTGTCGGCAAGACATTTTTATCAAGATTATCTAAATTTGAGTCAAGTACCTGTTACTATGAGGTAAAAATTACTTACGGGCCTAATGCGGGGCCTAAAGAACGGCAGAAAATCAAGCAATATAAACAGGGGAATAAGTATTTTGCGAAATATTATATAGACAGAGATTTACCGCTGCTGGTGAATGTTAATGGCAATGAGGTTAAATTTGGTACTGCTGAAATAACATCCAAAACAACTTTAGACAAACTCAAACTACAGCATAATTTATTTGCAATGGATAAACTCAGTGTTGATGATATTAATAGAAATTCTATAACCCGTGATAGGAATTCTAATGAAGACAGGTATTATGCTAAGCTCAACGACGGTACGAGAATTGTTGTCACATTTGATGCAAGGGGGAAATTATCAAGGATAGAATACAATCCTTTTCAATATACAACAACACTGGTTGGCGTAGATAAGAAATTAGGTTCTGTTGTTGTCGAGATACAAAACTTAGATGAAAATATGAATCTGGATTCTTCATATATATTACAGTCCGGCGGGCTGCAAGTATCGTATGAAGAATTAAAAAAAGCAATTGCAGAAGATTATTTTGATTACGACGGTGCCGAAGAAGCGTTTACGGAATTAAAACTGGCGCTTGGCAATGAAGATGTGTCTGACGGGGACTATGAAGAAGAAGAGGATTATTCTGAAGATAGTGAACCGGTAGAATCAACAGAGGATGAAGTCGTTGAGCAGCAGCCTATAGAACCGGCTAATGTTCCCGGGAATATTGAAGAAGATTTTACCGGCGTTGATGAATCCGGCGGCCCGAATATAAATTTTGAAGTTCTGGACAATCAGCCTACAGAAGGGTTTGACCGTGAGATTCCTCCGGAGTTTGAAGGTTAATATGATAAAAGGGCCGGTGTTTATCCGGCTTTTTTATTGAACAAAAATTTTGTCTGTCTTATACTAAATACAGATTCACAGCAGAAAATATGAGGAGGAAGTATGTCTGAGATTGATGTTGTAACAATAGGCAGCGCGACAATGGATGTATTTGTTGAGAGCGATGAAGCAAATATTGTTTCTGTGTGTTCAAAGAATAAAAGCTCCGATTTTATGAGTTATCCGTATGGCTCTAAGATTGATATGACAAGTTTTGCGACAAATATCGGCGGCGGCGGGCTTAATACTGCTATGAACCTTGCAAATCTAGGACTTAAGACCTCTGCTATTTTCAAAGTTGGTGATGATATTTATTCAGCGGGTATTTTTGACGCGCTTAAAAAGACTAAAGTTGATTTGACAGGAGTTGTGCAAAATCCGGAAGTATCTACGGGTTTTTCGATTATTCTTGTAAGCTTTCAAGGAGATAGAACAGTTCTTGCTCACAGGGGAGCGAATGCATTAATAAATATCAATGATATTAATTTTGACTTGATTAAGAAAGCAAGATTGTTGTATATAGCGCCTCTAAACGGCGAGTCTAACAAAGTTCTTGAACCGCTTGTTAAGTTTGCTCATGAACACGGTGTGAAAGTTTGTTTTAATGCAGGAACGACAAGCTTAAAGAAGGGATTTGATGAAATCAAAAAGCTGTTAGAAGTGGCAAATATTGTTGTAATGAACAAAGAGGAAGCATCAATGTGCAGCGGAATAATTGTAAGACCTGATACAAAGACAGAAAAATTTTCACAGGAGTTAATTCATCCGGATGTCAAAAAAATGCTTGCAAAATTAAAAGTTCAGGAGTATCAGGTTATAGTAATTACTGATGGTGCCAAAGGTGCTTATGCGTATGACGGTATGAAATATTATTACTGTCCGACCTATCCGTCGCCTGTAGTTTCAACACTTGGTGCAGGAGATGCGTTTGCGTCTACTTTCTGCGCGGCATTAGGCAGGACAAAGCTTAATATTGGCAAAGCATTGATGTACGCATCTGTTAATTCTGCGGCGGTTGTTTCTAAATTTGGCGCAACAGAAGGGTTTTTAAACTTTGACCAGATTGAGGAAAAGTTAGCAAAAGTTTCTGACTATACTTTTACTATTGTGTAAATTATGAATATAAAAAAACTCTATCTTGAAGAAGTTAATTCAACAAATTTATACGCAAAAGAGCATCTGGATGATATTGATGACAGGACTATTGTTTATACATATAATCAAACATCCGGCCGCGGAAGACTTGACCGTAAATGGAAATTTGTGGGTTGTGATAATATATACGCTTCATTTGTACTTAAGCCGTTTAATACTCTTGAACCGGTTTGTGCTAATATAACACAGTATTTGTCCGTTGTTTTAGCCCGAATGTTTGAAGTATATGGTGTTGAAGCAAGAATAAAATGGCCCAATGACGTGCTGGTTAATGGTAAAAAGGCTGCTGGAATTTTATCGGAGGGTATTGTAAGAGGCAATGAACTTTCGGGAATTGTTTTAGGGGTTGGTATTAATTTAAACGGAAAAAAAGAAAGTTTTATAGATATTGAAAAGCCTGCAACTGCACTGAATTTAGAGGTTGGAGGGGTAATAGATAAAGAAAATTTTTTAGAAAAACTTTATTCAAACTTTTTTTTGTATTATGATAAATTCTTAAGCGCAGGATTTTTATATATAAGAGATGATTATATAAAGAGAGCCTCGTTTTTAAACCAAACTATCAAAGTATCAGGGAGCCGCGGTATTCTGGAAGGGGCAGCTGTTGATATAACGCATGATGGGGCATTGGTTTTACAGGATGACAAAAATAACATTAAAACGTTATGGATAGGAGATATATTATGAATGAATTATTGCGCGGATTATGTGAAACTTTCACCTCTAATATTGCTGATGCTTTAAACCTTATGATTATAGGTATGGGGACAGTGTTAATATTTTTATGCGTTATGATTTGTGTAATGCTTTTGATGTCTAAATCCGTAATGATTTTAAATAAGTATTTTCCGGAGGCAGTACCGGAGGCAGCCCAAAAGACTGTTAAAAAACTTACAGATGATGCAGATGTAGCTGTTGCAGTACTTTCAGCAATACTTAAAAAGTAACTATTAACTAAGAGAGGATATATAAAAATGACAAAACAGATTAAGGTTATGGATACATCATTCCGTGACGGATTTCAGTCGGTGTATGGCGCAAGAGTGTTTGTAGATGATTTTCTGCCGGCTCTGAAATCAGCAGTTGATGCAGGTATTAGACATTTTGAAGTTGCAGGCGGTGCAAGATTCCAATCTCCTATTTTTTATTGTAATGAAAACGCATTTGACACAATGGATAAAATAAGAGCCGCAGTTGGCCCTGATATTAATCTTCAATCTTTAGCAAGGGGGGTAAATGTTGTAGGACTGGATTCTCAACCCCGGGATATGATTAATCTTCACGCAAAAATGTTTAAAAAACACGGGATTACAACTATTAGGAACTTTGACGCATTAAATGATGTAAATAACCTTATTTATTCCGGTCAATGTATTGTTGATAACGGATTAAATCACGAGGTTACAATTACGATGATGGAACTGCCGATTGGCTGTACAGGTGCGCACGATGCGGCATTTTATGAAAGGGTACTGCGTTCGATACTTGATGCAGGGATTCCATTTACGTCATTAGCCTTTAAAGACGCATCAGGAACTTCTGCACCGAGAAAAGTTTATGAAACAATTAAACGTACGAGGGAGATTTTGGGTTCAGAGGCTCACATAAGATTCCACTCTCATGAAACAGCAGGAACAGGGCTTGCTGCATATCTTGCAGCTCTGGATGGCGGGGCTGATGGCATTGACCTTTCTATGAAGCCTGTTTCCGGCGGAACCGCGCAGCCTGATATTGTTTCTATGTGGCATGCTCTTAAAGGTACAGAATATGATTTAGGTATTGATATCAAGAAAATTCTTGAAACAGAAGAAATATTTAAAGAATGTATGAAAGATTATTTCTTGCCGCCCGAAGCACTTGCGGTTAACCCTATGATTATTCAATCACCGTTACCGGGCGGTGCGTTGACTGCAAATACTCAGATGCTCCGCGATAACGGTATTATGGATAAATATCCTCAAATTGTTGCTGCGATGGAAGAGGTTGTTGAAAAAGGCGGATTTGGTACATCTGTAACCCCTGTTTCACAGTTTTATTTCCAACAGGCCTTTAACAATGTGATGTTCGGCTCATGGAAGAAGATTGCAGAAGGTTATGGCAAAATGGTTCTCGGGTATTTCGGCAAGACTCCCTGCGAGCCTGATTCTGAAGTTGTAAAAATTGCGTCGGAACAGTTAGGCTTGCAGCCGACTACAGAAAAAGTTGTAGATATTAATGACAGGAACCCTGATAAAGGTATTGAGGCTGCTAAGAAAATGCTTGCTGAGGCAGGTTTAGAGCAAACGGAAGAAAATATTTTTATTGCAGGGGCATGTAAAGAAAAAGGTATTATGTTTCTTCTGGGGAAGGGACAAATCGGTGTTCGTAAGAACTGTCCGAAAACAGAATGTGCGCCTGTTTCTAAATCAGGTTCTGAATATACTGTTTCTGTTAATGGTAAAAAATATGCTATTAAACTTGAAGGCGATGGGAAAGCTATGGTTAATGGCAAAGAATACTCTGTTAATGTTAAAGAAGGTATAGAAACAGCTTCTGTATCAAGCGGGGAAGGTACTCCTGTTAATGCAGCACTTCCGGGAGTTATTCTTAGAACGTGTGTATCAGAAGGGGATGAGATTTCTGAGGGGGATGTAATCCTTGTTCTTGAAGCAATGAAGATGGAAACAGAGGTTAAATCACCTGTAGGCGGTGTTGTTAAATCAATAGAAGTTGAACAGGGTGATAAGGTAATAACCGGACAGCTTCTGGCAACGGTAGGTTAGGAAAGGGAATGAGATATGAATTTGTTAGAAGGATTTAAAAGTCTTTGGAATTCAACAGGTATAGCAAATTTTGTTCTTGCTCCTGATCCGAATATTACATCTGTTGCCGAACAGTTTATGCATCAGTACGGACAAATGATAATGATTTTGGTATGTTTGTTTCTGCTGTGGCTTGGTATTAAGAAACAATTTGAACCGCTGCTGCTTGTTCCGATTGCATTTGGCGGTTTATTATCGAATATTCCTGTATGTGATATGGCAGGGCCTCATGGATTTTTGGGTATTATATATGAAGCGGGTATTCATAAAGGGCTGTTTCCGTTAATTATATTTATGGGTGTTGGCGCAATGACTGATTTCGGGCCGTTGATTGCCAACCCGAAAACCGCATTGCTGGGCGGCGCTGCACAGTTTGGTATATTTGGTGCTTTGCTTATGGCGTTATGCTTATTTGGATTTACTCTGCCGCAGTCGGGCGCAATAGGTATTATAGGCGGAGCGGATGGGCCGACATCAATATTTGTTACAAGTAAACTTGCTCCGGAACTCCTTGGTGCAATTGCGGTTGCAGCATACTCATATATGGCGCTTGTACCTGTTATTCAACCGCCTATTATGAAAATGCTTACAACGGTTGAAGAAAGAAAAATACAGATGACGCAGTTAAGAGAAGTATCAAAACGCGAAAAAATAGTTTTTCCTATTGTTGTACTTCTTTTGTGTGTTGTACTTCTTCCGGATGCGTGTCCGCTTGTCGGCGCTTTGACATTTGGTAATCTTTGTAAAGAATGCGGTGTTGTTGAAAGACTTTCTGATACTATGCAGAACGCGTTAATTAATATTGTTACTATTTTCTTAGGGCTGTCTGTAGGTTCAAAACTCTCGGCGGAACAGTTTTTAACAGTGCAGACGCTGTTTATTCTCTTCCTCGGGATTATGGCATTTTCACTGGCAACAGCAGGCGGAGTTATTATGGCAAAGATTATGAACATGTTTTCTAAAGATAAAATTAATCCGCTTATCGGCTCAGCCGGCGTGTCTGCTGTTCCGATGGCAGCGCGCGTATCTAATAAAGTAGGTCTGGAGTATAACAGCCAGAACTACCTGTTAATGCACGCTATGGGGCCGAATGTCGCAGGTGTAATCGGCTCGGCTGTAGCTGCGGGCGTACTGCTTGCGCTGTGTAAGTAAGGTTAGATAAATTTACTCCGCCCCAGTTTTGGGCGGGATAAGGGGTGGGGAACGGTTCTTCACCTCTTATTTTTACAGAAGATGTAACGAAAACTTAACAAATATTCTAATGTAACGAAATATAAAGACAGATTTTCAATAGGCTGAAACCAAGTTATAATCCCCGATATGATATGATATGATATGATGGGATGGGCTAAAGTTTTAATCAAATATGCCGTTAAGAATAAACAAGAGTCAACACCTTAATTAAAGAAAGGCGGCATATTGGATGGCAGATTTTAGTTATACCGTGTAGAGCGGGGATAAAGGATTAACTCATATTTTTTTAAAGAAAGCAAAAGATGCCGGTTATGAAGGTGATGCAAAAAAAATAAACTGGCAGAGAGTATTTAGTGTATTTGATCAGGTGCAGGCAGAAGAGATAGCTGAAGGAGAAAAACTGTATTCAGGCGGTAATGATAAAACGCGTTCTGGCTGGGGAAATAGTTATATAGTAAAAATCGGCGATGTAATCAATTTGACAAAAGCGCAGATTGATAAAATTTATACAGCAATGGGATTTAAGAAGGTAGGCGGCGCTGCAAATCCTGCGCAGGCGCCCGGTAATCAACAGAATGTAGATAAAGGCGCTCAAACCCCGCCTCCGAACGGTGTAAATGAAGCCGCTGCAAAACAAGATTATGATAGTATCAAGGTAAATGTATCTGTGGAACAGCTTGATCGTAATAGAAGAGTTGGTCATTTTGTACAAAATCGTAATAAAGGGTATAAAATTGCTGAAAAAATTCTTGCGATAAATGATAAGATAGGATTTCTGGCCGGCAAAGAACAAATACAAGAAATGAAGGATGCCCTGAGCCTTATTACAAAATATAATGTACTCTACGTACTAGAAAAAATCCCGAATCTTGTAGAGATGATAAATGATGTTGATGCTCTGGGGTTCGGGCTGAATAAAGAGGATGTTATCAAATATCTTTTAACGCCGCTTGTTCAAAAAGCAGATGAGTATGGCGTGACATATAACAATATGCCGATAGGCAAAAGCGGATATCTAAAGGAGGCTGCCGGATTCTCTCTTGATAAAATAAAAGAAGAGGTGGCACGATTATCAAATAGCTGTAGAGAAAAAGAAATGTCACTGGTGCATGAAGAGCAGAGAAAGGCGCAAGAATCTTTTGATAAAGCGAATGCGACCCTTGCTGAGGCTGCTAATATGAAACCGAAGCCTGAGATAACGAAAAACTCGGATGGTACTAAGAGTGCACGGCTGCCTGACGGACGCTGGATAAAAGTGACCTATGATAAAAATGGTGAAATAAACGAAATAGCTATTTCTTATGATACCGAAAAAAATCCCACAGACGGTACTGATTATAGTGAGGTTACTTATAATGCGAAAGATGCACGTTGTGGCAAGTACTCTATACAATCCGGGTATGATTTTGAGAAATTAAAGGCGGTTGCAGAGAAGATATTCGGGAAGAATAAGTAGTAATATCTAACAAATCAGGCGGGACTTGTCCCGCCTGATTTGTTGTTTAAGTATCCGGAGGAGAAAGGATAGTCATTAGTAATTTTCAGCTTTTACAAAGAAAAATGCTTTCGGGTGTTTGCATACAGGGCAGATTTCTGGAGCGTTTTCGCCTTCAAAAACATGACCGCAGTTTGCACATTCCCATCTTACAGTTTCCGGTTTTTTATCAAAAACTCTGTTATTCTTAACGTTTTCTAAGAGTTTTCTGTATCTGTCCTCGTGTTCTTTTTCAATTTTTGCTACAAGTTCAAAGAGTGCCGCAATTCTTGTAAACCCTTCTTCTTTTGCTTCTTTTGCAAATTTAGCGTACATATCTGTCCATTCGTAATTTTCACCGTTTGCGGCATCTTCAAGATTAATCAGTGTTTCCGGAACAGAATCGCCGTGCAGCAGTTTGAACCAGATTTTTGCGTGTTCTTTTTCATTATTTGCTGTTTCTTCAAATATTTTGCTTATTTGTACATATCCTTCTTTTTTTGCTTGTGAGGCATAGTATGTATATTTGTTTCTTGCCTGTGATTCTCCGGCAAATGCTTCCATTAAATTCTTTTCAGTTTTTGTCCCTTTTAGATTTTCATTCATTGTTAATATTCCTTTCATACTTTGTCTGAACTGTTTTTTATGCATTCGCTGCATATTCCTTTTAAAATAATGTCCCTGTTTGTGATTATAAAACCTTCATTGTGCTTTATTTCAGGAATTTGTATATCCTCTTTTTCTATATCAAAGATTTTTTTGCATTTATTACATATAAAATGGTAGTGTTCGTGTATGTTATGGTCAAAATGGGCAGAATTATCCAGACCGTCTATTTTTTTGATTATTCCAAGGTCTGCCAGTTGATTTAAGTTCCTGTATAGTGTTCCTTTGCTAATGCTTTTGTCTTTTTCGTGTACTTTATCATACAACTGGTCAGCAGAAGGATGTACGGCGTACTCTTCTAATGTGTCTAATATAATCTGTCTTTGTCTAGAATAATTCATCGTTTAAACAAAACTAGTAATAATTCCTATTTTAATTTTAACTTATTTTATAATTTTGTCAAGGGATGTTATTATTGATTTCCTGCCCCTAGCAGGGGCGGAAAAGGGCGGGGAGTGTTTTTCGATACAAAAAACGGCGCTTTTGCTGTCGGTATACCCGCCGCCTCTTCCAATTATTAATAAATCATTAACTAATTATGTTTCTTCAAGGTTTGTGTTATGATATCTTTAATATGAGGAGTACACATGATTAAATTTTTATTGAAGCTACTTGGAGATCCCAATGAAAAGAAGATAAAGCACATGATGGGAGTTGTAGAACGTATAAATGCTCTTGAACCGGAGTTTGAAAAGCTGTCGGATGAAGAGCTGCGTGCAAAAACAGATGAATTCAAAGCAATCCTTGCCAAACGCCCGACTTCCGATAATGAAAAGGCAGACAGGATTTTGGAGAAGGAAGCTCTTGATTCTATTTTGCCGGAGGCCTTTGCAACCGTTCGTGAAGCAGGGAAACGGGTGCTTAATATGCGCCACTTTGATGTACAGCTTATCGGCGGGTATTTTCTCCACAACGCCCATATTGCAGAGATGAGAACAGGTGAAGGTAAAACCCTTGTCGCAACTCTCCCTGCTTATTTAAATGCGCTTACCGGAAAGGGAGTTCACGTTATTACAGTTAATGATTATCTTGCAAAGCGTGACAGCGAATGGATGGGGAAGATTTATAAATTTCTAGGCCTCTCAGTAGGCGTAATCCTTTCTAACCAGCATTCTCCCACAGAGTTTGAGGACAAACGCGCGGCGTATGCGTGTGATATTACCTATGGTACAAATAATGAGTTCGGTTTTGATTATCTGCGTGATAATATGGCAGCAAGTGAGGATATGCTTGTACAAAGGCCGTTTAATTATGCAATTATTGATGAAGTCGACAGTATTTTGATTGATGAAGCCCGTACTCCTCTTATTATAAGCGGGCGTGTAGAGCAGTCCGCAGATACGTATACCCTGATGGCTAAGGTTGCTCCTCAATTGACTAAAGATGTTGATTACGAAGTTGATGAAAAAAATAAAAATGTTATTTTAACAGAAGAGGGTATAGACAGGGCGCAGGAATTAATCGGCTGCAAAGACCTGTTTGATATTAATACCCAGTATGCACATAATTTATTGCAGGCGCTTAAGGCAAAAGAATTGTTTATAAAAGATACTGATTATGTTGTAAAAGACAATCAGGTCGTAATTGTAGATGAGTTTACCGGACGGTTAATGCAGGGCAGGCGCTGGTCTGACGGATTACATCAGGCGATTGAAGCTAAAGAAGGTGTAGAAATTCAGGATGAAACCCAGACACTTGCAAGTATTACTTTCCAAAACCTTTTCAGGCTGTATCCGAAGCTTTCCGGTATGACAGGTACAGCAATGACCGAGGAAGCGGAGTTTGGTAAGATTTATAATCTTGAAGTAACATCAATTCCTACAAACAAGCCGGATATAAGGATTAACTATCCTGATGTAATTTTTAAGACAGAAGTTGTTAAATATAATAAAGTTGTTGATGATATTGTAAAACAGCACGAGCTTGGCCGGCCGGTGCTTGTGGGTACAATAAGTATTGAAAAATCAGAATATCTTTCTTCACTGCTTAAAAAACGCGGAATAAAACACAATGTATTGAATGCAAAACAGCATGAGAGAGAAGCGTATATAATTGCGCAGGCAGGGCGTTACGGGGCAGTTACCATTGCAACAAATATGGCCGGCCGCGGTACCGATATTCTGCTCGGTGGTAATGCGGAATATCTTGCCAAAGAAAAACTTGAATCAATGAACATTTCTCCGGACAGTCCGGACTATGAGGCTGTTAAAACAAAAATATTTGACGAAACAAAGAAAATAACAGAAGAAGAACACCGTAAAGTAGTAGAAGCCGGCGGGCTGCATGTAATCGGCACCGAACGTCACGAGTCACGCCGTATTGACAACCAGTTAAGAGGGCGTGCTGCACGTCAGGGGGATCCCGGTTCTACAAGGTTCTTTTTATCTTTGCAAGATAATCTTATGAGGATTTTCGGCGGAGATAAAATGACCGCTATTATGAATATGATGAACGCAGATGAGGATATGGAAATTGAATCGGCAATTATTACAAGACAAATTCAGGCAGCCCAGAAGAAGGTTGAAACCTATCATTTCGATATAAGAAAAAGTGTTCTTGAATACGATGATGTTATGAATATCCAGAGAGAAAAATTCTATGCTCAGCGGCGGAAAGTGCTTAAGGGCAAAGGGCTTAGAGAGGATATTAAGTATATGATTGAGAATGAAATTGACAGACTTTTGAAATCATATATTACACCGGAGATGAGTCCTGAAGAGTACGTTAAAGAGGATATTGAAACACTTGTTAAAGAGCTTCATTCAACCATTCCGCAGCTTTCATATATAGGGTTTGATGATATTAAAAATTATAAATACCAGCGTATTAATGACAACTTAAGAGATGCTGCTCTTAAGGCGTATGACGAACATGAAGAAGAAATTATTAATTTCTATAATGGTATTATGAAACAGTACAATCCTGACGGATATGTAGAACAGGTTGCATTCAGCGATGATAACCTTGTGCGTTCGCTTGAACGTGATATTTTACTAAGAGTCGTTGACAACCGCTGGATTGATCACCTGCATAATATTGATATGCTAAGAGAAGGAATCGGGCTTAGGGCTTACGGACAAAAAGATCCGCTCATTGAGTACAAGAAAGAAGCCTATGATTTGTTCAATAATATGATGCATGAAATTCAGGGGAATACTGTTAAACATATCTTTAGAGCAAAGTTCGGGATTCAGTTTGTGGACGGGACTGAACAGGAAATGGTTTAGTAGCGCGTATTGGATAGTACAATGTTTAGTAAAGAAGAAAAGAAAAAGATTTTATCAGTACTTGAAAAAGACGGTGTTATTGCGTTTGTGACAGACACGGTCTGGGGACTTGGATGTCTGCCTGAGAGTGAGAAAGCCGTTAAAAAAATATATGAAATCAAACACAGAGAAGCTGCAAAGCCTTTGATACTGATGTCTAACGAAGTTTACAATCTGTTTCCGTTCGTAAAGCCGATACCAATGTCGGCCCAAAGACTTATGAAGCAGCATTTCCCCGGCGCATTAACAGTAGTTCTGGATAAAACACCTAAAACACCGGATTTTGTAACCTCCGGCATGAAAACGGTCGGTATAAGAGTTCCTGATTGTCCTGTGTTTGCAGAGCTTTGTAAGATTGTCCCCGGGCATGTTCTTGCTACAACAAGTGCTAATATATCACACGAGCCTCCTGCGTTAACTTATCAGGAGGCTGTGGATTGTGTAGGAAGTAAGGTTGGTTATATTGTCAAGGATTATGGGTATAATGCCCGGGGCATTGCTTCTACTGTTATAGGAATTGTTGACGGCGAAATTAAAATCTATCGCCAGGGAGTTATTGAGATTTAGGCTGCTTTATTGATAATTTTCTCAAAAGTTTCTTGAGTTAGTTTAATATTTTTATAGTTTTCACCTTTTTCAGCCGCTTCTGCTATCGCATCCATTGTTGCAGCAATTGCGTTGTCATAGACTTTTTCTTTAAGATCTCTATAAGAATACCCGTTTGTTAATCCGGCAAGTTTGTCAAGAGCTGCTTCGTCTTTCATTAAGTCTTTTGTGAGTTCTTTATGTTCTTGCATATAAAGTTTAAGCGCATTCTTGCGGGCTACAATGTCAGGATTATCAACAAAGATGTATGATGTAAAACGATCTACCGCAGCAGCGTTCATATCTCCGGCTGTTTTGGTCAGAGGATTATAAATTTCATTTGTCGTTCCGAAGATTGCAATATTTTTGCGTGTTTTAAGCTGGTTTAATACATCCAGTAATGTCGTTACTTCTTCGGTTTTACTTACATCTGTATGTATTTTGGATTCACTCAGCATTCCGTTTATTTCATCAAATAAAACAAAATATGTCTGGTTTGGATTTCTATCGGCTTCGGCAATTATAGCATTGGCTTTTCTTTGGATATTAGCAGATGTTTCGTGTATGTATTTGTTCCCTTCATTGCTGATTTTAAATTCAGCCATAAGGGCGCCTACTTCTTTTGCTGCTGATTTTACAAAGTTTGTTTTACCTGTTCCGGGAGGGCCGTATAATAAACAAGCCATTTGAGGGTTTACGCCGAGTGATGAATAAACTTCATTATGCCTGATAGGGTTTATTATTTTTCTTTTAAATTCGGCTTTTACTTCTTCCATTCCGGGCAGTTTGCTTAGTGTAATAATGTTTGGATCATCTTTATAAGAAGTAAATATGGAGGCTGGTTTTGGCTTTTTTCCCATACTTCCAAGGAGCGGCTTAAGGCTTAAACCGATTAGAATTGTAAGAACAACAGATGTTGCAAGCCCGGCGATTCTATAGAAATTATCCCAGTCAAATTTCTTTTCAGGCGGATTCATTGCCAATTGTCTGTTCATAGGGAAAAGCATAATATTAGGCCGCTGGGTTGTATTTGTTTGTGGAGTATCAGGAGCGGTTACAGTTTTGGTTTCTGTCGTAAATGTATCCTGCGGCGCAATATTAATTACTTTGGGCTGTACAGTCTGAACCTGCGGTTGTGACTGCTGCTGCGGTGTTGCAATTGCTGCCGGAAACTTGATAACAGGCTGTTGTTCTGTGCCAAAATTAACATTATACATAATAAACACTTCCTTAAAAACTTCTACACACCTATACTAAAACAGATGAAACAACAAAATTGACAAAATAGACGGTTAATATTTACAAATCTTTACAATCTTTTGGGAGCGTTTAAAATACATAAAAAATGGGAAAATTTTGTCAAAATTTTGTTCGTGAAAAACCGGCACTGTCTGAATTTACCACTGAAGAAAGATTAAAATTTGATTTTTAATTTTTTTAACTATATAATTAACAAGTGTAAAAAATACAATGTATAGTTGGTAGAAATATGGCGCTTAATTTTCAGGATTTAATACTTAATTTATCTAGATTTTGGTCGGATTACGGATGTATAATCCAACAGCCCTATGATATAGAAAAAGGTGCATCTACAATGAATCCTGCAACATTTTTGCGTTCACTGGGGCCTGAACCGTGGTCTACAGCGATGGTTGAACCCTGTCGCAGACCGACTGATGCCAGATACGGTGAAAATCCTAACAGATTAGGTCATTATTTTCAGTATCAGGTTATTTTAAAACCCTCGCCTGATAATGCGCAGGAGCTTTATTTGCAGAGTCTTGAGGCGATGGGAATTGATTTATCAAAACACGATGTAAGATTTGTAGAGGATAACTGGGAATCTCCGACTCTTGGCGCCGCAGGCGTTGGCTGGGAAGTATGGCTTGATGGTATGGAAATTACGCAGTTTACTTATTTTCAACAGGTCGGCGGATTAGAAGTTAAGCCGGTTGCACTTGAATTAACTTACGGGCTTGAAAGAATTGCAATGTACCTTCAAAATAAAGAGTCCGTTTATGATGTCATGTGGAATAATGAACTTAAGTACGGCGATATATATTTACAAAATGAAATTGAACAATCAAAATATAATTTTGAGTATTCAAATTCTGATTTATTATTTAAATTATTTGATTTATACAGTCAGGAAGTTGATAATTGTGTTAAGGCGGAATTGGTGCTGCCGGCGTATGATTATGTGTTAAAATGTTCGCATACATTTAATTTACTTGATGCGCGCGGTGTTATATCTAAGGATGAAAGAATTAATTTTATAAACAGAGTAAGGACTATGGCATCGGCTGTAGCGAATTTATATGTAGAACAAAGACGGAAACTCGGGTTCCCGTTGTGTAAGGAAAATAATTAATGACAGAAAAAAACAACTATCATTCACAATCTTCTCTGATGAGAAGCCTTCTCAAACGCAAAAATCCGGATGAAATGATGGCAGATGCTGAAAAAGGCGGACTTGAAAAAACTTTGGGCGTTTGGGATTTGATTATCCTTGGAGTCGGTGCGATTATCGGTTCCGGAATTTTTGCAATTGTAGGTGTTGCAGCTGCGACTCCGGGAACAGGAGCAGGCCCTGCGCTTATGGTATCAATGGTTATTGCGGCAATTGCGTGCGTATTTTCAGCACTCTGTTATTCTGAATTTTCCTCAATGATACCTGTTGCCGGCGGCGCATATATATATACTTTTGCAACGCTTGGCGAATTTGCCGCATGGATGGTTGGATGGATTTTGATGTTAGAGTATGCAATCGGCTATATTGCGGTTGCCTGTGCGTGGTCAAACCACTTTATGCAGTTTTTGAACGGGTTTAAATCCGTGCTGCCTGCATGTATTACAAATCCGCCGATTTGGCTGGTTTCTGATTTTCGTTCCGCGGGTGAATATCTGACATCACAGGGTATCAGCCCCGAGAGCGTAATTCCGCATTTTGCAGGGATTCCTGTTTGTATTAATCTGCCGGCTTTTGTGATTGTAGCGATAATTACAATGATTCTCATAAAAGGTACTAAAGATTCTACAAAAATGGCGGCTATAATGGTTGTCGTCAAACTTGGTGTTATAGCATTGTTTGTAATAGCAGGCGCGTTTTATGTTAAGCCTGAGAACTGGGTTCCGTTTGCGCCAAACGGGTTTCAGGGACTCTTTATGGGGGCGTTTATAATCTTTTTTGCATATATAGGATTTGATGCATTAGCAACGGCGGCTGAAGAGTGTAAAAATCCTCAGAAAGATTTGCCGATAGGTATTATCGGGTCACTGCTTGTAACAACGGTTGTTTATGTGCTTGTCGCTCTTGTCTTAACAGGTGTTATGAAAACTAATGGTGCGCCTGTTCCGCAAGAATTCTTAAAAGCGCCGATGGCATATATTATGGAAATGGTCGGGCAAAACTGGGTGGCAGGACTTATTTCTGTTGGTTCGCTTGCCGGATTAACATCAGTTTTATTAGTTTTGCAGCTTGCTGCTACACGTATTTTGTACGCAATGAGCCGCGATAACTTTTTGCCTAGTATATTCCAAAAACTTCACCCTAAATTTAATACTCCGCATATCCTCACCTGGGTTGTGGGTATAATTTGTATGATTGGAACGCTGACTCTTGATTTGAATGTTGCTTCCGAGTTATGTAACTTTGGTACATTTACGTCATTTATTATTGTTTGCGTTGCTGTTCTAATATTAAGAAAAATTGATCCGGACAGACCCAGACCGTTTAAAGTGCCGTTCTCTCCTTGGTTCCCGCTTGCAGGTATAATTTTATGCACCGGATTAATCATATTTTCAATGGTTATAAAACATTCATTATCCGCATTGCTTTTCCCTGTATGGGTAATAGTCGGTATTGCTATATACGCTTGCTACGGGTACAAGAAAAACAGACGGCTGGAACAAAATGATATACTGGAAGAAATAGAAAAAAATGAACGTAAAATTACTACTAAATAATCTTCTCAAACGTAAAAGCACTGATGAGTTGATTGAAGCTACAAAAAAGTCTGAATTAAAAAAAACATTAAATATTTTTGATTTAATTATAATAGGTATTGGCGCAGTTGTAGGTACTGGCATTTTTACAATTATCGGAACAGCAATTGTCGGAACTCCCGATTCGGCCGGCGCCGGCCCTGCCATAATTATATCTATGGTTCTTGCGGCCGTTGCGTGTGTCTTTACAGCTCTTTGTTATTCTGAAATAGCTGCAATGATACCTGTTGCCGGAAGTGCATATACTTATACTTATGCGACTATGGGTGAGTTTATGGCGTGGATGGTAGGCTGGATTTTAATGCTTGAGTATGCAATCGGAAATATTACCGTCGCAAGCGCCTGGACTGGATATCTCGTACAGCTTTTGAGAGGGTTTAAACAGTATTTGCCTGATTTTATTGTTCATTTCCCCTTATGGCTTAGAAATGACTATATATCAATGATGAGAATGTGTAAGCTCTACGGATGGGATATACATGACAAAGTTCCGCATTTGTTCGGGGTAATTCCTGTATCTGTTAATTTACCGTCTGTATTTATAGTGCTGGCGCTTACTTTGCTGCTCATAAGGGGGGTAAAAGAATCTACAAGGGTTGCAGGTATTATGGTTGGTCTGAACCTTTTTATGATTATAAGCTTTGTACTTGTCGGTGCATTTTACGTTAAGCCTGAGAACTGGACTCCGTTTATGACAAACGGATTGGAAGGCGTTTTTATGGGGGCGTTTTTGATATTTTTTGCATATATCGGATTTGATGCGATTTCTACAACCGCTGAAGAAACTGAAAACCCGCAGAGAGATTTACCGATTGCAATATTAGGTACTCTTGTTATTTGTACAATTTTATACGTATGTGTTGCACTTGTTTTAACAGGTATTGTACCTATTTCGCAAATTGATACAAATGCGCCGATTGCTCATGCGATGAGCTTTATTAAAAAAGACTGGTTTGCAGGATTTATATCTGTTGGTGCATTGGCAGCACTTACTTCTGTACTTTTAATTTACCAGCTTGGAACAACCAGAATTCTTTATGCAATGAGCCGGGACAGATTTTTACCTAAGGGCTGGAGATTGATACATAAAAAATTTAAAACACCGTATGTAATGACCTGGTTTGCAGGTATTGCAGTTATTGTATTTTCACTGTTTATGGATTTGAGAATTTCGGCTGAATTATGTAATTTCGGTACGTTTACATCATTCATAATTATATGTATCGCTGTATTAATTCTAAGAAAAACTGACCCTGACAGGAAAAGACCGTTCAAGGTTCCGTTTTCTCCGTTGTTTCCGGTACTGGGGATTCTTGTGTGCGGCGGGTTAATGATATATTCACTAAAATCACTGCATGCATCTTCAATATATTTCCCGCTCTGGCTGCTTACAGGGCTTTTAATCTATGTATTTTACGGATACAGACAAAAACGTATTGAGGATGCTCAGCGCAATCGTAATAACTAAGTATGAAGAGATTTTTCTTATCGTTATTAGATCTTATATATAAACAGAAGTGTTATTGCTGTTCTTCCTCTGTAGAAAACAGCAGACTGTGTTCAAAGTGTTATGAATCACTTGAAGCCTGCCCGCCGGCTCCTGAGAAATTTGTTGCCGGAGTGAATGTCTATTGTGCCGGTAAATATAATAAGAACCTGCAAAAAATGATACGCGGTTTGAAGTATCATAAACAAAAAGAAATGGCTGTTTATATAGCGAGATTTATGTATGATTACTGGCAAAAGCTCGGGCTAAGGGGTGATTATGTAATTGTTCCAGTCCCTTTGCATTATAAACGATTGAAAAAAAGGAAGTATAACCAGGTAGAATTAATAGCGGATGAGTTTTCAAAACTCAGCGGATACCCTGTTAACACGAAACTTGTTGCCAGAGTAAAAGAAACGCTTCCCCAGTACAAATTAAGCAGAATTGAGCGGCTCGAGAATTTAAAAAATGCTTTTATTGTTAATAAACAAGAATATACTGGCGGCGGAATACTTGTACTGGATGATATTTCAACTACCGGCTCTACTTTTGAAGTAATGGTGAATGAATTGAAATTTAACGGGATTAATAATATAATTTGCTTTGCCGCTGCTACTCCGTTTTGATGTATTTTGCCCTATTGTATGTAAAAAATTATTCTTATGTTCTATTGAATATTAAACTGTCGAAGAGAAGATAAATCATAGAAAGAATATACAATTCACAAATTAAACCGAATAATCCTCCGCCAAACAATTTAATATACAACCAAAATCTATCTCTACTAGATAAAGGCGGTGAGTCTGATGGTGGTGTTATTATAAAATCAAATGTTAATAATATCAAATATATAGGTAATACAACGGTTAAAAAAGTTAATACAAACCCTGGAACAGCTATAACCCAAAAATAAATAGAAAATACATTTGTATCAGTTGCTGCCAGTCCATTATCATATACACACATGTTTTGGAAAAAAGAACAAACACACACACAAATAATAAAGGTTAGAAGAATTATTGGTATACTATACAGCCATTTATCACGTCTGATAATTATTGAGATTATAAATCCTAAAAAGGCATATAATATGCCAAACGGAAATATAAGAACCCAGGCTGTAAGAAGGTAAGTAAACAATCCCCAGGCGGTAGTTTCCGGTATGAATAAAAAAACTAGATAAGTTACCAGACCGGCAGCAATGGAGGTCAATAAAACTGAGCCTTGCAGCATTAAATATTTGATACTAGGTTTTTGGGATAGTTTATATAAATCAATTTTCATATCTGAATAATAGCATTTTTGTTAAAATTACACAATATTTAGTATGTTTATACTCCTGTATCTTTTGTTATTCCATTAATTCAGCTATTTTAATCAAATGTTGGCGGAATATATTTAGGTTTGAGGTGATTTTATCAGTATCTATCCCTTGCTTAGAACGAGTTCTAGATAAGATGTAGCGTGAACGAGCGAAGGCTGAAGGGCAAAATGTGAATTTTTGCCCGCAACGCCGTTTATCGCGAGTGAGCAAGAAAAGTTTTCGTAATATTTCTTGGGTTTTTTCCGAAAAATTTGGTAGTATTATTTCATAGATTTTGGGATGTTGCAACATTTATAAATCGGGATTAATCAATCTGGAACTTACCCTATAGTATGTAAAAAAATATAGAAATATATACCAGACAAATTAAAACAAATAATCCCATCCCGAATAATTTAATATACAACCGGAACCTGTTGCTGTCGGGTAAAGGAGGTGAATTTGACGATG
The DNA here is from genome assembly GCA_949284715.1 of uncultured bacterium. Taxonomy (GTDB): domain Bacteria; phylum Cyanobacteriota; class Vampirovibrionia; order Gastranaerophilales; family Gastranaerophilaceae; genus CALUTH01. The sequence goes on from CASDWH010000029.1 coordinate 95,355, forward strand.
GTTTCAATATAAAATCGAATATTAATAATATCAAATATACCGGTAAAACTATTGTGTGAAAAGCGACGAGAAAAGCAGGTATAGAAACTATTGCAAAATTTAACCCCAAAATAGGTGAACTTATTGCGTCGCCCTCTATATCAATACTAACATACATATATTGATATACGGAGCAGAAAAAGGCACAAATACTAAAGGTTATAAATGCTACGGGAAAACTATACAACCACTTATCACGTCTGATAATTATCGAGATTATAAATCCTAAAAAGGCATATAATATGCCAAACGGAAATATAAGAACCCAGGCTGTAAGAAGGTAAGTAAATAACCCCCAGGCGGTAGTTTCCGGTATGAATAAAAAAACTAAATAAGTTACCAGACCGGCAGCTATGGAGGTTAATAAAACTGAACCTTGAAGCATTAAATACTTGATACTTGGTTTTTGGGATAGTTTGATTAAATTGATATTCATAATTCAAATAATAACATATTTTTATAAATTTTACAATTTATATAGAAAGGAACAAGAAAACATGTATGATTTTAAAACAGACATAGAATTTCATAGAGAACTACAAGCTTGCGCAAATGCAGTGTATGGCAGGAAAGATTATGTTATTCCTTCAGCATATACACATGTTGAAACAATATATGATTCTAAGACAGGCTTTTCAGCTTTTATTTTAAAAAAGCAGAAGAATATTGTTATTGCTTTTGGTGGTACACATGAGCCAAGAGATTATGGTAATGATATAGATTTTATACTTGACAGAAAAACTCCTGAACAATTTAAACAAGGAGTTGAACTATACCAAAGGTGTAGAGAGAAGTATAAAAATTATACAATATACTTGACGGGGGACTCATTGGGCGGCAGTATTGCCCAATATACAGAGGCAAAAACCGGTGCGCCAACGGTGACATTCAATGCAAGAGGAGTAGGAAATTTTGTAATCAGAGAAGGCCGCAAGCCGAAATCTGATAATATCATAAACTATATCAGCAAATTAGATTTTTTCCCGAGCGGTAGCGCTCAAAACATTGTAGGTAAATGCTATGAATTAGAAACGGAAAATCCTATTTGGAGTCCAATAATTTTCGGAGATCACGCTTTTATAAATCAGAAGCCAATTACAAAGCAAAAGGAAATAAAAAAAGAGGAGCTTGGATACTGGGAAGAAATACAACCTATGAAAGCAAAAGTAAGTAAAAAAATGAAAGAATTACCGTTGCAAAAATTACATCTTAACATTGATGAGGCACTGGATTTGTATATTGAAGAATTAATGGATAAGCCGGAGAGTTGGAAAGCAGGAGCAAAAAAAATTGTTGATAAATACAATATATATAGGGATAAATTTTATCAATTTGTAGATTCTTTTAAGCCTGCAACGCCGGAGGCTAAGCCTGCTTCCTACGGCGGCAAGATTTATATTAAGGAGTATCGCAGAATGGATGGAACGCGTGTCGAAGGACACTGGCGCTCACTTCCTGATGATGCCGGATTTGACCCTAATAAAAAGCTTACAGATATGGATAAGGATGAATTAGATAAAGCATTGGATTTTTATATGGATGTGTATAAATAATATACCATAACGATTGCTGTTATACTCACAGTGTGCCGGATATATCCGGCGCACTGCTTTTTGTACTATAGACAAATAAAATTTATTTGTTAAAATTAAGTATAAAGAGGTTTATAATGGATAAAATTGTTAAAATAGCTTGGGATTTAAATGAAAAATCCGAAAATAGATATGAGTTAGTATATGAAATTGCCGAATTAGCAAAGAAGCTTGTTGATGAAACTCAAATGAAAAAAGAACGCGAAGACTTTGGTTATGAAGAAGTTTCTGACAGCTCTTATAAGAAAGAAAATCCGATTGAACACGCTATTATGGTAAAAGCGTCAGAGTCTGATGATGAGGGGCTTATCGGCTAAATTGAAGTTGCAATAAGGGGCAGCTTTGATTATCTTACCGGCGCAGATTGGGATTTGCCCTGTAAGGTTGTACAGGTGTGTTTATTAAGTTATAGGAGAGTATAAGTACTATATGCAGGATGCCGTATCATTTATAAAAGATAAAACCGGTAATTTTTCACCTGAGATTGGGATTATTTTAGGCTCCGGACTCGGGTCGCTGGCAGATGACTATTGCGAAATTGCGGTACCGTATTCAGAAATTCCGGGTTTTAAAGCATCAACGGTAGCCGGACACAAAGGACGTCTGGTTTTTGCTGAGATTTGCGGTAAAAAGGTAGTTATGATGCAGGGGCGGTTTCATTTTTATGAAGGACATCCGATGGAAACGGTTGTTTATCCTGTTAAAGTTATGAAACAACTGGGCGTTAAAACACTGATTGTAACTAATGCCGCAGGCGGTGTAAATCCTGAGTTTAAACCATCTGATTTAATGTTGATTACTGACCATATTAATTTTATGGGTACAAATCCATTGATTGGCAGGAATGACGATACTCTCGGAGTAAGATTTCCCGATATGAGCGAGGTTTATTCAAAAGAATTAGTTTCTCTGGCATGTGATTGTGCCAAAAAACTCGGAATAGAGTTAAAAAAAGGTGTTTATATGGCTCTTACCGGCCCTTCTTATGAAACTCCTGCCGAGGTCAGAATGGCTCGGATTCTCGGGGCGGATGCTGTTGGTATGTCTACTGTTCCTGAGGCTATAGTCGGGCATTACTGCTCTATGAATATAATGGGTATAAGCTGTATCTGCAATCAGGCCGCAGGTGTTAGTACAGTCGGGCTTACTCATTCCGAGGTGATTGCTGCGGCAGATAAGGCTAAACAAAAATTTATTTCGCTTATTTTAGAAATATTAAAGAACTTAAGATAATAAGGGGGAAATATGCTGTCAGGGCCGTTTCTTGATAAAAACTGGATAGGACAGAATCAGGACTATAATTCATCTGATATTGTTATGCTCGGGTTTCCGTTTGACGGAACTGTTACGAACCGTTCCGGCTCAAGATTTGCGCCGCAGCAAATCAGATTTGCAAGCTGGGGGCTTGAAGATTATTCACCTTATTTTGATAAACATCTTGAGGATTGTAATTTTCACGATGCCGGCGATTTGGAGTTTCCTATCGGGAATACTGTTCAATCACTAGATTTGATAGAAAAAAATGTAGAAGAAATATATAAAGACGGCAAGCGTGTTTTTGGAATAGGCGGCGAACATCTTGTTACTCTGCCGGAAATTAAAGCGGTAAGCAAGTTTTATAAAGAGTTTGCTATTATTCATTTTGATGCCCACACTGATTTAAGGGATGAATATTTGGGACAAAAGCTTTCGCATAGCGCTGTAATCAAGCATTCAGCCGAAATTGCCGGCTTTGAAAATCTTAAACAAATAGGTATCCGCTCCGGATTAAAAGAAGAGTTTGATATTATGAAAAAGCATAATACACTCGTAAAGGAGTATTCAGAGCTTGATTGCATAAAAGATAAACCGGTATTTGTAACAGTGGATTTAGATGTTCTTGATACTTCAATAATGCCCGGAACAGGAACACCTGAAGCCGGAGGATTCACATTTAATGAGCTTTTAGGCTGGTTTAAATACCTTAAAGATTTTAATATTATCGGCGCTGATGTTGTGGAACTCGCTCCTGACTATGATGCAAGCGGGGCTTCTACAGCGGTTGCCGCAAAGGTTATAAGAGAGCTTTTAATGGTGATGTAAATGTCTGTTGATATTGATATTTTACGAGAGAAAATTAATCGTGCAAATTATGAGTACTATGTGCTGGATAATCCTTCAATGAGCGATTTTGAGTATGATACACTTTTTTCTGAGCTTAAAAAACTTGAAGCAGAAAATCCTTCTCTTATAACTCCGGATAGTCCGACACAGCGTGTCGGCGGTCTGAGTGAAAAATTCGCAGAACACAAACATAAATATCGTCTTTACAGTCTTGATAATACTTATAATGAGGAAGAATTAATTAAGTGGCACGAACGTGTAACTAAAGAGTGCGGAAGTGAGCAGGAACTTGTTTGTGAACTTAAAATAGACGGGCTTGCTATGGCATTGACCTATGAAAACGGACTTTTTGTCCGTGGAGTTACACGCGGTGACGGGATTGTAGGAGAAGATATAACAAATAATTTAAAAACGGTAAAGGCTATTCCGCTGAGGCTTTTTGAACCGGTGAGTATAGATGTCCGCGGGGAAGTCTATATGCCTAAAGAGTCTTTTGAAAGACTTAATGAAGAGAATGCTCAAAAAGGTGAAAAGATTTTTGCAAATCCGCGAAATGCGGCAAGCGGTTCTATAAGGCAGCTAGATAGTACAATTACTGCAAAGCGCGATTTATCATTTTTTACATATACCCTGATAGTAGAAGGTGAAAGTAATATAAAAACCCACTGGGATTCACTTCAATATTTAAAAAAACTCGGGTTTAAAGTTAATCCAAATATAAGATTGGTGAAAAATATTCAAGGAGCAATTGAATATTGTAAAGAATGGGAAAATAAACGATTTGATTTAGGTTATGCGACGGATGGTGTTGTAATAAAAGTAAATAGTATTTCCTGCCAGCATGAAATGGGATATACGGCGCGTGCGCCTAAATGGGCTACAGCGTTTAAATTTCCGCCGGAGGAGATAACTACGACATTAAAAGATATTGAGTGGGGGGTTGGCAAAACCGGAGCAGTAACTCCGGTTGCAATTCTTGAACCTGTTTTGCTTGCCGGAAGCACAGTATCAAGAGCCAGTCTGCATAATCTTGATGAAATTAAAAGACTGGATGTAAGAATCGGGGATAAGGTGCTTATTAAAAAAGCGGCCGAAATAATTCCTAAGGTAATAAAAGTCGTTGATGATGAAAATCATTATAAACTTCCGGTTTATGAAATGAAAATGCTTTGTCCGGACTGCGGCGCTCCTCTGGAAACAAAAGAAGGCGAAGTGAATTTATATTGTTCAAATCCAGATTGCCGTTCTATTGTGCTGTCAAGACTTGAATACTGGGTATCAAAAGAAGCCATGGACATTGACTTTGTTGGGCCATCATTAATAGAACAATTATATGATAATAAAATGGTGTTAACACCGGCTGATTTTTATAAATTGACAAGGCAGGATTTAATGCAGTTGGATTTGATAAAAGAAAAATCTGCGGATAATATTTATACTTCCATTGAAAATAGTAAATTAAGACCGTTAGCGCGTTTTATTACAGCGCTTTCAATCAGGCATGTGGGAAAAGAAACAGCGGATATTCTGGTTAATGAACTCTCAACACTTGAAAAAATCAGAACGGCATCAATCGAAGAACTCGCTGCGATTGAAGGTATCGGAGAAAAGATTGCAAATACAATATGGGAATTTTTCCATAAAGATGCTAATATAAAATTGATAGATGAACTTTTATCCTTAGGTGTAAAACCTCAGGAAGGCGGACAAAAAATATCTAACAAGCTGGAGGGCAAAACATTTGTCCTGACAGGAACCCTCTCAACTATGACCAGAGATGAAGCAGGCGAAAAAATAAAGCTGATGGGTGGTAAAGTTTCGTCATCAGTATCGAAAAAAACATCTTTTGTCGTAGCCGGAGAAAATCCGGGGTCAAAATATGAAAAAGCTCAAAATTTAGGTGTTATAATATTAACAGAACAAGAATTTTTGGAAATGATAGGCGGATGATATGAAACCAAAAAATAAATTAAAGCCGGATAAAAAGATTAAAACAATAGAAATAAGAGGTATAGGCGGGCTTCTAAAGCTTGCGTTTATTGGAATATGTTTGGCTGCGGGGTTCGGCGTGTTCCCGGGATATGCTCTTATGTACATATGGAACTTATTCCTTGCTGCTAATACTTCCCTCCCGCAAATCGGAATCTTGCAGGGAATGCTTTTATATGGTATCTTTATTGTAATTTATTTGCTCCATAATCGCCCAAAATTTTCTATTTCCTGCGGTTCTTTCAGCGAGCTTTCTGATGAAGAACTTGAACAAATTATAACAAAAGCAAAGCTGGATGCAGAAAAACGAATGAAAATGTCAGGATTTGAACTTTTCCAAAGCAAGCTTGAAGAACTTGAAAAAGCACAAAAAGAAGAGCAAGAAGAGAAAGACAAAAAAGAAGTTTAAAGGAATGATTTTGAGTACTAAGAAAATTCAAGAAAAAAATATAGATGAAACATTAGAACAGTGGCTGATGAGTTATAAGCAGAGCAGCGACGATAATGAGCGTGCAAAGCTAAAAACTCTTATTGTAACTGCGATGATGGGGAATGTAAGAAAAATTGCAAAGACAATCGCCCGACGGGATTATGACCCTGTTGAGGATTTGGTTCAGGCGGGTGCAATAGGGCTTATCAAGGCGATTGATAATTTTAAACCTGAATTGAGTAAAAGTTTTCGTATTTACGCGGGTTATTTAATAATTGGTGAAATGCGTCATTATTTGCGTGATAAGATGTCGCTTATCCGCGTGCCGCGTGAAATACAGGAACTGGCATACCGGATTAATAGTTTTGTAACAGAAGTTTCTGATGAATACATTGATAATTTAACCCAGCAGGATATTGCAGAGGCCCTGAATGTTCCGGTTAAAAAAGTCGGGTATGCTATGGAAATGGATAGACGTAAAAAAACTATTTCGCTGGATCAAATTTATGATAAACATAATCAGAATATTCCGTTTGAAGAGATTATAAGTACTGAAGATTATAAATATAATGCAGATAATTATGACCAAAAGATTATTTTAAATGAAGTAATCGAAAGACTGCCTGAGGATTTAAAAGAGTTAATTTATCTTTATTATCATGAAGATTTATCCCAAAAACAGATATCAGACAGATTAAATCTTTCACCTATGATGGTGTCAAGAAAATTAAGAAAAGCGTTTGATATTTTATATCTTCTTATTACAAAGGAAAAAAGGACAGTATAATGTTGCCGGCTGATATTTGTTTATTATTGCTGGTTTCTGCTCTCGGGCTGTGTTTTGGCAGTTTTTATAATGTAGTAATATTAAGAGGGTTGAGCGGCGAAAGCATTGCGTTCCCAGGTTCTAAATGCCCGAAATGTAATACTCCGCTTAAATGGTATCATAATATTCCTGTTTTATCTTATTTGTTTTTGGGCGGTAAATGTGCTTTTTGTAAGTGTAAAATAAGTGTTCAGTATCCGGTTGTTGAGTTGGTTACAATGCTTCTTTTTATTTGTTCGTACTTAAAATGGGGCGTTACTGTTAAAACACTTTTTGCAGCAGCATTTTTGTCTTTGTTTTTAATAACAACTGTTACAGACATACTGGAAAAAGTAATTTTAACCAGACATGCATACATTTTAGGCGGTTTGGGATTTTTATATTCTATTCTTTCAATGTTTTATCCACAATTAAGCAGTAGTATATATTTTAGCCATCCTGTAGTTCTATCAATACTCGGAATACTTACCGGTGTTTTGGTTATGGAAATTCTTGCGGATGTAGGATATCTTTTTGCCGGAACACGTGCATTTGGAGAGGGAGATACTTATATAGCAGGGGCTTTAGGAGCAATATTTGGCTGGAAATATATTTTGATTATTCTTTGTGCCGGATTTATTATACAGTTTGTTTTTTCGTTACCGATGTTTTTAATAAATACTTATAAAAACGGTAAAAAGCTGACGGTATTTGAATTAATTTTGTTTCTTATACTTGCCGGTGTGCTGGGGGGTGCCGGTAATAGAACTGAAGCAGTTATCTATATTAGCGGACTCGTTTTACTTGCGCTTATTGCATTGCATTTAATAAGAAATATATTAAAAGATATTAAAACCCCATCCGGCTGCACATATCTTCCATACGTTCCTGCAATGATTGCGGCTGCTGTTGCCGGCATGTTTCTATGGTTTTAGTAAGGAAAGTCTAAAAGATCAGCGGCTTTTGCGGCTTCTACTGCAAGTCTGTCACAGCGTTCGTTGTAGGGGTGTCCTGCATGGCCTTTTACCCATATAAAATCAATATCGTGCGGTTTCATACAGTCAATAAGGCGTTTCCAGAGTTCCGCGTTTTTAACCGGTGATTTTGAAGCTGTTCTCCAGCCGTTTCTAATCCAGCTTTCAATCCATTTTTGATTAATCGCATCGGTTAAATATTTACTGTCGGATGTAAGTATTACTTTGCAGGGTTTTTTAAGGGCTTCGAGTGCAACAATTGCTGCAAGAAGTTCCATTTGGTTGTTAGTTGTATTATTGTACCCTTGTGAAAACTCTTTTTCATATTTTTGTCCGGCAGAATCCGTATATACAAGAATGGCGCCGTAGCCTCCCTTACCGGGATTACCGCTGCAAGCGCCATCTGTGTAAATTTCAACTTTTACTTTATTGTCCGGCATTTTCTTATGCTGCAACACCGGTGATTTCAGAGATTAAGTACTTAGCAACCCATTCAAAATCTTTGTTGCTGCCTGCTGCTTTCTTAAGGTATTCAACACTTGCATCGCCGATTCTGATTAAAGTCATAGCAACAACGCCTCTTTTGATACCTCTTACAACTTGTAACTGATTTACAAGTTCAGGAACAGCTTTAGAACCTATGCTTACTAATTGATTTTCAATTTCATTTTTAACTGTGTTATCTGCGTTTTCCAATTTTTTAAGCATTTCTTCTATAGATTGCATGTTATTCTCCTTTTTTTATTCTCTTTTAGCAATTTTATTATAGATTAAAAAAATACTTATCCCCGATTTTTTAATATAATCTTTACATCGGTATAAAGATTGGTTAATATTTCTTAATATGATTTTTAAATATTAAAAAGCCCCCTTATAAAGGGGGCTTTTTCGTACTTCAGCTAGTAGTTAATAAACGCTCTGTTAACCTCTGACATAATATCGTAAGCACTAACTGTTTGAGGCGCTGCCTCCTGAGGTAATGTTGCCGCAAAAGCTTTTTGCCCTTCGTATTTAAGTTGTGCAAGGTAAGCCTGTTGGTCGCCTTGAGCAATATTAGTCAGTTGTCTGAGAGCAGAATCAAAGGAGGCTCTGTCCTCATCGAGATTCCCTGTAGCGGCTAAACCGATTTTAGCCATAACACTTTCCCAGGGATACTGAGGTTGAGCAGTACCAGACTCTTTTCTGTCAATTTCCGACTGTGCCTGTTGGGAGTAATCCCCATACATTGCTTTGTAAAGTTCTTTTATATCAGTGTATGGATCACCCGTTTGCCGGATGTGGTACTCCTTCATCAAATCATTCAGCTTTTTATCGGAAATTGTGCTGCCAAAGAACTGACGCTGGTACGTCGCTCCATAGTCATAGATTCCGTTTACTGCTGTGATTGTCATGATACACACCTCAACATACAATTGTATATATGTATATATAATATATATCGGCAGGTTTTCAGAAAACTTTAATGTTTTTCAGAAAAATTTTACAAAAATTTACATAATATATGCGCAAGCCTGTTATATTTTGATTCTTTGTTTGGAATGTTTTTCTTATTTTGTGATAGAATCTTAGTATGACTGTGCATTTTTTTTATGGGGAAGAAGATTACGATATAGACAAGGCTGTTGATTTAATGCGTGCGAAGCTGGATAAGAACTTTGCTGCGATGAACTATCGTGTATATACAAATCCCGGATTTGTTGAACTGACGCAGATTTTGCGAACCCAGCCGATGATGTTTGGAAATATGTTGATTGTCGTAAATTGCGGCGGGTATTTTAGCGATAAAGGCGGAGGGTTTGATGATAAACAGTTAGCTGAAATTGAAACTCTTATCCAGGAGTCGCCGGAAAATATAGATATTGTTTTTGTCTGGAAACTTCCCAGAGGAGAGGGGAAGAAGCCGGATACAAGAAGAAAATTGTACAAAATTTTGGCTAAAACAAACTGTAGAGTTTTTGATTCGCTTAAGACTTATCAAATTGCAGAATTAACTGCAAGAATTAAAGGGATAGCTAAAGAAAAAGATATTTCATTGGATAATGCGGCGTGTAATGCGCTTATTGAACAAATTGGAAATAATTTAAGAGAGTTTGAAGCCGAATTGGAAAAACTTAAACTTCTTGCATATCCGGAAAAAAAGATTGGTGAAAAACTTGTAAGAGAAAATTGCATTTCTAATCAAGATTTATTTAATTTGACAGATTATATAATGAAAAATGAAAAAGATAAAGCACTTTTGGAGTTTCGTTTATTGACTGATAAAAAGCATCCTCTTGAAATTCTGAGCGCGGTGCAGACGATGCTGAGGAAATGGATTGTAATAAAATTAAATGCGACTTCCCAAAGTACTTTTGAAATTGCAAAGCTGGTTGGAATGCATGAGTTTGTTGTTAAACAAACACTTGCTAAGCTGAAAAATACTCCGTTAAGAGATATGGTACGGTTTAAGCAAAATTTGATTAGTGCAGAGTATAGAATTAAAAACGGTTTGAGTTATGATGTTGAGTTTGAGGTAGAAAATGCTATTATCAGATAAATACCCGTTTTTAACGAATTATTTTAGTCAAATGTTAAACACAGAGCCTGTCAGGGTGCCGCAGAGTATAATTTTCTGGGGGAGTGATTTTGAATCCCAGTTTATATTAAGCCGTGAAATTGCAAGACTTTTAAATTGTACAGGCGATAAGAGTGACGAGTGTACTTGTCTTAATTGTAATTGGATACGCGATAATGCGCATCCTGCGGTGCAAATCATTTCCAGAGTTGATAATAAGCCGTCTGATGACGAGTCCAAAACGGTGATATCAATCAAGCAGGCAAATGAAATTAAAAATTCTATTATGACATCTTCTGATTTTTACAGAGTATTTATTTTTTGTGACAGGGACGATGATGGAAATATTTGCGGCTTAAATCAGCAGAATTTTCAGGAAGAAACCGCAAATGCGTTATTAAAAGTTATAGAGGAGCCTTCTGCAAGAGTAATGTTTGTATTTTTGGCAAGATATAAAGAGGATTTATTGCAAACGATTGTTAGCCGCTCGCAGTGCTTTTACGTACCTTCATTTGAACGGCCGTCAAAAGATTATTCTATTATAGATGGAGTATTTACAGAATATTATAATTTTAAGCGTAAAGATGCATTTAATATAGCAGAAGGTGTTGTTGCATTGACTAAGGAACATACTCCGATTGAGGTTTTATCGGGAATACAGAATTATATGGTTCAGCTTCTGAAGATAAATCATACCAATACAAGATTTATAAAAGATATAGAAACTGTAGAAACAGCAAAACGACAGATTATGTTAAACATGAGTGTTCAGAATGTGATTGAAAATATGTGTTTAGATATTATACATTAACAGTCGTATATAGATTGATAAAAAAAATTTTTTGTGTAAAATAAAAGAACAGAGAAACAATCTGGGCGATTGGCGCAGTTGGTAGCGCACTTGAACGACATTCAAGGGGTCACAAGTTCGAGCCTTGTATCGCCCAGATTGTTTTTTTGAGAAAAAAGAGAGGAATGGAAAAAGGCGATACAAATGGCGAGAACTTGTCAATTCAAGTTCGGCGCGAGCGAGCGGAGGCTGGAGCGATTTTGCGAAGCGTCGCAGGCGCGGGAGCAAAATGCGGAATTGCCGTTTAACGCGAGCGAGCAAGAGAAGCCTTGTATCGCCCAGGTTTTTCAGAAAATAGCTTTTTCCGTTGTGCGGTTTTTGTGCGGATTTGATTTTGTAGCTTAAACGGGCTATTTCTTCGCTTTATTACGTTGTAAGAATACGATTAATACAGGCTTGATTTGAATATTGCCATTCTCTGTAAGTTATACGTTTTACCTGAATGCCGCTGCGTTCAATCAGGACTTGTTTTTTTGTATCGGAAATGTTGGAGGATTTATTGTCTTCTACCCCGTCGCATTCAACTACAAAGCTGTTATCAACAAGTAAATCTGCGCTTACTCCAGATATTTCCTGACCTGCTTTAACAGTATGTCCTATTGAACGTAATGCTTCTGCAACACTGCGTTCAAAAGAGTTTTTGTAAATATTTTCATCAAACTCATCAGAATTTTTGAGATTATATCTGTTTGTATAATCCTCTATATAGGAGAAATAGGATCTTAACAATCCTTCCGGCAGTTCTTTAGGGTTTTTGGATATAAAATTAATCATTTTCTTCTTTGCACGCGTAATTGCAACATTAAACAGGTTGGGTTTTTGTAAGAATGTTAAACTTTGTGGGAAGCTGTTATTTGCATAAGCCCACGAAATTAGAATGATGTCTTTTTCATCACCTTGGAAAGTATGTGCGGTACCAATTTCAATTTTATGCTTAGAAATCATATAATCTGATAAAACTTTGCTCACAGAGATTTTTAGCTGTTCAACCTGCGCCCTAAAGGGTGATATAATTCCGATTGATACAGGATTATCAGGATTTTTACGCTCATCATCGAGAACTATTTCATGTAAACGTTTTACAACGGCTTCAATTTCGGGCAGGTTTCTTGTTGCATCAAAGTCCACTTTACCGTCGGGAACTACAACCGCTTCCAGAACGGGTTCAGAATCATTGTTGCGTTTCATAACTCTTAAGCGCCCGCCGTAAAACTCGTTTGCTGAAAAATTAATAATAGGAGGAAGGCTTCTAAAATGTTCATCTAAAAGAACAGGGTGCATTGAGTAATAATTAGCGAGGTCAAACATAGAGTTAGTTCTAAACCGCCACATTAACTGATATTTGTCTTCAATTCCGTATTGGCTTAAAAATGATTGTTCTTTTGCTTTTTCAAGGAACGATAAGTGTGGGAGCTGCTTATCATCGCCGACAACGACGGCTTTTTTCGCTCTGAAAAGAAGCGGAAAACAGCTTGCTATATCGCATTGGGAAGCTTCATCTATAATTACTACATCAAATAAACCGGGTTTTAGCGGAAGAGAGGAGGATACTGCAAAAGTTGTTACACACCAGCAGGGGAAAGCTTCCAACAACGGTTTAAAATCTTCGTTTGATAACAATCTGTCTTGCAGGTTCTTTTTTCGTTCAACAAGTGATTTTGAGTGAACAAAGAGCCGCTGGCGCTTTATTTGATCTTGCATTAAGCCTTTTAAGGCTTCTCTGCGTTTGTTTATCAGAATATTTATAGCAAGTTCTTTTTGTTTTTTCTTAAGTGTTTTAATTTGACCGAGAATTAAATGCAAATTCCCCAGTGCTTGAATTGAAGTTTCTGTTTCTCTTTCTTCACATACAAGTTTAGTATATTCAAGTTCGTTTCTCAGTATAGCAAGATTATCATTTGAAACATTAAAGTCTTTACCAAGAATAGAATTTAATTTTTTTAATGCGGTAAAGTTTTTAAATGAAGCAAAAATTCCAGATTTTTCCATATTTTGAGTCAAAGCATCTGCAATATTTTCGACAGTATTAATCTCGTCGCGTTTAAGCGGTTTTTTAATAAAGTTCATAGAATGGAACATTGATTTAGTATCACCTGTTTGAGAGTGCAGTTCAGTCCAGCGTTTTTCAAGAGATAGTATTTTTTCTGCCTTGGTTTCTAAATCTTGAATTGAATCCAGAAGTTTTTTCATATCTGGTGTATCAACAAGAATAGAACTTTCTGCCTTTGTATTTAAATCAACTTTATTGGCAAGCAAATCTTGCAGTTGAAAACTTAATTGTTTTTGATAATTTTGGCGCCCTGCTCTAAGTGCAAGAAATGGTGCGCCGAGTTCATTTAATCTTTCTGCGACAACATCAACGGCCTTATCCATACGTGAAGCAACAAGTACGGTTTTCCCGTTTGCAATAAGGTGGGCAACGAGGTTAACGATTGTCTGCGATTTTCCGGTTCCCGGAGGCCCGAAAACGGATACTATTTTCCCTGCTTCTGTATTTTTAATAACGGCTTCCTGAGAGTCGCTTAACGAAAGCGGTGTAACCGGGAAAAATTCTGTTAGCTTTTTCCCTGCAAGATTGTCTGTGGGTTTTGATTGGATAAATTCTTCATTAATAACATTCAGTACGGTTTCTCTATACAATCCGCTTGGTTTTTCTGCAATCTGGCTTAATTCATGCAACACTCCGGCTGTTACTGACGGACGTTTGGTTAAAATTATTGCACACTGGTTTGTTATAGAAATAGTATCAAATTTTACCTTATGGTTTGATTGGGTTTGTTCTTCTTCTACGATTTCCTCAATCGTTTCTGATGTGATTTTTTCAGAATAAAAATCTTTTGATATGTTATCCTCTTCAACAGTCATTGCCGGGTTTAGTGTAATATCAATTTCCGGAATGATTGATTTTAGTGTTGTTAAAAAGATATCCAATTTTTCCTGCGTAACAGGAATGGTTGGAACAACATCCAGCAATCCTTCAATAAGTTGTTCCATTTCATCTTCGTCGTCGCTCTTTTTCATAAGCGAGGTTAGTGCGCCGGTGTTTAATGAAATAACTTCATCTGTCGGAATACAGTTAATGTTAATACCGTTTCTTTCAAGCCGGCACGACATATATAACAGCGGGGTTAAAAATTCATTCTGTTTTTTTGACTTGCCGTTTTTCCCTACAAGAAACAGGTATCCGTATATTAGATACTTATCTCTCTGGCTCATTTCGCTCTGTATCATAAGTTCTGTAATTTTATTGTCTTTGCCGTCAAGTTTAAGGTACTCGGCACCTTCTGTAAATAAAATATCCGCATTAGGAAGAAAAATCCACCTGTTATCCTTGTCCGATTTTAGGTTTCTGAATGTAGAACTTTTTACTTCTTCTCTAATACAATCGTGGAGATAAAGTGATAATTTTTTTACAAAACTGTTATTAAATGCGGAATTAATCGCACGTGTAGCTTCCTGGAGCATTTTTACCCTCTCTTATGTACCTATATCTACAATAGATTGTAGCATTAATTATAATCATAATCCAGTTTTTAATAAAAAAATACTATGATTGGTGGGAATAATTATTATTACATTTTTCTCTCTTCTCTACCAAATAATGTGTGTAATTTGATGGTTAATTTTTAAACAAATTCTATAAAATACAGGCTAATTAACAGATGATTTTGTAACTTATAATATTTCAGGCTATAATTATTGTATAAATTTGTGAGATGTTATGAAACAAAAACTTATTAAAAACAGTGCAGATGAGTTAATTATTTTTTTGAGCGGCTGGGGATGTGATGATATTCAGTTCCAAAATATGAAATCCTCTAAAGATGTTCTTATTTGCTGGGATTATATTAATACAGATTTTGATTTTAATTTTAGCGGTTACAAGAAATATTATCTTATTGCATATTCAGCAGGAGTATTTATGGCAGGGCTGATAAAAGATAAACTCCCTGAAACAGAGTTGAAAATTGCAATTAACGGCAATCCGCTTTTAACTGATGAGTATTTTGGAATCCCTAAAAATATCCGTCAAATTTTCAAAGATTTAAATATAAACAATTATATGGATTTTAGAAAAAAATATCTTGTTATGAACCCTCAAGAGCTTGATTTTTTTAATGAAAATGCATCAAGAAGAACATTTGAAAGCTGTCTGGAAGAAATTAACATGCTGGAAGGATATGCTGCGGAAAATATTATCCCTTTGGATTTTGATTTTGCAATACTTTCAGATAATGATAAAATCTTTATACCATCGCATCAGCGGGAGTATTATAAAGGAAAGTATAAAATATTGAAAAATTCTGCACATAATGTTTTTTATTATTTTCGGAATTTTGATGATATATTATCATTTTAGTATTGTGCTATGGGGTAAAGGATGTAATATGTATGTTGGGCATTTAGCCCACAGTAGCTCCCGTTTTGCCTTCCGCCCTCTGCCTCCTCGCGCTCGAACCCTTAAAGCGGGTTCTCCTCCCAACAAAAAAGCACCGTAGTGCTTATTAATAAACGGGAGACGGGACTGTCTTGCTCGTCGGCACTAAACGGGTCTACAGGCAAAAACTCCCATTTTGCCTTCCGCCCTCTGCCTCCTTGCGCTCGAACCCTTAAAGCGGGTTCTCCTCCCAACAAAAAAGCACCGTAGTGCTTATTAATAAGCGGGAGACGGGACTGTCTTGCTCGTCGGCACTAAACGGGTCTACAGGCAAAAACTCCCGTTTTGCCTTCCGCCCTCTGCCTCCTCGCGCTCGAACCCTTAAAGCGGGTTCTCATCCCAATAAAAAAAGCACCGTAGTGCTTATTAATAAGCGGGAGACGGGACTCGAACCCGCGGCATTTTGCTTGGGAAGCAAACATTCTACCACTGAATTACTCCCGCAATTCATATTCAAATTCTAACACAAAAACTAAAAAATGGAATGGTGTTATTATTTCTTTATGACATAGGAATATTTGTAGTATAAAACTTTCTTACAAATTTTTCCGCCCACGATATTAGTTTGGGATAGCGCGTTGTATTATGTCCGCGTTGTATCCATTCCTGCTTATTTTCGATGGCAGAACCAATCCCCATTTTCATCTTGTATATAAAAGCGTATAATCCGGTTCTGTCAGCCCCTGCCAGGCAATGAATGTGTGCTTTACCTCCGGACTTTTTTATCTGTTCTATTAAATCTAAAAATTCATATACTTTTTCAACTGCCGGATGCGATGAAACAGTCGGAATATTATGATACTTCATCCCCAGTTTTTCAACAACATCTTTTTCTTTAAAGTTTAATTTATCCTCAAACATTGTTCTGAAGTTTATAACATCAGTAACTCCTTGCTGTTTAAGCCATATAAAATCATCTTTTTGAGGCTGTGCAGATCTGGATACATATTTATCAATTATAGTATAATTCCCGGGTTTACCTTTAAAATTTACAGACTCAATTTTCATATTAAATAATAGTCTTAAAAACATAGTTTTTTCAATACGTGCATTAAGATATATTAAGCAGGCATGACTAAATATATTGACACTCAAATATAATAATCTTGATTGAAAATATAAGTGAAAATTACTCTTATGTACCGGTAGTATAATAAGTAAATCTCCGTTATTACCCAGCTTCAGAAGTCAAAAAAGTACTTGCAATTTTCTTTAAGTTCTATTAAGATATATATATAAATATTAAGAACCGAATGTTATTGTTACATTTGTTGGCTATAAGGAAAGATGAGAATGACTACAAACGAAGAAGTTCAGGATTTAAATCAAGGAGAAGCAGTTCGTCAAAAGATATTGGTGGCTGATGACGAAGCAAGTATCAGAAGGATTTTGGAAACGCGTCTTAAAATGGTTGGCTATGATGTAGTAGTAGCTGAAGATGGCGAAGAAGCTTTAGAACAATTTAATAAAACAAATCCAGATTTAGTTGTGCTGGATGTAATGATGCCAAAAATGGATGGATACGGTGTTACAAGAGAAATTAGAAGAACATCCGATATCCCTATTATTATATTAACAGCTCTTGGTGATGTATCAGAGAGAATAACCGGACTGGAGCTGGGGGCTGATGATTATGTTATTAAACCATTTTCGCCAAAAGAATTAGAAGCACGCGTTAAGGCGGTTCTGAGAAGAAGCGGTGCTAAGGATATAGTTATTCCTGCCGCCGGCGGCAAGGTTGCCAAAAATGTAATTACAACCGGATGTATAAAAATTGATACGGCAAGACGTCAGGTTTATCGCAAAAACGAAAGAATCAGATTGACCGGCATGGAATTCAGTCTGCTTGAATTGTTGGTAAATAATTCAGGACAAGCGTTTTCAAGAAATGAGATTTTGCAGCACGTTTGGTCTTATCCTGCGGATCATAGAATTGATACACGTGTTGTTGATGTTCATATTTCAAGATTGCGTTCAAAACTGGAAGCTGATCCTGCAAATCCCGAGTTGATATTGACTGCCCGCGGAATTGGATATATGTTCCAGAGAATAAATTAGTAACGTAATAAACAGAGAGAAAAAGGAAGGCCCGCCCGTTATAGGACGGGTTTTATTTTATATTTAGTTGTATTTTGCTTTAAGATATGCTAAGCTTAATATTATTAAAAAGGGGAATGGTATGAAAAGTATTGAAAATAAACAGTTTGCGCCGCGCGGGGGGGGGTAGAACCTAATAGTAATAAGGCTTTATGCGAAAAACAGACGCCGCGCTTTTATAATGTTGAGTTCTTGAGATTTTTGCTTATTATTTCAATATTTTTAGTTCATTATTGTTCTAGTAATGGGAGGTTTGGTGGTTTTGGCGGTACGTTTGCTGAATTTAGTAAAAATACTGAATGCGGGTATCTTGCTGTTCACTACTTTTTTATTATTGCGGGTTTTTTCCTTGCGTATACATTCAATAAAAATTTATCAGTAATAGATTTTATAAAAAAGAAGATTATACGACTGTGGCCTCTTATTTTGTTTATGACAGGTTTGTATCTCTTAACTAAAGGATTAGGTTTAATTAAGCATTTTGATTTATATGGTAATGTTTTTTCTTTATGTTTTTTATCAAATTCAGGATTAACTTTAAAGTGGGGAAATATTGGACATGACTGGTTTATATCAGTATTATTCTGGATATCAATTTTTTATTTTTATATTTTTAAATATTTTAAAAAATCATCATATAACTTTGCAATTTCAGTTCTTGTAATACTTGGCTATACCTTTCTTATCCACGTTACCAAAGGCCATTTATGGGGACATATACATACAACAAATAATATTTTTAACTGGGGTATGTGGTATGGAATTTCCGGGATGGGACTTGGATATCTGGTACATGAATTTTATCAGTATTTAATATCGCAGCCATTTGTAAATACAATTAAATCAAGTATCATATATACAATTATTGAAGGGTATCTTTTAGGGTTTGTTGTGTATGAATCCGGATTTCATAAAATGAGTTTTGATAATAAGTTTATTCTTATAGTTGCTTTTGTCGGGCTATTTTTGACTTTTCTTTTAAAAAGAGGATTTATATCTAAACTTCTTGATAATAAATTTTCGTATATTTTAGGCAGATATACTTTTGCGATGTATTTGACGCATGCATTTTTATGGGTATATTTTTATAATTACTGGATTAAGGCACATAAAGATATATGTTTACTGCACCCGTATATGAGTGTATTTGTATGTTTTGTATTGTGTTTTGTATTTGCGGTAATTACATATCATCTTGTGGAGGTTCCTGCCGGAAAGTATTTGAAACGTAAATTTTTTAAGTAGATTAATCTTTTGAAATATTTTTGGAGTTATTTTATTATTGCCGGGTTAAAAAACTACTTGTAAGATAAAATTTATTTGATATACTAGAACTGGACAGATGTGGCGGGATTCGCCAAGTGGTTAAGGCCCCGGATTGTGGTTCCGGTATACATGGGTTCGAATCCCATATCCCGCCCCATTAACTTTAAAACCCTCTCTATGAGAGGGTTTTAGTATTTTATGCTTTTTATAAATCCGCTTTGCTAAGCAACATGTAAAGAAAAGCCGAGTTCTTTTAATAATTTGCCGATTGTATCTAATCTTGGAACTCGTTCACCCTTGAACATTTCGTATAATGCGGCTCTTGTTATTCCTGTTTTTTGTGAAAATTCACTTATACTCATGCGTGCTTTAACAACTTGTTCTAAAGACTGAAAAAATAAATCATAATCGCCTTCTGTGATAAATTCTTGTATAGCTGCATCTAAATACATTTTTTGATATTCAATATCTTGTAAAACATTGTTCATATGTTCTTCATGAGTTATGTTTTCCGATTTAATTTTTTCTATATCCATTTTATTCATACCTTTCTTTAA
Source organism: uncultured bacterium (assembly GCA_949284715.1). Classification (GTDB taxonomy): domain Bacteria; phylum Cyanobacteriota; class Vampirovibrionia; order Gastranaerophilales; family Gastranaerophilaceae; genus CALUTH01. The sequence continues at coordinate 115,049 of CASDWH010000029.1, forward strand.
ATTCTTGTAAATATTTCTTCGCAATTTCAATGTCTTTTGATTGTTTTGACTTATCTCCTGCTGATAAAAATATAATTACTACATTATCATATTCATATGCATAGATTCGATAACCTGCACCTTCAACAAATTTTATTTCTGTCAAATTGTCGAATTTTTTATGTTTGCCTAAATTCCCTAATCTTATGCGGTCTATTCTTCTGTCAATTATTAATCTAACGCTTTTATCTAATGAATTATACCAATCAAGATAAGGGCATTTATTATCATAAGTCTTATAATAAATTATTTCTTTCATACTTATATTGTATCGAAAAAGATACAATAAGTCAAGTCTAAAATATATTAAACTGCTAAAAGTTTCTCAATTCTTATATAAATAATCCGACATTCATCTGTATTAATAATTGAAAATATCTCGAATTTTGGTTCGGGAATCATTCCATCATCCGCCCCATTTTTAAGGGAATATAGTTCACACTGATAAACTTTTCAAATTCGCTTGTTAAGTGTAGAGTTAATATCAAAAAGAGTTCTGAAATAATACTCCATGTCATCTACGCGTATACCAAAGGATGTATTTGCAGGCAGATTTTCTAGAATTACATTTTCTTTAGAAAGTTTTAGTGCGGAGTTATTTATTTCTAATACTAAGAATTCAGTATAAATATGAAGTTTAGCTGTTTTTCTATTTGATGTTATATAAATAGATGAATTTGTTTTTTTGTATGTAGTTAAAAAAACGGTTTTGGTAGATTGAGGCTTGCCATAAGTTTGTTCTATTTCTTTTGAGGAAGTGTTACCGTGTATTTTAACCCTGGTTAAAATTTGGAATGCAAATATAATAAGTATAAAAATAAAAAAACTAATAGCTATTTCTTTACTAATAATTCCAGATTGCATTAAAAAATATAAAAATGAAGCAAAAATTATAAGGTTTATTAATATTTGGGATTTATTCATATTAATATTATATATATAATTTTTTGTTATAAATCATTTAAACAGCTGAGAGCGGGGGGAAATTCTAATAGCCACATAAAAAATAATTGCGGCTGGAGGGAGTTCTATTGCTCCCTCGTGTTGAACGGGTCTACAGGCAAATCTCACGTTTTGCCCTTGGCCCCTCGCTCGGTCGCGCCGAACCCACCCGACAAGACTTTTGCCTTGTGTGGGTTCTTATCCATCATTCTAACAGTATCATAAAAAAAGACCGGTTTTTGCCGGTCTTTTTTTATGGTGCGCCTGGAGGGAGTCGAACCCACGGCAGACAAGGTTTAGGAAACCTCCGCTCTATCCTACTGAGCTACAAGCGCATTGGTCATTTTATTCAAAGTATAACACAAAAATATATTAGTACATCATTGTTTACAATCCGGCTATGACAAGAAGTCTGACAACTGCACCCTGAATAAGCCAGAGAACTATCAATGCAATCATAGGTGAAATATCAATCATGCCAAGCGGAGGTATCACATTTCTGAAAATATTTAAATATACATCAGAAACTTCTCTTATAGCTTTAATCGGCTGTTGATTCCAGTCAATATTTGGAATCCAGGTTAAAAGAATCCTGATAAATATCAGCAGTGAATAAAAATGAAATAACAATCCGACAATATATGCTAAACTCATTTACCCTCCCTTATGGCTGAGAATTTTTCTTGGTATTTGCGCAATCACAGTTTGCACGTTCAGACGGGATATTTTCTATCATAGTAAATAAAAGTTTTTTGAGATTAGCCACATTGTTATTAAATACCTGCATTACTTCGTGGTGTGAAACCGGAGGAACGTCACCCACAAGTCCTGCATCGTAATCTGTAATTAGTGAAATATTAAGCGGACACATATCCATTTCTTTAACCAGATAAGCTTCAGGGAATGCGGTCATATTAATAACTTCCCATCCTTGATTTGTAAAGAATTTTGATTCAGCTTTAGTAGAGAATCTAGGGCCGTTTATTACAACGACTGTTCCGTGGTCATGTACTGTAATTCCTAAATCTTTGGCTGTTTTAATTGCTAAAGCTCTAAGCTCCGGACAGTACGGTTCAGCAGGTGACGGGTGTGTTGCAATCGGGCCTTCAAAGAAGGTTGATTTTCTGCCGTCAGTCCAATCTACAAACTGGTCGCAAATGACAAAATGTCCAGGAGCTACGTGTTTTTGCAGGCTTCCTGCTGCGCAAGGTGAGATTACGCGTGTACAGCCGGCGGCTTTCATTGCCCAAACATTTGCCCGATAATTAATAAGGTGCGGCAATATTGTATGATTACGGCCGTGGCGGGGTAAAAAAGCGACTTTATGAGAACCTACAGTACCTATAAAAAGATTATCACTAGGCATTCCGTATGGTGTTTCAACCGGAACTTCTTCTATATTGTCCAGAAACTTGTAAAATCCAGAACCTCCAAATACACCTATATCCGCTATTTTTTCCATATTTCTACCTCTATTAACTACGTACTGCAATTATCATAACATAAACATTAATTAAATAAAATAAAAAGAGGATGACTTACAAGCCACCCTCTCTTAAAACTTTAGACGTTAAGACTATTTGCCGTTAACAATAGTTTTGAAGTTTTTACCTGCTGAGAAAACAGGAACTGTTTTTGCAGGGATTTTAATTTCTTTATTAGTTTGTGGGTTTCTGCCGTTTCTTGCTGCTCTCTTACGTGGTTCAAAAGTACCAAAACCAACTAGAGTAACTTTTTTGCCTTTAGAAACAGTTTTTTGAATAGTATCAATTAAAGCACCTAATACTTCGCTTGCTTCTTTTTGAGTAACTTTAGCTTTTTTTGAAATCTCTTGAACTAATTCTTCTTTGTTCATCGTAAAACTCCTTTCTTATGTCTACAAATCTTATTATACTTATCATAGAAAATATTGCAAGCCATTTTTTTAGAAAAAAAGCTGTTTTTGATACTTTTTTGCAAAAAATAAGCATAAAGTATGAGATTTTTATAACTTAATATTGGCTACTATAATTCTTGTTATAAAAGGCCTACGGCTGTTTATGAGCTTGAAATTTCAATATTGATAATAATTTTGGCAAAATGTTACAAACGTTATTATTGTTAACTTTTGTTACACTTTTGGGAATCATTGAAATTGGCGTAAGAATAATATCTTTATATATATGTAAGTAAAATAAGATGTTAAGAAAGAGTTAATATTATGGCATTAGACAGAGAAGCAATTGAACGTAATAAAAAACCTATAGGTTCGCTGGAAATTCCAGATAATTTTCAGTGCTGTTATCTTAATAAAAAAGATAGGCAAATGCGCTTTAATAATGGCAAAGATCCGTTATACTATATATTTGACGGTATGGAGCAAAAACCTCTTAAAGCAGTTGTAAGAGATTTTGTGAAAGATATTGTGTGTGATGTAAAAAGGTATTACAAAAAATTAGCCAGTTAAGCGGCACTGGAGAAAAAGGAAAAGAATGTAAATAGTTCAACTCTGAATAGGGTTGAACTATTTAGTTTTATGGCTATAATGAGTAAACAAAGAAACAGGAGGTATAATATGAAGAAGAGTTTATTTATTATTGCAATTGCTGCATTACTCGGTATGTCAGGGGGTGTTCAGGCTCAGACCTGCGGGTGTCCGGAACCGGTAAATACAATTTCTGTCAGCGCGAGTGCCGTTAAGGAGGTTGCACCTGATACTGTTGAAATTAATATAGAAGTTCAAACTGAAGATTCAAAATCAATGCAAAAGGCTATGACCGATAATAATGAAATTTCACAAAAGATTCTTGCCGGGCTGAAATCTACTATAAAGCCTGATGACGGTGACTATATTAAAACTTCTGATTTTCGTGCCGATTCATTATACAAGTATAACGGCAGCAAAAGATCTTTTGATAAATATATGGTAACAAATAATGTTGTAGTTCATACAAAATCAATTGAGGGAATACCTTCAATTATAGAAAAGGCTATATCACTAGGCGCAACCGGTATTTCAAATCTTAATTTCAGTGTATCAAATTATGATAAATACAGAGATGAGCTGCTTACTCTTGCCGTTGAGAAAGCGAAAAAACAGGCTCAAACAGCGGCAAATGCAGCTAATGTAACTATTAAAGGAGTAAAAGATATAAATATTATCAATAATGAGAATATATACGGGAGAACAAGATATACTGCTGTAAACTTAAAAGCCTGCGGCAGTGCAGATTCTGTTGCTCCGGAAGCGGCAACTCCTTCTATAGAACCCGGGGTAATAAAAATTCAAGCGGGTGTTAACATGACTTATTTAATTAAATAGATGAGAGGTATTAAGTCGTTTTTATATCAAAAAGCTGTAAGTTGTATAACTTACAGCTTTTTTTGTAATTCATACGTATGATTTTAGTGAAAAAAATATGTGTTCCCCCTTTAATTTCCCCCCGTTTGTTATAAAATAAACCTATAAATTGATAATAGTTAAGTTTGAAAGAGGGATTATATGGCAAACAGAATAGGTATTGATGTTGGCGGAACAAATGTTAAAATAGCACTGGTCGGTGATAAGGGAAATATTATTTATTCAAACTCTATTCCTACAAGGGCGGAAATGGGTTATGAATACACTATAAATAATATGAAACAGGCGGTAAGTGATTTGTTAAAAGAAACAAATACAAGCTCCAAAGGTATAGAAGGTATCGGATTTGGTTTCCCGGGACAAGTTGATTATCAGCACGGTGTGGTACGTCTTGCGCCAAATATTCCGGGCTGGGTAAATGTGCCTATTGCAAAGGTTTTTGAAGAGGAATTTAAAATTCCAACACGCGTAGATAACGATGTACGTTGCGCTGCACTTGGCGAACTGAATTTTGGTGCCGGCAAGGGCTGCGAAAACCTTATTTGTATAACTGTCGGCACCGGTATCGGCTCCGGTTTGATTATTAATGGCAAACTGGTAAGGGGTGCCAGCAATTCAGCAGGTGAAATCGGGCATATTAAGCTGGATATGACCGGCGGGCCGCTATGCGGGTGCGGTGACAGGGGGTGCCTGGAAGCGTTTGCCTCCGGGCCGAGTATTGTAAGCATGGCAGAAGAATACATTAGAGGCGGGAAGTCTACCAAATACAGAGAACTTGCCAATCCTGATATTACACCATACATTGTTTCTGAAGCTGCAAAACAAGGCGACAGAGTTGCACAGAAAATTTTCACTATTATGGGCGAATACATAGGTATTGGTTTAACAAGTGTTGTAAATCTTTTAAATCCGGAAAAAATAATTATCGGCGGCGGTGTTGCCGACGCAGGAGAAATCCTGTTGAATCCGATACGTGAAATGATTGCAAAACGTGCGATTCCGGTTTCTGCCGATGCTGTTGAGGTTGTTCCTGCGCAGCTTGGAAATACAGCCGGCGTAATCGGGGCAAGCCTGTTAATTAAATCATAAACACGGCTTACAGTTTTTCATAATAAAATAACCTGAGAATGTCATTTCAGGTTATTTTTTTGTGTGCATATTATTAGTTCTATTGTCTATACCCTGTAGCCTAGTACTTAACCCCCTTGGAGATTAATTTATTTTTTCTATGTAGTTTTTAGAATAAAAATAAAGGAGCGAGGATTAAATGAACAACATATTTACATCTCCGGTTTATAAACTGGAGCAATTAAACTACGTGTATATAGTGCTTACATCAAAATCTTGCAATCAAAGGTGTAAACAATGTTATATTGATTTTCCATTGGGGCGTCAGCAGAAAGATTTTATAGATATTAATAAAATCAAGGAAATGTTATCAGAAATAAAAGGGGAGAATGTTGAGTGCATTTATTTAACCGGAGCAGAGCCGATGACGCATCCGGGATTTAACAATATACTAAGGCTTTGTTTAAAGCACACCAATGTTTGTATTTGTACAAACGCTTCTTTTATAAATGAGAAAAAAGCAAGGTTCTTAAAAAAAGTAGAGGATGAAAGCAAATACAGTTTGTTTTTCAGGTTTTCACTTTCTCATTATGATGAACACAAAAACGATAATGCAAGATACAGAGGTTCATACCGGCAGACTTTTTTTGCAGTAAGGAATCTTGAAAGATACGGGTTTTCAATAATAGTTGAAATAATTAATTTTTATGGAGAGGAGGAAAATATGCTGTTAGAGATGTATAGAAAGAAATTTGAAGAATACGGTGTGAATCCGGAAATATCAATAGGGCAGTATTTTGATAAATTAACTCCGCCGGAGGATTACAATAATAAAACAAAAGACTGTACAATGAGCAGAACTCTTACACAGAATGGCGTTTATGCGTGTCCGTATCTTGCAAACGACTACAGAGGAAGGTGCGGCAGCAGTTTTAAAGATTTTTCAAAATCCATAAACGCTGAAACAGTTTTTTGTATGGCATGTTCTGCGTGTAAAACTATAATTTATTCTTAAGCCGCAGATTTAGTTGTATTCTCTTTGGGCTGATTTAAAAAATTATCTCCGCCCGGAAATCCCGAACGCCCTGTAACTTTTCTGGTTACGTAGTACTGGATTTTGGGAATAATTGTTGAGATAAATGCGACTGCTATAGAGAAACCTACAAGGAAATTAAGCCCGTTATATGCCAGATTTTTATTTTTAACTGATTTTAAAAGTGCAGAATCAATTTTCCCGTTGTTTGCTGCCTGTAATATATCTTCTACATATTGTACAACTTTTGCTTTTTGTTTGTAGAGCGACTTATGCGAAACATATTTGTACTCGTTTTTGTAGGCTCCCTGAGTGTAATCATCAAATATTACGTGCAGAAGCTTTGGCGAATTAAGTTCTCCGCCTTTAAGGATGTCGGCAATTTGGTTTTTGCTTAAAATACTTATTCCGGCGCGTTTGGGCTGTAGTTCAGACATTCTGCGCGCCGTTTCTCCGTATTTTTCTTGTTCGGCTGGTGTAAGCGATGCAAGGAATTTGTCAAGTTCTATGGCTTCTGTTGGAGCATTCGGCTTTATTCCCAGTTTTGAGATAAATTTAGAGAATTTAGAAGGGGGTTCTTTCTCAAAGTTAAGTACAGGAATCTCTTTAGTGCCGGCTCCAAACATTGATTTTCTAAAATCTTCAACAGACATGCTGCCTCCATTTGCAGCAATAAAATCATTGAGATATTTAGTAATACAGTTTACCGACTTGGGATCCAGCCGCCTGGAGGTTTTGCCGCCAGTAGTAATCAGGTTCATAACTTTGGCGGCATCATCTCTTGCCCAGTAGTAAAAATATAATGAGCCGACATCTCTTATCAGAATATCCAGAGTTTCTTCTTTTCTTCTTGCGTTTAACCCTCTTCCGCCTGATATTCCTATATCAGTTCCTAAGAGTTTACCAATATTAGTATTTTCAATAAAATTGGTAAATGTATTTAGTCCGGCTATACCTTTAAATGTAGGAGAGATATCCTGTACGGGCTTTTCTTCAGAAAGCTGCTTAATTTGTTCCTGCTTTTGCGCGTTTTTCTTGTTTATTGCTCTTGACAATGCCTGATTAAATTTAGGAACGGCAAATCCTATAAATAAATCTGCAAGAACGATTGCCGATATAACTTTTATACCTTTTATAACAGAAATTTTATTAGCAGAAAAACCTTTCGGGTAATTTTCTTTATTTCTCATAAAATTATCAAACGGGCGGCGCATAATGTCAGAACCGACATCAAAGCTTACTCCTTTATTTTTCAGAATAAAACCTATAATTTTGTCCCCTATATAATTCAAAAATTTAACGCCGCCAAGCCATGTGACAGTGCCGGAAACCTCTTCAATAACTCTTTCTCTGGCTTCCTGGGTACCGCCGCGCTTGTATGCCATACGTGTGCGGCCGGATATACACAGTGTTTCCTGTGCAATAATCGGTGCAAGATTGTCGGGCTTTGTAAGAGTGGTAACGGCGTTACCAACTTTATCCATTATTCCTATAGGCATACTAATTATTTTTCCAAATTATTATATCAGTTACAAAACCCATAAATTTTTTTTTTGCCAGTATAGTCCGTAAAATTTACAAAAGTTAAAACTTGCAACCTTGCCAGCTATTTCGGCACTCCAGTTCTCGGTCAATTTTATTAAGCGCATCAAGCTTTTTCCCGAGCCATTTGGGCGCAACAAGGTTCTTTTTTAGCCCGTTTCCTGCAAGTCTGTGGATAGTAGTCTGCGGCGGCAGAAGTTCTAAATAATCGCAGCAAAGGTTAATATATTCATCTTCTGACATGAAATTTAATTCCCCTTTATTATATAAATCAGCAATTTTAGTTCCTTCAAGAGCGCAGAGCATATGAATTTTTACACCTTCAGGCTCCAGTTTTGCGACTTTTTCAGCCGTTTCAATCATTTCTTCATAAGTTTCATTAAGTCCGAGAATCAGGTGCAGGCATATATTTATCCCGTAGTTTTTAGTTTTTTCGTACGCTTTTAAAAAACAATCATAATCGTGTCCGCGGTTAATCCATTTTAGAGTTTTATCGTGGACACTTTGCAGCCCGTACTCAATCCAGGTATAGTAGTCTTTTGTATAACCCGAAATAAGCTTTAACTTTTCATCATCAACGCAATCTGGGCGGGTGCCGATGGAAATCCCTACAATATCAGGATGTTGGAGTGCTGAATTATAAATTTTTTCTAATTCTGTAACAGGCTTATAGGTATTGGTGAAAGCTTGAAAGTATGATAGAAATTTTTCAGCTTTAAATCTCTTTGAAAGGGTTTCAATGCCTGTCAGGATTTGTTCTTCAATGGTTATCCGGTTAGAGTGGGCCTGAGAAAAGCTTCCGCCGTCATCACAAAAAATGCACCCGTAGTTAGAAAGTATACCATCACGATTAGGACAGGAAAAGCCTGCATCAAGCGTAATTTTATAGACTTTTGCACCAAATTTTTGTTTTAAATAGGCACTGTACTGGTTATAACGCTTTTCTGTACCATTAAAAAACATTAGCGGTTTTCTTGGTTTTCATCGTTATCGTAGATAGGATAAACATAGTGTTCGCCGCAGTTCGGGCAAACTACTTCCTGCTGCTTGCCTTCTTCAAGTTGTGCAACTTCAAATAATGTTTTGCATCCTGACTGTACGCATCTGATTGCCCAGGTTGGTCTTACTAATCTTGCCATTTGTTTCTCCTTACATCCTGTTAGTTAAGTACATGGTAACATATTTGATTAATATTTGTAAAGATTTTTTCGTTTATATAGCAAAAAAAAATATTACGGGTTTTAATAAGATATGTTCATACAGAAAATAACAACAAATGAAACGGGATTTGGTTCCCAAAAGCTGTCCGGGGCGGCTAAAAAAGCATTGAGAAAAGCATTAAAACCCGGAGTCAGCAAGCCCCAGAAAGCTAAAAGTGTTACACGCGATGTGCTGCCGTATTTGACAGCGGGTACTGCGGCTGTTTCTGTTGTACCGGTGACATTTTCACAAACTGTTAATAATGACTGGTTTAAACTCGGGAAAAATGAAAATGGAGAGGCTTTTACTCCTGATATTTTTCAGAAAGCATCGGGGATTAATCTTTTAAAAGGCAATGATGTTCTGGTAACGGCACCTACTGGAACCGGAAAAACTGCTATTGCACATTTTGCAATAAATAAGAATCTGGCACAGAACGGAAGAACTTTATATACAACACCGTTAAAAGCTTTGTCAAATGAAAAGTTTAAGTCTTTCCAAAAAATATACGGTGATGAGAATGTAGGAATAATGACAGGCGATACAAAGATTAATACAAACGCTCCGATTGTTATTATGACAACAGAAATCTACCGTAACATGGTATTTGGCGATTATATGGAGGGCAGACCTTCTGAGGGATTGAAAGGTGTGAAAACTGTTATTTTTGATGAACTTCATTATCTTGGCGACATTGACCGCGGCGGGGTTTGGGAGCAGGCAATAATGTTTACCCCTAAAGATATCCAGATGCTTTCGTTATCTGCAACTATCGGCAATAACAGGCATATAACGGATTGGATGGCAAGTATTAAAGAGAATGGCAGTAAATACATAACATTTAGTAAAAACAATGATAGTATAGATGAGAGTATAAAAGGTAATGCAGCATTAAATAGTACTGTATTGATTGATGTTCCAAAAGAAAACCGGCATGTACCTCTAGAATTTCTTATATCAAGAGCCGAATCGAGAGCAAGACGGGTACCTGCGGGCAGTTCAAAGTCTGAAAAGAGAGCTGCAAAAAAAGAACAGGAAAGACAGCTTCAATCTATTTCCGCAAGACCGTCGAAATCAGCTTACAGCAAGCTTATAGATGATTTGTGCGAAGAAGATAAACTGCCTGCAATATTATTTATTTTTAGCAAAAAACACAGTGACAGAATTCTGGATGAGTTGAATACGAAATGTGAATGTTTAAATTCTGAGGAAGAAATTTCTAGAATATATAATATTATAAAAGATTACGAATCCTCCGGAAAGTATCTGGGTGAAAGTCTTAACCGTACAGCGTTGTACCGTGGTTATGCTATTCATAATGCTGGACTTTTGCCAACACAAAAAGAATTGATTGAAGAACTGTTCCAAAAGAAACTTGTAAAAGTTGTCATAGCAACAGAAACCCTCTCTGCCGGTATAAATATGCCTGCCAGAACAACAGTAATAAGCACTATAAGAAAACCTTCAGATCATCCGGATGACGAGGATGGCATGCGTGCGCTTACGCCTAATGATTTCCATCAGATGGCAGGCCGTGCCGGAAGGCGCGGAATAGATAAAATAGGATACTGTTATGCTCTAAGCTGTAACCCTAAACAAAAAAATGTTATAAGAAGCCTTATCTCTGCCGGCTCAAATGATTTAAAAAGTTATTTTATCCCGGATTACTCGTTTCTTGCAAGTTACTATTCACTCAGTAATGATGATGAAAAGCTTAAAGAAATAATGTCAAAATCTCTAAATGTTTATGATACAGATGAAACAGCAAAAATACAAAAACAAAATTATCTTTTGAGTCAGATTCAACAAAGAAAGAATGTATTACAAGAATTAATGTTCATTGATAAAAATAATAACCTGACAACAAAAGGTGAATTTTTAAAACACTTAAACGGATATGTACAAATTCCGGTTATAGAGTTTTTGAGTAATGATACTCTGCTTGATATGTCGCCAGTCCAACTGGCCGGATTTATCGGACTTCTAGCAAATATGGAGGTTGTAACTTCTGATAGAGATGATACAAACCGTGCTTCGCTTGTTTTGCGTGATGAAATGCTAAAATCAGAGGTTCAAAATTTAAAAGAATATTTAAAAGTATATACAAAGGCAACTGGTGAAGAAGTAGAAATTGATACAGATATTGCACAGAATATTTACCGGTTTGCGGAGTTAAACTCGGCACCCGGTGCCAATTCCGTTAATAATTGGTCTTATATGTATAATCTTGACCCGTTTAGTAATATTCAATATGAAGGTTTATTATTCAGGCAGATTACAACTACAATTGATCTTATAAAACAAATTTATGATATTGTGGATAAAGAGTTTACCCGGATAGAAGGCTTTGAATCACAGTCTTATGACCTCAGGGTTAAATTACTTAAAGCAATAGAACTCCTTAATCAGGAGCCTGTAAAAATATAATTTGACCTGAAAAATTTTTACCGGATAATAATAGAATACAAGTATGAATATAGATGATAAAAATAAAATAGACGGCATTTCTGATTTAATAGATAAAGAAATCCATTCTCATGATAAGCTTTACAAGCCCGACTTTAACCAGCGTACAGGCAGAGAATTATTAGCGTACTATCTGCAATCAAAATTTAAGCAGGTGCTTGCCTTTGATAAAAAAGCTGCGGTGCCGATTTTTGCAGAAGTTAAAAATGATTTTATACAGAGATTTTCTAAAAGACTGGTGAACAATCCTCGAAAAAGAATTTTAATATCTATAACAGGTGAATCCGCTTCGGGTAAGTCAACTATTTGTAGGCGTATACAGGAGGTAGCGATTAAACTTAATATGCCTGTTTCTATATTTACGACAGATAACTATTTTAATGATATCTCCGGGTTAATTAAACAGTATGTAACCTTTGACAATCTTAGAGATAACGGGTTTGATGTTGACTCGCCGGATAATTTCCAGCTTGAACTATTGCAGCAGGATTTAGAGAAAATTTCTTCCGGCGAAGATATATACAGTCCTGAGTACCTGCCTAACGGAACAGGGGTATCGGTTCCAAATGCCCGCCTTGTTAAATCTAATAAGGTTGTAGTTGTTGAAGGTATGGCATCAATGTTTATTGATAATACGGAACTTTTTGATGCAAAAATCTACGTAGAAACTGACGATGAAGTTCGTAAAGGCTGGTTCCTTGCGCGTGCCGTTAATGAACGGAATCAGGATATGGAAAATGCAAAAAAACACTGGAAATATATTGTTGATGCCGGCGATAAATATATAAAACCAATAAAAAAGGATTGTGATATTATTATTAACGGGCTTTCCGGTCTTGATTATTTTACAATTATTCTTGAATACATTTATACCATAACAAATAATTTTCAATAAAAATGTGTGGGTAAATTATTTTAATCCCCATTTTGCGTATAGTCTGTTGATGGAATTGTTCATAATTAAAGTTTTTATTACAAAATTAACTTTTTCAAGCAGAATTTTATTTTCTTTACCTTTTCGTACACCAACAGCATAAGGTTCTTTAGAATAACGTTTGTTTATTATTTTAACCGATTTATCATTCAGGGCATAATTTCTCAAAATAGTGTCGTCGGAAGTAATTGCTTTTATTGTCCCTTCTTTAAGAGCTTTGTATGCTTCATCATAGGTTTTATAGCCAAGGACTCTGGCTGTGGGAACAAGAGTTCTTAAATTCTTTTCGGCGGTTGTGCCAAAAATTACACCTGCCTCCTTGCCCGCTAAATCTGCAATTGAAGTGATTTTACTGTTTTGTGGAACGAGTATTGTCTGTCCCGCAATAAAATAGGAGTGTGAAAAATCAATTAAATCAAGTCTTTGCGGAGTAACAGTCATTGTTGCAATGACTATATCAACCTCTCCTGTCGTAAGCTTTATAAGTCTGTCAGAAGGCGTTACGCTAACCAGTTTAAGCCTGTTTTCATTTCTGAATAAAAATTTTGCAATGGCTTTTGCAATGTCAATATCAAGTCCGGTTAATTTGCCGTCTTTATCTTTAAATCCGAAAGGCTTTGTATCTGTTTTTACACCAACAATTAAGTAGCCTCTATTCATAATCGCTTGATATGAGTCCGGCATTTCAAGCTGTTTGCTTTCATATCCATCCCAGATATAAAAGCCGCAGGTTAAGATAATTGCAATAATTATTGCTGTTATTACTAATACTCTCTTCTTCATATCTTAATTAAACCTTATTTAATCCATATTGTAAAGAAAAATTCATTACTCCTGTGAGTAGCCGAACTCTTTTAAGAGTCTGTCATTTTTTCTCCAGTCCTTTTCTACTTTAACGGTCAGCTCAAGATAAACTTTTTTTTCAGTGATTTCTTCAAGTTCTTTTCTGGCTTCTGTGCCAATAGTTTTTAACATCATTCCGTTTTTTCCAATCAAAATTATTTTCTGGCTCTTTGTTTCGCAGTAAATGTCTGCATATATTCTGTCTATGTCTTCTTTTTCTTCATATTTAGAAATTTTTATTGCTACGGAATGAGGGATTTCGTCTTTTGTATGCAGTAAAATTTTTTCTCTTACAATTTCTTCTGCAACGCTGCGCATATTTTCTTCTGTTACTATATCATCCGGATACAGTTTCTCTCCTTTGGGCAATGCTCTGAATATATTTGTTAATAAATCTTTTTTATTTTTGCCTGTCTTTGCGGAAACTCTCAGTATCTGAATATTTTTGTCAAACAAAAGTTTGTAAGACATCAGATTTTCTTCAAGTTTTTGTTGTGTTTTAACTTTGTCAATTTTGTTCATGATTAGAATAATATTTGCACCTGTGTTTTTAAGCAGGTTCTCTGCAATCCATTTATCACCTTTGCCGGCAGGCTCGGAGGCGTCAACTAAAAATAAGATTAAATCAGCATCAGGAACAGCTACTTTTGTTTCATCCAAAAGATATTCTCCAAGTTTATTGAGAGGTCTGTGTACTCCGGGGGTATCAACAAAAATTATTTGCCCTCTCTCGTCTGTATAAATTCCTTTTATGCGTTTTCTTGTTGTTTGTGCTTTATCTGTAGTTATAACAATCTTTTGTCCGAGTATTTGATTTAACAATGTAGACTTGCCGACATTAGGGCGTCCGACAATCGTTACAAAACCGCATTTCATCTTTTTCTCCTTGATTTATTATGTCTTATTTTACTATAATCATCAGTTTGTTGTAAAATCGTTTTATGATGAAAAAACTGGTACTTGCATCAAAATCACCAAGAAGAAAGCAAATTCTGGAAAAAGCAGGATTTGAATTTACGGTTCTTCCTTCATATTATGATGAAAAACTGCCCCAGGGAGAATTTAAGCCGGATATGATATCCGAACTGGCTTTTAAAAAGGCTGAAGATACTGCCTTAAGATGTGATAAAGATTCAATTATTCTGGGCGCAGATACTGTTGTTGTACATAAAAATCACGTTTTGGGCAAGCCTAAAAATAAAACCGAGGCATATAATATGCTTAAAGAATTATCTGATGATACACATTATGTTGTAACCGGGGTCTGCCTCATTGATAATTCAAACGGCAGAGTTTTTAAGACACATGTGATTACCTACGTTACTTTTTATCAATTATCTGATGATATGATTAATGATTATATTGAAAAATTTAATCCGCTGGATAAAGCCGGTTCATACGGAATACAAGAACTTCCGAACGGCTTTGTTAAATCGGTAGACGGTGAATTTGATAATGTAATCGGACTCCCGTCAAAAGAGGTTATATCTCTTATAAGTGCAGTCTAATTATTTTTTAATCCGTCAAGAGTATTTAAAATGCCATTAGATGCCTCGGCTCTGGTAACAAGTTTTAATTCTACGCGGCGGCTTTTATCGTAGTTTTCTTTACCATTTTCATCAAGGACAGGATTATTATAGCTGCAGCCCTCTACAAACAGAATTTTTTCTAAATCTTTAAAATATTTTTTATCATAATCTGTATTTGGAATATAAGCGGCAACAGAATATGCACGTTTAAGGCTCAATTCCATATTTTTCATATATTGAGCTTCTTCGCTGTTTAATCCTGCAAATGTCTGGGAATCAGTATGCCCCTGTATAATAATACCGGTTATTTTGTCTTTGTATTCCTTATTTGCGAGGATTGTATCTATATATACCGGAATAAATTTATCTAAATATTTTTTACCGTTTTCAGAAAGCTCCCAACTGTTAACATCAAATAATTCCAAGTCAGAAATTTTTACAACCCCGGTAAATAAATCTACGGAGGCATCAATATTTTGTTCCTGTAATCTTTCTGCCAGTTCTTCGTTAATATTGCCGGCAACTGCTTGTTCCCGCACTTTTTCAAAATAGTTGGACGTAGAGGAGTAAAAAAACAGTATCATAAATACAAGAACCAACCCGAGCATAAGGTCTGTCATTGTTATCCAAAATATATTTTCTTCATTCTGGTTTCCGCTTCTTGGCCTAAATCTCATCATAGAGCATCACCTTAAAATAACTTGTCAATAATATCAGTACTGCCTTTATTTTTGCCTGCGACTGCTTCGTGCAGTTTGTTTAGGCTATAAACAATATTTTCTAAATAAGGAAGAACTCCTTCAGTGATGTTCTGGCTTAAAACCTTCCCCATGGCTTCGGGTAAGGTATTTGCAATAAGGGTTTCGCTTCCGGATTTGTTTTTTGCTTCTTTTAATAAATCCAGTAAAAAACGCTCTGATGTACCGACGTCAAATAAACTGCCGAGCTGTGTTTGTATTTGTAATACTTTTGAGCGGCACAGAACATTATACATAACTTTTTCTAAAGCCATAAAGAACAATGAACATCCAACTGCAAGTACAGAACAAATTGCGGCTAGCTGGATATTAAAAATAAGGTTATTCATAGAAGAAGCCATATTTTCGGTATCAGAAAAATCAAGTGCTGAAAATGCGTAGGTTATTTTCAGGAACGTAAAAAACGGCCCTAAGCCTGTTAATATTGTCGGAAAAATTTGTATTAACCTGTAATTGATTTTTGATGTAATTAAGGATTCTTCATTGAAAAAATAAGAAGAATCACAGGTTATATAAATTGAGTTATTGATATCAGAAATTGTTTCTACTCTGGATTCAGAATCGGAATTGATGTAAATTTTTTCAGGGAAAATAACAATTTTTTTGAATTCGTTCCAAATATTGTTAGTAAAATTATCATTTTGAAAATATTCATCCAGTTCTTTGAACCTGTATAAGAGTTCTTGTTTCTTGTATTCCGAAAATTTTGAAATAAGTTTGGTGAGGTTGCTGGAAATATACAAATATTTCACAACTGTATAAATTAAAAGGACAAGAAAAACTGCCAATATTATAATTACTGCCGGTTCGGAAACTACTCTTATGAAATCCATTAAAAAATCCTTTCAATTACTTTAAAAAAACAGGTTCAAAACCTGTTTTTAAACTTATTTAACCTTTGATAAATTTGCTTTAATCCCTTGTGCCAGATCGTGTCTGCCGCTTTTTTCGTAGATAGCACTCATAGTTTCAAGGAATTTAACATTATCAATGTTAGGGTGCTGGTTTGTCATTCTTAATGACGGCTTAGCGCTCTCAGGTTCTATTGTTGCAGTCCCTGTTGTTTTAATATTTTGGGAAACTGTTTTGTTAATTGCCGGAGTTATACGATGCCCTGTTTTATCCATACCTGCTGTTATATTTTTATTCATGCTGTTTCCCGGAAGGCTTTTATTACGTTGAAGTTCATACGGATTTTTATTTACATTTCTGTAGGCATTGAGTCCGTAATTTACTGTTGTGTATGGTTTTTCAGCAGCAGATGTAAAATTGTTTGCAACAGGTGTCTGCATCGGTTTGTAAAGATTAATTTCACGTTCTGCAAGACTTTGTGCAAGACCAACTTTCATTTCTTCTGTTTCTCTTACTCTGAATAATCGTATTGCGGCAAACAGTAACAGTCCTAAAAGACCTAAATTAATAATACTGCGGTTAGTTTTGTTGCCATATATACTTTTGAATACATTAACTATTTTCTGCCCAAGCGGCGGGAAAGAGGTTGAGATAATTTCTTCCTCTTCATCAGTGCTAAATACCGGTTCATATGATTTCATCGGTTTATTGAGAATGATTTCCTTTTTAGAAACCGGCTTTGCCGCAATCGGCGGAGTCAGAGAATCAAATGTTACTGTTGCGTGTTCTACGTTATCGCCTTTCACTCTTATTTCAATTTCATTATTGTTTTTAGGCGTTACTATTACACTGTCTATATCGGCTGTGCCATTATATACTGTGTTAAGCATTTCAGAGGCTCTGATACCTTTCATTGAAAGCAGTATAGTTCCATCCTCTTCAATATCTTTTTTTACATCGACAGCTTTATCTGAAATCAAAACGATGTTGTATGTATCTCTAATAGGTTCTATTTGTATCGTTTGCAAAACATTCTCATCGGCAAAAGCCGCAAGTGTACACAAAAACATACTCACTATTAAAAACGATTTCTTCATCTCTCTCTCCCTGATGTTAGAATATCATTATTACATGCCCGTATACATCAATCATAAGGTTGAATTTTATATTAATCCTTTGGTCAATATAAAATTAATAATTTTGTGTAGACAATATAACCGGCGCGTTCTATCATGTAAACGGAGAGAATAAAGTATATGGCTGAACGTGATTTAACCAGAGGAAAACCGCTGAAAGAAATTATTTTATTTACTGTTCCGCTTTTGTTTGGAAATGTATTCCAGCAGCTATACAGCTTTTTTGATACATTAATTGTCGGCAGAACTTTAGGCTTAAAGGCGCTTGCCGGCGTCGGCGCAACCGGGCCTATGATATTTTTTATTATCGGTTTTTTATTTGCATATACTCAGGGGTTAACTATTATAACTGCACAGCGTTTCGGAGCCAAGGATTATGAAGGTGTAAGAAGATCGTTCACTACATCAATAATACTCTGTATTCTTACAACTTTTCTGTTTACTGCCATAACTGTGCCTTTGACAGAGCCTGTTCTTAAAGTTATGCAGACACCGGCCGATATATATAATGAAGCTTATATTTATATGTTTATCAGCTATCTTGGTCTGGGAACTATTTTATTCTATAACCTTTTGTCAAACGTAATAAGGGCGCTTGGTGACAGCAAAACACCGCTGTATTTTCTGATTATAGCTTCAATATTAAATATAGTACTTGATTTATACTTTATTCTAAGCCTACACTGGGGAGTGGCAGGCGCTGCTGTTGCAACGGTTCTATCACAAGGCGTTTCAGGAGTCCTTTGTGCTTTTTATATGTTTAAAAAATTTCCGCTCCTGAAGTTAAAAAAATCGGATTGGAAATTTGATAAAGATTTTGCAATGGAGCATTTAAAAATCGCTTTCCCGATGGGGATTCAGATGTCTGTACTTACAATAGGTATTATAGCCGTTCAATTTGCACTTAATACTCTTGGCTCAACTGCGATTGCGGCCTTCACCACCGCAGTAAGAATAGATCAGTTATTCTCTCAAAGTTTAATTACCCTCGGTGCAACCGCAGCAACATTTACAGCTCAAAACTTCGGGGCAGGAAAATTAAAAAGAATAAAAGAAGGCGCAAAAGCTTCTATGCTGCTTGTTGTTGTGATGTCTGTTATTGCCGCTGTTTTGATTATTGGATTAGGAAAAACTCTTGTTGGCTTATTCCTGGATAAACCGGACACTCAGGTTGTATCGCTTGCTATGCAATATCTGCATATCATTGTTATTTTTTACGTATTCCTTGGAAGCCTTATTCTGTTCAGAAATGTTTTACAAGGAATGGGGAAAGTAAAAGCTCCGCTTATATCCGGACTTGCAGAGCTTGTTGCCAGAACGGCCGCTGCGTTCATCCTTTGTACGTATATGGGGTATCTGGGCGTTTGTCTTGCAACACCGCTTGCCTGGATATTTGCAGCAATAGTACTCTTTACCGGCTATAGATTGGCTCTTAAAAAAGCAGTTAAATCAATCAGAAAACAAATAAAAGTTGCTACCGCAAGTTGTTAATCAAACTGCTAAGCTAATATATAAAGTTAATAAAAATTAATTATATTGATGATTGATTGTTTTTACATTAAAATGTAAAAGAGTAAGGGATGTAGGGATGGAAGATAAAGCAAATATCTATCAAGGCACTTTTGTAGATCTATTTGCCGGTATTGGCGGATTCCGTATAGCTTTTAATAACGAAGGATTTAAATGTGTTTTCTCTTCAGAGATTAATAAACACTGCCAGAAGGTTTATTTTGATAACTACAATGAGCTGCCTTACGGTGATATAACCACAATTAATCCTAAGGATATCCCTGATTTTGATATTTTAACAGGCGGGTTCCCTTGTCAGCCGTTTAGTATATGCGGTAAAAGAAGAGGTTTTGAAGATACAAGAGGAACTTTGTTTTTCAATATATGTAATATTATCAAAGAAAAACAACCTAAGGTTGTAGTATTAGAAAATGTTAAACATTTGATTCATCACGATAATGGAAATACATTTAAGGTAATAATTGAAAGTTTAGAAGATTTGGGCTATTGGGTAGAATATAAGATTCTTAATGCAAAAGATTTTGGTGTCCCCCAAAATAGGGAGCGTATTATTATCGTAGCTTCTAAATATAAAAAATTTGATTTTAATAAACTACAATATAATCATACCTGCTCTAAAATAAAAGATATTTTGGATGATAGAACTGAAAATATTAAGTATCTATCAAAAGATGAATACACCTTGTTAGATGGTGTCAGGCAGCAAGATTCAGGATTGTTATTTGTCGGTTACAGAAATAAAGGCATATGGAAAAAAGGTATTAGACCTAATACCGAACATTTGTCCAGGGTTCACAGGCAGCCTAACAGAATTTATTCTGTCGAAGGGATTCATCCTACTATTCCATCCCAGGAAACCTCAGGACGTTTCTTTATTTATTTGCCCGAAATTGATGAAGTTAGAAAACTGACGATTAATGAATGCTATAAGTTAATGGGGTTCCCTGCCGATTTTAAAAAATCTGAGATTATAGGTGAAGCCTATAAACAAATTGGAAATTCTGTTTGTGTTCCGCTAATACAGGAAATAGCAAGACAAATACATAAACAGGGGCTTTTAGATAAGGATAAATCTAATGAATTGCAGAGAAAAACTACTAGAACTTTTCAACAAAGCTTGTTTGCTCAAGTATCCTGATTTTAAGTTTGATAACAAAATAAAACAATCGGTTGAAATTATTGCTAAAAAAGCAATTTCTCAAAAAGCTGTATATACAGTATTGATTACTTTAGCAATCTATAAATTGATTAATCCAGCTCAGGATATTAGATATCATCAGAGCCATATGCCTAATGGCTTTTCCGGCAGGACTATTGATACAAAATTTATAACACCAACATTAAAAGAATTCGGCTTGCCTTCGATGAACGAAAGCGGATGGCTTACCCGTTCGTTAGAACAACCGTTCCCGTTTACTTTGGATTTTCAAGGTAAAATCCGGGATATTAAAGTTAAACAGGCATTTTTGTTCTTAGTCGATATAATACAGAATAATCCCCAAATTGCAGAAGATATTGTTTTATACCTTTTATATTTATTGGTAAAAGAAAAAAAGAAAAATAAAATTGAAATTATAAAATTATCTAACCCTGATAAATTACAAATATCCGAAATTATTGATATGCTGTCAAAACATTTCTTTTGTAATTACCATGATTCAAATGGCGCCAAGCTGCCGGTAATCGCTTTTTATGCAATTTACCAATCATTGATAGCCGATATAAAACGATATCAAAATTGTAAATTAAAAGAATTGGGTTTTCATACCACCTGTGATGCTACTTCTAAAAGTTCCGGTGATATTGAAATATATTCAAATAAGGGGATTTTGCAAGAATCACTGGAAATTAAATTTGAAAGAGAAGTTGATTGTAATATTGTAAGAGTTGCTAAGGAAAAAATTATAAAATATAATCCCATCCGATATTATATACTTTCTACTATGCAAATCAAAGATGAGGATAAAGAGATAATTAATAAAATTATTGAAAAATTAAGGGATGAACACGGCTGCCAATTGATAATTAATGGTGTTATGTCAAGCTTAAGGTATTATTTGCGCTTGATTTCTTCTTTAGACGGATTTATATCTGCATACTCACAATTGATAGAACAGGATACGGAATTAAAACCGGTTCATAAAGAAAAGTGGAATGAAATCATAAAGCAATATAATAGCTTATAAAATGTTTTGTTATTGAGTGTTTAACTTTTCTCTAAATAAGTAAAAACTTCCCAGGCCGGACTGTCTTGCTCGGCGGCGTTAAGCGGGACTACGGTTGCCTGTGAAATAGCTTTGGCATTGTTGCAGGCAAACCTTCGCCCTCTGCCGCCTCGCGCTCGAACCAGACAAGGCTCTGCCTTGTGGTTCTCATCTAGCTATAGAAACTTTTGTCAAAATAAAAGCAGGGCTTGCCCTGCTTTTATTTTGATACTAAAAAACTCCGCTGACTGTACAACATTGGAACTTTTTACCAAAATATTGTATGAAAAAATTGCTAATATTAATAACCTAAAGATTTATTCCATGATAAAATCATATTATGCATTATAAAGATAAAGTATTATATATAATAGCAGGTGCAAATGGCAGTGGTAAAAGTACTCTTGCGGAAGTTCTTTTGAAAGAAAAGAATTTGGTATTTCTTAATGCTGATGAAATAGCGAAAGAAATTGCACCAAATGCAATTAATAGCGTTCCTATATCTGCGGGCAAAGAATATTTTAAACGTTTAGCACAATATTTTTAAAGATGATCTGTCATTCGCTGTAGAATCAACTCTTTCAGGTAATAATATTACAAGAATAATAGATAAGGCTAAAAGTCAAAATTACAAAATTATTTTAGTTTATTCTTTCTTACAAAGTTGTACAACATGTATTAAAAGGGTAAAAACGCGTGTTAAAAATGGCGGGCATGATGTTCCGGAAGAAGATATTATTCGCAGATATTACAAAAGCATAGTTAAATTTTGGGATGAATATCGTTTTCAAGCAGATGATTGGACATTGTTATAATGGCTATGATTATGCACCGGTAGTTGTGTCTTTTGGAGCAAAAGACACATATGATATAATTAATAAAGAGAAACAAGAATTATTTTATAGCATATACAAAATTGCAAAGGATGAAATAAAAGTTAATGAATGATAAGGATGCTTTAGAATTATTGAATATGTTTACAACGGCTGCTCAAATTGCAAAATCAAGAAATAAATTTGAGTATACTTTAAATTTGAATGAAAATGATTTGAATGAGTTGTTCAAAAAAGCTTTTCCTTTTATGGAAGATAACGTAAGGAAACAATGCATTATAAAAAATCTGTTGGCAAATAATTAATTTATTTTGCACTTGATTTTAATGTAGCATTACTATCATCTTTAGATATATTAACCAATTTTGAATTTTGCTCAATCATACCATCGGTGCTTGATACGCCATTTAAATAATCAATTAATTTGTCATATAATCCATCTTCAAGAGCTTCTGTAACTTCAGATTTTATTTGTTTTACAATATCTTTATTTAGCATTCCTTGTTTTTGCATTTCTTGACACTGAGGAAAACCAAAAAATCCTTTATTTGGCATATCGTTTTCAGAATTGATTTTTACAGAAATCAACGGAAGTTCTAGTTTTACACAAAGCCAAGAAAGCTCTCCAGCATAGTATCCTACATCTTTCGGGGCAACATTATTTTTAATATTTATATTTTTATCAAAAACGCATGTGATAGCGAATATAAGCATTATACTTATTATAGATATCATTTGATACATCTTTGTACTGATATATTTGATAAGGAGAGCCCGACAATAATAAATTCGCAATCATTTTTGATTGAATAGGTAATATATTATCATTCTCACATTTTATTATATCTTTTATTTCCACAAATATATTATACACAAAAAAATCATAATTAGTTCCGCAAAAAGTTCCGTTAAAGTTCCGTTTATGAACAGAAAAATTTTTTTCTGGAACTTCTGTTAATTTTTTATAGCTAATGTCTTATCACTTTCCTTATCTGTTCTCTTACGGAAATAACCCTTTGGGGAATATCAATTAAATTTTTTCGGTATTTTTAGACATATAAAGGACAGTAATTAGACATTTTGGACTTTTCTGAAACCCTAAATTTATTTAAAATTATTTACCAACAGCGACTTTAAGGCAGGTTCCTCTTTTCTGCACTGCCCTGTTTCTTTACACCTTGCACAACTGGACTATACCAAAATAATCAAACTATCCGTACACCTTAAAAACGGTCTAAACGCTAGCTTTTTAAGAAAAAATCAAACTATCCATACAGTCCGAAAAAAGTCCATTTCGGCAGTTTGATTTTTGCGGGTTATCGTAATTTTCCGACCTGAAAACGCCCTCGCAGAGCGACCTAAGCCAAAATAATCAAAGTATCCGTACAAATAAAACCGGTCGTTAAATTACAATAAAACAGGCTCAATATTTGTAATCTTTCATTTTATGTTATACTTTTCTTAAAGAGGAATTGTTGTGGGCGAAAGAAATAAAATACTTTTTTTGAATAAATCAAACGAACAGTTTGACTTTATCCTGAAATATCCTGAAAGAATTTTACCTGTAACCTTCTTTTTATTGTGTCTGGCAGGCGGGATTTTATTATATCTTCCCTTTTCATCGCCTCATGGGGTGAACTTTATTGATGCTCTTTTTACTGCCGTGAGTGCAGTATGCGTAACCGGACTTTCTGTAGTGGATTTCGGGAGTAAATTTACGGGCTTAGGGCAGTTCATTGTTATGCTGCTTATTCAGGTAGGCGGACTCGGTATAATGAGTATAAGCTCGATTGTATTTATTCTTCTGGGCAAAAGAATGTCGCTTACGCACGAGAGAAGCGCGCGGTATATTTTTGAGGCGGAAAGCAAGGAGGATATTAAAAACTCGCTTATTTTGATTTTTAAATATACTTTCCTTGTGGAACTAATCGGAGCGGTTATTCTGACGGGCGCATTTTCTTTTATTGAACATAACGTTCTAACAGGGCTAAAGTACGGAATCTTTTCTGCAGTTTCTGCTTTTTGTAATGCAGGATTCTTTTTTACGGGGGATAATCTTGTAAGTTATAATCATTATCCAATTATAACTTATACAATATCATTTCTGATAATTTTAGGCGGAATCTCTCCGGCAATTTGCGTTACATTGATGAATTTGTTTAAGAGAAAGAAGCTTCCGCCGGTTTCGGTAATTGTTCTTACTGTAACATGCGCCCTGTTGTTTTTCGGAACCCTTTTCTTCTTTATATCCGAATACAACGGTGTTTTGAGCGGAATGACCATTGCGGATAAAATAAATAATGCGTGGTTTCAATCAGTAACTGCAAGGACAGCAGGATTTAATTCCGTAGATTTAAGTAATATCAATATGAGAACATTTCTTCTTATGGTCGGGCTGATGATTGCGGGCGGCTCTCCCGGAAGTACGGCGGGCGGGCTTAAGACCACAACTGTCGGAATATTTTTCCTGACCTTCTGGAATACGATAAGAGGAAAGGATAATATCATAAGAAACAGGGCAATAAGGATTGATACAATACAAAAAGCCGTTACACTTACTGCAGCATACTTTTTTATACTTGGTATTTCAATACTTATGCTTTTGACTACCCAGAGCGCAAATCCTCTGAAACTTATTTTTGAAGCGGTATCCGCGCTGGGTACCGTAGGGCTTACAATGGGCGCAACAACCGCTCTTGACGGTGTCGGAAAAATTATTATAATAGCAACGATGTTTCTGGGAAGGGTAGCTCCTGCAACACTTGTTTGCTATTTGAATACAAGAATAACGGATTCACGAATCGGTTATCCTGATGCAAAAATTTCACTAACATAGGAGATAAAATAATGTCTACACAAGTGTTAATAATAGGTTTGGGACAATTTGGAATGTCGCTTGCAAGAACTTTATCCGAAAAAGGGGCAGAAGTTATTGCGGCTGATTCTGATAAGGAACTTGTAGAAGAAGCTGCCAGTTTTTTAGACGATGCAATTTGTCTTGATGCGACTGACGAAACTGCTATGGCAAGGCTTTGTCCGAAGGAGAGAGATGTTGTTATTTGTGCAATCGGAGCAAGAGAACCTTCTATTTTAACTACTGCCATTCTGAAACAAATGGGGTGTGAAAATATTATTGCACGGGCGACTGATAAAATTCACGAGAGAATTCTTAAGGCAGTCGGCGCAAAGAACGTTATCAATCCGGATGCGGAGTACGGAAAAAAGTTTGCGTATAAAATTCTTTTCCAGAATATTATCAACGATGAAACCTCTGAAAATATTCAGCTTTTGGAAATTAACGTGCAGCCGTTTATGGAAGGTAAAAATTTAATAGAACTGGCTCTTCCGAACAAATACGGAATTATTGTCGCTGCAATCAAAAAAGGAAACAAACTTACAAGACCTTTTCCAAACGAAATTTTGGATACAAAAGATAAGCTTCTTCTTGTATGCACGGAGGATGCTATTGCAAAAATGATTGAGGAGAATAAATAATGAACTTTTCAAAATCTTTTTACTCTTCTTTTATTTTGATATTAATTTTTTCAACAATTCTGGCTATAGCAGGGATTAGAGGGTTTTTTAGACTTGCGCCGGCTATTGAGCAAATAAACGAACATAATACACGCTCTCTTTATATAACCGAGCAAATGATGTCCGCGCTTACTATCAAAAAAGATATAAAGCTTTTTGAACAGGCACTTAGAGACGGAGAGGCAAATATTACCGAAAAAGGCGAAGCAGAGGCTATAAAAAAAATTGAAAAGAACTATAAAAAGGGATTTAAGAATGCTGAGTATAAAGAAATTACCGTAGATAATATAATTGAACTTTCGCGTCTTAACAGGCTTGCTATGAAAGACGCGGCATTAAGTGCAAAAAGGCTGAGCTCGGCTGCCGCGTGGGTTATAACCTTCCTTGCAATTATGACCTGGGCTTTGGGGATTCTGCTTATGAGAACGCTTGCCAAAAATATAATTAAGCCGCTTGCGGAACTGACAGATGTTTTAAGCTCATATACAAAAGGAAATACAATGCGAAGATGTCCGAAGCTTGCGCCTAATCAAACTTTTCAAAAAATCTATGATTCCGTTAATACCCTGCTTGACAGGGGATAAAGACATTCTGCTCAAGCGCGCAATAACTTTAAAACGGATTTTGTTTCCTGTATAATACGAGAAAAAGAATCGGGGGAGTTTGTAGGTTGGGCTTATAGCCCAACAATTAATAGGACTTTAACTGGATTACTAAAATTCTTTGATTTTTTTGGATAATAAGCTGGTTTCTAGGTATTCTTTGTGAATTAAAGCCCTAATAAAGTCCAGTTCCGACCTA